>JBBRSE010000053.1:0-26817 GCA_038245655.1 Mycobacteriales bacterium | reverse complement strand
CATCCAGTCCCGCTACCCAGCGGGCAGGATCTACGCTGTGGTCTGCGGCCACCGCAAGGTCATCTTGAGTCCACACAACCCAAGATCATCAAGCGGTGGCCGCGCCTCACTCAGGAACGACACACCGGCAAGATCACAAAGCGTCGCTGGAGTACTAGCTCAACTAGCGTGAGAATCTACGTCGGCAATGTTGCCGGCGGTAACAAGGGGTCGCCGTGACCGTCATCTGGATCGTTCTCGCTGTCATCGTCATCCTGACGCTGATCGCCGTGTTGTCGTTCAACGGCTTGGTTCGCCGCCGCAATCGAACCAAAGAGGCGTGGTCGCAGATTGACGTCGAGCTGAAACGCCGGCATGACCTGATTCCCAATCTGGTGAACACCGTCAAGGGCTACGCCTCGCACGAGAGCGGGACGTTCGAGGCAGTGACGCAGGCACGGGCGGCGGCTGTCAGCGCAGGCGCCACGGCCGATCCGGCGAAAATCGGTCCAGCAGAGAACGCGTTGAGTACTTCACTTCGCTCGCTGTTCGCGGTGGCGGAGAACTACCCGACCCTGCGCGCCGTTGAGAGCTTCAAGGCTTTGCAAGAGCAGATCACTGCCACCGAGGACAAGCTTGAGTACGCCCGTCGCTACTACAACACCTCGGCGCGGGACTACGACACCGCGCTGCAGACGTTTCCGCGTACGTTGATCGCTGGGCCGTTCGGGTTCGCTCCGGTGCCCTACTTCGAGGCTGCCGCGGGGGACTCGGCCGTTCCCGTAGTGGATTTCGGGCCGCCCGCACAGCCCATCGGCTAAGAGGCTCAGGTGTACGAGCAGATCGCCCGCAACAAACGCCGTTCCGTCGGCTATGTCGGTGCCTTCGTCATCCTTTGGCTGGGCATCGGCCTGATCGTTGGATGGATCGCCGCACTCACCAGCACCCCGCAGCCGGGTGTCGCCCGACCTTTCGGGCAGGACATCACGACCGGGCTTGTCGTGGCAGCCTTGCTCGCACTGGCGGCGGTCGCGTACACGCTGACAGCGGGCACCCGACTCGTCCTGTCTGTCGCCGGGGCGCAGCCGGCAGATCCGCGGCGCTATCCGCAGCTTTATCACCTCGTTGAGGCGCTTGCCCTCGGCGACGGGTTGCCGATGCCGGCCGTGTACGTCGTCAACGACCCGTCCCCGAATGCGTTCGCGACGGGTATCAGCCCTAACCGCGCTGCGGTCACGGTGACGAGCGGCCTGCTTGCCGTGATGGACCGCGAGGAGCTGGAGGGGGTTCTCGGTCACGAGATGAGCCACATCAAGAACTACGACACCCGGCTGCTGCTGATCGTCACCACCCTGCTTGGCATGGCCGGCCTGCTGGCCAGCCTGGTGTGGCGCAGCGCGTTCTTCATGCGCGGCGGCCGCGGACGCAAGAACGGCCAGTTCATGCTCCTGGTCCTACTTGCCGGAGCACTACTAGCCATCGTCGGCTTTGTCGTTGGACCCATCGTTCGCCTCGCGCTGTCGCGTCGGCGTGAGTCACTGGCCGACGCCAGCAGCGTCGAGCTGACGCGCAATCCGGTGGGGTTGATCCGTGCGCTGAAAATGCTGCAGAATAACGATGTTCCGCTCGCGAAAGCCAATCATGCGACGGCGGCGATGTGCATCGACGATCCGCTGCAACACCACGAGTCGCGGATTCACCGGCTCTTCGACACGCACCCGCCGATCGCAGAGCGCATCGCGGTGCTCGAGCGTATGGCGCAGGGAACCTCGGTCTGACACCCGAAGTGGTTACCGCGAAGCCGAGCCGTTCGCTGCTGGTACTTCCGGTGTTGCCGACGGTGGGGCGGCAGCGGGCCTTGAGCCTGCCGCAGCGCTCTCGCGGGCGAGGAAGGAACCGAGCTCAGCGATCGTGCTCATGAGCGGGGCGGGAAAGACCACCGTCGTGTTCTTGTCGACGCCGATCTCGACCAGGCTCTGCAGATTGCGCAACTGCAGCGCGAGCGGATGAGCCATCATGGTGTCGGAGGCGTCTCCCAACGCGGCCGCCGCCAGCGACTCGCCTTCAGCGTTGATGATTTTGGCTCGCTTCTCCCGTTCGGCCTCGGCTTGGCGTGCCATCGCACGCTTCATGCTGTCGGGGAGCTGGATGTCTTTTAGCTCGACGAGGGTGACCTCCACTCCCCAATCGACCGTCGTGACATCGAGGATCGCGCGGATGTCGAGATTTATCTTGTCGGTCTCGGAGAGCGTCTCGTCCAGCGTGTGCTGCCCGACGACCTTTCGCAGCGTGGTCTGGGCGATCTGATCGATGGCGGAGTACACGTTTTCAATGGCGATCACCGACTTCACCGGGTCGACGACCCGGAAATAGGCGACGGCCGAGACATCAACACTCACGTTGTCGCGAGTGATGATGCCCTGGGATTGGATGGGCATCGTCACGATGCGCAGTGACACGCGGTGCAGGACGTCGACAAAGGGGATGATGATGCGCAGCCCCGCTGCCCGCTCGCCAATGACACGGCCCAGTCGGAAGAGCACACCCACTTCGTATTGCTTGACGATCCGGGCGGCCAAAGCGAAGCCCAGGACGAGAAGCGCTGCTACGGCGATGAGGACGATCACGAGGATGTTCACGGTAGTGCTCCGAACCGGTTAAGGGCGAGTGGGAAAGGCGCGAGCGGATGGCTCAATCGGGTGGTAACGCGGCGCCGTGCAGGACGAGCACCGGACAGGTGGCGTGTTCCGAGCAGGCTGCGCTGACAGAACCGAGCAACAGACCTACAAAGCCTCCGTGGCCACGACTCCCAACCACCAGCGAGCTCGCCTGCCGGCTTGCTTCCAGCAGGATGCTGGCGGGGTTGCCCTCGCGCACCGTGAGGACAAGGCCCTCGGGACGATGGGAGCCGAACACTTCGTCGATGGTCGCGGTCAACATCTTTTCGGCGTCTGCCGAAGGGTCCCAGTCCGCAGGCATGGCTGCCCACCCGGCGCCGAGATAACCGAGGGCGGAAAAGGGTTCCCATGCCCAGACCGCTTCCACCGTGCAGGCGGTCGCGCGCGCCAGGAAGGCGCCCCAGCGCAGGGCTTGTTTGCTGGAGTCTGATCCGTCCACGCCGACGATGACCCGGTTGCGGGTGGCGGTGCGAGGGCTGGTCATTTCGTGGCTTTCGGGAGTGGTGCTGGGCACGCAATGAGCGCTGGGCATTGCTGCGCGATCGCGGTACTCGGCCGACGCGCGAGCAAGGTGTTCATGGTGATCCCTAGGATGGGCATTCACCGGCGTGTCCGGACGCGGAGCTGGTGCTCCCGGTTCAGCAGCGGACAGCTGAACACCTACCGAACTGGCTGACACTCTCAACGGTTATGACATTACACCTGCGGTGTGTGCGATTCCTGGGCGTTGCTTCCGCTCCGGGGCCCCATTACCAAAGTGCAGGGTCTCCCAAGAAGATCTGGGTCCTCATGCTCCCTCTTGCGCGGATGCCAGTTGGCGCGGGGCCAACCTCCTGATTCCTTGTATGCGATCTGCATCCGGCAGTTTGCGGCGGCGGATCATGTGCAGCAGAACGAGAACTGAGGCGATCCCGGCAAGGATGCACCAGAACGATGCGAATGCCTCGACGTACACGACGGCGACGGCGACGAGACCGACAAGATTGAAGACCCCGAAGGCAATAATGGTCTTGTAGCCCGACAGGATTGATGGCCCGACGACGGCGATGACGTACAGGACCGTCCAGAAAGCGCCATTGCTCACTCCCGTCCCGTACGACAGAGCATGCGGATGGACCGTCACCGTCACCGGGTGCGTCAACATGCTGAAGCCGAGATAGGCCGATACCACCAGCCCGAGCACGACGAATGGGGCGACCCGCAGGCGGGCCCTGTGAGGTTCGAGTAGCAGGACCGAAAGCGGCATCAGCGTTGGCAGCACCGGCAGCGCGAAGATGACGTATGCGACTGCCGCGGCGTGTGCCACGTGGCGCGAGACATCCCCGTCGGCCCCGGCCCAGACCAGGGCCTCCACGAGTTGATGCAGGGCAAACAGCAACGGCAGGGAAGCGAAGGGAAGTTCGCGCCAGCACCGCACCTCGCGCAGGGCAAAAACCCCCACCGGGGCTAGCGCTACGCCCGCGACGATGTCTGCATGCAGGGAAAAGCACATTCTTCCCCTGCCCTAAGCATCTGTGAGGTCGGGTGGGCGTGAGCGTACAGTGAAGTTGCTGGGCTCCAGCCGGCTGAGACCGCCGTCGCCGCCTCAGGGTCGCGGCCTCGTGAGCTTCTGCTCCCGCTCAGGCTTCGGTACTCGCCTGTTTGGACTCGCACATGGCCGCAACCACGGTTACCGCTGGCCCTCCGAGCACGGACCCGTCCGCGCTTGTGTTGCCCTTGGCCGCCTCAACCACGCTCAGCGCTTCCAATGAAACGTGCGTCAGCGCCCAACCGCGATGGCAGGCTGCTCTGCTCTGGCTGATCCTGGTAGGCCCGCTGCTCGCAGTCGCGGGCGGCGTGGTGCTCGCAGTCATGGCGGGGGTGAGCCCGACCTGGCTCGATGCCGGCCTGTTTCTGGCCTTCTATGCCGTGTCCGGTCACGGCGTCACCATCGGATTCCATCGCTATCTCACCCATCGGGGCTTCACGGCTAACCGTCCGCTGCGCATCGCTTTGAGCATCGCCGGATCGCTGTCGGTCGAGGGCTCCGTTATCAGCTGGGTAGCTGCGCATCGCCGGCACCACGCCCATTCCGACCAGCCCGGAGATCCCCACTCACCGTGGCGGTTCGGGACGTCTGCGGGAGCACTGGTGAAAGGGCTTTGGTGGGCTCAGGTGGGTTGGCTGTTCTCCGACGAGCACACCAGCGAGGAGCACTTCGCGCCCGATCTGTTGGGCGACAAGGACATCGCGCGCGTCAACGCGCTCTTTCCGCTATGGATCGTCGTCAGCCTCCTTTCGCCGGCGTTGCTCGGCGGATTGATCACGATGAGCTGGCACGGTGCGTTGACGGCTTTCTTGTGGGCAGGCGTCGTGCGAATGTTCGTGCTGCACCACGTGACCTGGTCGGTGAACAGCGTTTGCCACGTGGCCGGTAGCCGTCCGTTTCGCAGCCGCGACAGGTCCACCAACTGCTGGCCCCTAGCCGTGGCGTCGATGGGGGAGAGCTGGCACAACAGTCATCACGCCGACCCGACAAGCGCGAGGCACGGCGTCGACCGAGGACAGCTGGACAGCTCAGCGTTCGTCATCCGCGGTCTCGAACGCCTCGGATGGGCGACGAACGTGCGATGGCCGCAGATGGACCGGGTGGAGCGAAGGCGCTCCTGACGCACCCGCCTCAGCGGGTCTGTCGCGCCCGGTTCGCTCTCGGGCGCTTGCGGGCCTGTCCGTCGATCCAGCCGACGCAGAGCGCCTCGTCGACGGACTGCTCGCGAAGCCCTACCGGGGGAGTGCGCGGCGGAGTACCTTGCAGGCAGCTAAAGCTTGTAGCTGGTTCGGGATGGGTTCAGCTGTCCGCTGCTGAACTTAAGGGCGTTTGCCCGGTGCCGGACGTCCCGGTGACCACCCGCCCCTAGGGATCACCATGCATCTCGGTCACGACGATGGTGGCGCGCTGGCCGCGACAGTCGGCGGCGCCAGCATCGGCGCCACCCCGGCACATCTGCTGTGATGGGTATCCCCGCCGGTACGGCTCTTGCTGGACGCGATCGGAAGGGCGCTATAGATCTTCAGGCCTTTGACGGGGCCCAGCGACTACGCGGCGCGGAACGCCAGGCACATTGGCGGACGGCTGATTCCGAAGCCGCGGAGGCGCTCATGAACGAATCCGACGGATCGCCCTGGGTCACTATCGCGCGAGTCGTCCGGCGGCTGGCGGGTGTTTCGACGGCTGCCGTGTGGCTACCGCACGTAGGCAACTCGACCGTCGGGGGGCTCGGCCTGGCTGCCTATGACGGTGGGGTGCCCGATGCCGCCAGCCGCGTGCTGATGGCGGATACGGCGTTTCACCAACGGCTGCTCACAATCCCCGAACCGACGATCGCAGCGTTGCCCGGGTCGTCGACGACGGTGCTGGTCGTTCCACTGCTGGCGGTGGACCGCATGTTGGGTTTGCTGACACTGCCCGTGGAGGAGGGGCTTGGCGAGTTGCGCTGCGCTGCCGAACAGGTGTTGATCGCGGCGTTCTGCGGGCGGTTGGCGCTGGCATGCCACCTGATGCAGACAGAGCGAGTCAAGCCCAAGGCCGCCGTCGACAACGATCGTGAGCGTATCGCGCATGACCTAAATGACCATGTCGTTAGGCAACTGTCTCGAGTGGGCTTGGCTCTGGCTGGCGCGGCAACGCAATCAGCGGATCCGGCCGTGCAGACGCGTATCGAGGCCGCCATCGATCGTCTCGACGAGACCATCCGCCAAATCCGAATAACCGTCTTCGATCTGCATGGGTAGCACCCCACCCGGAACGTCCCACGAGCATTTGTCGACTTGGAACAGAATCCGATGCCCATCGAGCCCGTCGCTACGCCAATCGGCCCGGTCGCTCCCGACACGCGGACACGAACCGATGCCCACAACCTTGAGGTGGACGAGGCAGCAGCGACCAACCACCTCTGCGGCACGCAGCACCTGCGCACTGACCGTGCGTGCCGCCTTCCCGAACGACACAGCGGCGGATGCGCGTTCACCCTGCCGGAGGCGAAGTCACCCCGGACCATTGAATGCCGGCCCGGCGGGAGAGCCGCCGCGTCGCTCGCCTCGTATCAGTGGATGTTGAAGTCGGCCAGCACTCGGCTACTGATTGCCGCGGCATAACGCATCGCACCCGGTGACGGAACGGGGCAGTTCCACCAGATCTCCACTGCGGGGCAGAAGTGGCGTCCGTCCGCCTCGCGGACCACAACCGTCTTGGTTCCATCCGGCCAGCGTCCGGTGCAGTGCTCGAACGCCTGGCACGGCAGCGTGTCGGTGTAGTGCCCATGCCACTCGACCGCCGCCGCCGCGTCGATGTACCGGACCCGAACCCCGGGGTAGTGCGCGGGCAGCGTCGAATACATGACCCCGAGCGGGGTGGTGTCGACATACTTGGCGGCGTCTTCCCGAAAGATCGGGGGGCTGACGAAGTAGATCGGGACGTGTACCCGAGAAGCGAGCACGATCGCGGTCGCCGAGTCGGCGACGTACTTGTCAATGATCGCCTGCCCTGCGAGCGGAACGCCGTGTGCGTCCTTCATGCACGCAAACAGTGCGATACCACTGAAGTCGAGCACCACGGCCTGCGGGTGGTATCCGGCCGGGTTCGCCGGGTCCAGTTCACGGCGGATCTCCGGCAACCAGTCGCACAGCGAGGTGGCCGGAAAGACGCGAGGGCGACTCGTCGCCTTTCCTGACGCCGCGAGGAAGTAGTTCAAGTACGGGGCCGCTTGCCAGCCGATGGAATCGCCCCAAAACTCCACCCGAAGCGGCGGTGGCTTCGGGGTGCAGGACGACAAGCCGAGCGTGGCCATCAGGCTGACGAGGGCCGACGCCAGCAGGCGGCGTAAAAGGTGCATGGTTTGACGTTGCGCGGACTGGCCGCGGGCGAGTACGGCCACGGTGAGACGCTAGCGGTTCGGGTGGGCCGGCACGGTCGCTTCGGGCAAGTCAGCCCTCGATGGTGGCTGCCGGCCCACCGTGACTCGTCGCTCCGATTGAATCCCAGAGTGCAGGACAGCGACTGGGTCGTAAGTTTCTGGCGACGCGAAAGGTCGGTACGTGCAATGGCGGACACCCGCGAGGCGCGGTGCCCGTGCGGCTCCGGCGAGACCTACCCGGCCTGTTGCGGGCGCTTTCACAGCGGGGCGGCCGTCGCCGCGACGGCCCAGCTGCTGATGCGTTCGCGCTACAGCGCCTTTGCGGTGGGAGATCCGGGCTACCTGTGCGACACCTGGGATCCGGCCAGCAGGCCGGCCCATGTTGAGCTCGACGGCGAGGTCAACTGGACGTGGCTGGAGATCGTCGACACGGTCCGGGGCGGCCCGTTCGACGCCGATGGGGTCGTGGAGTTCCGTGCGCACTATCGCGGCCCGAGGGGTCACTCCGCTCGTCACGAGCGCAGCAGGTTCGTCAAGAAGGGCGGTCGCTGGCTCTACGCGGGTGGCGACACCTACGCCAGTTGAGTGCCTCGCCGGACGGCGCCCGGCGGTATGCCCATCACCCGCTTGAACGCTCGGGCGAACGCCGCCTCGGAGCGGTAACCAAGCTCGTCGGAGAGCTGCCCGATCGTCTTGGCGCCGCCCTGCAACGAAGCGAATGCCACGTGCATGCGCCAGCCGGTCACGTACTCCATGGCGGGCTCACCGACCAACTCGGTGAAGCGGGCCGCGAAGGCTGATCTCGACATCGACAGCTGAGACGCCAGGGTGGCCACCGTCCACGGATGGCCCGGATCGGCGTGGACGAGTGAGATCGCCCGTCCGATATACGGATCACGCATCGCCCCGAGCCACCCGGTGCGGGCTGCGGGATCGGAGTCAAGCCAGGCACGGATCGCCTGGATCACGATGATGTCGGCGAGCCGGGTGATGACGGCCTCGCTGCCAGGACGCGCTTGCCGGGCTTCGGAGCCGAGCAGCCGCAGGGTGGCGTGCAGCCACTCGGTATCTTCCGCTTGCGTGCCCACGACGATGGTCGCTGGCAACGACTTGACGAGATGATGCGCGGCGGGATGTTCGAGCCGGACGGCGCCGCAGATCACATACGCGGCCGGGCCGCCGCCGCCGTAGCGGAGGGTTTCGTAGCGGTCGCTGACGCTCTCTCGGTCGAGGCTCAGGATGTCCGGAGTCGGTACGCCGCTCGCGCTGTACAGCCGGTGCCCGGTGCCGCGGGGCACCAGCGCGAGCCCGCCAGCAGAAACCCCGGCAGCAGGCCCGTCCTCGGGTTGGAGGATGAACGTGCCGGTGATCGCCGCGTGAAACCAGACGTAGCCCGCCATGGCGGGAAGCGACATGCCCCAGGGCGCGGAGAGCTGCGAGGCGCAGTAGAACGCGCCGTCCATCCGAAGCAGCTGCAGGGCACGGCCGAGCGGGTCGGCCGGTGCCCACGGATCGAGGGGCTCCACAAGGTCGAGCGTGCCGAGCGAGGGATGAAACGTCCAGTGCTGTGGACGATTAAGCATGAAGCGAAGCTCTTCTGGCATAGAAAAGCTGCTCAAGGGTCGGCAGCCTGGACTCCTGGCAATACCTCAGGAGGACGCTATGACCTACGCCTGTCCCGCCGCCGCGCTCCGCTGTCGCGCAAACCGGACCTCCTCGGCCCACCCGCTCCCGGCGATCGCA
The DNA here is from genome assembly GCA_038245655.1 of Mycobacteriales bacterium. Taxonomy (GTDB): domain Bacteria; phylum Actinomycetota; class Actinomycetes; order Frankiales; family Frankiaceae; genus DATAZK01. Next base: position 17,525 of record JBBRSE010000053.1, on the reverse strand, counting down.
GCACGATTTCTCGCTCAGCCGGCGCCTCGCGCGGAGGCGGCAGCATTCGTCCTGGCGACCGGTGGCCGGGTATTCGCTGCTGCTCGTGGCCACCGGCCGACGTGGGCCGATGCGGTGGTCGTTGGCACCCTCATCGTCGCCATGCCTTTCGTCGAGTGGCTGGTGCACTCGCGGCTACTGCATGCCCGGCCGATCCAATGGCGCGGACGCAGCCTGCAGTCGGCCGCCGCCCGGGCGCATGCCGCGCATCACGCCGATCCCCGCAACGAGCGGTTGATCGTGACGCCACTGCCCGCACTGCTCCCGCTGCTGCCCTTGGTTGCCGTCGCCGGGATCCTGCCCTCCTGGTCGCTGCGGGCCACCGCCGTCGCCATGCTGACGCTGCTCGTGCTGGCCACGGAATGGGTCCACGACCTCGTCCACGCGTCGCTCTCACCGAAGTCCGCCTGGCTGCGCCGCCGGAGCAGGGCACACCGGCTCCACCACTACCGAAATGAGCGCTACTGGTTCGGATTGACCAGTGGCCTCGCCGACGCCGCTATGCGCACCGCCCCGAACCGTGACGAGACCTTCGCCAGCCGGCACCAAGCCAGCCACGCGGGCATTTCAGCGATGGAAGTTCACGCCGCCGAGGATCATGCCACTCAGGATTGCGGCGGCGAGCCAGTCAACGGCAACGCAGAACGGCGGCCACCAGCGGGTGTTGGCCACGAATTGGTGGCGTTCCTGCCAAAGGTCTTTCAACCCATGCCCGACGTAGGCAGCGACCAGGAGCCACGGGGAGCCGGTCACGGCCACGGCCGCCAGGATGACGAAGAGCGAGGCGACGCTGACCTCGGCTGCGATCACTCGGGGACGACCATCGGACACCGCGAATCCGATGTACACGGCAGCGATGAGCGCGATCGTCATTGCCTGCACGGTGGTTGGCGTCAGCCACCAGAAGGCGAGCGGCGCCGCGGCGGTGACGACGCCGAAGACCACACCCCAGTAGATGGGCACCAGGTTGCGCTGCGGCCTTTCAGTCGCCTGACCGGTAGCCGCGACTGCTCTGCCAGGAGTCCCCACGCCGATCATCGCTCGGACGCTTTGCTATCAGATCCGAGCAGGGCTTCCAGGTTCTCCGGGATGGTCATGGGCCGAAGCGCGCTGACGTTGGCACCCCCGGTATTTCCGACCGGGTAGCGGCCGGTTGTGGAGCCGGGGCCGGCGACCAGCAGGCGCATCAGCTGGCCGGCGATCTCATGCCCATCGCGTTGGCGTAGCGCATGCCCGAGCATCGCCAGGTGCGTTCTAACGTGAGGACCTGGCATCGGTTGGCTCAGGATGTGCGCTCGTTCCAGATGCGTCCACTCCTGCGCCGCTTCTCCGTCACGGCGCGCCTGGGTTGCCGTGCCGCGTTCGAGGAGCCACGCGGCGTGCAGGTCCTTGTTTGATGTGTGCATGACGCCTCCTGGTTAGGGGTGTGAGCCCGTGACGAGCTGCCGGATTTGGGTCATCACGAGGTCGGGTCTATCCAGCTGGATGTAATGAGACGACGCGACTGACATTAGCCGCCCCTTTGAGGACAGCGAGACCCAGTGGCGTTGCCCCGCGAGCCAGGCGGTATTCGTCTTTGCCACGTCCGCAGGGGCAAGGCCGGCGTCGGCGTAGCTGGTATTTACCGCAGTGTCTGCCAGCAGGGGAAGCCCGCTGAGCGTTCCGATCCGGGCTGCCTCGAGGTAGGCCACCGGACCGTTGAGTCGCTCCTTGTTCTGGTCCGGATAGGTCTGCTGGGCGCATGCGGTGGCGAACGACGAGCCGCCGCCCGTGGTGGTCGGCTTGACCCGGCAGAGGGCGGCGCGCCATCCCGGGGGTGTGCCATCCAGCAGGAGCAGGCCACGCACCTCGGCGCGATAGATCGATGCGAATGTGACCGCCACAGGGGCGCCTAGCGAGTGGCCGACGACGACGTACGGGCCGGGCTGACCGAGCGCGACGAGGAGTTGACGTAGCTGCTTGGCCTGGCTGGCGAACGTCTGGAGCCCAGTCGGCTGGTCGCTGGTGCCCTCACCCGGACGCTCGTACGAGCAGACCCGCGCCAACCTCGCGGCCGAAGGCTCAACCTTGGCCCACGACTGGACGTCAGCGCCGTAGCCCGAAATCAGCACCACCGTGGTGCTACCACCGCCCACGCAACGTGCGTGCAAGCGCGCTTGCTCGACCAGCACGTGGCTGTCCACCGGAGCTGTTGGTCGAACGACCGGCGGAGGTGAGCTGGCGGGCCGACCCGTGGAAGCGACTGCCGTCGCGGCGGTGTCCGGTTGCTGGCTGCAGGACGCCGAGAGCGCCGTGGACCCGAGCAACACCGTCATCGCCATGAGCTGACCAATATGATGGGTGGCTGCCTTCGCCGCCGCCCGGCCGTACCAGGCGTCGCTGTTGAGCAACATTCGGTTCTCCTTCTGGGAAGTGGTGCGTTCTAGTGGTGTCCGTGCATGCCTGCGGCTTCGGCCGCGACCAGGGCGCGAGGCATCCGCAGGAACGCGATGGCCCCGATGGCGACCGCGATGACCGCTGCGCCGGTGAAGCCACGGGAATAGGCGGAGACGATGCCGCTAGCGCTGGTGAGGCTTCCCGCGGTGCTCGCGATGACGGACAGCACCGCGACACCGAGAGCAGCGCCGACCTCGTGTCCGGTCATCAGGAAGCCGCCGGCCATTCCGGCGTGCTGCGGCGGGATGCCCGCCATTGCGCTCACCGAGACCGGGACGAACACCATCCCCACTCCGAGGCCGAGCAGCACCAGCCCGGGCAGCAGGTCGGTGGCGTAGTGGGCGTTCCCTGACGCGGTCGACACCAGCAGGGCGGCACCCGCGGTGATGGTGAGGCCGACGGTGGCGATGCTGCGAGGCGAGACGCGAGCCAGCAGATGCCGGGCAACCTGCGTGCCCGCTGTGATGGCGACGGCGAACGGCAGGAACGCGACTCCCGTCCGGAGCGCGGAGTACCCCAGGACGTTTTGCAGGAAGATTGACGTGAGGAACACGGCACCGACGAGCAGGCCCGTGACGCCCAGCATGACGACCGTTCCCGAGACCAGGCTGGTCACCTTCCAGGCGTGGGGAGGGACCAGCGGTCGGGAGCTGCGCCGTTCGATGACGACAAACGCCGAGAGCAGCCACACCGATACGCTCAGTGCGACGAGCGTGCGTACCGATAGCCAGCCGCTGGTCGCGGTGCCGCCGAGGGCGAACATGAGGGCCATCAGGCCGCCGAGGACGGTGGCGGCGCCTGGCAGGTCGAACTGGGAGAGACCAGCATGCGACGGCCGGTGTTGGGGGAGCACCTTGAGCGCGACGACGAGAGCGACCGCGCCGATGGGCCCGTTGACCCAGAAGATCGTTTCCCAGCCGGCCCACGTTGTCAGGGCGCCACCGACGAGGACGCCGCCGGCGACGCCGAGGCTGCCAACAGCCCCCCACAAAGCAAGACCCTTACGGCGCTGGGCGCCGGTGTAGGTCGTCATGACCAGGCTGAGTGCTGCGGGCGTCATGAGTGCAGCTGCCAGCCCCTGGGCGGCGCGGGCGGCGATCAGCTCGCCAGCGGTCGTCGCGAACCCGGTGAGCAGCGAGGCGCCGGTGAACAGCGTCAGCCCGGTGAGGAAGACCCGCCGCCTGGACAGGAGGTCGGCGACGCGACCGCCGAGCAAGAGACCGCCGCCGGACATCATCAGATAGGCGGTGACGAGCCATTGCAGGTCGCCGCTGCGAAGCCGCAGCGCCTTGCCGATCGTTGGGAGGGCGGTGTTGACGATGGAAATGTCGAGCACGACGAGGATCTGCGCGGTCAGCGCGACGGCCAGCACGGCCCATGACGTGCGAGGCCCGCCGTCCTCGCAAGGCGTGACATGCGCGACCGATCCGGTGGTCTCGGCCAAGCCTTCGGGCCTGGATTCGGTCGGGTGCGGTGCGGTTTCGGTGAGGTTCATCAGGCTCTCCTGGGGGCGCTGGGTGAGGTCGGGCTTTCGGGTTTGACGATGCTGGCGTTGAACTGCGGTCGCCCCGGTCAAGTGACCGGGATGCGGGACTTCGCGCCCCAAATGGGCCCGCGGGGTCAGCCGCGGAAGGGTGCGAGTTTGATGGCGAGATCGAATGCTCCGTACCGGCGCAGCAGCCGGGCCCGTCCGGAAGGGACTGCTGCGGCCTCGGCGCGGAACGCATCTGCGAACTCGCGCTTGAAGGCGATCCGTGGCCGTTCAAGGACGGTCCTTGCCAGGATGTCGGCCGGCAACTTCCAGGACCGCAGGCCCATGACGTCGACACCCGCCCCCGCCGACAGCAGATACGCGACAGCCCCGTCCGCCGGAGTGACACCAGGGCTGTGGTGCATCGTTATTGCGCTGCGCACCGTTTCGGTGGCGGCCGTCGACAGCCCGACCTGCTCCGCGACATCTCGCGCGACGCGGGCACTCGCCAGCGTGAAGTCGACCGGTTGGGCGGGGCCTGCCAAACCGATGTCGTGCAGCATCGCGGCGGCGAACAGAAGCTCCCGGTCGACGTCGATGTCCTCGAGAGTCCCCAGCGCGACCCCGAACGCGTAGGTGCGATAGGAATGGTTCAGCAGGGTCGGTGACAGGCGCTGTTGCGCCTGCTCCTCGGCGGCGCGCGTCAGCACCGACGACGGGGTGATCAGCACGCAGGGATCGACGCGTGTGCGCCGACCGGAATTCAGCCCAGCCGCCATCGCGAATCGCCCGGCGGCGTTGACGGCATGGGCGCGGGCAATAGGCCACAACAGGCCGCGTACCTCTGACCGGGTCAGCCGCCCGCCGGTGCAGGCGGTCCAGGCGTGGGTACCAAGTTGGGGGGTCGATCCGGGCATGACGCGCTCCTTGACTGCGGCGGCGGGCCGCACCGGTTCGCCGAATCGCCGGCGGCGTCCGCAACGGTCGCCAAATGTCCGCAAGCTGGCCCCGGTCAAACGGCCAGGTTCGGCGCCGCGCGATGCCCGGTCGGGCGAGCCCCCGGAGTAGCGTCCGGATGTGCTGCACGGCCGGGACCGCGAACGTGCACTCCTGAACGGTTACCTGGACACGGCGCGCTCCGGAACAGCGACGGCGCTGGTGCTCCGAGGCGAGGCTGGCGTCGGCAAAACGGCGCTGGTCGAGAGCCTTATCGTTGACGCGGCTGCTGCTGGCATGCGCGTGCTCCGGACCCAAGGGGTGGAGTCGGAGTCGCCGCTGGCGTTCGCCGGCCTGCACCAGCTGCTGCAGCCGGTCCTGACACTGCTTGACCGGCTGCCGCCGCCTCAGTCCCGGGCGCTGCGGGTCGCGTTCGGACAGCAGGAAGGTCCGGCCGTCGAGCCGTTCGTCTCCGCGCTCGCCACCCTTGGGATGCTGACCGAGGCCGCAGAGCAGACAGCGGTCCTGTGCGTTATCGAAGACGCTCACTGGCTCGACGACGCCTCAGCCGAGGCGCTCTTGTTCGCCACCCGCCGGCTTCAGGCTGACCCTCTTGCGCTGATCTTCACCGTCCGCGACGGCGCCAGCCGCAGCTTCGTCGCCGACGGGGTAGCGAGCCTGCAGCTCGAAGGTCTGGACGAAGCGTCTGGGCGGGCGGTGCTCGCCGAATACGTAGGCCCCTCGATATCTGACGCCGTTGTCAGCGCGCTGCTTGAGCAGGCGGGCGGCAACCCCCTTGCCCTCGTCGAACTGCCCACCGAGCTCACTGCCGACCAGCTCGCCGGGACTGCGCCGCCGCCTTCGCAGCTACAGCTCACCGAGAGAGTCCAGCGGGTTTTCCTGGACCGCTGCCGACGCCTGCCCGAGCACGTTCAGACGGTCCTGCTGGTCGCCTCCGCCGATGACACCGGCAGCCTCGCCGTGGTCCAGGAGGCCGCCGGGGTGCTCGGCGTCCCGGCACAGGCGGTGCATGAGGCGGAGCATGCGAAGCTGCTCGTGACTGACAGGGACAGCATCCGGGTGCGGCATCCACTCGTGCGCTCGGCGGTGTATCAGGCTGCGACGGGTCATGAGCGCCGGACCGCCCACCGGGCGCTGGCGACTGCGCTCAGCAGTACCGGTGACCCGGACCGGCAGGCGTGGCATCTGGCGGCTGCCGCCGACGGGCCGGACCTCACCATCGCGGCCGCTCTCGAACGCGCCGCCGAACGCGCCGAACGCGCCGGCGGCTATGCAGCGGCTGCCGCCGCCTACGAACGAGCGGCGGACCTGACTGATACCGAAGCGCTGCGGGCCTCGCGGTTGTTCGCCGCAGCCCGCAACTCCTGGGCCGGCGGACACCCGGCCCATGCCCGGGAGTTGGCCGAAGCCGCGAGAACCATCGCCGATGACCGGCTCCTGCGCGCCGACATCGACCGGCTCCGCGCCCGCATCGAGATCAACGTCGGCTCTGCCGTCACCGCCCACCACATCTTCACGATCGCGGCCCGAGCAGTTGCCGCCGACGACCCCATCCGAGCGTTGGAGATGCGGGTCGCCGCGACCCTCACTCACGTCTACAGCGCCGACGTCCACGACAACAGCCCGGCCGTACCCGCCGGGTCGCCTCCCGTCGACGAACCCGCGGCCATCGCCCGGACCCGGTGCCTCAGGCGGCTGCTCGAAGCGACGACGGCCGACGCCGCGCAGCAATGGGAACCCGCGCTTCGGGCGCTTCAGGCCGCCCTGGACGCCGCCGCTGACATTGACGACCCTGACGTGCTCGGCAACGTCGGCAATGCCGCTCTGCACCTCGGGGACGACGATGGGCATCGGCGCTGCTTCACCCGCCTGCTCGCTGGCGCCCGTGACCGCGGTGCCGTCATGTCGGTGCTCTACGCCCTGCCCCGGCTGGCCTTCACAGACCTGCTGGGTGGTCAATGGATTCAGGTCCGGGACGCGGCCGACGAGGCGCTCACTCTCAGCTCGGACACTGGCCAGGGTTCCCTCGCGGCGGCACCACTTGCCTGGCTCATGCTCCTCGCTGCCATGCAAGGCGATGACGGCTACGGCGATCTTCGCGCCCGGTTCGGCCGCGCCGAACGGCAGCATCTGGGCGTCCTGACGGACCCGGTGCATGACATGTCGCGCTGGGCCGCCGGCGTCCACGCCGCACATGCCGGCGATGCGGGCGGGGCGCTGCACCAGCTGGGCCGCTTGCGCCTTGCGCCGCTGGCTCGGATGGCCGCTCTGGACCGGTTCGATGCTGCCGTGCGCGCAGGCGATATCCCGCTCGCCGCGCAGTGGATTGAGGACCAGGCCGGCTTCGCGGAAGCGACCGGCTGGGCGTGGGCACATGCCGGGGTCGCGTACGGCCGGGCGCTGCTCGCCGACCCTGCGGACGCCGCCGACCTGTTCGACATGGCCCTGTTGCATCACACGCGGACGAACCGGCCGTACGAGCTGGCCCGTACGCACCTCGCGTACGGCGAGCTATTGCGGCGTTCCCAACGGCGGGTCGAGGCGCGCCCCCACCTGCGGGCCGGGCTGACCGTTTTCGAGGAGCTCGGTGCAGAGCCCCTCGCCAGTCGAGCAGCGCAGGAGCTACGCGCGTCCGGAGAGACAGCACGCAAGCGCAATCCCTCCACCCTCACGGTCTTGACCCCAATGGAACTTCAGGTAGCGCAACTGGTGGCTCAAGGCCTGTCGAACAAGGACGCCGCCGCGCAGCTGTGGATTTCCCCGCGGACGGTTGCGTTTCACCTGCGTGGTGCCTTCGCCAAGCTCGGGGTCAGCTCGCGCGGGGAACTGACCCGCCTGCAGCTGACCGAGCCCAGCGCTGGATGAGCAGCGAGGTTCGGTACACGGCCAGCGACGTCGCCATGAGCTTGGTGATGCCGTCGCGTTGGGCGTTCGACGCGAACGGTCACCGCCCTCCGGCCGAGAGAGCCGACCCGGACGCGTGAATCAGTCCAGGTCGTACCGGTCGAGGTTCATCACCTTGTCCCACGCGGAAACGAAGTCCTGGACGAACTTCCCCTGCGCGTCGTCGCTCGCGTAGACCTCGGCGAGTGCGCGTAGCTCGGAGTTCGAGCCGAACACGAGGTCTATGCGACTGCCGGTCCAGACGACCTCGCCGGCGGCATTGCGGCCCTCAAAGGTCTCCGCGTCCTCGGACGTTGGCTTCCAGGTGGTGCCCATGTCGAGCAAGTTCACGAAGAAGTCGTTGGTCAGCGACCCGCCGCGCGAGGTGAGGACGCCGAGCGATGATTGGCCGTGGTTCGCGCCCAGCACACGCAGCCCACCAATCAGCACGGTCAGCTCGGGCGCGCTCAGGTTCAGCAGGTTCGCCCGGTCGATGAGCAGGTACTCCGCCCGCAGCGCCTGACCCTTCCCCAGGTAGTTGCGGAAGCCATCGGCGGTCGGTTCGAGGTGGACGAACGACTCCACGTCCGTCTGCTCGGCAGAGGCGTCAGCGCGTCCCGGGACGAACGGAACCTGGACGTCGTGCCCGCCGTCCTTGGCCGCTTTCTCGACGGCGGCGCAGCCGGCGAGCACGATCAGGTCGGCAAGCGAGATCTTCTTCCCGGCGTTCTGAGCGCTGTTGAAGGCCTGCTGAATGCCCTCGAGCGTGCGCAGGACAATCGCCAACTCGTCGGGGCTGTTGACCTCCCAACCGCTCTGCGGCTCGAGGCGGATGCGTGCCCCATTGGCTCCGCCGCGCTTGTCGCTACCGCGGAAGGTCGAGGCCGACGCCCACGCCGTAGAGACGAGCTGGGACACCGACAATCCCGACGCGAGCAATTGAGCCTTGAGGGCGGCAACGTCCGCGGCGTCGACCAACTCGTGGTCGAGCGCGGGGACGCGGTCCTGCCACATCAACGCCTCCTGCGGGACCAGCGGGCCGAGGTAGCGCTCGATCGGCCCCATGTCGCGGTGCGTCAGCTTGAACCAGGCACGCGCGAACGCGTCCGCGAACTGGTCCGGGTGCTCGAGGAAACGACGGGAGATCGGCTCGTAGATCGGGTCCAACCGCAGCGAGAGATCCGTGGTCAGCATCGTCGGCGGGCGCCTCCGCGAACCGTCCTCGGGGTCTGGCACGGTGCCGGCCCCGGCGCCGTCCTTCGGCTGCCACTGGTTCGCGCCGGCCGGACTCTTGGTCAGCTCCCACTCGTAGCCGAAAAGGTTCTCGAAGTAGCTGTTGCTCCACCGCGTCGGCGTCGCCGTCCAGGTGACCTCGATCCCGCTCGTGATCGCGTCCCGGCCCTTGCCGCTGCCGAAGCTGTTCCGCCAGCCGAAGCCCTGCTGCTCCAGCGGCGCGCCCTCGGGCTCCGGGCCGACATGACGGTCGGGGTCGGCCGCCCCGTGGGTCTTTCCGAAGGTGTGACCGCCGGCGATGAGCGCCACGGTCTCCTCGTCGTTCATCGCCATTCGAGCGAACGTCTCGCGGATGTCGCGGGCCGCGGCCAGCGGGTCCGGGTCGCCGTTCGGGCCTTCCGGGTTGACATAAATCAGACCCATCTGGACGGCGCCGAGTGGGTTCTCGAGCTCGCGGGCACCCTTGTAGCGCTCGTCGCCGAGCCAGGTGGTCTCCGGGCCCCAGTAAACGTCCTCGTCAGGCTCCCAGACGTCGGGGCGACCGCCGGCGAAACCGAAGGTGGTGAAGCCCATCGTCTCCAGGGCGCGGTTGCCGGCGAAGATCATGAGATCGGCCCAGGAGATCTTGTTGCCGTACTTCTTCTTGACCGGCCAAAGCAGCCGGCGGGCCTTGTCGAGGTTGCCGTTGTCCGGCCAACTGTTGAGCGGGGCGAAGCGCTGCATGCCGGCTCCGGCGCCGCCGCGGCCATCGCTCACGCGGTAGGTGCCCGCGCTGTGCCAGGCCATCCGGATGAAGAACGGGCCGTAGTGGCCGAAGTCAGCCGGCCACCAGTCCTGGGAACCGGTCATGACTGCGTCGACGTCGGTGGTCAGAGCATCGAGGTCCAGGCTCTTGAACGCGGCAGCGTAGTCGAACGCCTCGCCCATCGGGTTGGCCACGGCAGGGTGCTTGCGAAGGATCTTCAGGTTGAGCTGGTTCGGCCACCAGTCGCGGTTGCCCGCGCCCTCGGTCGGGTGGTTGCGGGGGCCGGCCGAGGTGACCGGGCAAGCGGCCTCGCTCTCCTGCGATTGCATATCGCCGACAACTGCGTCGTGGTGCTCAGGCACGAGGTTTCCTCCGGGACGTCATCGATCTGTCGCCGTAAAAGGCATGGTTGGATACGCCAGCGAGATCTCGCGTGCCTCGCGAATGATCTCGTCCGTGTCCACGGGTAGATGCTCTTGCACCGCGGCCAACACTGCAAGCCGCGGACGCGGTGCCTGCGCCGTCGCAGAGTCAGGACCAAGGGCCCTATTTGTCACCAGTCGATTGACGAAAACTCACGGTGTGAACCGGTAGCCCCTCCGGCGCGCCAAGAGAGCCGGGCGCGCGTCCTTGGGCTGTTGCGGAAGGCTGGTCGGCCGCTGGGGATCTCGGCGCTGACCGAGAGCACCGGACTGTCTGCCGGCGCCGTGCGGTTTCACCTGGCCAACTTGCTGCGCGCGGGGTCCGTGCGGACGGTGCTTGCGCCGACCCACACCCGGCCCGGACGGCCCGTCATCAACGAGCTGACCGAGGAACATGATGCCGTCGTCGCGCTGATCCGGTCGGCCGGCGAGCATCAGGCCGCCGGTCGGGTCAGCGAGACGGCGCGGATCTGCCGGCAGATCAGTGAAGTGCTTTGTGCGCACACGATTGTCGAGGAGCAGGGGCTTTTCCCCGAACTGTATGCCGAGTTCCCGGAGCATCTGGACGTACTGATCGATCTCATCATGTGGGGCTCCAACCTGCCGGTGACCCGCACTCCCGATGCCCACTGGATGACCGAGGCGCGCTAGCGGGGCCAGAAAGTCATCGCGGTCGCGCCGGACTATGCCGACAACGTCAAGTTCGCCGACGAGTGGCTGCCGGCCAGGCCCGGCACCGACGGCGCCCTCGCGATGGCGATGGGCCACGTCATCCTCAAGGAGTTCTTTGTCGACCGGCAGGTCCCGTACTTCACCGACTACGTCAAGCGCTACACCGACCTGCCATTCCTGGTGCGCCTCGAGCAGCGGGACGGCACCTACTTCGCGGGCAAGTTCCTGACGGCCGAAGATCTGGGCGGCGAGCAGGCGGCCACCGAAAACGCTGCGTTCAAGACGGTTCTGCTGGACGCCGTCACCGGTCTTCCCGTCGTGTCGAACGGCTCGCTGGGCCATCGGTACGGCGAGAGCGGGGTCGGCCGCTGGAACCTCGAGCTCGCTGACACGCAGCCGATGCTGAGCATCCTGGGCACCGGCAGCGATGCGGTGGAGATCCGGCTCCCACGCTTCGACGCCCTGGACGGGACAGGTGCCGGCCTGGTCCGCGGGGTCCCTACCCGCCAGGTGAACGGACATCTCGTCACCACCGTGTGCGACCTGTTGCTCGCCCAATACGGCGTCGTACGTGCCGGGCTTCCGGGCAGTTGGCCCACCGGCTATGACGACCCGACCGAGCCGTACACGCCTGCCTGGCAGGAAGCCATCACAGGGGTTTCGGCTCACGCGGCTGAACGCACGGGCCGGGAATTCGCAGCGAATGCTGAGGAATCGAACGGCCGGTCGATGATCGTCATGGGTGCCGGGACCAACCACTGGTTTCATTCGGACACCATCTACCGGGCGTTTCTGACATTGGCGAACCTCACCGGCTGCCAGGGTGTGAACGGCGGTGGCTGGGCCCACTACGTGGGCCAGGAGAAGGTCCGCCCGATCACGGGCTATACCCAGGTCGCTAACGCGTTGGATTGGTCACGCCCGCCGCGCAACATGATTCAGACGGCCTACTGGTATCTGCACTCCGACCAGTTCCGCTATGACCAGTTCAGCGCGGACACCTTGGCGGCCACCGCTGGCCGGTCGGACGGCCCCTTCGCCGGAAAGACGACCGCCGACGTCATCGCCCAGTCGGCCCGGATGGGCTGGATGCCGTCCTATCCGACCTTCGACCGAAACCCGCTGGAACTCGTCGACGAGACTCCGGAGGGGCAGACTGTCGGCGACCACATCGTCGCGGAGCTCAAGGCGGGTCGGCTGCGCTTTGCCGGAGAAGATCCGGACGCACCCGAGAATTACCCTCGGATCCTGTCGATCTGGCGGGCCAACCTGCTCGGCTCCTCCGCCAAGGGCAATGAGTATTTCCTCAAGCATCTGCTGGGAACTGACGCGTCACTACGAGCGTCAGAAACACCCGTCGGGGAGCGACCGCGCGACATCGTCTGGCGAGACGAGGCGCCGTCCGGAAAGCTCGATCTGCTCATGACGATCGACTTTCGAATGACGAGCACTACCATCTTTTCCGATGTCGTGTTACCTGCGGCGACCTGGTATGAAAAGCACGACATCAACACCACCGACATGCACCCGTTCGTGCATTCGTTCAACCCGGCCATCGCGCCGCCCTGGCAGACCCGCACCGACTGGGACGCCTGGCAGAGCATCGCCAAGGCGTTCAGCGCGCTGGCGGCGGAGCACCTCGGAGTGCGCAAGGACGTCGTCGCGGTGCCGCTCACGCATGACACTCCCGACGCGATGGCGAACCCGCACGGTGTTGTCCGCGACTGGAAAGCGGGGGAGTGCGAGCCGATTCCCGGCGTCACCATGCCCAAGCTGGTCGTCGTCGAGCGTGACTATGGGGCCGTCGCCGCGAAGCTGAGCGCTCTCGGACCGCTGCTGGACACACTTGGGGCGACCACCAAGGGCGTCACGTTCGACGTCTCCCGCGAGGTCGACTATCTCGGTCGCAAAAACGGCTTGGTCCGGGGAGGTCCGGCCCACGGGCGCCCTTCGCTCGCCCGCGATGTGCACGTCTGCGAGGCCATCCTGGCGATGTCCGGCACGACCAACGGACACCTTGCTACGCAAGGGTTTCGCACCCTCGAGCGGCGCACCGGGGTGGCGCTCGCCGACCTCGCTGCTGAACACGAAGGTAAGCAGATCACCTTTGCGGATACGCAGGGGCCACCGGTGCCCGTGATCACGTCACCGGAATGGTCGGGAAGCGAGAGCGGTGGCCGGCGGTATTCGCCTTTCACCATCAATGTCGAGCGACTCAAACCGTGGCACACCCTGTCCGGCCGCATGCACTTCTACCTCGACCACGACTGGATGACCGAACTCGGCGAGGCATTGCCGGTCTACCGGCCCCCGCTGAACATGGCAGCCCTATTTGGCGAACCGCAGATCGGCGAGACCGGCGCACTCGGGATCACCGTCCGCTACCTCACTCCGCACAGCAAGTGGGCGTTATGAAGAATTCTGCATAACGCCCAGTATGCGGAACGCGGTGTTATGCGGAACGGGCTGCGCCGAGTCACCGATTTGCTTGTGCGGCAGCGTCTCTGCGGTGGTCTTGCGCTGGCTGGTTCTGCATAATCACAGTTCGGTGAGGAACGCGAGTAGCTGGTCGGTGGGCCGGTATCGGCCTGGGGCGACGTCGTGTGGGGTGGTGCGGGCGAGGGCACGTTGTTTCATTTCAAGGTCGGCGTGCAGGTAAATTTGGACGGTGCGTAGATCTTCGTGACCGAGGAACAGCGCAATCGTGGCCAGGTCGACGCCGGCTTGCAGGAGGTTCATGGCGCAGGTGTGTCTCATGGTGTGGACACCTACTTGCTTGGCCGCGAGTGACGGGCACTGTTCGGCGGCGGTCGTGGCGTGTTTGACGACCATTTTGCGGATGGCGTCGCGGGTCAGGGTCGCGCCGGCAGGTCCCGGGAAGAGCGGGTCGTGCGGGCCGCCGCCGCGTTCGGCGAGCCAGGCCCGCAGGAGTGTGACGGTGTTGCCGGTGAGCGGGACCGCGCGTTCCTTGCGTCCTTTGCCTTCGACGCGCAGGTGCGGGCCGTGCCCGAGGCTGATAGCTGCCTGATTGAGGCTGGTGAGTTCGGAGACGCGTAACCCGGTTTGGATGTCGAGGGCGAGCAGGAGGTGGTCGCGGCGGCCGAGCAGGCTGCCACGGTCTGGGGCGGCGAGCAGAGCTTCGCTTTCGGGGCGGCTCAGGAACGTGACGAGGGAGCGGCTGCCGCGTTTGGCTGGGATGGCCAGGACCCGGGCGATGAGTTCGGCGTGTTCGGGATGGCGTAGTGCGGCGAAGGTGAACAGTGATCGGATTGCGGCGAGGAGGGCGTTGCGGGTCGTGACACTCGATCCGCGTTCCTGCTCCAGGTAGGTGAGGAAACGGCCGATCGTCGTCGCGTCGAGGTCGGCGAAGTCGAGGGTCGAGGGGGCTTTGTTGGTGTGCTCGGCGAGGTAGGTCAGGAGAAGGCGGATGCTGTCGCGGTAGGCGGCAATGGTGTTCGGGCTGGCGTGGCGTTGTCTGGCCAGACGCTGGGTGAAGAACGCCTGCAGCGTCGGCGCGAGGGCGCTCATCGCGGCCCGCCGGTGGACGCTTCGACCCGTTCGGCTGCGAGGGTGAGCAGCTCAGGGGTGGCGGACAGATACCAGTAGGTCCATTTCGGGTCGGCGTGCCCGAGGAACGTGGACAGTTGCGGCAGCCGTGCCTGGACGTCAAGACCGTCGCGATACCAGCGGGTGAGGGTGTTGACCGCGAAGGTGTGCCGCAGCCCATGGATTGTCGGCCGGCATTGCGGGGAGCGTGCCTGGATGCCTGCGCGGTCGAGGAACGCGCGGAACGTCGGCTGGACGCTCTCGTAGCGTGCCCGGTTGCCGGCGGGGTGAACGAACAGGGCCGGCTCGCCCGGCAGTGGTGAGAGCCGCTTGCGTTCGGTTAGGTAGCCGGCGAGGGCTTCGAGGGTGGTCGGGTGCAGCGGGACCAGCCGGGACGTGCCGAACTTCGAGTCCCGGATGGTGAGCAGCCCGTCGTCGAAGCAAACGTCGTTTCGGTCCAGGCGCAGCGCTTCACCGATCCGCAGGCCGGTGACCGTAAGCAGCCCGATGAGCGTGGTGTAGGTCGCCGCCGACAGCGGCCAGCGGGCCTGGCGGGCCATGCGCATCAACGCGGCGATGTCGGTGTCGGAGTAGAGGTAGGGAACGGTCCGCCGCACCGGTGGCAGCCACCCCAACGGGGGGACCTCGATCGCCGGGTCGCTGGCCTGCAGCCAGCGGGTGAAGCCACGCACTACCCCCAGCCGCATCCTCAGCCACGACGGTGACGCCCCGGCCGGGGACAAGATCCACGCCTGAGCCAGGTCGGCGGTCACCGTGGGGACGCCCGCCTCCTGCAGGAACGTGACAAACTGGGCCAGCAGCAGGCCGTCGCGGGCCAGGCTGAAGCCCAGGGAACGTCGCACAGCCAGGTAGTCATCGAGCGCGTCGCGCAGCGCGACGGCGGTCATGCCGCACCGCCGGGCCAGGCCGGAGCCAACGGGCGGAGAGCGCCCAGGTCGACCTTGGCGTAAATGGCGGTCGAGCCCACCGACGTGTGCCGCAGAAGCTGCCCGACCTCACCGTAGGACGCGCCGGCGGCCAAAAGGCTGCTCGCCGCAGTGTGGCGTAGCCGGTGCGCCCCGACCGGAGGGACCCCGGCGCGTTCGCAGGCGTCGTAGACGACCCAGGTGACCCCGGTAGGGCTGAGCGCGACCCACGGCGCGATCGCCCGCAGGAACACTGCTCGAGTCGCCGCGCGCGGCCGGCCGCCGGACAGGTAGGCCGCGATCGCCGCGCCCACATCGGTCGGCAGTGGCATCCGTTCGACTCGGTTCCCCTTGCCGCGCACGACAATGTGGCCTGCGCGCCAGTCGACGTCGTCGAGTCCGAGGCGGGCGACCTCCCCTGCCCGCAGCCCGAGCCGCGCCAGCAGCAGCAGGATCGCCTGGTCGCGTCGACCCCGTGACGTCAAGAGGTCACAGCTCGCGAGCAAGGCAGCCACAGCGTCCGCACTGATCCCTCGCGGCACGCCGGTGTAGCCGCGGCTCGCCACCGCCGGGACCGCCTGCGCCAGCGGCGCGTTGATCAGACCGTCGACGTGGCAGTACCGCAAAAAGGTCCGTAGCGCCGCCGTCAGGGTCTGTGCCGCCGACGTGCTCCGATGCGGCAGTTCCCGGGTGCAGAACGCACTGACCTCGGCCGCGCCCACCGCTGCAGTGCCCCCGGCGAGGCCCGGATGCGCCGTGAGGAACAGTGCGGCCACCTGCAGCCACTGCGCACTGACCTCCGGCACCACGCCGCGCTCGTTGTCGAGGAAGTCGCGGTAACGCGCCAACAGGCGCTCCTCGACGTTGCATGGCTCGGACCGGCAAACCGCCGCCAGTACCCCCTCGGCTCGCAGCAGCTCTACCAGCGGGCTCAGCGCCCGCACCGTGCGTAACCCGCGGTAGCCCGCCTCCCGCCGCTGGTGACTGAACGCTGCCACCCGATCCGGCTCAAACTCTTCCGCGGACAATCCCAAGCTCGCCAGCCATCGGCTCGCATGCGCCATCAGCCGTAGCTGACCGGCGACCGACAACTCGGTGTAACCACGCCCCCGCAGCACCTCCGCGAACCGCGGCGCGTACGGCGCCAACGGACCGACGATCCGAACCCCATCCGCCGCTGATATGGAAGACATCGCTCAGCTCTCCTGCCCCGGGCAGGCGCCCGGACATCAGCAGAGTCGGTCAGCCCACGGGATTATGCAGAACCAGCCAGCGCAAGACCACCGCAGAGACGCTGCCGCACAAGCAAATCGGTGACTCGGCGCAGCCCGTTCCGCATAACACCGCGTTCCGCATACTGCGCGTTATGAAGAATGCTGCATAACGCCCACCTGCTCCGTGAACTGCAAGCCGTCACCGACCACCACGCCGCCACCGACAACCCGGCGCGCTGGTGCTGGGCGGATCAGACCGCCCGGGCGCTGCTCGCGCTGCACACCGCCGCCGCCGCCGCCGCCAATCCCGGCCAGCCCGTCGACCCGGTCATCCTCGCTCAACACACCAGCAGAATCCGGCACGCCTTGCTCGCCGCCACCCACCCCGACGGTGCCCTTGGACGCAAACACCGGGCGTTGGCCCGCCGCCTCGACCGCCGCTTCGACGACTACCTGAAATTCGCCCACCAGCCCGCGATTCCATTCACGAACAACTCCGCCGAACAAGAAATCCGAATGGGCAAGATCCGGCAGAAAATCTCCGGCACCATGCGCACCATCACCGTCGCCGAACACTTCGCCAAAATCCGGTCCTACCTACAAACCACCGCCAAACACGGCATCCCAGCCCTCACCGCACTCACCATGCTGACCAGCACAAACCCCTGGCTACCCGGCTACCCCTGACCAGTTACCGGCCGAGAAGACTCCAGCACCATCTTCACAGCCTCCTCCCGATACTCGGCAGAGAAATTCTTCCGTGTCATAACCATCCCGTCTGTCTCCGTCCATACTCATGATCCCAGTGGGACCACTGTCCGGAGAAGGGGTGACACTCCAGTCGGCAGCCAGGATCCGAGCGATGGGGGCGGGGAGGGGTCCGTAGCCTGCGAGTTCGGCGGGGTGTTCGCGTAGCCCGAGCAGGGTGGGTAGGGCCATGGTCAGTTCGAGTGTCGTTTTGACTGTGACGGGCCGGTCGGT
>JBBRSE010000052.1:0-27038 GCA_038245655.1 Mycobacteriales bacterium | reverse complement strand
TTGTTGGCAGGTGGGGCCGTGGTGGAGCCAGTGCCGGCGGTGATGGCATTCGCACCAGGATGGGCGCCGGGTCGTCGATGCGGCGGGTGGCATGGTCGATGACGTGGGCGTGCTCGAGCCCGAGCCGGCCGGCTTCGGCGGTCTTCGCCGTGTGCGGAAGCCGATCGACCAGCGCCCGGGCCACCGCAACCCGTTTCGCGGCCCATTCGGCGCGTTCGTTGATCCGGCTGCGGATGAACGCGGTCGTCGACCCGGCCCCGTCCACCCCGAACTGTCCGCTGCGGTCGACCCGTTCGATGAGCCGGCAGGTCAGCAGATCCAGCTGCCGGCCGGCTGCCAGCACCTCGGCCAGCGCCTCGTCCGCCTCAGCCCCGCACACGTTGACGTCTACGCCGGCGGCAAGCGCGGCGGCGTCCTCATGCAGCTGCGCCACCCCCGTACCCGTTGACTCGAACATACGTACGACTATATCGAACGGGAAGCCATCTGAACAGCCAACATGCCGCCTGTGGAAAAGTCTGAGCCGAAGCCATCCCAGAGTGGCGTCAGACCTCCTTGGCGAACCACGGCGCCTGCGCCGGCGGCAGGAGCCACGGCAAGGACCAGCCTCTGCGCGACGGGCTGTCCGAGCGATCGTGCGCCGACCACAATTGCTGCGTGGTTCGCATCTGCGTGGCTGTGGTGCCAGCACCACCGAGCTTCTGTAGGGGCGTGGAGACTGGAGCCATGGGCGAACCGGTGGCCGGACCACCTCCCGAGCCGCCCAGCGACCGCATCCTCGAGCGCGACCGCAGCACCCTGCTGCTCTACGCGGCTCTCGGCGTGCTCGGGTACCTGCTGAACGGGCTTGGCTCGGTGCTCGAACCGCTGCAGCGCCAGCTCCACGTTCACCGTTCGGATGTCGCCTTCTATCCAAGCCTGTTTGCCTTCGCGCTGATCGTCGTGGGTCTGCTTGCCGGCCGCGCGCTGGAGCAACTAGGACACCGCCTCACGCTGGTCGCGGCGATCGTTGGACTGCTCGCTGGCGCCACGCTCCTGGCCATGCCCGTCCGACTCGTCACGTTGGCCGGGGCGCTGCTCCTCGGGGTCGGTGGCGCGCTGATGGTGCAGGTCGTCCCGGCGGCGCTGAGCGAGCGTCATCAGGCGGATCCAGCGGTCGCGATCGGTGAGGCGAATGCGGTCGCGAGTTTTGCATCCGTCATCGCGCCGGCGGCTGTTGCGGGGGCGGTCGCATTGGGACTCGAATGGTGGGCCGGCTACCTGCTGCCCGTCGTGCCTGCCGCGGCGATCATCTTGGCGTTCCTGATGCGCGGCGGCTTGTTCCGCCGCGAGACCGGTGGCGGCGTGCGACTGCAAGCGCGTATCGGACCGGGCCTCGAGCCGGGGCCCTTGCCGGGGCGGTGGATGGATGTGTTTCTGGCGGTAAGCGTCGAGTTCTGCCTTGTCTTCTGGGCGGCTGACGCCTTCCGCGAATGGCACCACGCGGGGGATGCGACGGCGCCGGCGCTGGCCGCCGCGTTCCTGGTAGGTATGGCGCTCGGACGGACGTGGGCGGCTCGCGCCATCGGCGGCCGCCACCCGCTCTCCGTCGTCCTTGCGGCCTGCGCGACAGCGACCTTGGGGTTTGGCGTCTTCTGGGCGTTACCGGAAACCGCAGGAGCCGCAGCGGGGCTGCTCCTGACCGGCGCAGGCGTGGCGCTGCTCTATCCCGTCACGCTGGCGCGGCTCATCGCGGCGTGGCCCTTCGCCCCGGACCGGGCGGCCGCCCGCGGTGCTCTTGCCTCTGGCGTTGCGATTGGTGTCGCGCCGCTCGCGTTGGCACGGGTCGCCGATGCCATCGGGCTGCGCGTCGCGTACCTCATCGTGCCCGTATTGCTTACGGTCCTCGCCGCCCACGCGGCTACCGGACTCGCTCGCCGGCCAGTGACAGATGGCGGCGTTCAGACTCGCTGACGATGCGGATTAACGCTGTCGACCCCGAGAGCTGCGGCAGATGGCCTAACGTTTCACGCGTTCCCATGCCGATGAGGAGGGGGAAGGAGGCGCTATGTTCCCGTCCGATTCGAGGGCGTTTTCGCCCGAGAACCTTGCTCTGATAGTCGAAGAGGTCTTCCCTGACATTGCCGCGCAGGGATCAGACGAACTTGACGACCTGGGTCATTGCGAGGAATGCGGCGCTGATCTGTTGACGGAGGGCTGTCCGTCTTGTCAGTGGCCGTCCGACTACTGAGGCTGCGCCTGCGCTGCTTGTAGCAGCCGCCTGCGTACGCCCTCGCCGCCGATGCTCGCGATGAGCTCCAAGCCACCGCAAACCACGAGTTGAGTACGCGCGCGCGACAGCCCGACGTAGAGCATCGCCTTGGCACGATCCAGATCGCGAAAACTGTTGACGGCCAACACGATGACCGGTCGTTCCAGTCCTTGGAAACCGAGGACGTGACCGTAGAAAACGTCGTGCTCTTCGAAGAAGTCGTCCCAGTAACGCTGGTAGCCGCCGAGCTCGATTTCGTTGACCCGCTCGCCGTGGCGCCTTCCCGTGGTGAGCAAAGCGATCTGCCCGGCTCCCGAGTCGTCGAGCAGCTGCTCGACCTGATCGTCGGCGGCCGCGAGCGCGCCGTCGGTCAGTGCTTACCCGTGGGGGGCCCCGACCGGAGCGCGTCGGCTTACGAGCGCGGCGATTTGGCGACCAGCGCGAGTCCGATGGCGGCACCGATCCCTGCTCCGAATGTCAGGCCGAGAGCAATGCCGGCACCGCCAGCAAACAACAGGCCGAAGGTCAACCCGACACCCGCGCCGAGCGCAATCCACAGTGACGTCCTCGTCATCTCGGATCGCTTTGTTGTGTTCACGGACTGCCACTCGACTGACGGGCTGCCACGTTCGGACGATTCACGGTTCCTGATCGGGTGGCGCGGACCCGGATCCCGCGCAGCAAGCGTTGGGTCATCACGAAACTCACCAGCTGCATCGGCTCGACCATAAGCCCGGTCCACCACCGCGTGTAGGCGTAGCGCTCGCGAACGACGAGCCGGGTGCTCCCGCCGCCTGCGTCGCTGAGGGCGAACGCCCAGCTGAATTCGTAGGGGGCCGGCGTCGTGCCCATGGGGACTCCGCCGCTCACGACCAATGCCCGTTCCGGATCGACCCGAACGACACGGAGAGCGACCTCCGGTGCGAGTCTGACCTCGTCACCGATGCAGAGGTGTTGCCACTCGGGCACGACCTCATCGGCGCTGTGGATGTCGCAACCAAACAAGTTCTCGAGCCGGTCGTAGGAGTAGAACCCGCCGCGCCCCTGGCCCATCTGGGCGACCCACGGCCACACCTCCGCTGTGCTGGCACCGATCGTTATGGCGCGTGTCGCCGTCAGGCTCGCCTTGGGGATGAGGTCATCCCCAAGGAGGCACTCCTGAAGCTCTCTATCGGTGGCGCCCCACCGAAGAAGCCAGGGCCTCACCAGCAGGTACGCGCTGGCCGCCGCACCCGACGTTGCGGCCAGGAACACCCGATAACGACCTCTCATCGGCCTACGAGTGCAGCCCGCCGATTCTGCTCGTCCTGTCATTTGACGGGGTTCAGCGGGAGGGCGTCGGGTGTGCTGACGATGGTCAAGGCGTGCTCCCCTGCGCCCGATACCAGGCGACGGTGTCGATAATCGCGGTCCGGAGCGGGGTGGTGGCGGTGGCAAACGTGGACTCGTACCTGGAGGTGTCAAGGACGAACCGCTGTTCGAACTCGTAGGACATCTCGGCTAGTGCGCGCATCATCGGGCTCACCAGCCCGAGGACATGCAAGGCGACCTTGGGGACGTTGCGCACCACGACGGGATGCCCGACCTCGTTCGCGACCAGATCGAGAACGGCGCGGGTGGTGACGGTTTCAGGTCCCGGAAGGTGCCAGACCTGGCCGAAGGCGCGTTCATCGGTACCCAGCGTCATCAGGCCAGTCGCGATGTCCGGAACGTAGCTGTAGGTGTGCAGCAGGGCCGGGTTGCCGATGAAGTCGGCCCGCTTGCCCGCGACCGCATTGGCGAAAACCCGCGAGCCCAGGGCGGACTCCGCAACCCCGGGGCCGAAGAAGTCGGAGGCACGTCCGATCGCGATCTGGACCCGTCCGGCCTTCTCGGCGGCCAGCAACTCGGCCGTCATCGCCGCTCGCGTCAGGCCCTTGGCTGTGGTGGCTGACAAGGGCAGGTCTTCGGTCATCGGTTTACCGTCGGTCGGGCCGTAGCCGTACACGTTCTCCAGCGTCACCAACAGTGCCTTCGCGCGTTCAGCCGCGCTCAGCACGTTTCGCTGAAGTGGTGGGAAGACCTTCGGCCACTGGGTATACGGGGCATTGAGGCACTGGTAGACGACCGAGGCACCGGTGGCCGCGTCGAGAGCTGCCTCGGGATCGGCGACGTCGGCCGCCCGCCAATCGACGCCACCAGCGAGGGTGGCGGGCCGGTTTCGGGAGACTGCCCGGACGGCCAGACCCGACGCCGCCAACCGGGCCGCCAGGGCACGACCCACCTGGCCAGTGCCAAAGATGACGTGCAGCGACTCACTCACAGGACGGTCACGTGGCGGGCCGGCGGGGTCACATGTCCATCGTCGCCGTCGGCCATCCTTCGCGGGGAGTCCTTTGTCCTCCCCGCGTCAGGACGTCGGTCCCGTCGCGACGACTGCCGGCTCAGTCAGGCATCGAGTGCTATCTCTCGGGGCTGAGCACGGTCGGGTCCGCAGAACAGCAGGACCGCTCGCACAATCGGCCGGCCGGTGGCTACGGACACGGCCCGCGCGTACGCACGAAGCTGAGGCGTGTAGTGAGCGACCTTCGCCTCGACGTCGACGGCAGAGCGTACGGAATCAGTCTTGTAGTCCACGATGATGAGGCCCTCGTCGCCGTCAATCACCAGGTCTATGAATCCCTCGACGATCCGACCATCAAGGGCGGCGACGATCGGCACCTCTTTCCAGTGCCGGCTACGCGCCGCCTCCTGCAAGATCGGTGCGTCGAGCGCGACGAGCACCCGCGTAGACACCTGGTGTTCCAACCGTCTGATGCCGAGCTCCGTGCAGGCGGCCGTGGCCGCTCGTTGGACCCCTTCACGCGTCGCGACTGCGAGGTCGATCAGCTCCAACGCGCGATGCACGGCGCTGCCGAGGGTTGCGCCGCTGCGGGAGATCGGGGGCAGGACGTCAACGGCTTCAGTCACCGCGTCGACGAGAGGGTCGGCCGGCTCTTCCGGCTCACTCGCGGCGAGGAGCCCTGTTGCAGTAGTCGGCAGCCGGCGCACGACCGCGGTGAGCAGCTTTTCGCGACTTTCGAGGAACGCGTTCCGTTGGCCAATCACGTCGGCGAGCCCGTCGGTCGGCGAGATGGTGGCGGCAGTCAAGCCCTCCGCCGGGGAAAGCGCCGGCTCGTGCACGGCACCCACCGCGGCAAGCTCCGAAAGCATGGCGTACAGACGCAAGGCGTGCGTTTCCACCTTCCCCTTGCGGGGCGGATGGTGGTACATCGAGACGACCAAATGGTCAGCCGCGCGTGTCATGCCCACGTACAGCAGGCGCAGAGCCTCAGCCTCTTCGAGGATGCGATCTGCCTGTTGGGCTGCTCCGTGACCGGCGGTCGTGAATTTGTGGTTGAGCGTCACTTCTGGTGGCGCATCGTGCGGCCAAAGGACGTGACCGCCGCGAAACGGGCCGCTGTTGATGCCGGTGAGAGCGACGATCGGGAACTCCAGGCCCTTGGACCCGTGAATGGTCAGGATCTGGACGGCGTCGTCATCCCGTTCAGGCGTCACGGTTTCGATGGCGTCGGCGGCGCTCTCGATCTGCTCCAGAGCCCAGCGAACGAACTCCGTGAGGCCCGTGCCGCCGCTATCGAGAAACAGGCGTGACTGGTCGACGAGGAAGCGCAACCGGCGCCAGTGGTCGCGCGGTCGTCGATACGCCGCCGTCAGCTCGATGGCGCGCCGCTCCCGGATGATCCGATCGAGCAGAACGTTCACGGGCAGCCACCACCGCAACTGGTGATAGCGACGAATCGCCTGCATGCCCGCTGCGACGGACGAGTCCTGCAGTTCATCCGGCACCGGCGCTTCGTAGCGCCAGCTTCCGCCGCCGACCCGCCAGGCGACGAGGTCGTCGTCGCTGCAGGCAAACATCGGATGGCGCAGCGTCGCGGCGAGCGCGACCTGGTCTGCGGGCTCATCGATGGCCTGCAGGACCGTGACCAGATCGCGGACGGCATCGCTCTCCCAGATGAGCGAGCGGCTCATGATGCGGTACGGCACGTTGTGACGGTCGAGAGCGTCTTCGAGCTGGCCGAGCGAGGTCCGTGTCGGTACGAGGATCGCCATGTCGCCGTAGGTCGCCGGGCGAGCGGAGTCCTTGTCGACGAGCCACGAACCGCGCGCCTGGGCAAGGGTGCTGGCGAGGTGTTCGGTCTCGTCGTCGCGCACCTTGCCGATAGCTTCGGGGGAGGGGCCACCGATCAATAGGACGTCGGGCCCGGGGTCGCTGGCCACCGGGCGCCGCGCCGCCTCGAGCGCCTGGTAGCCGATGGTCGGATCGCCACCAAGGTGCGATTCGAAGACGGCATTGACCGCGGCCAGGATTGCCGGCCGAGATCTGAAGTTGTGGGTCAGGCCGAGCCGCCCCGGTTCGTAGATGTCACGCACTTGCGCAAAGAGGCTGACTTCTGCGCGCCTGAAGCGATAGATCGATTGCTTGGGATCTCCGACGAAGAACAAGCGTCCACCGTCCACGCTCGCCTCCGGCCAGGCGCCGTCGTCGAGCCCGGCGATCAGGTGAACCAGCTCCACCTGCAGGGGATCGGTGTCCTGGAACTCATCGACGCACACGACTTGCCAGCGTTGGCGCGTCGCCGCGCGAACCTCGGGATCGCCTCTGAGTAGCTGAACGGCGTATACGAGGAGGTCGTGGAACCACAGCTCGCCGCGTTCACGGCGCTCGCGGGCATGGTCGAGCACTGCCTCCCGGAGCCGCGCGGTCAGTGCGGTCGTCACGCCGACGCGACAGGCAGCGACCTGGGCGTCGCGCGCTTGCGCCGATTCGTCGAGCATTCCGCACGCGGTGGGTTTGTGCAGGCCCACCTTCGCCCACGCTGGGCCGCTGCCAATATTGCCGCCCTGGATGGTCGCCTCTGCGAGGATCGCCAATGCTTGCAGCGGATCTGGCTCGGCCCCCGTCTCGCGCACCAGCCCTACGATGACGGCGTCGATGTGCTTGGTCAGCCGGTCACCAACCGGCCCCTGATCACCGGCGTACTCGAGTAGGCGCTGCAACGGCGCCAGAACCGCCGTTGGGTCCAGGACTGGAAGCGACTGAACGACGATCGGGTGGCGAATGAGGAGATCCCAATTGGCGTCGAAAGCGACGGCGACCTCCTTCAGGTACGCGGGGGTGAGCCCGAGAGTGAGTCCAACGCGCCAGACCTCCGATAGCCTCGGCTCGGCGTACCAGTCATCGAGCAACCGGCGCCACCACGCATCGCGGTCGATGCTGGTTCGGACGGCGTCATGCACCCGGAAGCCCGGCGGCAGTCCGGCTTCCATCGGGGCGTCAGCCAGCAGTCGAGAGGCGTATCCGTGCAGGGTTGTGATGGCGGCGTCATCGAGGTCGATCAGTGCTTGCGTGCATCGTTCACGTTCATCGGCTGCCAGCTTGGTAGACACGGCGGCATCCTCGAGCGCCTCCCGCACCCTCGTTCGGAGCTCCGTCGCGGCATTTTCGGTGAACGTGATCGCAGCCAGGGCTTGGACTGACGGCAAGTGGCCGGTGGCGACGAGCGCGACTATCCGGTCGACGAGCTGCTTGGTCTTGCCGCTCCCGGCACCTGCATCGACGAAGAGGTTTTCGTCGTGGCCATTGACGATGCGGTCACGTGCCGGTTGATCGGTGAGCTGGACCGTCATGTCTGCTTCTGCGAAGGTTCTGCCAGCTCGGCATAGCGAGCGACGCGATGGTCGGTACGCACCTCGGCCCAAAGGTCGTCGCGCGTGCTTGCGCACAGGCGGGAAAAGTCGCACCAAGCGCAGTTCTCGAACGACCGGAAGAAGTTGTCGAACTCACCGGGACGGGCCGGGAAAGCTCCGTCGCGGATGCCGCCGGCGACAGTGTCGAGCACATCGCGAAACCGGCTGAGGGCCGCATCGTCGACCGGCCCGCCGCGACGCGCATCACCCTCGTCGACGAACCAGTAGTAGGCCGAAACCGGGGTCGCCTCGTCGCCGTAGTCGCGCTGCGCGGCCAGCGCGTACAGAGGCAACTGCAAGCGCTTGCCCGCGTCAGTGAAGTCAGCGCTCGCTGCGGCGGCTCCCTCGTGGGGAAAGGCCTCGTACTTCTCGGATTTGCCGGTCTTGTAGTCCAGGACCACCAGCGAGCCATCGCCAGTTCTGTCGACGCGGTCAATGGAGCCGGCCAGTCGCACCTGCCCGCTCGGCAGGTCGACAACGAGAGCTGCCTCGTCGCCGAAGCAATGCTCAACATCCAGCGGCCAAGCCTGGCGGGCGGCGCGATAGCTGTCGTCAGCGACGAGTACTTGGCGGAGCTGACGTCGCCATCGCCGGACCTGCACCGCCCATGGCGTTGGATGGCCTGCCTTCCCTTCCGCTTGCATGCGGGCGGCTTGCTCACCGAGCATGCGCTGGGCCTCGTCGTGTTCTTCGAGTGACCACGGCTCTGAAGGCGGCTTGCCGCGCTCGATGGCAGCACGAACGAGTTGCTCAAGCACGTCGTGCGAAGCCGAGCCGCGCTCCGCGGCGTCGACCTTGTCGGGGTCGGGCTCATCGAGCGGCCGTACCCGGAGCACGCTGTGGAGGTAGTAGCGGAAGGGACACTCGGCATACCGCTGAAGCGATGTCGCGGAGAGCGTTCGTTCGAGACTCAGAATGACCGGCTCGGGCACCGGATGGCTGAGGCCGCCGGTCCACGCGCCGAACACGCCGCCGGTACGGTCGCGCGATGCCTGAATGCCTCGGGCGAGAACGGGGTCGGCCTTGGCGAGCGGATGTTGCGAATCGATGGGTGCGGCAATGACGGTGATCCGGGCGTCGTACTCGCTGAGCGATACCGGCGGAAGTGATTCGTCACAGACAGCGGCTTGGAACGAAGCCGGCGCCGTCTGCTTCGCCGACCGTGAGCTGAGGCGCGGGTGGGTCTGCTCGAGCAGCCAGGGCGCGGGTTCGGCGCCTCGTTGAGCACGGGTGTCCGCGACGGGATGGGTGAGCACGACCTCAGGCGCGGATGCCAACACCGCGAGGTGGTCGCGCCGCTCTGAGGCGCGGCGGGCGTCGAGCGTCCGAAGCCCTATGCGCTCGCGGACATCGTCGCGGAGCAGCGGATGTTCGCGTCCCCGCGGCGGATACGCACTCTCGGTCGCGCCTACGACGATCAGCAGGTCGAGGTCGGCTCCGGCAAGGTCCCAGATGGGGCCGACGAGTACGCCGCGACCGAGTCCGGTCGCTTCGCGTACCCGTTGCTCAAGCTCCTGATCGAGGACGTCGAGCAGTGCCTCCCGGTCGTAGGGGAGTGCCAGGTCGTCGAGGGCCGCCAACCCTTCGACGACGGCGAGCGTCTCTTCGTAAGCGTCGCGCTCAACGTCGCAGCGCGCCTTGACCTCTGGGTCTTTGAGGGAGTCCGGACTTCCGCCCCACGCCGCGGCCGCTTGCGCGCCGCCGAGGTAGTGATCGAGTGTGCCGCGAAGTAGCGCGGCGGCTTCGGGCCACGACTTCGCGGCAGCGGTCTCTTCGACGCGTCGGGCGGAATCGGTGACGAACGCCGCAAGCGCCCGTATCTCCGCGGCGCGCTCTGCCGGCCAGGTGATGCCCACGTCGACGCGTGTCCGCTCGGTCCTGTCGGCGAGCGTTTCCAGCCTTTCCTGCCAATGCTCGATCCGTCCGCGGGTGATCCCGGCTTCACCTGCCTCGCGCTGCCACGATGCGGTCGGCAGGTGGTTGCGCCCGTCGCGGATGGGCGCGTCCCTTATCCAGCGCAGGACGGCGGCCCGCGACCACTGCTCGTCGGGAAGTCGCAGCAAGCCAAGCAACGCGCGGCCCGGAACGGTCTGCGTGAGTGAGCGCTGCTTGGGCGCGTGATGTGGCAGACCGGCGGCCGAGAGCTGCTCGGCGATGAGCCGGGCGTACGGCGTCGCCCGGTAGCCGACTCCAACGCGGTCCAGGCGTGCGTCGGGGTGTTGCGTCAGGTGCGCCAGGATGCGCCGCACTGCGTATCGAGCTTCCTCCTCGGCGTCAGGGAGTGCTTTGGTCTGGGCGTGCGTCGGCCTAGCGGTTGAGACCGGCTGGACGACCTTCGGCGCGAGGCGGTCGAGGATCGCGCGGGCATCGGTGTCGGCAGGCTCCTCGCCGGTGAGCCCCACGATGATGCGTAAGCGGCCCTGTTGAGCGAGGCCGGTGCAGAAGCGCAGCTCGACCGGGGTGAGTCTGCGCGGCAAGTAGACGATCAGCGGGGTGTTGGTCGTGTTGTGCAGCGCGGCCTCTACCAGCCGGCGGGGACGGGCCGCGTCTGCGGCCAACTCGACGTAGCTGCGGTAGAGGGCGGCTATCTCGGCGGGCCATCGACCAGCGCTGTCCAGGGCCAGCAAGGTCTCTTCGCTCGCGTCAGCATCGTCCAACTCGGCGAAGACGCCCGCGACGACCTCCGTTGTGCTGCCAGACCTTCGCGCGCTGTCCGCAAGCTCGCTCGTGGAGACGGCAAGCACCGCTTTGGTGGCAGCGCGGCGCTGCGCGGTTGTGAGGGGCTGCACGCCCTGCACCGCGAGTACGGGGAGCGCCCGGTCCGCGATCACGCGCGGCAACGGTGCGAATCGCACGCCGACCAGACCCGGGTCTGCGAGCCGGCGCCGGACCGTCACGCCAACGAACGACGAGGGAACCGCGACGTCCACCGGCGCCAGCGGGTCACCAGCGCGGACAGCCTGGAGCGCGTCCCGTAGCGCCTCGAAGCTCTCGGGGCCGAATCGCGTGGCGACTATGGTCACGTTCCGCCAATGGTTTCCAGGCATCGGTGTCACCGTAGACCGGGGCACCGACAATTTCGCTGGCGGGAGCGTCGATGCCGAACGGCTTCGACCGATTGGCCTATAAGTCGTCGGCTAAGCGGCCCGATGACAAGATAGTGACGGAATTGTTGGCTCACCCGTGGAACCGCTACGGCCGTAACCGGGTCTGCGCAGTGGCGATGTTCCTAGCTCTTGGCGCCGGTTGCAGCAGCTCTCCGAGTCACCAGCCGAGCAGTGCCCCGCCGGCCACTTCTCAGCCGATCGCGTCTTCTCCCGCGCCGTCGAACCGGGCCACCATGGTTGCGCCTGTCGGAGCGAGCTCCGGTCTCACCCGGCCGTCGGATGCGCTGGGGCCGTACCGGATCACGGATGTCGTCGACGGTGACACGGACCGTGTCTCTATCGGTGGTCGGTCGGTGAAGCTTCGTCTCATCGGCATAGATACTCCGGAGACCAAGCATCCGTCGAAGCCCGTCCAGTGCTTTGGCCCGCAAGCGTCGGCTCGAGCAGAGCAACTGCTCGCCGGGCGCAGCGTGTGGATCCAGTACGACGCTAGCCAGAATCGCCGCGACCTCTACGGCCGCGATCTGGTCTACGTGTGGCTCGACGCGCACACCATGTTCAACGAGGTGATGGTCCGTACGGGATACGCCCACGAGTACACATACGACCAGCCGTACCGCTATCAGAGCCAGTTCCGAGCAGCAGAGGTGAAAGCGAAAGCGGCCAGGCTTGGGCTCTGGAGCCGCCAGACGTGCGCGGGCAACACCGAGCAGGCCGCGGGAAGCGCGCCTGCGCCGGCTACTTCGTCGTCGGCGGGGAGATTGCCAGTCCCTACCGCGAGCGGGCAGGTCTACTACTCCAGCTGTGGCAGGGTTCGGGCAGCAGGCAAGGCACCGCTCCTGGAGGGGCAGCCGGGATACCGGTCTGGGCTCGACGCCGATCACAACGGTGTCGCCTGCCAGTAGAACTTAAGCAATGCTCATGTGGTGTGTCGCTAGGCGTGCGCCGACCCGACGGTCAAGCTCCCATTGTGAATCCAACGCCGTCCGCCGGACTGTACGAGTCGCTGCTTACCGCCCGACTTGAGGAGATTCTGGACCGCTTGCCGGTCGAGCTGATTCCCAGCCGTGGTGCCCTTGCTAACGCGGAGTCGGCAGACCGGGTCTCCCGACACATCGCACGGCTGATCGCCCGGACGATCCATGCGTTCCCAGAAACCGAACGCGCGGAGCGAGCCGTTCAACTGGCTGCGGACGTACTCGGTCACATGCAGACTCTGACCGATGCGGACCTGGGCCTCATGGCTGAGGCTCCGCTTGAACCGGCCCGCGTCCTGCATTCCATCCTCCGCAGGCTTCCTGACGGCACGCCCGAGGTCGTCGAGCGGCCGCTCACGCCTCTCCTGGATACCACCGTCCTCACGAACGCCCCCGGCGAGCCGGTTCTCGTCCACGAAACCCGTGCGGAGATCCCGTCGTCGGACACCATCGACGTGTTGATGGCGTTCATCCGGTGGAGCGGGGTACGGACGCTCTTGGAGCCGTTGCGACGTCACTGCCAAGCTGGCAAACCCCTGCGGATACTGACAACGACGTACACGAACAGCACCGAGCAGCGGGCGCTCGACGAGCTGATGGGAATCGGCGCCCAAGTGCGGGTGTCCTACGACACAACGATCACGCGGCTGCATGCGAAGGCGTGGCTCTTCCACCGAGCGTCCGGGTACTCGACGGCGTACGTGGGCTCATCGAACCTCACGCACTCCGCGCAAGTGACCGGCCTGGAGTGGAACGTTCGACTGGCCGAGGCTCGAAACCCTGACGCGCTCGCCAAGATCGCCGCTGTCTTCGAGAGCTACTGGGCGAGCGACGACTTCCTTCCCTATGACCGGGACCAGTTTCGAGAGCGAACCGAGATAGCGGATGGCGGACTGCAGCTTCTCCTGAGTCCACTCGAAGTCCGGTTGCGTCCGTTCCAAGACCTCTTGCTGGACCAGATCGCTCTTGCGCGTCAGCGGGGCCACCATCGCAACTTGCTCGTCGCCGCCACTGGAACCGGGAAAACCGTCATGGCCGCCGTCGATTACGCCCGCCTGCGCTGCACGATGCCGCGCGATCGCCTGCTTTTCGTCGCCCATCGCGAGGAGATCCTCGATCAGAGTCGTAACACTTTCCGCCACGTCCTGCGCGACGCCGCCTTTGGGGAGAAGTGGGTGGGTCGCAGTCGCCCCAGCCGGTTTGACCACGTTTTCGCGTCGATCCAGAGTCTGAACGCGAGCGGCGTTGGCCTGATCGACCCGGAACACTTTGACGTCGTCATCTTGGACGAGTTTCACCACGCGGCAGCGCCGTCCTATGACGCGCTGCTCGAGCGGCTTGCCCCCCGCGAGCTCCTGGGTCTGACCGCGACTCCTGAACGGGCCGACGGACTCGACGTCTTGGGCCACTTCGACGGTCGCATTGCCGCCGAGTTGCGGCTGTGGGACGCGATCGATCAGCAGTTCCTGGTTCCGTTCGACTACTTCGGCATCTCCGACGACGTCGACCTTTCTGAGATCCCGTGGCGTCGCGGGCGTGGGTACGACATCGAAGCGCTTACCAACCTGCTGACGGCTGACCACGTCTGGGCTCATCGTGTCATCGATCAGGTACGCCAGAAGGTCACCGACGTCAGGACCATTCGGGCGCTCGGCTTCTGCGTCAGCATTCAACACGCCCGGTTCATGGCCGAGCGCTTCCGGCAGGCGGGCATGGCCGCGGTCGCCATCTGGGGAGACACGGCACGCGAGGGACGCCAACGGGCGCTACGTGACCTTGCTGCGGGGCGCGTTCAGGTCGTCTTCACCGTGGATCTGTTCAACGAGGGTGTCGATGTGCCGACCGTCGACACCCTGCTGCTGCTGCGACCCACCGAGAGTCCGACACTGTTTCTTCAACAGCTGGGTCGAGGCCTACGCAAGGCGGAGGGCAAGCGGCTGTGCACCGTTCTCGACTTCGTTGGCCATCACCGTAAGGAGTTCCGCTACGACCTTCGGTTCCGGGCGCTGTTGGGTGGCTCCCGGATCGAGGTCGAGCATCAGGTTGAGCAAGGCTTTCCGTTCCTGCCTGCGGGATGCAGCCTGGCTCTGGATCCTGTTGGGCGCGAGATCGTGCTGCGAAGTATCCGTAACGCCGTACCGAGCGAGTGGCGCGAGAAGTGCAGCGAGCTTCGGTCCCTCGGCGATGTCTCGCTGGCCACCTACTTGCTGCAGACCGGCCTCGAGCTCGAGGACGTGTACGCCAACAATCACAGCTGGACGGAGCTGCGCAGGGAAGCGGGCCTGCCGACTCTTGCCGCCGGCCCGCAGGAGGTGACTCTGCTACGCGCGGTCGGCCGGCTACTTCACGTGGACGACGATGGCCGGATCGCTGCCTACCGTTCCTTCGCTGACACCAGGCAGCCGCTGGACCTACGTGGACTCGATGAACGTGAACGGCGGCTCCTGAGGATGCTCGTCACCTCGATCAGTTCGGTAGGCAAGTCCGCCTCGATCCAGGCCGCTGTCACCCAGCTTGACGAGCATCCTCAGGTCCGGAACGAGCTTGTCGAATTGCTCGACGTGCTCTCGGCGCGCGTTGACCACCTGCACCCGAGCCTGCGGCTTGGTCCCGCAGTGCCGATGAGGGCGCATGCCCGCTATACGCGTCAGGAGATTCTGGCGGCTTTCGGTGTCGGTGAGGGAGCGCGAACACCAAGCTGGCGAGAGGGCGTCCGCTACGTCGAGTCCGAGAAGGCCGACCTCTTCGTCTTCACGCTCGACAAGACCGGCGACCAGGGCTTCTCACCGACCACTCGTTACCAGGACTACGCGATCAGCCGGACCCTCGTCCACTGGGAGAGTCAGTCGACGACCTCGGTCGACAGCCCGACCGGGCAGCGCTACATCAACCACGCGTCGCTCGGATCCAGCGTGGTCCTGTTTGCGCGCTTACACACTAACGACCGCGCCTTCCGCTGCCTGGGTACGGCGCGGTACAAGAGCCATGAGAACGAGCGTCCGATCGCCTTCGTCTGGGAACTGGACCAGCCGTTGCCGCCGGACGTCTACACGTCCTTTGCTGCTGCGGTTGCCTAGCTGCTCCGCCACGCCCACGATCCGATGCGGCGGCGTCTTTGTCGGGTTGCGTCCTACTGACCCTTGATGCGTCGCAGGACGTCGTCGCCGCCGAGCCGTCGAATGTCGTCGCTGCTCCCGCACACCACGAGCTGGTCCCGTGCGCGGGACAGGCCGACGTAAAGCCGTTCGCGTGAACGGTCACCGATCACCGACTCGTTCAACACCAGCACGACCGCGCGACGTTCGAGTCCCTTGAAGCCCAACACGTGGCCGTAGAAGACCTGGTCCTTGTCCCAGAACGACGCCCAGTACTGGTCCTGGCCGATCGCTTGCCGTTGCGCTTGCTCCGGGTGGCGACTGCCCGTCGTGAGCAGGGCGATGTCGTCGGGGGGCCAGCCCTCATCGAGTAACTGCTCGACGGCGTCGTCGCCCGCCGAAAGTGCCTCAGCAGAGCGGCACTCCACGAAACGTACGGCAGGCCCGTCGCCCCCGAAGAGCCGCATTCGCATTGGCGCAAGCGAGTTGAACGTCGCAGCGATCTGTTTCGTATTGCGCAGGTTGTGGTCGAGCATGAGCGGGACGAGTGGCACGGGTGGTTGCCCGAAGCGTGCGAAGACCCGCTGACCTTCATCGCTGAACACGTAGAGGCCGCCGGTTTCCTCGTCGCTCAGTGAGGCGAGGACAGCCGGCCACCAGGCGTCGGCGAAGTCCTGCGCCTCGTCGATGATGACGGCGTCGAACTTCTGCGCCACGGGTAGGGCTGCCGCGAGCTCTTGCATGTGTTCGGGTAGCCGGTGCTCCCAGTAGTCGCTGTCGTCGTCGCTTCCCGTCGGCGCGCCCCAGAGGTGCCCGAGACTGTGGAATTCGCCGACGTACGCGGGCCGATCGCGCTTCGGCACGGTCAGCATTATCCGGTTCAGAAACGCGGCCAAACCACGCGAGTAGCAGAGCAGCGCAACGCGCTTCCCTGAACTCGTGAGTCGCCGAGCCTGTTCGATGGCGAGCCAGGTCTTGCCGCTACCCGCGCCGCCCCGAATCTCGACTCGATTCAGCAACCGGATCGCACCCAGAATCATGGCCTGTTCCTCGGTGAGGCGCTGCGCGTCGAACTCGCGCTCATCCGCCTCGGCGACCACGTCCCGTTGGGCCTGCCCACGTCCAGCGAGCACCTCGAGAATCGTTGCCCCGTCGTCTTTATCGAGCGGACGCAGCGTCGTTTCCTGACGGCGCGGGATCTCACGCAGGAAGGCCGCGAGGCTGGTGAGGTTCGTGCGGTCGGCGACCATCCAGCGCGGGCAGTCAGGACACGCGAAGTCGCTTGGAAGCTCGGTATTCGGCAGCGCGATCGCATGTGCCCAGCGGATGCGTCGCCGACCGTCGCCGTGCCAGCGCGGGTCACCCTCGACGTACTCGCGAAGCGCGTATCGCGTCCCACGAACTTGGTCGACGGGGTCGATTGTCACCGCGTCGCCGCGCCTCGTCGTACGCCAGCAGCCGCTCTCCCGCCAGACGCTGCCGCCCTTCACTTCGACGACCACCGCACCTGCGTCGGGCATCAGGACGACAATGTCGGCTTCGTAGTCCTGCCTGCGGTTGGTGACGCGGATGTTGGCGAGCAGGATGTCGTCCTTGCGCAACTGGCCGCGGAGAAGCTCCCAGACCTGCCGCTCGGCGGGGCTGGCGAAGCGCGGTTGCTCGGGGCGGCAGATAGGCACGGGGTCGTCGTCGGTAGGCGGGTCGTCAGAGTTCGACGAGAGTCAGCGAGGGGTCCAGGTGCCTTAGATCGCGGGGATCGGTCGTAGCCACCGCCTGACCCGTCCGGCGGGCGCAGATGACGACGTGTGCGGCGACGACATCGCTCGTGGCGCTCGCGGCGAGCAGGCGCCCGACGCTGACGGCGTCCACCCGGTCCAGCGCCACGACGTCCGAAGTCGGTTGCCGCGCCAGACGGCCGAGTCGCGCCTGCCGAGCGGGATTGCGCACCGCCTGCGCGAGAGCGGTGGCAGGGATGGTCACTCCCGCGGAGGTTTCGAGCGCCCTTGACAGCAGCGCGAGGATCCGACGGTCTCCTCGGTCAAGGCCGATGAGAGCGCCCGCATCAAGCGTCACGCCGCGGGTCACGCTGCACCAGCGCCAGCCCCGTGTTCGAGTATCCCGTCAGCCCACGCGCGCTCTTGGGACGAGAGTTCCCCACCGGTGCTCGCTAGCGCATCGTTCAGCGCTGCGCTCCACCCGGCGGCGTCGTCCAGAGCAACTCCGACGGCGTGCTGCACGAAGCCAGAGACAGACGCGGCCGCGCCCTGGTCGACTAACCGGCGGACAGCTGCGACGGTCCCGACCGGAAGGGTCACGGTGACCTTCTGCATCTCCGCCATACCGGTGACCATACCGCTGTTCGGGGACGCCGGGTACAAGCGGCCGGTGCGCTCGCTCAGCCGGCAGCCCGGCGCAGCGCCCGAAACAGCAGCTTCGCGTCCCCCAGCCGGTGACGCAACTCGCGTTCCAGGCCGCCAATCGGGTAGAGGTTCTGCGGGGCGCGCGCGTCTTTGTACTCGTCGGATGCGTACCGGCACAGTGTCGCTTGGCTGAGGTTTGCAAGAGCAATCGCGTCGACGGCTTTGAGGTCTGCGCTGCACTCGACGCGTGCGACCCCCGCCCACGGCGCGCCGGGAGGACAGGGCAGCCGCAGATACCAGGTATGCCGGTCCCAGCTGCTACCAATGAGGAAGACCGGGGTGCGCTGGCCGGATCCGAGCAGGCTGACGATCGCGTGCTGCTCAGGCGGCAAGTACTCGCTGTGGTGCGTCTTGATGAAGCCCAGTGTTCGCGGAAGATGCTGGCGACCGCGTAGCGGCCCATCGATCACGAGCAGGTCTTCATCAACCGGTACGCCATGCGCGGCGAGATCGGCAGGGGGAGCGCCGTAGCCACTTCCGTCTCGCCGAGGCGCACCTGAAGTGCCAGGCTGAGTGCCGTCAGCAGCGGGGTGCCCGACGGCGGAGCAGTGAAGGTCGCTGAGTAGCGGCCCGCCCGGGTTTCGATGTCGACGGCGTGTGGCGCGGCGGTGAACAGCCCGCGTTTCGTCTGGGCGGCTATGACGTGAGCACCTGCGTCGCAGCAGCAGATGACGCCGGCAGCGTACGACGCGCAGATGCCAGCAGCGGAACTGCCTGCTACTGCTGGGTTATCCACCCATACCCGGGCGTCTATTCGCCGCACCCCGTCCACGAAGAGCACCGCTGCTGGCGGCTTTACGGCGGCGGCTGGATCGATCGGTCGCCAACGGTCCATCGGCAGCTCGACATCCAGAACCGTGCGTGCGGTCGACTCCCGAAGATCAACTTCGGCGTCGGTGCTGGTCCCGTAAGACGGATCCCAGGCGTCGACGTGAAACCGCATGCCGGGTTTCGCCGGAGCGCTCATGGCCCCTCCCGCACGACCGAGGACGTGAGCTGATCACGTTTGACCGTGAACCGCACCGGGATCCGCTCGGCGAGCGCCCCGACATGAGTGATGACGCCGACCATCCGATCCCCTTGGTGCGCAAGGTTTTCCAGCGTCGCCGCGACGACTTCGAGCGTCGACTCATCCAGCGTTCCGAAACCTTCGTCGAGGAAGATCGAGTCAAGCCGGGCGGCGCCTGCCGCGGCGAGTGTCGCCATCTGCGACGAGAGCGCGAGGGCGAGTGCGAGGCTGGCCTGGGACGTCTCCCCGCCGGAGAGGGTTCGTACTGGACGACGTGAGTCGGCGTCCGCGTGGTCGACGATCAGGAACTCGCCGTCCTCGTGGGTGAGTTCGAACTGGCCACCGGAAAGTTCGGCGAGGCTAGTCGATGCCTCGAGGACGAGTACGTCGAGCGCAGACGCGACCAGCCAGCGCGGGAAGTTGTCCGACCTGAGCAGTTTCGCGAGCAATTGCGCGACCTGGGCTGCCTCTTCCGCCGCCGTCTGCTCAGCGCGCAGGTTGGCGGCTTGTTCCCGGCGTTCGGCCAGCCGCGCGCTTGCTGAGATGGCCCGCGCAAGGGCTGTAGCCACCGCAGGGCTGGCGGCCTCGGCGATCGTGACATCACGGCG
Source organism: Mycobacteriales bacterium (assembly GCA_038245655.1). Taxonomy (GTDB): domain Bacteria; phylum Actinomycetota; class Actinomycetes; order Frankiales; family Frankiaceae; genus DATAZK01. The sequence goes on along the minus strand of JBBRSE010000052.1, from coordinate 7,838 downwards.
GAACTCGACGTCAGCGTCGCTCAGAGCGTCGGACAGGGCCGCGCCGGCCACATCGTACCGAAGCTGCCTGGCATCCCGCTCGGTTTCTGCAGCCACCAGACTGGTGACGCGGGTCTCGGCCTCGCCGTGCGCCCACGAGACCAGGGCCGTCCAATCACTGAGTACGTCATCGCCGACGCTTGGTGGCGCTCCGAGCTCGACGAGCCGATCGCGGGCGGCACCCAGGTGTTGGCGTTCGGCGAGCAGTTCCACCCGTACCGACTGATCCGCTTTGAACGCGAACGCCTGGTCGGTGCGAGCCTTTAGCAGCCGGGCATCAGCGGCCGCCGCTGCGGCGTCGAGCTGGTCGAGTCGGCCCAGCTCGGTGGTCACCGCCTCCAGATCCGGCGCGCCCTCAAGCGAGAACCTCAGCCTGTCAATCTGGACGGCCAGGGCTTCCAGCTCGGTCTGGGCTCGCTCTGCCGCAGCGGCGGCACGCTTCTCTTCGCTACGGGCCTGCGATTCCAGGGTTTTAGCTGCCGTCAGGGCGTCTCCTGCGCACGCGAGCCCTTCCGCGGCCTGGGCAACCCTCTCCCGCGCCTCGATGAGCTGAGCCTCACGATGAGCCGCCTGCGCGCCGGCCCATTCGAGCAACGTCGACCACCCGGCCATCACGTCGTCGGCGGGTGGTGGGGCGCCTAGTGCCACGAGCGGGTCACGGGCAGCGCGCAGCGACTGCCCGGCTGCATCGCGAGCCGAACGCGCCGCCTCCGCCGTCGTAGCGGCCTTGTCATGGGCTCCTCTGGCCGACCGGAGCTGACCATCGGCGGCCTTCGCCCGCGTAGTGAGCGCATCGAGTTCCGCAAGCTCCCCCTGGGCGGCCGCCAGGGTTGCGGGCGCGTCCTCAAGCATGACGCGTAACTGGTTGATGCGGTTCAGGGCGCTGTCGCGGGCGACCTGAGTTGTACCCGCCACGCGCTCGGCGGCGATCTCCGCCTTTTGAGCGGCAGCGAGGTCGCGATCTGCAGCAGCCAGCGCCTCTTCAGCCGACTCCAGTCCGGCGGCGGGCAGTGCCGGCGGAAGGGCGCTGACCAGCTGCACGCAGACCGGACACTCGTCTCCCACGGAGAGCTGGGGTCGTAGCGCAGCAACGAGGTCGGCCCGGGACGCCGCCTCGCGGGCCCCTCGCAGTTGGCTCTGATGAGCGCGCGCGTGTTCGACGACCTCAGTGGCCGCGGCGTGATCTGACACGGCCTTGTCGTGGCGGGCCTCGACGTCCGGCAGCGTCGGAAGCGCGGTGGCAAGTTCGGTGTGGGCCAGCGCAGCCTGTTCGAGCGGTCCGCGAGCGGGTGCCGTCGCTGCGGTCTCCCGGGCGGCGTCGTCGGCGACTTGCGCACCCGCCAGCGCTTGCCTGGCTTCAACGAGCGCTTCCTGTGCCTCAGCGAGCGTGCGCCCAAGTGCCGCCAAGCCTTTCGGCGGCTTGAGGTCGGTGAGTTTGTCGAGCTCCCGGGTAAGCCCGTTCGCCGTGGTCTCGGCGGCTTCCTGGCTGGTGATAGCGCTTCGCTGCCGTTCACTGGCTGCGTCCGTAACGAGGCTGGATGCATTCGCCGCATCGGTCGCCAAAACAGCGGTGTCCTTGGCCTGCTGGCAGGCCGTCGCAGCGAGAGGCTCTGCGGCAAGTGCGGCGGCGAGGCCAGCGTGGTCACGCTTGGCCTGTTCAAGGGGCCCGCGCGGGGCAGCGGCCTGGCGTCGTTCGCGTGCCTCAGTGTCGGCGTGCTCTGCCGCCAGCTGTTCGGCGGCTGCCGCCGCGAGCGTCTCGGCAGCCTTCACGCGACGCCCGTCCAGCTCACTGAGTCCGGCCGGGACGGTGATCCCAGCCAGTTGATCGCGTTCAGCGGAAATCCGTTTGACCGTCTGCGACTGCTCCGCCACCGATTGGGCTGCAGCCAGCAGGCGGGGGACTGCCTGGTCGACGTTTTCGGCGAGCTTCTCGAGCGCGCTCACCCGGTCTGTCGCAGCCTTTTCAGCCACCTCCGTCACGTCGAGATATCCGACCAGTTGCTCACCGAGAACGGTCGCCCGGCCACGCTGGCGGGTGGCTTCGGCCCCCGCCTCACGCGCGATGTTCTCGTACACACCGAGGCCGAGCAGCTTCGTCAGGATGCGTTGCCGATCGCTGGGTTTGGCATGCAGAAACTCGGCGAAGTCGCCCTGCGGAAGGGAGACGCACGTGCAGAAATGGTCGAACTCCAGACCGAGCAGATCCTCGACTCCTGGAGTCACCAGCGAATCGGCGGCGAGTTGTTCGATGGGCTCACCGACCTCGCCGAGTCCTGCTGGGTCGAGCAACCGTTCTAGCCGCGCGTTCTTGACGCTCACTTGCGGATTGGCCCCGCCGCTTCGACGCAGCTCGCGGGCCACCAGGTAGCGCGCCCCGCCGACGTCGAACACCAATCGCACCGTGCCGCGATTGACGGTTGGCGCGAGTGCGAAGGCGACCTTTCGACGGTCGTCCCAGCGGGGGACCGTGCCGTATAAGGCGAAGGTCATCGCATCGATCACCGTTGACTTGCCGGCACCCGTTGGCCCGACGAGGGCAAAGAATTCAGCTCCGGTGAAGTCGACTTCGGTGGGTTCGCGGAACGAGCCGAAGCCCGTCATGTTGAGCAGCACGGGACGCATCAGCGAGTCCTACGAGAGGCAACGCCGATGCCACGAGGCGCCTGGCCGGAGAGCTCGTCATGCAGCCGGGCAAACAGATTCTCGACCCGCTTGTCGTCGACGCCCTGCTGACCGCAGAACTCGGCAAACAGTTCGCCGGGACTGCGATCGACTCCCGTCGAGGCGGGCCGCGAGGTGCTGATAGGTGCGGCAAATTCGGGGTCGATACGGACCTCCAGCGCGTTGGGGAGCGCGCTCTGCACCGCCTCCTGCAAGCCTGCGCGCGCGGGCTCGCGTACCCACACGCGCAAGAAGTCATCGCCGAACTCATCCGCCATAGCTGTCAGCTGATCGACGGTGCCGCGGATGGTTCGGAGCCGCCGTCCCGACGTGATGGGGATGTCGGTGACCTTCGCCGGGATGCCGGGGGCGGCCTCGACGAGGCAGACGACGTTGGTGTTGTCCTGCTCGCCAAAATCTACCGCCAGCGGCGAACCGCAATAGCTCACGGGGCAAGGGGCGGGCAGCGTTTGGCGGCGATGCAAGTGCCCAAGCGCGACGTAGTGAGCTGTTATGGGGAACGCGCTCGCCGAGACGTGGTACTCGAAGATGGATTGCGCCTGGCGCTCGCCGCCGCCGAACTCGCCGCCGGTGACCGTCAGGTGGGCCATCACCAGGTTGACGGCGTCGGCGGAGAATTCGGCGGTCAGTTCGCTGAGGACGGAACGGACCATTTCGTCGTAGGAGCCGGCGTTTTCGTCGGGTCGATGAGCGACGAGTTCCGCGGCTGTCACGGCGTATCGCTGCGAGAGGAACGGCAGCACGGCCAGCTTGACCGGCTCCCCGGTGGAGCGCGCGGCGAACGTCACGACGCCTCCGCTGGCCGCGGGCCGCGCTGAGCCGATCAGCGTGATTCCGGCGGCAGCCATCAGCGGCCGGTAGGCGTCAAAGGTGAGTGCGTGGTCGTGGTTGCCGGCGATCGCGAAGACCTCGGCGCCGGCACGGCGGAGGGCAAGCAACGTCTGCACGACGAGCTGCTGCGCTTCGGCTCCGGGTGCCGACGTCTCGTACAGGTCGCCGGCGATGAGCACCGCGTCGAGCTCCCGATCCCTTGCAATACGAACGATTTCGCCTAGCACCTCGCGCTGCTCCGGCAAGCGGCTGTGGCCCTTGAGGGTCTTGCCGACATGCCAGTCGGAAGTGTGCAGGAACTTCACCCGAATACCCCTTTTCGGTGGCGCCGCGGGTCAGAACGGAGGCTGCTCGTCCAGCGGTGGCGGCAGCTGCGAGAAACCCTTCGAAGGGCCGTCAACGGATCTCGTACGCGCAGTCGCTTCGCCGGCTTCCGACCGGCGGGTCGCCCAGGCGGGGAACGGGAATTGCACGGCGAGCGGGACGGGGATCTCAGGTTGCGCAACGAACATGGTGCCAGGCTTGGCGAGCGTCGCGCGGATGCGCTGGCTGGCCGGCAGGAAGCCGTACTCGGGCCGGCTCGCTTCGGCGGGATCGAGCCGGCCGACGACCTTCACAGAGCTGTTGGAGACGATGCGTCGCTCGACTTCGCTGGCGGTCTGCTGCGCGCCGATCAGGATGATGCCGAGTGAACGGCCACGCTCGGCGATGTCGAGCAGCACCTCTTTGATGGGCTGGAGCCTTCGCGCGGCGCGTACTTGTTCAGCTCGTCAATCATGGTGAACAGCAAGCCTTCTGGCCCGGCCGCTTCCTTGCGGGCGGTCTCGGCAGCGAGCACCACACCGACGACGAACCGTTGCGCGCGTTCCGGCAGCTGGTGCAGATCGACGACGGTCACTTGCCGGTTGCCGGTGGAGATGGCCCGCGTCCCGGTGTCTTGCAGGTCGGCGAGAATGATGGTGCGCAGCGACCGTAGTGACGAGCGCAGCCGGCGAATGAACGCGTTGATGGTGCCGACTCCTGTAACCGGACCGGCCCACGCCGCGCGCGTTGTGTCGTCTTCGAGCTGCCCGACGATGAAGTCGACGAGAGCTTCGTACGTGCGGATGGTCTCGCCGTCGATGCTGACGGCTCCGTCCGCCCCGGCCTTTGTGGCGTCCAGCTTGAGGCGCGTCGCGACCTGGTGGACGACCATCGTGTACTGGTTGCGCTCGTCCTCGGCGTCGGTGAAGACGTAGGGGAGCAGCTCGCCGGAGCAGAAGTCGTCGATGGTCCACCAGAAGGCGTTGACGCCGCTGGTACGTCCGGCGACGTAGGGGCGGCCGGTGAGGTCGCCGGGGGTGGGTGGGGAGTAGAAGCCGGCGGAACGGAACGGTTCGGCGGGAAGCCCAAGGCGTGCGTAGTCGGCGCGGATGTCGTCATCGAGCCGCTTGTTGGTGTGGTCGAGGAAGAGCAAGTCTTCACCTTTGACGCTGAAGACGAGCGCCTTGGCGTTGACGGCCCGGGCCCCGAGGACGCCGCTGGTGAAGATGGAATGCAGCAGGAAGAGCGCGAAGCTGGTCTTGGTGGCGACTCCTGAGATGCCGCTGATCGATACGTGGGCGCCGCGGGTGCCGTCAAGAAACTCGAGATTGACGTAGATCGGCTCACCGTCGCGGCCGAGCCCGACGGGGACCTTGGAGTCCATCTGGTCGAAGTAAAGCGCCTGCGAACGCTCGTCTCCAGTCGCGCGGCGGACGGCTTCGCCAGGCAGCGGCGGCACATAGCACTCCGGCTCGACACGGGTCGTCGCGACCTCCGCGATCTCCTGCACGTGAGCCGGCAGCACGCCTTCGGAGATGAGGAAGACGTCGGAGCCGAAGCTCGCACCCTCATGCCGTGCCCGGACTTGGGTCACGATGCCGTACGTGATCACCGGGCCGACGCCGGCGACTGGGCGGATGGTCACCACGACGTCGTCAAGCTGCAGGTACGCGTCTGGGCCGAGGGCAACGCTGAACTGGAGTGGCGTGGAGTCTTCGGTGCCGGCGACCAGGCCTACCGCTTGGCTGTTAGCGGAGATGGCGGCACCAACGGAGGGGATGGTCATCTGCGATCCTCTCTGTCGGTCGCTCGGCGAGAGACTGGGTGGAACGCTACGGCGGGGCGCAAGGGTGCAGACGCAGGCGGGTAGCCGGCGTAGCCGCTGGGGGTGGACTTGCGTACCGAAACCTGAGTCTTTTGATACCAAAGCTGCGGTCAGGTATCAGTGAGGATGTGAGGGGGAGGTGAGTGCCGCCGCGCCCCGGCGCCTCGATCGCGCCGCTTAGGGTCACGGGCGGCGCCGGCACGGTAGGGACCGTTCCAACCGTCGTGCGTAGCAAGGCGGCGCTGCAGAGCGGTACTCGGTGATGCTCGCCCGTCGCGAGCGACGGGCCAGGGTCCGGCGTCACGCGTGCTCCTCGAACAGGTCCTCGAGCACAAAGCGCGCACGATCGGGGAGTTCCTCGTCCGGGAAGACGCGGCGGCACAGCTCGACGACCTGTTGCGAGCTGATGAGTCCGAGCCGGTCGACGAGCAGTTGAAGGTCGTCAGTATCCCGGCGCCGTGCGGCCATCGCCTTCATGGCGAGCAGGTGCTCCGGGGATGCCGTCATCACCCGCAGGTTCGGATGATCGAAGCTCCTCGGCGCATCCGGGTCGCCGCCCGGTGCGATGTAGGCGCTTGCCTGGTCGTTGAGCCACCACCGTGGGAGGCCCAGCTCGGCTGCCAGCGCCAGCGCTTCCTCGAGCACGATGCCGTGCGGAACGAACACCGCATCGATGTCACGCGTCGCCCTCCCAGCGTCATACGCCAGGGCCATTGCCGCGCCACCGATCACGTAGATCTCGCCCACAACACCACGCTTCTGCAAGCGCTCGGCGAGCTTGCGGAAGAGGTCCTGGATCTGGGCGCGATCGAGAAGGGGCTCGTCTTCAGAGGTCACGCGACACCCAGTTCCTGCGGCGCTACGAAGATCCCACGGCTCCGGAAGCTTGCCGGCGCGTGCACCACCGCATCTACCCGTGCGGCGGCGCTATCGAACGGAAACCAGAAGGTCGCGAGCCGACGCTTTGAAGTCCACGCGGCCACCCCTCGACCGTCTCGGGTGGCCAGGTACTCAGCCAGAGCGGCAAGGAAGACGTCCCACCGTTCGCTCCCCGTCGTTGGAGGCTCCTCCTCCAACAGGGCCGCGCGTTCCTGGGCCGGCTCATGCCGGTATTCCTCAAGCATTTCCGCGATGAGGCGCCACCGGTGCTGGTCGTTGCTGGATGCGGCAAGGTAGCGGGCGAGATCGACGAGCGTCATCGCTCGGTACGCAACCTGCTGTGGGCGTTGCGCGGCGGTCACAGTCCGAGCCTTGTCTTGAACTCGCCATCGGCCGCGCTCATTTCGGCTTCACGGTCTGGCTGGGCCGACGTGCTTGAGCTCATCGAGAGTGTCCTGGAAGGCTGCATTCTCGGGGCCGACAGCTGTTCCCCGGCTGCGAAGTCTGACACCACGCCTCCCGCCTGCTCACTTGTCGCCACCACGCTACTCAGGGCGGTCTGGAGCGGCGGCACATGCTGCCGAGGACTTTGCTGCTTCACCTAACCCATGAACGCGGCCAGAGGAGCTCCCAGACCTGCTGCCCGGCGCGGCTGGCGAAGCGTCGGCGCTCGGGGCGGCAGATAGGCACGGGGTCATTCTCCGGCGTCCACGCTGGGGTCGCCGCTGGCGTTCATCGAAGCGACGACCCGGCTGAGTTCACCGGTCTGGGGTCCGGGGAGGTGCAGTTCAAACGCCTGGGCGAGCTCCCCGTAGTACCAGAGCTGATCCGCCTTGGTGGCGTTGAACCTCTGCCAGAAGGCAACCCCAAACGTTCGCGCGTCCAGCGCGATGCTCCTGGCGTTGTGCAGCTTGTCGGCGCGGCTCACGGTCAACACCTCGGGTGGTGCGGTCGCCAGGCGATTGATGTACTGCTGCTTGCGTTCTTTCCAGGAGCGTTTCGGCTGTCCCGGCGGCGGAACATCGTCGCTGCAGGCCTGCACGACGACAGCAACGCGGGGCCCGAAACGTTGGTTCAGGTCGTCGTACGACGTCTTGTCCGACTGGTCTTCTACCGAGTCGTGCAGGAGGCCTGCGATAGCCAAGTTATCGTCGCCACCGGCTCGAGGATGAGCGACGAGACCGCGAGCAGGTGGGACACGTAAGGGATGTCCGTTCCCTTTCGACCTGGTGGCGGTGCAGTTCGGCGGCGTAGGCGAGCGCTTCGTTGTGTCGCTCAG
>JBBRSE010000051.1:0-27064 GCA_038245655.1 Mycobacteriales bacterium | reverse complement strand
CATCCGGCCACCGGCACGCGACCAGATACTCCCAACACGCACGCTCGTCGGGGAACCGGGCCTGAAACTCGATGATCGTCCGCGGAAACCCCGGCCTGCCCATGTTCACTAGCCTAGCGGAGCTAACCGGATAAGCATGAGCTATCTTATCTGACACTGACCTAGCCGATCTGACTACGGCTGGGCTTTTGACCTTGCACGGGTCGGCGCGGCCTTGCGGATCTTTACGACCTGGGCATAGCCGGTTGCAGTCCAGCCGCCTCAGCGGCTTCGTTCAGCCGGTGGTCGTAGCCGACGAAGGCCGTCAGCTCAGCACGTATAGATAGCGCGCTTGCCAGGTGGATTGCATCCAACGTTCGCAGCAACGGCGATCCGGCGTCGGCCGCTTCGCTGATCAGCGCACCCGTAAGGGGTATCAGGTCAAGCTGGCTGATCAACGATCTCGCTGCCGGCAATACATCAGCATCTATTCGGCGGGTAGCGCGGATCACCTCGATCCTGGCGATCTCACTGCTCACCACCGAAGAGGCCGCCCTGCTCGACAACCACTGCTCGAGCGCATCGCTTTCGGACTCCTGGAACAGCAGCTTCAATAGCGCGGACGAGTCGAGGTAAATCAACGTTCGTCACGAAGTTCGTCGAGGGCAACCGCCGTGCTCATGTCCGACTTCCTGCGCTCCGGAACCCGAAACGCTGCGGCAGCCGGAATGAGACGACCATCGGCGATCAGCCGGTCACGAGCACCAACTGCCGGATGGGGCGGCACCAGCAACGCCACCAGCCGACCCCGCTCGGTGACTTCCACCGTCTCGCCGCTCTTCACCCGGTCCAGGTAGCGACTGGCGTGCTGACGCAATTCACGCACGCCAATTCTCTCCACACCCAAACAGTAGCACCGATAGTGCTACATAGTCGCTGGTCGACCAAATGCTCACACCTGGCGGCGTGCGCGGGGGCGAAGCGGCCGATGCGGGTCCCCCACGTGGCTGGCCCGGCTGCTGGCGGGGGACAGTTGGGCAGTGATGCGCGAATTGATCGATGCCCGGCCTTAACCCGAACGAGATCAGGAAGGGACGGACGTTCTTGACGCCATACACGCTAAGAGTGATTGGGCGCGTCGAGTCGACACTGACCGCACGGGCAGCCGCACCCCGTCAACCGGACGAGGGCGCCCCCCAGGCCTGGCTGGTTTTCGACGACCGGTACGCGCCCGCACTGCAGGGCCTGACCGCCGGCAGCGACGCGCTCCTGCTGACGTGGCTCCACCTCGCCGATCGCGACACGCTCACCACCCATCGCCGTGGCGACGTCACCCGGCCGCTTACCGGGGTGTTCGCGACCCGCTCTCCTGACCGGCCAAATCCCATTGGCCTGCATGACATCCACATCCTCGCGATCGCCGGCACGCGGGTGCATGTCCGCAGCCTCGAAGCGCTCAACGACACCCCGATCCTGGACGTCAAACCCATCCTCACCCCGGACCGCTGACGGCGTGCGGCGCGGCCATCTGGCAGCAACCGAGATCCTCGGCCTCAGCTGAGATCCAGGGCCGGCGCCCGGCAGTCCGGCGTCCAGAGGCTCTCCCACGCCGGTGAAGCCGCGGCAAGCTCTGGCGCGGGCGTACGCAACTCGTCGAGCCGCACGAGGGCGATCCCGCCGACGACCAAACCGGCGCCGACAGCCTGAACGACGTCCAAGCGCTGACCCAGCAGCAGCCAGGCGAACCCCACCGCGAAGAGCACTTCGGTGAGGCCGACGAACGACGAGACCTTGGCGCCGAGCAATCGTGCCGCCGCGATGCCAGTGACGTACGCGATAGCAGCGGCGATCACGGACATTCCGAGGACCGGTACGACCCAGCTCACGCGGTGGCTCAACAAGTTCACGTCAGTGCTCGTCGCGCGTACGGGCAACGCGTTGACCAGTATCGCGCAGCCCAGCACGGCGGCCCCGACGGTGAGACCGCCCCAGGCCACCACCAGCGCGGGCAACGCGTCATCCGTGGCCGATGAGACGACGAAGTAGACGGCGAGGCCGACCGCGGCGCCCAGCCCCCACAGCACGCCAACGACGTCGACCTTGGACGCCCCGGCGAGGTCGAGCACAAGAATCAGGCCGGCCAGCGCGACGGCACCGCCTGCCAGTGTCAGTCCACGCGGCCGCTGACCGTGGCGCACCCACATCCACACGATGACCAGCAGGATTCCGGAGTATTCGAGCAACAACGCCACCGCCACCGACAGGTGCTGCACGGCGTTGAAGTAGCAGAGCTGGGCACCCGCGACGGCGACGATCCCGTAGAACACCATGCTGCGCAGGCCGCGCGCGGTCAATCGCGCCGACCGCAACTGGATAAGTGCGGGTGCCGTCAACACCAGGGCCGCAACAACGACTCGCACGGTGACGGCTGCCCCTGGGGTCCATCCCGCGGACAGCAAACTCGAGGCGAAGGACCCCGACGTACCAAAGGTCGCGCCCGACGCCATCGCGAGCGCGAGCCCCGCGTTGCTGATCGACCGGTGCGACACGGCTCTCCTCGACTATCCGTCGTAATGAGTAATTGGACGTAGGGTCATTACAAGCTATGCGGCACCGTGAAAGGAGTCAAAGTGCTTTTTGCTCATGACACTGAGCTAGCACTTCAGGCGGCCGCCGCACTCGTGAACACCGCTGGCATCGACCCGGACGAGCTGACGAGCGTGGCGTCCCTGGATGAGTTCGTGAGCGAGTGGGAATGGACCGGCTCGCGCAAACGAAACCGCGTCGAGCTCGACGAAGTGCGCGCGTTGCGACCGACGCTGCGCCGGCTATGGGAGCTCGGCGAAAACGACGTCGTCGAGCAGGTGAACACGATGCTGCGCCAGGCTGGCGCGCTGCCACAGCTCGTACGCCATGGCGAATGGAGTTACCACCTACACGCCACGCCTGCGGACGCGCCCCTTTCCGACCGCATGGCCGTCGAGGCGGCGATGGCATTCGTCGACGTAGTCCGCCAAGGAGAGCTCGATCGGTTGAGCGTGTGTGCCGCCGATGATTGCCCCCACGTCCTGGTCGACCTGTCGAAGAACCGGTCGCGCCTCTACTGCAGCACCGCGTGCCTCAACCGCACCAACGTTGCCGCGTTCAGAGCGCGCAGCCGCTAGTTTCACTCGTTACGCCGCCCGAAGGCGAAGTAGCCGATCGGCACACCGCCCACCGAGTTAATGAGCACGATGGCGGTCGCCCAGCTGATGCAGCTGTGGGAGGACGCGGTCGGACGTTCCCGCGCGATCGTGTCGAATGCCTTGTCCGACGGCGGCCTCGATCAGCCCGGACGCTTTCGCTCGCGCAGCGGCGAGTCGCCCAATTTGCGGCGGGTGATCCTTGACCTCATCGAGGAATACGCCAGCCACGTTGGCCACGCCGATCTGATCCGGGAATCCGTCGACGGCCTGACCGGCGAGGACCCCGAAGGCTGAACCGTCAACGCAGCGGCGACCCCTTCGGGCACCACGGGTTGGAAGGCACTCCGGCGCAAGGGTTCGCCATGGTGGGCAATCCCGCGGGCAGCGGGTGCATCACGATGCCAGTCGCCGGCGGGTACTTAGCGCCGGCGGGACACTTCCCGAAGCCGGTGTCACACAACGCCTGGCTGAGCAGATCGCCAGCACCGGTCGCCTTGGACGGCGTCGAGTCGCAGGCGGGCTGGGTGCGTTCCAGGTCGACGGGCGAGCTGCCGTCCGGAGCGGTGTTGGACTGGTAACAATTGCGCGGCTTGCCGGCAGTGAGGACGATCTGCGCGTAGTCGGAGTTCGACGGATTTCCGAAGAACCCGTTGTGGCTGAAGGTGTTGTGCAGCAGCGAGTTGCCGTACGCCTCGTAGACACAGCCCAGCCCTGAGATCTCGGTGCCGCCGGTGCCGCTGCAGGTCTGGTTCAGGTCGGGCTTGCCGCTGTCCGGGAAGGGCGCGAAGAGGATCCCCCAAGCCCCGTTGTTCGTGAACGTGTTGTCCATGATGGTGTCGTTTCGGCCGCCGGACACGGTCATGCCGGTACCCAGCGGTCCATTCGACGCGTTGCCCGCCTTGGGAGCGTTGGGGTTGTTGTTGTCGTGCACGTTGTTATGCATGAACACCCAGCAGGAGTGGGTGTGGGTGATGGGGCTTATCCCGTTGTTCGGACAGGCTCCGTTCTGCGGGGCGGGCGGGTCGCCGTTGATCTGGGTGTTGGTGTCGAACCCGTCCTGGTTGTGGTCGAACTCGGAATTCTCGATGACGATGGCGCCGCCGGAGTTCGTCCCCGAGTAGCCAAGGACGCTGTACTGCATCCAGGCGTGGTTGATGGTCACGTCGCACACCTGCAGGCAGGCGCCGACGTACATCCCCGAGTCGTTGAAGTTGCTGGCGTACACCTGGTCCCAGAGGCCCGGACCCTGCGAGTCGGAGGAGAAGATGCCGTACTGGGCGGCGGTGGCCTCCCCGCCGAAGTAGGTCGAGGTCGCGGTGAGGTAGCGGCCGGTGTAGCCGTGCAGACCGATCTGGCCGGACTCGGCGCCCCCGTTCCACCACACCTGGTTGCCGCTCTCGTCAGCACCGCCCAGGAAGTTGCAGGCCGTGAGGTTGTCGATGCTGACCCCGTCGGCCTTCCACACCAGGATGCCGTTTCGGCCCGCCACCTTGCCGTTCTCGTCCTTGGCGCCGAACTGCTGCGCTTTGGGGTCGGCGCTACACATCGAGGACCCCGGCTTGGTGCCGTCGACGACCACGCCCGCGCGGCTCATCCCACGCACGTGCAGGTTCGCCTTGGTGATGTACACGCCGCCGAAGGCCCCGTGCTCGAAGCTCTTCGGCGGGTTGGTGAGGTCGGCGTTCTCGTGGTAATCGCCGGGGGCGACGAGGATCCAGTCGCCGGGCGCAGCGGCGTCCACCGCCGACTGGATGCTCGTGTACTTGCCCGCTTGGCCGTGGAAGGTCCCGACCAGCAACACCTTGCCGCCGCTCGGCTCTGGCGCCTTCTTCGAAGACGAACCACAGCCGACCAAGGTGGCGGCGGTAGCCAGCGCGACGGCAACGGACACCAGACGGCGGCGGGCGGAAAGGCTGGATTTCACTCGATTACCCCCGCGGGAATCGTGAGCCGAGGCGCCCGACCAAGCCGTTCGCCGGAAGGCGAAGGCAGGAGCGACGACGAGCGCGGTGCAGGCTACCAGCGGATGCGCGCGCGCTGGACGCGACGGGCCATCAGCCCGCCAGCTCGCGCTGCAGCGCCGCAAGAATCGGCAGCCACGTGTCTTCGGCGTCCTCCGAGCCCGTTGCGTCAGCCGACTCCAGCTCATCGACCGCGAGTCGGAGGACGCAACCGTCCGAGGTGGATCTGATCAGCCAGGTGAGATACACCGGCGGATCGTTCGGGTCGGCGCGCAGAGCGTATGAAAGCCGCTCGTTCGGGCGTGAGCACACAACCTGGCCGCCAAGCCAGGTTCGACCGCCTCGCTCCAGCGAGATGGACGCTTCGGGCTCCCAGGTCGAACGAGCGGCGAGCCCATAGAGGTAGCCCGTGGTGCGGCTCGCATCGGTCAAGGCCGCCCACACGCGCTCCGCGCACGCAGGCGTGTGGCAGGTGAAGACGTTGGAGCCGGCGCCGAAACGGTCGGGCTTGGCTTCGTGCAACATTCGCTCAGCTTTCGCTACGGCAGCGCGACAGGGTGCGCGGAGGCTACCGGTCGCTAGCGGCCGGCGTGCTTAGAACGGAGAACTTCGCCCGGCGCGAAACATCCCGGCGCGCTCCGCGTCGGCCAAGATCGGATACCTGAAGGCAGTCTCGGTCGTTGTCGACCGGGTGCCCCTTGGTGGACGCAAGAGCCTGAGCGAGGGGCGTACCACCGGCGGTCAGGCTGCGGATCGGCAATCAACCCTTCGCCCCTACATCTGCGCGAGGGCAGCGTTCAACGTCTTGCTCGGACGCATCGCGGCGTCGGCCTTGTCGCTGTCGACGAAGTAGTGGCCGCCGAGGTCGACCGGCTCGCCCTGAACGGCGGCGAGCTCGCCGAGGATGGTCTCCTCCTCGTCGGCGAGCTTCTGGGCGACCGGCCCGAAAAGCGCAGCGAGTTCGGAGTCGTCGGTTTGCTTGGCCAGCGCCTGCGCCCAGTAGCGGGCCAGGTAGAAGTGGCTGCCGCGGTTGTCGAGTTCCTTGACCTTTCGCGACGGCGACTTGCGATTCTCGAGTACGAGCCCGGTCGCCTGGTCGAGCGTGCGGCCGAGGACCCCCGCGCGCTTGTTGCCGAACTTGTCGGCCAGGAATTCCAGCGACACCGACAGCGCCAGGAACTCGCCGAGGGAATCCCAGCGAAGGTGGTTTTCCTTCACAAACTGCTGCACATGTTTCGGCGCCGAACCGCCGGCGCCGGTCTCGAACAGGCCGCCGCCGGCCAGCAGTGGAACGATCGACAGCATCTTCGCCGACGTTCCGAGCTCCATGATCGGGAACAGGTCCGTGAGGTAGTCACGCAAAACGTTTCCGGTCACCGCGATCGTGTCCTCGCCGGCCTTGGCGCGCCCGAGCGTGAACCGCGTCGCTTCGGCCACCGGCATGAATTCGAGCGTCAGCCCTGACGTGTCGTGCTCCGGCAGTGCCGCCTGGACCTTCTTCAGGATTTCCGCGTCGTGGCCACGCGCCTCGTCAAGCCAGAAGACGGTCGGGACGCCCATCGCCCGGGCACGTTCGACGGCGAGGCGTACCCAGTCGGTGACGGCCTCATCCTTGGTCTGGCAGGCCCGCCAGATGTCTCCCGCGTCGACGTCATGTTCAAGCAGCGCCGCGCCGCTCGAGTCGACGACTCGCACCTTGCCGGCGGCCGCTATCTCGAACGTCTTGTCGTGCGAGCCGTACTCCTCGGCCTGCAGCGCCATCAGCCCGACGTTCGGAGTGGTGCCCATCGTCGCCGGGTCGAATGCCCCATGTTCACGGCAGAAATCGACCGTCTCGGCGTACAGCGGCGCGTAGCACGAGTCCGGAATGACGTAGAGCGTGTCCTGCAGGTCGCCGGCCCGGTTCCACATCTGGCCGGAGGTACGGATCGCTGCTGGCATGGACGCGTCGACGATGATGTCGCTCGGCACGTGCAGGTTGGTGATTCCGCGATCGGAGTCGACCATCGCCAGGCTCGGCCCGGACTCGTAGTCCGCAGCAATCGCCGCCTCGATCGCCTCGCGCCGCGAATCCGGAAGTGCCGCAACCGCCGACAAAACGGAAGCAAGCCCGTCGTTGGGGTCGGCCCCGACCGAGGCGAGATCGTCGCCGAAATCCGCGAAAACGTCGGCAAAATAAGCCTTGACGACGTGACCGAACATGATCGGGTCCGAGACCTTCATCATCGTGGCTTTGAGGTGGACCGAGAACAGGATCCCCTGCGCCTTGGCCTGCGCGAGCTGCTCGCCGAGAAACGCCTGCAGCGCCGCCTTACTCATCACGGCTGCGTCGACGATCTCGCCCGTGAGCACCTTCAGCGACGGCTTGAGGACGGTCACCGTTCCGTCTGCGGCGACGTGTTCGATCCGCAGGTCGTCGTCGTGGTCGAGGGTCACTGAGCGTTCGGAATGACGGAAGTCGCCGCGTGTCATGGTGGCCACGCGCGACTTCGAGGACGAGGACCAGGCGCCCATCGAGTGGGGGTGTGACTTGGCGTAGTTCTTGACCGACGCGGGTGCCCGCCGATCGGAGTTGCCCTGGCGCAGCACCGGGTTGACGGCGCTTCCCTTCACCGCGTCGTAGGAGCCGCGGGCCGCCTTCTCCTCCTCGGAGGACGGCGACTCCGGGTAGTCGGGAATGTCGTACCCGGCCTGCTGCAGTTCCTTGATCGCCGCTTTCAACTGGGGCAGCGAAGCGCTGACGTTAGGCAGCTTGATGATGTTGGCCTCGGGCGTCTGTGCAAGGGCGCCGAGCTCGCCGAGAGTGTCGGGGATCGCCGCCGATCCCAACCGCTCCGGGAAGTGCGCCAGGATGCGGGCCGCGAGCGAGATGTCGCGGGTCTCGACAGGGACGTTGGCCTTTCCGGCAAATGCCTCGACGATCGGCAGCAACGAACGCGTGGCCAGCGCCGGCGCTTCGTCGGTGTAAGTATAGATGATCTTCATGGGGCCTTCCCGGAACCGTGAAATCGTCGAACGGGCCGCGCGCGTAACGCAACCGTCGTAGTGAAGAAGTTATCCGGGATAGCCCTCGAACATGCGGGCGAAGGTGTTGGAACGAAACGCCGTCACCACGCTCGTCGGCCCGTGCAGGATCTCGTCGGCGTGCTCGGCGAGAGAGTCGATCGTCGGTTCACGGTCGATGAACCCGTCCGTGGTCACGACGCTGACCCTGGCGACGTGGCCGGCTCCGACCGAGAAGCATTCGCCGTTGGCCGGACACGACTCGTGAGCGAGCCAGCCGACCACAGGAGCGACCTTGCGCGGCGCCAGCCACGCCCCCAGCGCCTCGCTCCACGGGTAGGGACCCATGCCCGTACCGGGTCGAGTTTTGGCCCACGGGGTGATGACGTTGGCGCGAATGCCGACGTCGGCGCCTTCGGCAGCCATCGAACGCGTTAATCCGATGATCCCCATCTTGACCATGCCGTAGACAGCGCCGCCGGACAGCCCCCACGCCGAGCCCGAGGACACGTTGACGAACCGGCCGCCGCCTTGCGCGGTCATGGCGCGCCACGCGGGCCGGCTGACGTTGAGATGGCCGCGCAACTGGGTGGCGAGCAGCGTGTCGATGTGGGACTCGGGGAAGTCGACAAAAGGCCCCATCCGGACCTGACCGGCATTGTTGACCACGACGTCGACACGTCCCCACGCGTCCAGCGCCGCCTGCACGATCGCCACGCCGCCCTCGGGCGTCGCGACCGAGTCACGATTGGCGACCGCCTCGCCGCCCGCCGTCGTGATCTCGGCGACGACGTCTGCCGCCGGATCACTCACCGGCTCACTGCCGACATCTTGCGTATCGCTGATCGCGACGCCGAGATCGTTGACGACGACCCTGGCCCCCCGCGAGGCCAGCAGGAGTGCGTATTCGCGGCCGAGGTTGCGCCCGGCGCCGGTGACGATGACGACCTTGTCGTCGAAGCGCAGCATGGGCGGCAACGTATCGAAGCCGAGGCTTAGCCGCCCGCGCCGGAACTTCGCGGCCCTAAAGGACAGTTACTAAAGCTGGCTACTCCCCCGTCCAGCGGAGGCTCCCCTGCTCACCATCGTCCTGATCGGCCTTGTTGGCGGCCTGATCACGGGCATCTCTCCGTGCGTCCTGCCCGTCCTGCCGGCCATCTTCTTCGCCAGCGGGGTGCAGAGCGGACCTCGGGACGAAGGGGCGACGGACCGTCGGCGGCCGTACCTCGTGGTCGGCGGGCTCGCCCTGAGCTTCAGCATCTTCACGTTGCTCGGGACCCTGATCCTGCGGTCGCTGCCGGTGTCCGACGGCATCATCCGCTGGGCCGGCCTCGTCGTATTGGTGTTGCTGGGCGTCGGGATGATCGTTCCGCGGGTCGAGACCTTGCTGGAAAGGCCCTTCTCGCGAATCCCGCAGCGCAAGGTCGGCAGCAACCGCGGTGGATTCGTCCTGGGGCTCGCGCTCGGCGCTGTATACGTCCCGTGCGCCGGTCCGGTCCTGGCGGCCATCACCGTGGCGGGTGCGACCGGAAAGATCGGCTATCAGACGGTCGTCCTCACGCTGATGTTCGCCATCGGCACCGCCATTCCGCTGCTGATTTTCGCCCTCGCCGGCCGCGGGGTCGCCGAGCGGGTACGCGCCTTTCGCCGTCATCAGCGCCGCATCCGGGTCACGGCGGGCGTCGTCGTCATCGGCCTGGCGATCGCCCTCACATTCAACGTGACCGACGCGCTCCAGCGCGCGGTGCCGGACTACACGGCGAGCGTCAACCAAGCCCTGGTCAACAAGAGCGGCCTGGCCAAAGCACTAGGAACCAAGCAGAACTCGACCCTCGCGAGCTGCGCCCAGAACACCGCGTCCTCCCTGCAGAACTGCGGCGCCGCACCATCGATCAAAGGGATCTCCCGCTGGTTCAACACCCCGGGAAACGCTCCGATCAGCCTGGCGTCGTTGAAGGGCAAGGTCGTCCTGGTCGACTTCTGGGCGTACTCCTGCATCAATTGCCAACGCGCGATCGCTCACGTCAACGCCTGGCATGCGCGGTATAAGAATGCCGGCTTCGTGGTCCTCGGGATTCACACGCCGGAGTACGCGTTCGAGCACGTGGCCAGCAACGTCGAAGCCGGCGCAAAGCGGCTGTCCATCAAGTATCCGGTCGCTTTGGACAACGACTACGGCACCTGGAACAACTACAGCAACGAATCCTGGCCGGCCGATTACCTCATCGATTCGACCGGAATCGTGCGCTTCGCGTCCATCGGCGAGGGCGAATACGCGAAGGCCGAAGGCTTCATCCGCCGGCTGCTCAGCGCCGCCAATCCGGCTGCCGCACTTCCGGCGGCCACCGATATCCCGGACACCACCCCGACCGTGACCCAGACCCCCGAGACCTATCTCGGCGCCGCCCGCGAAAACAGCTACGCCGGCGCATCGTCGCAAGGCTCGGGAGTGCAGGAGTTCCGCTTCCCGCCCGCGGTCCCCGACGACGAGTTCGCATTGTCGGGCGTGTGGAAGGTCAGCGACGAGCGCCTGACCGCGTCCCGCGACGCCCGGATCCGGCTGAATTTCCAGGCCAACGACGTCTACCTCGACGTGAGCGGCACCGGGACGATCACCGCCACGGCCTTCGGCAAGTCTCGGGCTTATCGCGTCTCCGGTGCGCCGAACATCTACACCGTGGTTCACCAGCAGGATCCGAAGCGCGGATCACTCGACGTGACGCTCTCGCCCGGGCTGAGCGCGTACTCCTTCACGTTCGGTTAATCATCGCCCGGGAACACCCCGGCCTACCGGCTGGTCGCTGGAACAGGGCATGCCTCTGGGGAATCGGAAGCACGCTCGTCGCCGTCCGCACCTTTCCGTTGGACGCCGCGCCGCGGCTGAGCGGGGCTACGCGTAACCGGGCCCTCGGCGATACATCATGACGATGTGAGCTCGCCCGACCTGCCCCCGGCGCCGCCGCCACCGCCGAATACGCCGCCACTGTCAGACACCCGGCACAACGCGGTCGAGGCCGTCACCTGGCCGATGCGCGTGGCCGCCGCCTGGAGCTGGCGCATCGTGCTGGTCGGCGGGGCGATCTACCTGCTCTTCAGGCTGCTGACCAAGGTCGGCCTGGTGGTGTTCCCGTTCATCATCGCGCTGTTCCTGACGGCAATGTTGCACCCGGTCGAGGTGCGCCTTCGCCGCCTGCCCGGCAAGAGATCCCTGTCCGCGTTCCTCGCGCTGCTGGTCGGGATCATCGCGATAAGCGGGCTCGGTTATTTCGTGTACTGGCAGATCAGCTCGCACCAGAGCCAGCTCGGCGATCAGATCACGTCGGTGGTCAACAACACCAAGCACTGGCTGGAGACCGGTCCGCTCCACGTGAAGTCCTCAGACCTGGACAAGGTCTCGACCAAGCTCACCGACACCATCAAGCAGCACAGCGGCCAGCTCGTCACCGGAGCTCTCGACACCGTCAAGGCGGTATCTGAGATCCTGGCCGCCTTCCTGTTGATCCTCCTGACGACCTTTTACCTGCTACGCGACGGCGCCGAAATCTGGGGCTGGGTCGTCAAGCTGTTCCCCCGCGCGGCCCGCCCCCGGCTGGACTTCGCCGGCCGCGCCGGCTGGGGAAGCTTCGGCGGCTACATGCGAGGGCAATTCCTCATCGCCCTCTTCCACGGCATCACGACGACGATCCTGCTGCTCGTCCTGCGCGTGCCACTCGCGGCCGCGCTGGGGGTGCTGATCTTCATCGGCTCGTTCATCCCGCTGATCGGCCTGATCGTCACGGGCGCGCTCGCGGTCGCCATCGCGCTGCTCGAGCACGGAGCGACCGACGCCGTCGTGGTCGCGGTCGCCATCGTGGTCCTGGTGCAGGTCGAGGGCCACGTGTTGCAGCCGTTCATCATGAGCCGCAGCGTCCACGTCCACCCCCTCGCGGTCGTGCTGTCCGTCATCGGCGGCACCACCCTCAAGGGGATCCCCGGCGCGCTCATCGCCGTGCCGCTGGTGGCGTTCATCAATACGAGCGTCAGAGCGCTTCACGCCGGTCCGGTCGACTCATCCATGCTCGTGCGTGAAGCTGCCGATGGCGAGACGCCGGAGGCGCTGACCGGATAGCGAGCTGACGGCGCTTGCTGTGGGGCATGAGTAGGCCAGTGTGCGCGTACAGCGGTAGCGAGCTCCGGCCGGATCGCGACCAGGTTCGCGAGCGTTCAACGACGCGATCCACGCCGACATCCAGGTCCGTCCCATCGTCAGCATGCACTTCGAGATCGGCGCCGACGGTCGGCAGGCGGGAGTCGTGGTCGGCAGGCGGGAGTCGGGCCGGTGCCTGGACCACCCGCCCCGAACAAGAACCCCACGAAGCCGACGCCCGCGAGACTTACACCTACGACCACCTCGCCGCCGCCTGACCGGCGTTGGCGGCAGACGCGCCACTGTCCGGAGTTGGTCAACTTGACACCCGTCGCCGCATCGGACGACCAATCCCCACCACCGCGGCGGGGATGGCCTAGCTCCTCCAGTCTCAATACCGTGACGCCCGGTCGATAGGAAGTTATGCGTTGTACGTATTCCTAGGGCTCTGCGCTGGCGAACTGGGCCGGTACGGTCGCTGTCCTCGCGTGCGGTGACCGGGCTGATCTGCCTGTGCCTGCTCTTCGCGCTGGCCGCCGTCGGGATAGGCGTCGCCGGGCTGCTGGGCGTGCGGTCGGCCACGGCCACGGCCAGCAACATCAGCACGGACGAGGTCGCCACCGCAACGGCAACGGCGAAGGCCATCGGCGCCATCGACTTCGCCTACGTGACGGGCCAGCGGCTGGCCGGCAACCTCGACCCGGCAACGCGCGCCGAACTCACGACCGCGCAGTTCGATCAGACAATCGCCAGCGCCGACGCGAGTGTCATCGCCCTCGTGGCGCTGCACGCCGGCGACGGCATGGCCGAGCTGGCTGAAATAGACCAGTTCACGCTACAGTGGGCGGCGCTGCGCAGGTTGCTCATCTCGACGGTGAGCGCCACCCAACGTTCGCAAAGAACGCTCTCCAACGCTCTGGCCACGGCGTCTGCACCGCTGAACGCCACGCTCGATCAGCTCGTCACCCGCGAGGCGGTCGACACCGGACTGGGTCGCACGAGAGCGGCGCAGACCATGCGAACCACGATGTGGATCGTCGGCAGCGCGATGACGCTCGTGGTAGTCGCCGCCATCGGCATGGCCTGGGTGGGGATTCGCCGGGTGCGGCGCGCACTTGCGCCGGAGGAAGATCAGTCCGACTTCGCCGACACGATGCAGCTGGCTGCCAACGAGGAGGAGGCCCACCATCTCCTCAAGCGCCACCTGGAACGAGCGTCACGGGTAGCACCGTCACCGTACTCAGCCGCAACAACAGCGCCGATCGGTTGGAAGCGGCCACCAACCTCGCCCCCAACTCCTGCCTGTTGAAGACCCTCCAGCACGCCGCTCCCAGCGCGTGCCTGGCCGTCCGATCCGGCCGGATGCACCGCCAGGGTGGCCAATCCCGGTCGCTGCTCGACTGCGCGGTGTGCGGCACGAGTCCCGGCAGCTCCACCTGCACCCCCCTCACCGTCGGAGGTGAGGTGGTCGGCTCCGTGCTGGTCAATCCGCCGTACCCGCCGACCCCCGCGCAGAGCGAGCGGGTACGCACCTCAGTCGGGCAGGCGGCACCCATCCTCGCCAACCTGCGCAACCTCGCAGTAGCGGAAATTCGGGCAGAAACCGACTCGCTCACTGGTCTTGCCAACAAGCGCGGCGCAGCGACACCCTCAAACGCATGCTGGCGCAGTCGTCGCGAACGCTCAGCCCGTTTGCGTTGCTGCTGATCGATCTCGACCACTTCAAGCAGATCAACGACTGTCTCGGCCACCCGGCCGGCGACCAGGCGCTGGCCAGCGTTTCGGCCGCCATGACGTCCGTGCTGCGGGAGAGCGATTTCGCGGGCCGCAACGGCGGTGAAGAATTCGCCGTGATGCTCCCCGACACCGGTTTGGCAGGCGCGCTCCTGACCGCGGAAAAGATCCGCGTCGCGATCGCCGGCATTGACCTGCCGAACAACACCCCGCTCACGGCGAGCCTCGGCGTCGCGCTGTACCCCGACCACGCCACGAACACCGAAAAGCTCGAGCGCCTCGCCGACGCGGCGCTCTACGCTGCGAAGCGCGCCGGCCGCAACCGTACGGAAGTCGCCGGCGAGCCTCCGCTCACCCCCGCTCAGAATGGGGAGGCGTACCCGACGACAGCGGAGGCAGTGTGATGACGCAGAAGATGACAGCTCGACTGCTCGAACTGCACCACGGCGAATCGCCGCTGGTGGTGCCGAATCCGTGGGACGCCGGCTCCGCGCGGGTCCTGCAATGGCTTGGTTTCGCCGCCCTGGCAACGACAAGCAGCGGCCTGGCCTCGACGATGGGGCGCCTTGACGGCGCGGTCTCGAAGGACGAGACGCTGGCCCATGCCGCGGCGATCGTCGCGGCGGTCGACATCCCGGTCACCGCCGATCTGGTGAACGGCTTCGCGGACGATCCTGATGCCGTCGCGCGAGCGGTGACCGACGCCGGGGCGACCGGGCTCGCGGGCCTTTCCATCGAGGACTTCACCGGGAGCGAAGGGTCCCCGATTTACGATCGGAAGCTGGCCGTCGAGCGCATCGCCGCGGCGGCGCAAGCGGCTCACGCCGGACCGCATCGAGTCGTCCTGACCGCCCGCGCCGAGAACTACCTTCACGGGGCGCCCGATCTGGCCGACACCATTGCGCGGCTGCTGGCCTTTCAAGAGGCCGGGGCGGACGTGCTCTACGCACCCGGAATCACGACTCCGGCCGACATCGCGGCCGTCGTCTCCTCAGTGGACCTGCCGGTGAACGTGTTGCTCCTGCCTGGTGGCCCCACCGTCGCGGAGCTTGCGGCCCTCGGAGTGCGGCGGATCTCGGTCGGCGGATCGCTGGCCTATGCCGCGCTGGACGGGCTCGTCGTGGCTGCCCGCGAGTTACGCGATGAGGGGACGGGAGGCTTTCTGCAACGATCGGCCCGCGGATGCGAGGCAGCGCGCGCTGCATTCGCTCGCTGAGATGACAGCCGTTCCCAAGCTCGACGCTCTCGCGTGGGCGCCCTACCTCGAGCCCTTCGACGGCGATCTGGAACGCGAAGCCCGCTACGAATCGCTTCACCTGGACCAGCGCACCCTCGACGGCGTCGATAGCAACCGCAGCCGCTTCTTCGAATGCGCCTTCACCGGGGTAACGGTCGAGGGCGGCAACTATCGCCAGGTCCAACTTCGCGACGTCTGGATCGAAGCGACCCGCTGGATCGCCTCCGATCTGGTGGGCGGCGACTGGTTGGACGTCCAGCTCAGCGCCAGCCTGTTGGCCGGCGTGCAACTGTTCGACGGTCAGTTCCGGCGGGTAACTTTTCGCGAGTGCAAGCTTGATTCGGTGAACCTGCGCGGCGCCAAGCTGTTGGACGTCAGCTTCATCGACTGCCAACTCGAACACGTGGATTTCGGCGGTGCCACAGTCACCAACGTCGATTTCCCCGGATCGCGGATCTCCGGCGCCATCTTCGACCGGGCGCAGCTGAAGAACGTGGACTTTCGCGGAGCAACCGAACTTCGACTGGAAGGCAGCTACGACGCGCTGCGAGGGTCGACGATCACCAGTGCTCAGCTGATCGATCTGGCACCGGCCCTTGCGCAGGCGCTGGGGATCGCCGTCCGCGATGAGTAGAGGTTCGATCAGCGTGTCGTCATCGCACCGAGCCAGGTGTCGATGACGTCGAGCATCTCGAACGCGACGAGCGAGTGGTCCTGCGGGAGTCCATAACTCGCCAGGACCTCGCCAGGACCTCGCCGCTTTGGTCGCTGGGTCGCTCAGCAGCTCATCGCCGCGCTGCTCGACTGATGACCGCGCCGCCTGCCGCCCCAGCGGCGGCGCGCTAACGGACTGCGCGAGCCGCGAGGATCCCGGTTGCGAGCCGCTCGACGTCGGCGCCGTCGGTATCCCAACCGGCGGCAAACCTGATACGCCCAGGCTTGTCCCACAGCGAGGCGGGGGCCCACTCGGCGAGACTCGCCGCGCAGTCCTCGTCCAGGTCGAGGAACACCAGATTCACCTCGACGGGATGCACCGGGACGATCCCGCCCGCCGCGAGCAAAGCGGCGAGCTCGGCCGCCCGCTGATTGGCAGCCGCAGCAGCGCCTTGCCAGAGGTCGGGGAACGTCGCCGCCCACTGCGCCGCGACAAATCGTGTCTTCGCCGGCAACTGACCGCTGCGCCGCCACCAGGCGCCATCACCAGAACGGCTCGCAACGGCCTCCGCGGCCATCAGGCCGGCCTTGGTGCCGCCGACGACCAGATGGTCCACGCCGGTCTCCCAGACCTGCGCCAGGCTGCTTGCGGACGCGGCCAGCGCGTGCGGCAGGCGGGCGCCGTCCAGCAGCACGCTCGACCCGGCCGCGTGAGCGACGTCGCAGATCGCGCGGAGGCGCTGCGGCCCGTAGACCGTGCCGTCCTCGGTGGCTTCAGTGACGCAGACCAGTCCCGGCCCGTCGGCAAGGACCGCCGCCAGATCCGCGACGTCGATACGCCCGCCAGGTGCGGCCAGCGTCGTCTGCCGGGCGCCCGAAAGGTAGAGCGGCCCGCCCTCTTCATCCATCACGATGTGGGACTGCTCGGCGGCGATGAGCCGGCGGTGCCCGGATAGCCCGGCGGCCATCATGTTGGCGCCGGTGCCGGTGAAACAGAGGCGAACCTGCGCGCGCTGATCGCCCAGTTCGGCGCGAAAGCGCGCGACGACGGCGCGGGTCCAGGCGTCGTCGCCATAGGACGGCACGTGCTCGCTGTTCGCCACTGCCAGTGCCGTGAGCACTTCCGGTAGCACGGGTGCGGTCGTGTCGGAGGCGAAGGACCGCCGCGGTGGCTGGAGCGTCGCCAGGGCCGCCTCGATGGCGCGGCGCCGGGCGGATGGGGTCACGGCAGGAAGCGGGTGCCGATGATCCGACCGTCCCGTTCGCCGTCGGCCGCCGTGTGGTCGGCGACCACGAACGTCCGCTGCAGCCAGCGATCCGTCCCGTCAAAGCGAGGCGTGAACGGGCTGCGGCCGTGAACGGCGACATCGTTGTCGACGACGAGCAGATCTCCGGCATCCAACACCACATCCGTCGCCTGCTCCGAGGCGAGCGCCGACAGCCGCTCTAGCGCGCCCTGGGCCTCGTCGTCGGTCCCCCGCATCAGGTCGGCATCGAGCCACAATTTGGGACGCGCGTGGTCGCCGGTCAGGATCGGGCGCGGGAGGGAGCGTCGCGATGACGGGCCTCCGACGTAGGACTCATCCGCCGCCGTCGTGAATCGCGCTGTCGCCAGCACCGCGCGGTCGCGGGGTCGCAACGCGTCGATCAGCGCGCGTACCGAGCACAGCGTCGTCGCCGCCTGAGGATCACCGCGCAGGCAGAGCAGCAGCAGGTATCGCGGCCGGTGTGGATGGAACGCGGCCTCGGTGTGGAACGCCAGCACGGACTTCGAAGAGGTCGACACCTGCCGATCCGCATCGCGCTCGACGGGCGAGATGTTCTGGACGAGGTCGCCGCCGTGTTCGGGTGCGTATCCGACCGGTTGACCGAGCCGGCGCCCGACCGTCAGCAGAGCGAACTCGCTGACCCGATCAGGCTTCACGGCAGCGCCGGGCGCGGGTGGGGTGGTGGGCACATCGCCGACCGGGACACCGCGCAAAAGCAGCGCACCCGCATCGTTTCCGGAGTCGGCGAAATCGACGAGCGCGTCGTGCACGTCTGCCGGCATCAACCGGCCGGCATGGCCGGCGGCCCTGGTGAACTCGGCGGCATTGACGTCGTCGCCGGCGGCCTCCACCAGGTGCAGGTCCCAGTCCTTGGCCCAGACCACCGCAGCCTCGGGATGATCCGGTCGTGGGCCGACCTCGCGCTGGCGAGCCAACTCAGCGAGTTCCGCTGCCGATCCGCGGATCCCGGCGGCGGCGCGAATGACGGCGGTCGCGTTGTCGTCGGCGTCGAGGCGATCCGTCCACCGGCCGGGAAGAACGACCAATCGACCCGGGCCGACGGCGTATTCGGCGACGACGGTCCGATCGAGGACGCGGGCCAGCGGCTCGCCATCCAGATCGATGATCTCGGTGGCCGACACCACCAGGCCGGCCAGGAGTCCGCATCCCTCGCCCGTCACCGTCTGCGCGGCCACCAGCGGGTTAGCTCCTGCCACCGGCGCGCCGAGCGCGAAGTTCACCCCCGCCCACTCGAGCGCTGGCAGGTCGGAGGGGTCGATGTCGAGCAGGACGACGCGGGCACCCGAGAGCAGCAGAGCCGCTACTCGACCGCCGGATCCGAGGTCAGCAGCGGTCGGGCGGGAAATCACCTGGCCGGCGAGCTGGGACACGACAGATTCTCCCGTCACAACTGCAGAATACCGGAGAACAGATGTGCAATCCAGAGCAAAGCCGTACGTTCTTCCGGTCCTGACACGCGCTAGGCGAGTCAGCCAGCAGCGCGGTTTCCTAGCGCCCTCGTGCGGGAAATGCACAAGGTTCGCGATCGCCCTCGGCGTGTCGCCGCAACACGTCACGTCCAGTGATCATCGCGACCACACCTTGAGAAATTTCCATCAGTGATCCGGTCAGCCTGGGTCAAGAGGCAGGGAAACGAGCGTCGCGAAGCCGGCAGCGAACGCCGCCACCTCGGTCGTCGGCGTGGCCGTCGAGGTGCAGTCCGACGCGGCGATCGGTGACTGCCCGGCCGCGAGCTTGGGCTGCAAGGTCAGCTTCAGCTCACCGCGCACCTTGCCTGCGGTGCAGCTGGGCACGTTGAGGCTGACGACCGTTGCAGGCGCGTTGGACGGGGTCACCGGCAGCCGCGGTCTTTTACCTCGAAGCCACCTGATCGCGTACGCGGCCCCGATCACGAAGTCGTACTTGACGAACCCCGCGCTCACCGCCAGCGCCGGCACCCCGTGATGGGCAGCAACGCGGGCCGCACCGACAGTCCCGGAGATGTCGACGACGGGACCGAGGTTCTGGCCGGCGTTGACACCCGAAATGACGACGTCGGGGGTGAGGTGCAGCACGGTGAAGGCGACGTTGGCGGCATCAGCCGGGGTTCCGGTGACGGCGACGGCGGGATAGCCGGAGAGCGTGGTCGTGTCGGTCTGCTTGAGAGCCGCGACGGTGCCGGGGCTGGTCTTGCCGCCCGAGCCGCTCTGGTTGGCGGCAGGTCCGACGACCTTGATGGTGAGGCCGGGTTCCTTACGCAGCGCCTGCACCACCGCGTCGATACCAGGCGCGTGCACGCCGTCGTCGTTCATGACGAGCACGGTGACCGGGGGCGCGGACGCAGGCTCAGCGGAGGTCGCGGGAGCGCTGGACGGCGATGCCGACGCGGGCGCTGAAGTCGTCGAAGGCGGGGCGGCGGCGGTGGACTTGGAGCTCGAGCAGGCGCTTGCGAGGCCGGCACACAACGCCAGCGCGATGAAGGAACGCGACCTCATGCCATCACCCCCGGCGCGAACGCCTCAAGCACCTCATGCCCGCGGGCGACGGAAGCCGCCTCCTCGGCGGCCGGATTGCCGATGCTGGGATCGAAATTCAGATCTAGGAAGACCTCGTCGACCCCCTGTCGCTCGAGGTCGGCGAAATCGTCGCGGATCTGCTCGACCGTCCCGGTGAGCGGCCGATCACGGTCCTTCTCCGCCGTGATCCGTACGAGCCCGCGCACGATGATCTGCGCGGCCGCCGGGTCACGTCCGGCCTCCTCGGCAGCAGCCCGTACGAGCTGGGCGGATTCGCCGATACGCGTGAGGTCCGCCCGGCTGCTGCTGACCCACCCATCGGCGACCCGTCCGGCCCGCTGCAAAGCCGCCGGGACGTTGCCGCCGAAGATGATCGGCGGCCGCGGCTGCTGAACCGGTCGTGGCAAGACCTCGGCTTTGGGAACCCGGTAGAACTCGCCGTCGAAATCCACCTGTCCGGTGAAGATCGCATCGAGGCAGCGCACGTACTCGACCACCCGCGCGCCGCGCCGCTCGCTCGTCGCGCCGCTGGCCGCAAACTCCTCTTCCGACCAGCCGAGTCCGATGCCGAGCAGCAGCCGGCCTGAGCTCAGGACGTCGACCGCGGCCGCCTGCTTGGCGAGCTGGATCGGCGCGATGAAGGGGAAGTTGACGATCGCGACGCCAAGCTTCACCCGGCGCGTGCACGAGGCCAGAAAACCCAGCGAAATCATGGGTTCCAGCACGCTGTGGTAGGTCTCGCCGATCTGGGTGCCGACTGGGTAGAGCAGCCGCTGAAACGTCCAGAGGCTGGCGTAGCCGAGTTCATCGGCGCGGCCGCAAAGCTCGGTGATGGAGGCGGGGGTCGCCCAGGAGCCGCTCGTCGGGGCCGCGAATCCGATGCGCATGTTCGCCTCTCGTTACGGGTGGCGGGATGGTGCTCTGACGCTAACCCAGGCGCACAGCCCGACCCAGACCGCGGGCAACCCGCCAGTGGCGATGAGCGCGTGCCCGGCGACGCTGTTCAGCAGTCCGGCACGGGTCAACCAGCCTCTGCGTGGCCCAGAGGCAACGTATGTGCCGAATCAGGCGACCGGTAACTGGCCGGTGAAGAGTAGTTCGGAGGCTACGACTGCGCCGGCATGAGCAGTCAGACGAACTTCCAGATCTTCCCGACGAGCTCCAACCCCAGCGTCATCGTCAACGCCATCAACCGCCTTGAGCACTCGAGGTCACGGCCGGACGGCGTAGCCCCCCACCGGGAAGTTCTACCTGATCCTGAACACCACCTGCGCGTGGAGTGTGCGGGTTCTGCGGTGGCCGCCGCGGTGACGCGAGGCGCCCACCGAATTTTCAGCACCTACTCTCATGGCATGCAGGATTCGGTCACCGTCCACATGTCCGCCACTCCCGAGCAGGTCTGGGGACTGGTCAGCGACATCACCAACACCGGCAAATTCAGCCCCGAGACGTTCGAAGCCGAATGGCTCGAGGGCGCGACCGGTCCCGCGCTAGGTGCCCGCTTTCGTGGCCACGTGCGCCGAAATGGGCGCGGGCCGGTCTACTGGACCAATTGCGTCGTGACCGCGTGCGAGCCCGGCCGTGAGTTCGCGTTCACCGTGGAGGGCCCGGGCGGCAAAGCCGTCAACAACTGGCGCTACGAGTTCGCGCCGAGCGGCGACGGTACGGATGTGACGGAGTCGTTCCGGCTTGAAAAGATGCTGCCGCTGCGCCTCTACTGGCTGGTAATGGGGCGCTGGCGCGGACGTACCAACGTCCAGGGAATGCGGACCACACTCGAGCGGATCCGCGACCTCGTCGAGGCGGCGTAAAAGCTGGCGCCTGGCGCAAAGCTAGCTGCGACGGCGCGACGCCGCCTTGTGGGTGGCGGCGTCGACATCCGCGCGCTGCTGGCCCGATAGCCCGGCGATCGCGGCCATCACGCGCTCGGTGAACTCGCGCGCCTGGCGCTTCTCGGTGCCGGGATCGCTTGCCGCGACCGGCGGGTGCAACGGCGCGCCGATACGCACCTGCACTCGCGCCAGGCGCGGCATTACCCGTCCGATCGGCTGTACCTTGTCGGTGCCG
The DNA here is from genome assembly GCA_038245655.1 of Mycobacteriales bacterium. Taxonomy (GTDB): domain Bacteria; phylum Actinomycetota; class Actinomycetes; order Frankiales; family Frankiaceae; genus DATAZK01. Next base: position 5,334 of record JBBRSE010000051.1, on the reverse strand, counting down.
ATCATGGCGACGGGTACGACCGGAACTCCGGTCGCCATCGCCATCCGGGCGACACCGGTCTTGCCTCGGTAGAGCCTGCCGTCGGGGCTGCGGGTGCCTTCGGGGTAGACGACGAGAAGCATCCGGTCACGCAGGGCGCGGGCACCCGTCGCGAGCGCCGCAGCAGCCGCGTCGGCATTCTCGCGGTCGAGGGGGATGAGGCCGGTCCCGCGTACGAAGGCGGCCTTCGCCCGGCCCTTGAATCCGCGTCCGGTGAAGTACTCCTTCTTCGCCAGAAACGTCAGCCGGCGCCGGGTCATCACCGGCAGGAAGAGCGAGTCGCACATCGAGAGGTGGTTGCTGGCCAACAGCGCACCGCCCTTGCGCGGAATGTTCTGCGCGCCCACCACGATCGGCCGGAAGAGAACGCGAAAAAGCGGCCGAAGGGTGAATTTGACCAGCCAGTAGAACACGGCGACCTCCCGACCATGAACGGCAGCGCAACGTGCTACTACCCCGCACGCTAGTCCTCACCCGGCCGAACGTTCGCACCGGAGGCCAGTGGTTCCGCCCACATCCGGAACCGGTATTCCGCTTCCGGGTCATGTGCTGGTATGTCCGTTTCCGCCAGAGCAAGCACTGCCCAGCCGGGGAGGCGTAGCAGCCGCGCAACGTTCTTCGTGCTTGCCACTGGCGTCATGTCGAACTCGGTGCTGCAGTCACCGGTGACACCCGTCCTGCCGACGATCCGACACGTGCTGCACACCTCGCAGAACACCCCCGCCGGTTGCGCCCCGGACGGCCAACACCTAGTATTTCGAGGCATGGGATTGCTAGGTACGGCTGACCGGGCGCGCCAGCAGCTCAAAGGTCATCTCGAACTGCTGCTGCTGTCGATCCTGCGGGCGGGTCCGGCTCACGGATACGAGATCATCGCGTCGCTGCGGGAACGCAGCGCAGGTGCGTTCGATCTCCCGGAAGGCACGGTGTATCCGGCGCTCCACCGCCTGGAGCAGGCCGGGAGCCTGGCCAGCGACTGGACCTCGCACGGTGGCCGGCGGCGGCGTACGTACCGCATCACCGAGGACGGATTGGCGACGCTGGCGACCGAACGCGCGTCATGGGTGCGCTTCAGCGGCGCGATCGGCTACGTCCTGGCGAGCAGAGCATGATCGTGAGTCGCTACCCCGGGGACGACCCGATCGACGCGTACCTCGACGAGTTGCTGGCCGGCCTGCGCGGCACCGCCCGCGACATCCGGCAGACCGTTGCCGAGTGCGAGACCCATCTGCGCGAGAGCGCCGATGTCTTGGAGACTTCCGGGCTGTCTGCGCGCGAGGCCGCTGCGCAGGCGGCCGCCGCCTTCGGAGACGTCAGGTCGATCGCGTCAAACTTCAACCGGGCCCACCGCCCCGCCGCGGCTCGCGTCCTGCTTCCGGCGGTCGCGTTCCAGACGCTGCGGCTCTGTGCAGTCGGGTTCATCGCCATCGGTATCAGCGGCGCGATTGCCTGGGTCTGGGCGCTCGTCTCCGGCCCGTCGACCGTCTTTGCCGACGCCCCCGGAACCCGCTACGGCCCGGGCTCCTGCGCGCACTTTCTGGCCGTACAGGCGAGCGCGAAAACGTGTGCGGCCGCTGCGCTCCTCGAGGGCCGCGACGACGCGCTCGTCCAGCGCGCGGCGGCCGGCATCCTCGGAGTGCTGCTGCTTTCGGTGACGCTCTGGTGGCGGCGGTCCAGATCGACCCGCGCCGACCTGCGGGCACCCGCTGCCCTTGTCGGCTTGGTGGCCTTCGCCGGCGCCGGGGTGGGGCTCACCGGTTACGGCATCGACCGGGCGGTGATCAACACCGGCAGCGGGCAGTGGATCTCGGGTGGCGTGGTCGCGCTGGCGGTCGCGGCCGCGTATCTCATCGTGCTCTGGCGACGCGTCACGGCCGTCGAAAGGTCTGGCTAGCCGACGATGGCTGCAGAAATTTCTCAAGGTCGTCGACGATGCGGCCCCCGCACCGCGTGCCGCGTCACCAACCCGCGAGCCCGCATCCCCCGCGCGATGTAGGCGGGATTCATCCGCGTAGCCGACGCGGTGGGTGGATGGTCCCTCCTAGGTTGCTGGTATCGAAGTTCTCCCAGCGAAGGACCGACGAATGATCGAAGCGTTCGGATTGTCAAAACGCTACGGCCAGAAGCTCGCCGTAGACGACCTGAGTTTTACCGTGCGCCCGGGGATGGTGACCGTACGCCCCTCCTGAGCGCTACTCGGACGTCATCTGCTGGCGCATCTGCCCACCTGACAGCAGCCCGCCATAGAGCACGAACTCGTCGAAGTCCGTCGCCAGACCGTTGCTGCTCGGACGCTGCGGCCAGCCGTTGAGGTTGTCAGCGCCGAGACGCCACCAGCCGTTGTAGATGTCCGCCGTATTCACCGAGCCGTTAGAGGCGACCAACACGCTGTCGACGTACATCCGCATGCCTGCCGCCGGGTCGAACTCGACGACGACGTAATGGCGGTTGCCGTCGTTGTACGACTTCGGTGACCAAAGGTAGTTGAGGGTCGTCTTGTGGGTGCCGAAGATCAGCTGCCCGTCGTTCAACATGTACAGGTGACGATCACGCAGGGTGCTGGTGCCGGCCTGCGAATTGCCGAAGCCGAGGATGCGGCCGCCGTTCACGCTGGTGGTGCGAATCCAACCTCCGATGGAGAATCGCTGCGGGGCAGCGACTGCCGAGGCATTGGAAAAGACGTGACCGGTCGGGCCGAGGTGGATGCCCCGGTCCGTCGGTACGGCACCGGCGATCCCCCGGGTAAGCGGGCCGGAGTACGTCCCGGCGTTGCCGTGGCCGGAGGTGTCATTCGCTACCGTGCCGGTGGTCTAGTTCAGCCGCCAGTAGGTGCTCGGGCCTGCATTGAGAACCGCCGTTCGGTAGCCGACCCCGGTCGTGCTGGGGGTGTTGTTACCCGAGGGCGCCGCGTTCCCTTCCGCGTCCACCGCATCGACCCGGTAGGTGTGCGCACTCCTCCCGAGACCGGAATCGCGGGCCTGGAAGAGACCGGAGTTCCACCAGTGGGCCCACACCGGACCGATCGTCTTGATGAGGCCGCCGTCGCGGTAGACCTTGTACGTCAGGGTGCCGCTGTCAGGGTCGCTGGCGCCGGAAAAGTCGATGACCGCCTTGCCCCCGGGAAGCAGTTGGGCCATGACGTTGCTCACGGCTGTCGGGTGCGCCCGCTCGCCGGCGTTGGTGAAGCGGGTCAGGCCCTGCTGCGCGGCGCCGTTGACCCTTGGTGAAGTGGCCGCCAACGTAGAGGTTCACGCCGTCCGTGGCCATGGCACGGGGACCGATCTCGAGGGGTCCGAGCGGGGTGGACCCGCCGGCGTTGGTGGTCGGAAACCAGTCCTGGATCTTGCCGGTCGAGATCGACTCACCCATGAGGTGATGCCAGCTCGGCGCACCGCCGACAACGCCGCTGCCCGGGCCGGTGGTGATCGGAAGCGGGCCCCAGCCACCAGGCACCGCCGAGCAGTCGTGGGCATGGGAGCCGTCGTAGAGGATACCGCCGATGACGGCAAGGGCTTGAGTGGCGCCGAGGCAGTTGTCACGCCAAACCTGGTGGCCAGTGGCCGGGTCGAATGCGAAGGTGCCGTCGAAGACCCCAGTGCCGGTTCCTTCAGCACCCGCGAAGACGTTGGTGCCGTCGGTCGTGAGGGTCTTGATGTCGGAACGCTTCGAGCAGGATTGATTGCCGCAGGGCGCAACGAGAGCGCCCAAGGGGCCATTCGCCGTGCCATCGCCGGCGACGTTGACCGAGGTGATCGCCCGATGAGCGACACCGTTGGCGTTGTTGAAGTTGCCGCCGACGATGAGCTTCGTGTTGCCCGGGGCGACCAGCAAGGCGTCGACCGGGCCGTCGATCGTCGGATGCCATGTCGTGTCAGCAGCACCGGTGGTGGAGTCGACCCTTGCCAGGAACCTCTGGTTGGGGAGTCCGGACACCCCGGAGAAGCTCCCTCCCAGGTAGAGCTTGCTGCTGTCGTTGCTCGCGAAGGCGATGCTGCGCACGTCGGTGCCGCTGACTGCCGGGTTCCACGGGAGCAGCGGATAGTTGGGCAGAAGCAGATTGAAGGCCGCCCCCTTGCCGCGGGTTTGACCGTCGATGTTGGTGAAGAGGCCAGCCACGTAAAGCGTGCTGCCGTCAGGAGAAACCGCTTCGGCGGTGACGCGACCGAGATTGGCGGCGTGGATGAACGTCGTGTCGCGCGTGCCGTCAGACGTCTTGAACGCCGCCAGGCCCGTCGCCGTGGCCTCGTTGACGCTCCCTGGCAACGTTTCGGGCGGGCGCACCTTCGTAAACTCACCACCGGCGGGACATTGGTCGGCGCACACGCTGCAACAGCGATCCCCACCACCGCCACCAGGCCAAGGAACCGGGATGAGCGGGCGCGAAGCGGACGGCGCATGGATCTCCCTACCGATAGTGAGCGCGTCCGACCGTTTGCGCGGTCGTGCGGCCACAGCGTTCAGCGATCGTCGTCAGGCAATTCTCGAGTCCCCTCCGCCCGGCGGTACCCCAGACTAAGGGAGTTGAGCACACAAAATCGAACAAGTACATGCGATCTGGTGCCACGACACGCCGCAGACACGTCCACGACCCGCGAGTCGAGCGACGCCGCAGACGCCAAGAAGCCCGGTTCCCCGCCATAGGGCGAGGGACCGGGCTTCTTGTTCAGATCAGATCGGGCGGACCTGCTCCGCCTGCGGGCCCTTTTGGCCCTGGGTCACCTCGAACTCAACGCGCTGGTTCTCATCGAGGCTGCGGTAGCCGTCAGCGGCGATCGACGAGTAGTGGACGAAGACGTCAGCGCCGCCACCATCCTGGGCGATGAAGCCGAAGCCCTTTTCCGCGTTGAACCACTTCACTGTGCCTTGCGTCATGCTGTCTCCTTGTGGGGACGGTATTTCGAAACCCGCACGTCGCGGACTTCGGGTTGCCCGCGGTCGTCATCCCACTCCGAGACTTGGCTCGGAAAAACAACAAGCGCCCGCTGTCAAAATCCCGCGAGCGCTTCTAAAAACGTACGAGGAAATGCAACTGCAACCACGATCACGGTAGCACCACTAGGGCGTCATGCGTCAACACCGCGCGTTGACTCATCAAAATTGCGCGCGTAGCGGGGTTCGTTGACTCATGAAGGAATGCGCGCGTGGAGCGCGCCTGCCGTGCCGGTGTAGATCGGGGCGATAGGCCCGATCGATGGGACTGACGATGGGCCAGCGCAAGGCAGTGACGAAGTCGAGCGCGACCCGGTACAAGCGTGCGGACAAGGCTGGCAAGGGCTTGATCTTGGACGAGTTGTG
>JBBRSE010000050.1:0-27296 GCA_038245655.1 Mycobacteriales bacterium | reverse complement strand
GCCCTCCGAGGCCAGGTAGTCACCCTGCGCTCGCTGCCTGCGCAGCCGGCGATACGGCCGCGGCACGCCACCGAGTGGGGGCACGAACTGTGCTTCCGCCGCCTGGATCACCGCCTCGTGGCCGCCGGCGCGGGTGGGCCGCAGCCCCTGCTGAATCAGCACAGCGGTGAGCGCCTTTCGGGCGGCGTAGAGCGCGTCGTAGGCGATTTCCGGGTCGTCACCAGCGAGGTCCTGGGCTGTGATGAGGTGACGTGCCGCCACACCTAGCAGGTATTGCGCTTCCCCGGTGTTGGCCGGAACCCGCTCAAGGTGTCCCTGAGCCAGCAGTTCGTTGATGGTTGCGCGGCCCTTTTCCCAGCTCATGCCGCCACCGTCGGCGCCAAGGCGGTGACCCGAGGACGCTCGTGCACCCCGGCGAGGAACGGCTCCTCGTGAGCTTGCCAACGCTGCTCGGACACCATCGTGGTGTTCACCGGCCGGCCGAGGCGCTGCTGCGCTCGCTCAGCGGCGTCGTAGACGTCGTCCCGGTCTGCCTGTCCGACGACAAGCACGTCGACGTCGCCGGGGACCGGGCCCGGCTCGCCGGAGGCCCGCGCCGCCCAGGATCCGAAGATGATGACCTCCGCGATCCCGCTGATCGCGGCGAACTCCTCGGCCACGACCTGCTGCGGGCCGAACGCGACGGTCACGAGCTGCCGTAGCGGCGCGGTCGCCGGGTTGGTCTCGTTGGCGGCGACCAGCCGTGCGCGGCCGACGCGTCTGGTCGTGAGCAGTCCGGCTTGTTCGAGCCGGCCAACCTCCCGGGCGACGGTGGCCAGAGGCGCGTCCAGCGTTCTGGCAAGGTCCGACAACGTCCGCTCCTGCGAGCCCAACATGACGCGGGCCAGCAGGTCACCCTGCAGCTGACTGCGGAAGACGGCCAGCAAAGGTGGCGCCGAAGTTCTCATTTGGTAGTAGTCATCTCCCATTTAACGGTAGCGTCCAGCGCTACCGTGCTGGATCCCCTCTCAAGTGCGTAGAGCCACAAACCCGGCGGGTTGCTCCCTAGAAGGTCTTCGACCGCGACTTGTCCCGAAAGCACGTCCTGCTCATCGGTGTCGGTTCCGATCTCATGGGCCAGCCAGGCGGTGTTGACTCGTGCTCGCTGACCGGCCTCAGCGACGGCTGTCGCGGGGAGGACGCGGTTGAAATTGACTTTGCAGGGACTATCGGTTTCGCGAGCTGCGCTTCCCCTTTGCCACCGTGGCGCCCGGGTGCCCCGCACTTGCCGCCATAAGCCAGACGCGTCGTCGAGCTTCATCGACGCAATACCAGAGCCGAGCCCCTGAGCTGATGTCGATTTGCCACTGGGGCAGCTGTTCGCCATCAACAAACCGCGTGGCGAGTGCGCCGGATAGCGGCTTCTCGGTCGCGGCGCGCTCCAGCGGGTGCAAGCGCATGCGCTCGTACGCCTCCCTGCAGTTCACGGGGAACTGGGTGCACAGTTGCGGCCACTCGGTCGCGGCTTCGCTCGTGCCGAACTGCAGGCGCCACTGGTCGCCCACGGTCGGGGGAGCGACGTCGTCAAGGCGTTTGGGTACGGGTCAGGCGTCTGCCGGTCCAGATACATCGCCGCCGACCGGCTCGATCACCGGCGTCATCAGGCGTCGGGCGAGCTCCGGGTCGGACCAGATTTCAGCGGTCGCCTGCCAGGAGTCGATGAGGTTTTCAAAGGCGGTGAATCGACCGAGGCTGGCGCAGGCGCGGAGCGTCTCTAAGAGTTCGTGCTCAAAAGTGGCGCGCTCGCTGGTGGGCAGAAACGAGACCCATGGGTACTCGTCGGCCAGTCCGGCGGCGATTGCGGCCCGGAGGTCTCCCCCGCCGTGGGCAAGCGCTTGCCGGAGCACGTTAGCGACGGCCAGGACAGCGTGTCGGTCGCCCTCGGCCCGCCGAATGGGTGCCAGCACGAACGACCCGCGACCCGCCCGTCGCTCCAGCACGACCGCGTCGTCTGAAGCCTCGACCTGGTCCAGGACGGTGGCGTAGTCCCGAATGAACGTCGCCATAGGCATGGTGCGACTCATGCCACCATTGTTCAGAACTACTTCTGAACTGTCAAGGGAGCCCGTCCCGGAGCGGCGCTGTTGAGCCTCAGAGGCCCTGGCGGAATCCTTCATCTTTGGGCTTCATCATCGATTCCGCCTCGGGGTAGGTACCGGGAGCGACTTCCTGGCGGGTTGCGGCCGGCGGGGCGCCGGCGACGGGCGGTTCGGCGACAGGGCGTTCGGCGACGAGCGTCTTCCCGCGGCTTTTCTGTGCTGCGTCTTTCTTAGAGGCTTCCGCGACTCGGGCCTGCTCGGCGGTTGCCCGCTCGGCCTTCACGCGCGCGGCCTGCTCCTTCTCGAGCTCGCCGGCCATTTGGTCACGCTCGAGGGTGGCCGTTTCGGTCTGGCGGCGCATCTGCTTGCGTTCGCGGCGGTTGTGGACGCTGCGCTTCATGCCGCGACCCACGCCTGCAAGCAGCATGTTCAGGCCGAGCATGCCGACCGCACCGACGATGATGCCGACCAGCAGCAGCTTTCCGGTCGAGCCTTGGAGGTGGTAGCCGAGCAGGTTCACGGTGTGACCGAGCCCGTGCCCTGTCCCCGTGTTCGTGGCGACGCCGACGATGGCGACCACGACAGCGGCGGCTAGTAGAAGTAAACCGAGGGCAGCCATACGTGCTCCTTAAGCTGGTCACGCCCGGCGGGGTAGGGCGCGTTCGTATGCTTCTTCCCGTTCTCGGGGAGATTGCACACCTGACTCGCCGCGGTCGTACTCAGACCGGGTGACGGAGCCCGCTAGGTCGTCGGTGCGGCAACCTTGGCCGCCGTGAGATCGATGTACAGCTTTATTTCCTTGAGCCAGTCCGCGACGGCCTTCACGCCGTTGGCGCGCAGCTTGTCCTGGTCTTCGGTGGTGAGGTGGAAGTCGGTGGCCTTGATGCCCCCGTTGTCGACGAAGATGGTGCGCCTCGCCTTGTCGGGGGTGAGGTAGTAGCGGTCGGCATTGTCGAGCAGGGTGTGCAGGCAGGCGATGGCCTCGCCGAAGACGTTGGTGACGTTGGTTCCGCCGCTCACCGTCGTTTGCTTCGCCGAAAGCTTGATGCCGATGGTGTCCCAGCGCGGCGCGACGCCGTCGCCGCGGTCAAAGCACTCGACCGGGAAATTCGACAGCATGCCGCCGTCGACCCACGTGACTTCCGATCCTTTGTACTGGACGTCGTCAACGGTGCAGTCGGGCGCGTGGAAGCGGATGGCCTCGAAGAAGAACGGAATCGACATCGAGGCGCGCACCGCGTCGACGATCGGGTGCTCATCGACGTCGATGCCGTAGACCGGATAGTCCCAAGGCAGGCGTACGAGCCGTCCGCGGGTGATGTCGGCGGTGTGGACGACGAGGGAGTACTTCTGCGAGTCCGTCAGCTTCGAGTCGGCGCCGCCGTCGTCCAATTGAAGGTCACCGAACTTTGTGATCCCGATCTGCTTGAGGGCATCGCCGAGCCAGTCGGTCAGGTATTTGCCGTCGTACATGCCCATCTTGCTGACGAGATGGGCGAGCGCCAGGACCGGATTGGCATTCATGAATTTGGGATAGTCGACCGTCGCCAGGATGTCGGTGAGGTCCGACAGCGGGCGGCCTTTCTTGCTCAGGGCGGCGATGAGAGCGGCCGCGATTGCTCCGGCGCTCGTACCGGCTACCCGGGGGAAGGTGTAGCCGAGCTTGTCCAACTCGAGTACGGCCGAGGCGAGCCCGATGCCTTTGACGCCGCCGCCTTCGAGGACCAGGTCGGCCTTCTTCGCGTTAGCGTCCGGGAGCTGGATCGTGGGGCTGGGGTTGGTCATGGCGGACTCCTCTTGGCGGGGAGGGCAGATGTGACGCGTCCAGATTCGCCCTCTCGGCGACTGCTGTCCATGGAATGACGAAATGACGACAGCGCGTGGGAGTGGGACGCGACGGACGACAGTCAGGACGTCGAGTCGTTCAACCCCGGAGCAACCTTTTCCGCCACCCGGGCGTCTTTGCAGGCGTGGGGGACCGGTGGGGAGGCGATGGCAGTGGGGAAACGCGATTTGCCGGCGCGGCGCTGGCGGCTTTGGCCGTGGTCGGCTGCGGCGGTGCGCCGAGACCGGGGACGCTGGCGGGGCGTCTCTTCGCGGTGGGCGGCCCAGCGCCTGGAGCGCCGCGTCCGCTCGACGGTTCGGTGTCGGTAGCCAAATCGCGAGGTCCTCGGACTCGCAGGCTGATCGCGCTCGCGGCCGTTGCAACCCTCGCCACGGCGGTCGGGTGTGGCTCGAGTTCCTCTGGCGGCGGTGCGAAGGCAGGCCCCGGGGTCGGCGCGCGCCTTGTCGGCCACGTCCAGCCGGTGACACTCGGCGCGCTCACCGCCAAGGACGTCGGTCGCGCCCAGACCGCCTTCGGGTTGGACGTGCTGGCCCGCCGTTGCAGCGCTAACCCGAACGCCAACGATGTCTTGTCGCCCGCCAGCGCCGCCCTCGCGTTGTCGATGCTTGATACCGGCGCGAAAGGCGCGACGCGCCAGGCGATCAGCCTGCTCCTGCACCTGCCGCCGTGGAGCCCGCAACTGCTTGCTGCGCTGCACGATCAGCACCAGGCGTTGACACTGTTGAAGCAGTTGCAGGTCAGCAACCATCTCTACACGCAACTCGGGGTGCATCCGGAGCAGGGCGTGTTGGACGATCTCGCCACCTCCGAGGGTGCAGATCTGCAGACGCTCGACTTCGCCGGCCATGCCAAGCAGGCCACGGATGCCATCAACGCGCGCGTCGACACCGACACTCACCGGCTCATTCATAAGCTTTTCGACGACCCGCTCGACGCGAACACGACGACCGTCCTCACTAATGCGCTTTACCTTGACGCCAAATGGAAGCAGCCGTTTCCTCTGGCCCACCCCGGGACGTTCCACACTGCTGCCGGCCGCGACGTCACGACGCCACTGATGAACAGCGCCGAAGACGCCGGCCAGATACGCCAGCGCGACGGTTGGACGTCGGCGACGCTCCCGTACACAGGGGGTCAGCTCGAGGCGGTCGTGATGTTGCCGCCCAACACGAAGCCATGCGCCATACCCACCGCGGCACAGACGACCGCTCTGACGACCGGCATTGCCGGCGCCGGGTCGGTGGAGATGCCGAAACTGCACCTATCGCAGACCAGCGAACTGACCAGCGTGTTGGAGGCGCTCGGGCTGCCTTTGAGTGGTGACTACAGCGGCTTCGGGACGCCCGGCTCGATCTCCCAGATCGTCCAGAAGACGGTCCTGCAAGTCGACGAGCGAGGCACGAAGGCGGCTGCTGCTACGGGCGGGGCGATCGCGACCTCCCTCGGGCCCCACCTCACGGCCGACCGTCCGTACCTCATGCTCATCCGGGATACGGCGACGGGCACTCCGCTGTTCCTGAGGCGGATCAGCGACCCGACGGCCGCCGGCTGAGCGGCGCGCCGCCCGCCTGTCCAGCTCCACCTCCCAATCGTCGTTGAGCAGCGCGGCGACCATCGCGGGCCAGACGTAGTCGGCCGGATCGAAGCCGCTGTCGTGCGCTTGCTTGGTGTCCATGGCGGCGTGGTGCACGAGCAGCAGCACTCCGCCGGGCGCGACCGCTGCGAGCAGCGCGCGCTCGGCCGCGGCGTCGGGAGTACGTAGCAAGGCCGGGTACTGCGCGGAGACGAGGTCAAAGGACGCCGACGGCAGCTTCGCCTGCGCCAGCTCGGCATGAACCCAGCGGACGGCGACACCGGCGTCGCGCGCGTGACCGGCCGCTCGCTCCAGCGCCACGCCATTCCGCCTGCACCGCGGGGTCTCCGAGGTACCGAGCGGCAGGAGGCGGGGTGTCGGCCGCGGGCGATCCTGCCGCGATGTCGTCGGTCACAGGGCCATCGTCACCCATCGCTGCCCACCACCGCCCATCGGCGCCCCAGCGGGACTGGTCCTAGCTCACGGTGAGATCGGCGAGTACCCCGCGATGGTCGCTTCCGATCGGTCCCAACACGCCGAAATGGCGGACCCTGGCGGCCGCGGCACCCGTGCGCTGGCTGTATTCGATGTTGAGCGATAGCACGCGTACCCGCGCCGCGCCCTTCGGGCCTGGTCCCACTTCGCCAATCCAGCAGGGCCACCAAGCGGAGAGCCCGATCAGCACGACGACCACCACCGCCGCCGTCAGGGCCGTCCCGCGCAGATACGCCGCTCCGAGCACTACGAGTGCGCCAGGAAGCACGACGAGCGGCCACGCCGTCGACATGGCGACGAGCGAGGACAGGTGCGTGTCGAGCCCCAGCAACCGAAGCGCTTCGGCGAACAGGATGCCACCGGCGACGACCCAGCAGAGCGCGCCGAAAAACCATCGCAGCCGGCTTGGCCAGGGGTGCCCCGGGCGGGCGTCAGGTGCGGTCATGGGTTCTGTTCATGATGCCTTTCCACCATGCTGTAAAGTCATTACACCTGTGGTGGATGTTCGTGGGTAGTGGTGCAGGAGGACGGGCTAGCTATGGCGTTGAACATCAAAAACGACCATGCCGAGCGACGGGCACGCGAGCTTGCGGCCCTGACCGGTGAGAGCCTGACGGCAGCGGTGACGGTCGCGCTCGAGGAGCGTTTGGCCCGCGTTGTTGGTCAGGCGTCCGGGTCTTCCGCTGAGCAGCGAACCCGGCTGATCCTCGAGCTCGGGCGTCAGATCGCACCCTTGCTGCGCGTCGCTGTGGAGCTGCCGGATCACGGGGACTTCCTTTACGACGAGCGGGGTCTGCCGGCGTGATCGTCGACACCTCGGCGCTCATCGCCATCCTGCGCGCGGAGTCCGACGCCGCCCGCTTCGCAGCTGCGCTCGCGGCGGCCGCAGAGACGGGCGACGTCCGCATGTCCGTCGTCAACTATCTCGAGGCCGCAGTCCTGGTTGACGCCGCCCGCGATGCTGTTGCAAGCCGACGCTTCGATCAACTGGTGCGGGCGGCCGAGATCGTGCTCGTTCCTGCAACGGCTGCCCATGCGCAGCTCGCTCGCGCCGCGTACCGGGATTTCGGCAAAGGAAGCGGCCACCCGGCCCGGCTGAATTTCGGTGATTGCTTTGCGTACGCCCTCGCCGCCGAGAGCGGCGAGAGCCTGCTGTTCAAAGGAGATGACTTCGTCCACACCGACGTCACCCGAGCGTGAGTCGGGCAGCAACGTGATCCACCTGTGCGTAACCCGACCGCGCAAATGGGGGCGAAAAGCTGAGCGGATCCGGCACGTCAATGGCCGACGATGACCGCGGACGGCTTTGAGCCGGTCGGCACGGCATCGAGGCGCGGCGGTACGACTGCTACGCGCTCGCGAACCGGCACTTTGGTATTGGATCCAGCTTGCTTAACCAATATTGGGATACTGGATATCAGGTAACCCCGGTACTGTGATAGCGGTCCGAAGAAGGAGCGAAGTGGCACGGAATAGCGGAACGCCTGCAGCTCGACGAGCAGCGCGCGGCGCTCTCGACCAACGGTTCGGCGTCCTACGCGAATTGCTACGCGCCGCGGCCACGCCTCGCGGCGGATGGGTGCTGGCGATCCGCGAAGCGCTCGGCATGTCTGCGGCTGATCTCGGGGCCCGGATGGGGGTCAGCGAGACCAGCGTGCTCAGCCTTGAGGCGAACGAGCGTGACGACCGCGCCCAACTAGGCACCTTGCGCCGGGCCGCTGCCGCCCTGGACTGCGAGCTCGTCTACGTGCTCGTCCCCCGGGCACCGCTGGGTACCCTCGCCACCGAACGCGCGGTCAAGCTCGCCCGCACGGCGTTGGCCGGCGTCGAGCACCACATGGCGCTGGAAGGGCAAGAGGTAGACGCGGCCGCTACGCGTCGCCAGCTTGCCGAGTACGCGGAGCAGCTTCTGGACTCGCCGGGCCTGTGGCGTGATGGGCGGGCCTGAGCAGCCCGCTGCCAGCGGGCCGGACAGGTGGGACGAGGACGGGCGGCCCGGGTCCGCCCCGCTCGAGCGGGATGAGACTCTCGGACTGATCCCCTCGTGGGTGGCCACCCGAGCGGATCTGAACGCGGCCGAGCAGGCGAACATCCTGAAGGGCCTGAGCAAACACCGGTGGCGCCGGCCGACCGTCCACTACCTCCTCGACGACTTAGCGGTCCGCAGCCTGCATAAGGACCTGCTCGGCGAGGTTTGGCGGTGGGCCGGCACCTATCGCAACACCGAGCGCAACATCGGCGTCGACCCTCACTACATCGGCGTCGCGGTACGCGACCTCGTCGATGATGCGCGAGCGTGGCTCGAGGGTCCGCATCCGATGCCGGCGGACGAGGCCGGTTGCCGGTTCCATCACCGACTCGTGCAGATTCACCCGTTCCCCAACGGCAACGGCAGGCACGCCCGGGCCATGACCGACCTGCTGCTGCGAGCACTGGGCACACTGCCGTTCTCCTGGGGGCAGACCAACCTGGGCACGGCCTCGCAGAGGCGCAGCGCTTACATCGCAGCGCTGCGCGCGGCCGACGACGGCGATCTCGGGCCGCTCACCCTGTTCGCCCGGAACTGAGGTCGGCTCGGAAGGTCCCGAGCCGCCCACCCTCGACACTTGGTACGCGACCCGCCGCGAGAGCAGGACCGAATGAGCCGTCCGTGCAATGAGCCGCCGAGGGAGCAGTGCGTAAGCAGAAAGTCACTTGATGTCGCGATTTCGCTTCCCTCGCGGCTTAGGCGGATCTACCCTCTGCCTACCTGCAAGGGGAAACCATGCCGCCAAGTGAGCTCCCGAGTACGACAGCTACCAACGGATCCGCACCGCAGCCACCCCAGGACGGCGATGCGCCGTCCATCGCTGTCTGCTGCTCCGGAGGCGGCATCAGGGCCACTGCCTTCTCGCTCGGCGGCCTTCAGGGTCTCGGCGAATGGCAAGAACTGTCGAAGGTGCGGTGGCTGACGGCGGTTTCCGGCGGGTCGTACATCGCGACGGCGTACTCCATCGCGGCCGCGGGCGATCTTCTCAAGAAACCGTCCGTCCCTGACGCTTCCCTGCGCCCGAGAAACCTTTCGGATCCGCTGGTGGGGCCGCGGGAGAGGGCTGCCCGGGCTCGCGATCGCATGACCTGCCCGGAGCCCCCGGATTCGGCGATCGAGATGGGTCCGTACGCTCTCGGCTCCCCCGAGGAACGCTACCTGCGCAGCGATTCGCGCTATCTGGTGCCGGATGCGGCGGTCGGCCTGCGCGGTGCGTTCTTCCTGTTCGGCGGCATCATCGGCAACCTCCTGCTGCTCCTGCCCATCCTGTTCGTCGCCGCTCATCTGGTCGGCATCGGATTGCGCTGGACCGCGGGCACCGCCATCGAACGCGGCGGGACGCTCCAGCTGGGGTGGGGCCCGTATGTCGCGATCGGCTTGGTGTCGGCGGCGGGCCTGCTCGTCATTCTTGACGGCGTGGTAGCCGCGTTCCGTTCTCTGCCGCGAACCTTGCAGCTCGCCGTCACTCAGGTGACGCTGTGGCTGATGGTCGGTGCCGCTGTTGCGGCGCTCCTGCTCATCGGCTTGCCGGCGATGCTCAGCTGGCTGAACCACACCGCGCTCTACGGCACCGGCTGGTCCGGAAAGCTGCTGCACCACTTGGGTTTTGCGCCTGCCGGACAGTGCCAGACCCTGGCCGTTTCGAGGCCCGCAACAGCGGGCCTGTGCCAGTCCACGGCCGGAGTCGTCGAACACGTCGTGGCCAAGCCCGCCTTTACGGGCACCACGTCAGGCAACGCCGTCGCCGGGTCGGGTTTGCTGGCCTTGCTGCTAGCTCTGCTGACTCGGGTGACCATCGGGCGTACGGCCGCGAATGAGGCCGGGACCGTCACAGCAGCCGACCTCAGAGCCACCGGACGCAAGCTGGCGATGACGAAGCCGGGCAAGAGCGTCGTGGCGGCCGTCCGGCGTTACCTGACGCCCTGGATCGGCAGCCTCGTCATCGTCGCCGTGTTTCTGATGCTGGGCCTGCGCTGGAGCCTCGACGGTGCCATCGGCAGCGCCGTGGGGGAGATCTGGCCGCTGGTGATTGCGGCCGGAATCGGGGTCGGGGCGAAGCTCTTCATCTCGGTGAATCGCACGAGCCTGCACCGCTTTTACCGGGAGCGGCTCTCGAGCGCCTTCGGCGTCATTCGCCGGGACGCCAGGGTCGAACAGCCCAACACCCTCGACTCGACCGACGTCATCGCCACCCAGACAGATCTGCGCCTGTCCGACCTCGATCCGACGACGCCGGCCGCGGCGCTCCCGTTGGGCTACGGCCGTCCGGAGTTGGTGATCTGCGCGGCCGCGAACGTGCGCGGAGTCGGGGTGCCGACCGGCCGCGGCGCCATCTCCTTCACGTTCACTCCGACCTCCAGCGGGCTCGCCGGCGGGCGCGGCGATCTGGCGCCGCCGGCCGCTGACAGCCGCGGGCGGGCGCGACGCGTTTCGACGCTGGAGTACGAGAACTACTGCGGCACCCACGTGCTCGGCCTATTCGACATGGTGGCCATGTCCGGAGCCGCATTGTCGCCGCTGATGGGCAAGCTGACCCGTCCGAGCCTGCGCATCCTGCTGGCCATGGCTAACGTGCGGCTCGGTGTCTGGCTGCCCAACCCGGCGGTCGTCTCGACCAAGCGGCCGATGATCGAGAGCTTCGGGCAGCGCCACGCCTTCAACGCGGCCACCTGGCTCGACCGGATGGGGACGCGCGGGCGACGCATCCTGCTGAACCTGTGGCAGCCGGGAGCCCTTGCACTCGCCAAGGAGATGTGGGGGAGCTGCCGCATTGACGGGCGCTGGCTCTACATCACCGACGGAGGTCACTTCGAAAACCTCGGCCTGGTCGAGGCATTGCGCCGCAAGCCCTCCGAGGTGTTCATCTTCGACGCTTCGGGTGAGTCGCCCGGTTCGTTCTCCGCGCTGGGTCAGGCGATCGCGCTGGCCCGCACCGACCTCAGCGTGCAAATCCGCTTCCCGGGCCTTGATGAAGGTGGCGACAAAGCCCCACCGGTGCCGTTCCAGATCGGCACCGCGACCTATCCCGATGGCACCACGGTGCGGCTCTGCTATGCCAAGGCGATGCGCTCGATGGATGCGCCGTGGGATGTGCAGTCGTACGCGAATGCGCATCCCTCCTTCCCGCACGACTCGGCGGGTCAGCAGCTCTACGACGAGCAGGAGTTCGAGGCCTACCGGTCGCTCGGTCGCGACGCGGTGGGGCGGCTGCTGGACGCCCGCAAGGCTCTCGACGCGGACCCGAAAACCGCAGCCTCAACGACGGTGGACCTGAACGCCAAGGCCTCCCCAGCGAGCGCGCCTGAGCAGCGCGCGGCGAGCGAGGACACCGCACCGGCGACCTGGTGAGCCGCCTCGGGGCCGTGGCAGCTGGCAGCTCGGTGTAGCTTGCTGGCGACGCCAGCTGCGTGGGGAGTTCAGATGACGGCTGATGCGACCACCACTCACACGCCGGCTCACGGGTGCCCGGTCACGCGTACCGAATCAGGTGACTGGCTCTTCACCGGATACGCGGAAGTCCTTGCTGCGACGCAGGATGTGGCGGCTTTCCGGGCCAACTTTCGCGCTCCGGGCGTCAAGGTGCCGCCGGAGGAACAGTTCGTCAATGAGATTCCCGAACCACGCCACGGCCACGTGCGCCGCATCATCAATTCCGCCATCGCAAGCCACCGGCTGACCGCCGTCGAGCCGCGGTGCGACGAGCTTTGCCGGCGCCTGCTGACGCAGCTACGCGAGCGGGATGGGGTGGTCGATCTCGTCACCGAATACGTGATGCCGGTACCCAACAGCATCATCGCCCACCTGCTCGGCGCCGAGCCCGCCGACTATGCGAAGTGGGCCGCCTGGTCCGAAGAGGTCGTGGAAGGCACGTATCCGTCGCTCTACCGCAACGAGCGGGGTGTCGGCTTCGCCGGCGCCCATCCGGAGTTCGCCGCCTACATCGACGCCATCATCGCCGACCGCCGCGCCGCACCGCGCGAAGACTTCGTCACGAGGCTCATCTCCCGCGAGGTCGACGGCCGCCGGCTGACCGACATCGAGGCTCGCGCCCAGCTGGTGTTCCTGTTCATCTCCGGCAACGAGACGACCCGCCACCTACTCGGCAATCTGCTGTACCGCATTGCCGCAGATCCGCCGCTTTTTGCGGCGCTTGCCCATGACCGCACGCTGATCGAGCCGGCGATCGAAGAGTCGCTGCGGCTCGATCCTCCGGTACGGCTGCTGATGCGCACCTGCAGCGAGTCGACCGTCGTCGATGGTGAGCAGATCCACACCGGCGAGGCGGTCGTTTTCGGCGTCGAGCAAGCGAACCGGGACGAGGCCCGCTTCGATGACCCGGAGACGTTCCGGCTGGACCGATCCGACATCAGACGCCACCTCGCCTTTGGCGGCGGCCCTCACGTCTGCCCGGGCGCGCACCTGGCTCGTATGGAGGCGCGCGTCGCCGTCAACGTCCTGCTGGACATGGCGAAAGGCGTCACCATCGAGCCCGGTTACGTCTACGCCGACGTACCGGTCTCCTGGGCTCACGGGCCCCGCACGTTGCCGGCGTGCATCGACTGGGCATCGATTGGGGTGGGGCGGTAGGCGCGGAAGCCGCAATCGTGAGTAGCCGATGTCCGCGCTCAAGGGCACCGGCCGTCAGGACGTGCGTACCAACCGATACAGCGCCAGGCGCGCGAGCGGGGCGTAAAGCAGGAGCAGCGGGAGCGGCCCGTGCATGGTCAGAAAGGAACGACTGCCTTCGCCGCGGACGTCGACCCCGTGATCGAAGCTCATCCTGATCGGCCCGAACACCGTGTCCCAGGACCAACGCCGGCGCTTGGCGTCGACGTCGGTCACTTCGAAGCTCACGGGCGCCGGAATCACCGAAAACACCTGTCCCGCGAGGCCGGGACGCAATCTTCCGACGGCGTCGACCCGCCTGATGTGCGGCGCCCACTGCGACCACCGCTGGGGATCGGCGTAAGCCTCCCAGACCTGCTGAGCGGACGCCGGCCCGTTGGCGCGCAGCGTCAGCGAGGGCATGACCGAAAATCTATGCGCGAATACGCGCGCAGCCGGTGACCTGGCTCCGCAGATCAGCGGGTGTCGGCTTCAGGTGGTTCGCAATCGGCGTTCACGACCTCGTACGCGACGTCCTGCAATTTGCGGTTGGCGTCCCGGGCCTGGCCGCGCAGGAGCGCGAACGCGTCGCCCAGGCTCAGCCCGTGTCGTTCGGCGATGACGCCCTTGGCCTGCTCAATGAGGACCCGCGAGCTGAGCGCGACCTGTAGCTGGGCGACCTGCCGCCGCGCCTGCGCTGCCTCGCGTCGTTGTAGCAGCGACACGGTGGCCACGTCGGCGAGGGCCTGCGCTATGCGCAGCTGCGTATCGGGCAGCGGCTCAGCTGAAGTCCGGAACAGGTTCAGTGCGCCGAGTCTCGCCGCTGCCTGGCGCAACGGCACCCCGCACATCCAGGCGAAGCCTCGATCGGCGGCGACGCGTGCGAAAGTCGGCCAGCGTACGAGGGCATCATCGGTGGCCACCTGCAACTGGCGGCCGGTGCGGTAGGCCTCCAAGCACGGTCCTTCGTTGTGCTGCAGCGAAAAGACTTCGAGCGAATGCGTTCGCTCATCCGACGCTGCGACCGCGACCAGCTGGCCGTTCTCGTCCGCAAGCATCACGCCGGCGGCGGTGACGTCGAGCAGGATCGTGGCGTGACAGCACAGCAGGTGCAGGAAGTCGACGACATCACGGCCACTCACCATGGCCTCGGAGAGTTCGACGAAAGCACTCGACAGCTGAATTTCGCTGGTCATGGTGGCCTCCCGACGCTGGAACGCGCCAGGTCGTCGAGGAGCGTGGCCGGCCTGGTCGTGCTGGTGCCTCACGCGTCGTCGGCCCCGGTGATCACCTCCACAAGCCTCTCGAGGGTGACGTCCACGTGGACGACGAGCGCACCGCGGTGCCTGCCCGGGAGCGGGACCGCGTACACGCTGAAGCGGCGTTGATCCTGACCCAATCCGCAGCGGTAGGTGACCCGCTTCCCGGTATCGAGACCGTCAAGCGCCGCCCGCACCAGCGCGGCCACGTCTGCCCCGATCCGTTCCCCATGGGTAGCAGCGTGTTCGCACACTTCGAGGTAGTTGCGGCCGAGCCCGGTGGTGGCGCTGCCGCCGTTCGAGAGGCCGAAATGCCGCCACGCGCGGTTGACCGAGACCACAACCCCGTCGCGGTCAAGGAGGGCGACGTGCGCGGAAGGGATGGCCCGCGACGCGACCGCCGGACCAGGACCCGCTTCGGCGGGCGTTCTGGCGCCCCTAGAATTCAAGGTTGATCCTCAGAGATCGGGGTGCCTGACGCACCCCATTTCTCAGCATTCCAGGCGAGGACCAGACCCGAAAACCTGACGAATAGTGCATTCATATTTGGCGGCGGGAGCGCAGGATTGTCAAGCGGTTGCGCAGCGTTATTTCCCGATCCGCTGTCCGCGGAGACCTACCGGACGCGGTTGCCGTATTCAGCATTCGGGTCGTACTTCCGTCGATGTGCTGTCGCCTTGACGGATTCGGCAGCGCTCAGTTGCTGGGCGCGCTGGTAGGACAGGTTGAGTACCTCGCCGACGTCGCGCACCGTGTAGCCCTCGGCTCGTAGTTGCCGAGCGGCCTGCCTCATGTCGGCTGAGGCCTTCTTGGCGAGCGCCTCAGCTTCGGCCCGGCGGGTCCGAGCTTCGTCGATGCGCCGGCGTAGAGAGTCAGCCAGGATGAAGTTGCGGTCGACCATGATCGAACTCTTCGGTTCGTCGGTGAGGAGGTTGACGAGGTCACGCACGGCGTCCTCGACTTCGCTCAGTCGCACAACCTGGGTCGTGCGATCAAGCTCGCGCACGTAGACCTTCCAGAATCTTCCGACCTTCTTGAGACCGGCGGTGTAGGTGGTCATTGCAGCCATCATTTCGGTAAGCAGGCGGCGGCAAGTCTAGGCGCCCTAGTTGACCTCCGTCTAGTCTCTCTAGACAAGCATCGTTGGCTCCAGGCGGACCTAATAAGTCGGGGTTAGGGTTATCGCCTAAGCAACCCTTTGCCCTTCGCGGACTTCACAGAGGGTTACGCGCCCGAGATTGCGGATGGGTAGGCATTGACACCAGAAGACGCCACCGAGTGGGCTCTTGCGTGACTGGCAACCGTTTGAAAGAAGTGGTGATCGTTCGAGGTTGGCTGGAAAGATCGCGGAGAGTAGTCGTACTGACCGGCGCGGGAATCAGTACGGATTCTGGAGTACCGGACTTTCGCGGGCCACAAGGCGTATGGACCAAGGACCCGGCGGCGCAGCGCCTGTTCACGCTGCAGAACTATCTGGCCGATCCCGAGTTGCGGGTCACGTCCTGGCAGAACCGGCGCGCACACTCCGCCTGGACCGCTGAGCCGAACAGCGGCCACCGAGCGCTGGTTGACCTCGAACGGTCTGGCCGGCTCGTCGCGCTGCTGACGCAGAATATCGACGGGCTGCACCAGAAGGCCGGCTCGTCGCCTGATCGGGTGCTGGAGCTGCACGGAACGCTCTGGGAGGCCGAGTGCCTGTCGTGCCGCGAGCGGCGGCCCATGGCCGAGACGCTCGACCGGGTCGACGCGGGCGAGCCCGATCCGTCGTGCCGGACCTGCGGCGGCATCCTCAAGTCCGCGGCGATCAGCTTCGGGCAGGCGCTCGACCCGACAGTGTTGCGGCGCGCCTACGAGGTCGCCGCCTCCTGCGATGTCTTTCTCGCGGTGGGCAGCTCGTTGACCGTTCAGCCGGCCGCCGGTACCTGCGGGGCGGCGATCGACGCGGGGGCGAAGCTCGTGATCATCAATGCTCAGCCGACTCCGTACGACGAACTCGCCGACGCCGTGCTGAATCAACCGATCGCCGAAGTACTTCCATACCTGCTGCCGGACCTACCGGCGCGCTAGCCTCGCCGCTATGCGCGTTCCCCTGACGAGTGCCGATTTCCTGCGTCGAGCCGAGGAGGTCTACGGCGATCGGATCGGCGTCATCGACGAGCCCGATCAGCCTGCGCCGAGCCTGAAAGGCTTGACGTACGGCGGTTTTGCCGCTCGCTGTCGAGCTGTTGCCGCCGGCCTCGATGCGCTCGGCATCGCGCGCGGCGAGCGGGTCGCCGTCGTGAGCGAGAACAGCGCCCGGCTCATGGAGGTCATCTTCGGCGTGACCGCGTACGGGCGGGTCTGCGTACCGATCAACTTCCGGTTGCAAGCGGCGGAGGTCGAATACATCGTCGAGCATTCCGGAGCATCGGTGCTCCTGATCGACGCGGAGCACGATGAACTGCTGTCGCACATCACGACGCGGCACCGTTTCGTACTCGGGCTCGATTACGAGAACGGCCTGCTGCGTCCTGGTCAGGAACCGGTGTTGTGGGAAAACCCCGACGAGGACGCCACGGCGACCATCAACTACACCTCGGGAACCACCGCTCGGCCCAAGGGCGTGCAGATCACCCATCGCAACATCTGGATCAACGCGGTGACCTTCGGCCTGCATACCGGCGTCACCGACCGCGACGTCTACCTGCACACGCTGCCGCTCTTTCATTGCAACGGCTGGGGAATGCCTTTCACGATGGCCGCTATGGGGGTGCCGCAGGTTGTGCTGCGCAAGGTTGACGGAACCGAGATCCTGCGCCGGGTACGGCAACACGGCGTGACCCTTGCGTGCGGCGCCCCTGCTGTCTGGAGTGCCGTCCTGGAAGCCGCGGCGAGCTGGGAGGGTCCGATCCCCGGCCGCGACCGCATGCGCATCGTGGTCGCCGGCGCGCCTCCGCCCACGCGGGTCATTGCACGCGTCGAGGAGGAGCTGGGATGGGAGTTCACCCAGATCTACGGGCTCACCGAAACCTCGCCGCTGCTGACGTCCAACCGCAGCCGCTCGGAGTGGGATGACAAGCCCCCTCTGGAGCGCGCCCGGCTGCTCTCCCGAGCCGGGGTGCCGTCCATCGGCACCCAGGTGCGTATCGCCGAATCGGGTGAGGTGCTGGTGCGCTCGAACACCGTTCTCGACGGCTACTGGGAACAGCCCGACGTCACCGCTCAGGCGCTCGAGGGAGGCTGGTTCCACACCGGCGACGGCGGCACGTACGAAAACGGCTACCTGACCATCTCCGATCGCCGCAAGGACGTCATCATCACCGGCGGGGAAAACGTCTCCTCGATCGAGGTCGAGGACGCGATTTTCAGCCACCCATCGGTATCCGAGGTCGCCGTCATCGGCGTGCCCGACGAGCGTTGGGGGGAGACCATCAAGGCCTTGATCGTGCCGGCGGAGGGCCAGACCGTCACCCAGGAAGAGATCATCGCCTGGTGCAAGGAACGGCTGGCCCGGTACAAGGCCCCCACGTCGGTCGAGATCCTGGAGGGAATCCCGCGCACCGCTACCGGCAAGGTGCAGAAATTCAAGCTTCGCGAGCCGTACTGGCGGGGCGCCGAACGTCAGATCAATTAACAAACCATCACTAATGTGTGTCCGGCGAGCGCCGGTCCGCTAGGCACGCTTAGAGGGGTCCGGTCCTGGAGAGATCCTGTGTGCTGGATCGGCCGCACAACATCCGCCAGGGAGGGCAGCGATGACCGCACCCGACCGGACCGATGACGGCGAGCCTCGGTTTGCCGGCTCGGTCCCGGCCGGCGGCTGGCCGCAGCACGAGCCTCCCGCGTGGCCCGACCGCCCGCCGCCCGCAGAGATGCAGCAGGCGATGCGCTGGCCGAGCGAGGCGCCGCCAGTGGCCCCATCGGTCACGTACGGGCCGGGGTTCGCCCCTGCCGAACCCGCGGGATCGGTAGCGGCCCGTCGGCTCGGCCCGGTGGCGCTCGTTGCTGGCGGCGGTGCGCTGATGGCGTTGGCCACTTTCTTCACGTGGGCGTCGCTACGGTTTGCGTCAAGCGGAACGGATTCGCAGACCTTCAGCGATCCGCCGAACATTCGTTACGACGGCTTCTCCCTGCTCGAGGGCCGGGTGCTGCTCGGCCTCGGCCTCGGCTCGATCGTCTTGAGCGGCCTGTGCCTGATGCGTCACGGGTTCACGCGCCTGCTGACCACCGTGGGTGCGGTGAGCGTCGTGACCGTCGCCTTCGCCGCTCTGGGACATCCCGTCGAGCTCGCCACCCTCTTTCGCTCCTACCAGCAGCTCGACACCGTCAAAGTCACGCTGCCCGCCGGCGTGGGAATGTGGCTTGCGCTGGCCGGCGCGGTGCTGGTACTGGTCGGCGGGTTGCTCGCGCACTATTGGCGGGAACCTTTCATCAATGGGCAACAGCTCAATGGGCCAGACCAGCCCACGACCGGAAATCCGAATGACCGACAACTGACCGAAAATGGAGGCCGCGATGACCGAAACTTCGGGCGGTAGCGAGGTCACGGCATCGCCCGAGACAAAGGACGTTCCGCTAGAGGAGCCTTCGGGCGCAGCGGTGGATCTGCGGAAGGCCGACCGGGCGGGCAGCAGCGGGCTCGAACCGGCAGAGTCCACGCGCGCCGGCCGGACCGTCACGTTCGACTCGATGGCTGACCGGCTGACGTTGGGCCTGCTCGCCGCGGTCATCGGGGCGGTTCTGGTCTTCGTGTCGGCCTTTCTGACCTGGTCGACCGTCAGCGCGCGTAGCTCCGCCGCCGGCGGCACGAAGTCGGGGGCGGTTACCGACTCCATCGGCATCGCCGGCGGCCGCCTCGGTCTGGAAACCCTGATCCTCGCGCTGGCATCGCTTGCCCTGGTGGCCGTGATGCTGATGCCGGACACGAAGCCATGGGCCTGGAAGGTGCTGATCGGGACCGGGGCGCTGACCGTGTTGCTCGCGCTGATCGAGCTGGTCTCGATCCCGCGCACGCTGCGCCCGGACAACTTCACCTGCCCGCCCGGAGTCAGCTGCTCCTTCCACCGAACGGTCGGGCCAGGCGTCTGGTTCACGCTCGTCACCGGGCTGCTGGTGATCGCGGGGGCCTACGTGCACCACATCCGTCCGGTGACGTTCCGTCCGCAGGCGGCTGGTGATGCCCGGCAGCCGGCCGCCAGCGACGATCCTCCCGTCGACACCCGTAGGGATGACCTCGGCGCCGCGGCTGCCGCTGAGGAATCTAGGTAGCGCCGGGCCCCGTCGATCTGGGAACCGCTGGCTATGACGGCCGGATAGCCTGCCGTTCGGGATTCGGCGCAGCCGGAATGCCGGGACCGTAACGGCGACCGCTCGCGCCGGTCTCATACCCCGCCAGCGCGTGCGAAAGGTTGCGGGCGGTGTAAACCAGCGGGACGTGGCTGAAAGCTTGCGGGAAATTGCCGGTCATGCGCTGGTTGACCGGATCCCACTCCTCGGCGAGCAGGCCCACGTCGTTGCGCAGCCCGAGCAGCCGCTCGAAGAGGATCACGGCCTCGTCCAGGCGACCCACCGCCGCGTAGTTGTCCGCGAGCCAAAAGGTGCAGGCCAGGAAGGCCCCTTCGCCCGGCGGGAGTCCGTCGACAGCTTCGGTCGTCGAGTAGCGCCGCACGAAGCCGTCGGTGAACAGTTCGCGCTCGATCGCCGCCACCGTGCCGCGGACCCGCTCGTCATCGCCGGGCAGGAAGCCGACGAGCGGAATGTTCAGCAGCGCCGCGTCGAGCTCGCGTGATCCGTAGTACTGCGTGAAAGTCCCGCGCTCGCTGTTGTAGCCACGGGTGAGGATGTCGGCACGGATCTGCTCGCGCAGGACGCGCCACCGGTCCACCGGGCCGGGGAGCCCGTGTTCGGCGACCCCGCGAACCGCGCGGTCGACGGCGACCCAGGCCATCACCTTGGAGTGCACGAAATGGCGGCGCGGACCGCGTACCTCCCAGATGCCTTCATCGGGCTGGGACCATCCCGTTTCGAGAAACTCCATGAGCTTGCGCTGAAGCTGCCACGACACGTCCCGAACGGGCTCGTTGGCGTTTTTCAAGCGGCTCGTCTCGCGGGCCACGTGCAGCGCATCCATCACCTCGCCATAGACGTCGAGCTGAAACTGCTCGACGGCCGCATTGCCGACGCGCACGGGCGCCGCCCCCTGATAACCGGGAAGCCAGGGCACCTCCCACTCGGGAAGCCGGCGCTCTCCAGCTACGCCGTACATGATCTGCAACTTCGACGGGTCGCCGGCGATCGCCCGCAGCAGCCATTCCCGCCAGGCTTTGGCTTCGGCGACGAAGCCCGCGTCGGTCAGGGCGATGAGCGTGATCGTCGCGTCGCGGAGCCAGCAGAAGCGGTAGTCCCAGTTACGCACGCCTCCCAGCTGCTCGGGCAAGGAGGTCGTGGCGGCAGCCGCAATGCCGCCGGTAGGCGCATACGTCAACCCCTTCAGCGTGATGATGCTGCGCCGTACGGCGTCCTGCCAGCGGCCGTCGTAGTTGAAGCCCGACATCCAGCTCGACCACCACGCTTCGACCCGGTCGATCTCAGCGCGCACGTCGACCGCAGCCGGCGGTGGCCGGTGGGAGCGGTGCCACTGCAGGGCAAACGCCAGCGATTCGCCGTTGCGCACTTCGAAGTCCGCGACGGTGGCCATGCGACGCCCCTTGTGGGGCACGTCCGAACGAAAGGCAAGCGCGTCGGGTCCGGCGACAGCCTGCGTCAGGCCGTCGGTGCGTCGAACCCAGGGCACCACCGAGCCGTAGTCGAACCGCATCCGCAGCTGGCTGGTCATGTTGACCGAGCCGCTGACGCCCTCGACGAGGCGTACGAGCAGGTGCTCGTCAGACTCCGGGACCATCGCGTCGACGAGGCGCACCACCCCGGTGGCGGTCTCGAATTCGGTTTCCAGGATCAGGGTGTCGCCCCGGTAGCGCCGGGAAACCCGCTTGATGTCCGCGTCCTGTGGCGCGATCTGCCAATGCCCGTGGTTCTCATCACCCAGTAATCCGGCGAAGACGGCAGCGGAGTCGATTCGCGGCAGGCAGAGCCAGTCGATCGAACCGTCGCGGCCTACCAGAGCGGCGGTATGAGTGTCGCCGATCATGGCGTAGTCCTCGATGCACAAGGCCATCCGTCACTCCGTCCTAGATTGGACACGTGCGCCGACCAGTTTCAGCCCCGCGCTCCCCGCGCCCGATTGTGGGGCAGCGACGTGTCTCGGCGCTGGCAGGGGTGGCGATCGGCGTGACTTTCCTGGCCTCCAGCGCAGGCTGTGGACTGTCGAACGGCCTCGAGGAGTACGTGGTGCACTTCGCCCCCGGTACGCCGACAGCGACCGCCCGGGCGGTCGGCAACGACTGCCCGGGCTTCGGCAAGGCGACGCTCGAGCCGGCCGACCGCGGCAATCTGGCGACCTCACGGGCGTATCCGGTGCGCTACGACATCACTAATGCCAGCCAGGCGGACAAGACGGCGCTGCTGAACTGCCTGAAGAAACACGCCATCGTGCGGGGCGTCAGCGACACCAACGACGACACGTAGCCCCCTCAGGCCGCCTCAGCCGGAGGCAGGAGCTTCGCGGCTGCGTGTGGGTGGGTGTCATGGCGGCGCGCCTGGCGGATACTGACGATGATCGTCGTCAGGGCCGCGAGGCCGCCGAAAATCAGGCTGCCGCCGGTCCACCAGCTGGAGAACGGCAGCGCGCTCACTGCGCCCCAGGCGACTCCGGCGCCGACCAGCCCGAGCGACGCCAGGATGGAAAGGACGGTCGACCACGGCTTGGCAACGGCCTGATCTGCCAGGTCGGCGGCCTTCTGGCGAGCGAGTTCAAATCGGTTACGGGCCCAGTCGTACTCGAGGGACAGGATGAGAAACCCCAGCGCGATCACCAGGACACCAGGCCCGGGCAGCGCGAGGAGGGCGATCCCGACGCCGAGCACGGTGACGCCGACCACGGTCACCGCTATCCGGCGGATGAGGCGCGCACTCGAACGGATAAGCACCCTCGCATGATCGCCCATCAGCCCAGCCTTGGCCACGCGAGGGCCGCGGGCGGCTCTCCTGCGGGGGCTTCTGTTCCGGGATCCAGCAAATGTCCGGCGTGTTCCCTGCTGCCAGAGTCGCGACAGGTCGCCGGCCAGGGATAGCGTGCCGCCCCATGAGCAACCACACCTACCGGGTCACGGAGATCGTCGGCACCTCGCAGCAGGGGACCGATGACGCGATTCGAAACGCCCTCACGCGCGCGTCCGAGACTCTGCGCGGCCTGGATTGGTTCGAGGTCACGGAAGTTCGCGGTCACATCGTTGACGGCACGATCGAGCACTTCCAGGTGGGCCTGAAGGTGGGCTTCCGGCTCGAGGACTAGTTACGTCGACAGGGTCCGTATGACGTCCTGCGGCTCGTGAGCGTCGGGCGGCGGCCACGGCCAGCCCACGTTCCCGTCGCCGTGCCAGCGCGGCACCAGATGCACGTGCAGGTGAAACACGCGCTGACCGCTGGCCTCGCCGGTGTTCTGGCGCATCGTCAAGCCGTCGGGCTGCAGCCGCACCTTGATCTGGCGGGCAACGGCGGCGCAGGTGCGGCCCACCGCCGCCGCGGTCTCGGGATCCATTGACCACAGGTCCTCGACGTGCAGGCGCGGAATCACGAGCGTGTGTCCACGTGCCGCGGGCCGGTTGTCGAGCACGGCGATGCAGAACTCGTCCTCGGCAACGAGGTGTGAGGGTTGGGAACCGGAGACGATCCGGCAGAACGGGCAATCGGTCGGCGCGTCAGCGGGCACAACGGGCATCTTCCCGCCTGTCGCCGGCGAAAGCACTTCGGCGGCTCGAAGGCGTCGACCCACCGTGGCATTCCGGCCGGCCAGCCGTTCGATACCCCCGATAACCGAACGGCCGACCGCCAGGAAAGCGCCACGGTTGTCCCGCGTGCCTCCCCTCAAATAACGGCTTTTGGGAGAGCGACGGCTGGGCCGCTGAGCGTCACTTGGTGTTGCGCCAAATGGCCTACGGCGTGCCGCCGCTCAGCATCCGGCCGCTAGCGGCTCCCTGCGGGAGGATCGGCCGCATGCCGCCAGCGCCGCCTGATGCGAGCAGCTCGCCGGGTACTTCCGAGCCACCGGCGTGGCGCCGGCCGACGCGCGGCGAGCCGCGCTGGATCTCGGCGCTCGCCATCGTCGTAGTCGCCGCGCTACAGCTGCTCTTGCCGCATCGGCTGTCGCTGCATCCGGATTACCTGGTCCCGGCTGCCGAGCTCGTTCTGCTCGGCGTGCTCTTCGGGATGAACCCGGGACGCCTCGAACGCCGGGATCCGTACCTGCGCAGCCTGTCTCTGCTGCTCACCGGCATCGTCTTTGCGGCCAACGCCGGAAGCGGCGCTGCGCTTGTCGTCGATCTGCTGAAGGGCCACGCCAGCGATTCACCGGGAATCCTGCTCGGCAGCGGCGCCGCGATCTACGCCATCAACGTCGTCGTCTTCGCGCTCTGGTACTGGGAGCTCGACCGCGGCGGACCGGTCGCGCGCGGCCAGGGGCTTCGCGCGTACCCGGACTTCCTCTTCCCGCAGATGCAGGCCGGCGACCTGGTCAACCGGGACTGGGAGCCGATGTTTCCCGATTACCTCTACGTCAGCTACACCAACGTCACCGCCTTCAGCCCCACGGATACGTTGCCGCTCTCCCGCTGGGCGAAGCTGCTGATGATGGCGCAGTCGACGCTGGCACTGCTGCTCGTCGTGCTGGTCATCGCCCGCGCGGTCAATGTGCTCAAGTGAGGCGGGCCTTAAGTGAGTCCGAGCTGACGCTTCGGATGGGCTAGCCTGCCTCGCGTGGACAGCCTGGAACTGCATGCTCGTGGCCTCACCTTCCCCTGCCGGGTGACCGGCCCGGAAGACGGCCGATACGTATTGCTGCTGCACGGGTTCCCGCAGTACTCGCTCGAGTGGGCGGCTCAGATGCAGGCCCTGGCGAAGTCGGGCTTCCGTGCGGTGGCGCCCGATCAGCGTGGTTATGCGAAGGGCAACCGGCCGGCGGAGACGGATGCGTACCGGATGGACGAGCTGGTCGCCGACGTCGTCGCGATCCTGGACGCCCTGGGCTGGGCCCGCGCCGATCTCGTCGGCCATGACTGGGGCGGCGCCGTCGCCTGGCACGTCGCGAGCCGTCACCCGGAGCGCCTTCACACCCTCACCGTCCTGTCGACGCCGCACCCGCTGGCGCTGCTGAAGGCGGTACGCGAACCCGCGGAAGGAGCTTCCGAGGCCGGCGGCGGGCAACGCGACAAGAGCGACTACATGAAGCTGTTCAAGCAGGTCGGGGTCGCGGAAGACCTGCTACTGGCTGACGGCGCCGCGGCGCTGCGCGCGCTGTACGAGGGCGTCGACGCGGTCGACACCTACGTCGAGCACTTCCAGGACCGTGAGCGACTCACCGCCGGGCTCAACTGGTATCGCGCGATGCGCAAGCAGGACGGCGAGCGGGCCCGCGTCATCGAGGTGCCGACGCTTTTCATCTGGGGTGACGGCGACCCGGCTTTCTCCCGCGAAGCAGCGGAGGCCACGACGAATTTCGTCGAGCCGCCGTACACGTTCTCGGCGATCGAAGGCGGGGGCCACTGGCTCCCGGAGACTCACGCGCCTGAGGTCAACCGGCTCCTGCTGCACCACCTGCACGAGCACCACGGATAGGTTTTGGCCATGACTTCGCGCGTGGCCCTGGTGACCGGTGGCAATCGGGGTATCGGCGCCGCGTGCGCCCGCGCGCTCGCCGCTGCGGGAAACACGGTCGTGGTCGGATCACGCGGCGGACTGCCGCTCGGAGAGCTTCCCGGAGTCGTCCTCGACGTCACCGACCCTGCCTCGGTCGAGGCGGCGTTCGTCTCGATCGAAGCAGATCATGGGCCGGTCGAGGTGCTGGTCTCCAACGCTGGCATCACCCGCGACACGTTGCTGCTGACCATGCCCGAGGATGCGTTCAACGCGGTGATTGATGCGAACCTCGGAGGGGCCTACCGGGTCGCGAAGCGGGCCGGGAAGGGCATGCTGCGGCTGCGCCGCGGACGGCTCATCTTCATCGGTTCGGCCTCGGGCCTCAGCGGCTCACCGGGTCAGGCGAACTACGCGGCTTCGAAGGCCGGCCTGGTTGGGTTGGCGCGCTCGCTCGCCCGCGAGCTCTCGTCGCGCAACATCACCGCTAACGTTGTCGCGCCCGGGCCCATCGAGACCGACATGACGGCCGCCCTGACGCAGCAGCAGCGCGACGCCCTGATCGCGGGGGTCCCGCTCAAACGGATGGGTCAGGCCGACGACGTCGCGGCAGCTGTCGCTTTCCTGGCTTCGCAAGCCGCCGGCTATGTGACGGGCGCGGTCATTCCCGTCGACGGCGGTCTGGGCATGGGCCACTAACTGCCAGGCCCGTACTAAAGCTGTTCTTTGACTGGTTACGCGGAGTCCTTGGCGCGCTTGTCGGCGATCTTGGCCTGCCACGTGCGCAGGTTGCCGGCGCCGACAGCCGCCACGAGGGCCGTACCGAGGACAACGAGAATGCCGGGCAGGGCTTGGCCTCCGAAGCGGGCGAACACGGAGTCCGCCTTTCGGGAGGCGCGCTCACCTGCGGCGATCAGCGGCGCTTGGACGGCTGCGAGCTTGGACTCGGGCGAGGCGATCAGGGGCGACGGGATGTTGTCCGCGAGCGGGCTGAGGCTCGGGTCCCCGAAGCTCAGATCGGCAAAGTTGGTGATGCCCAATCCGGGAAGGAAGGCGGCCGCCGGACCGAGCAGGCTGCTGCCGTCCGTGCTGCCCTTGGCTCCCTGAGCGGTCGTCGGCGTGCTCTTGCCCTTCGAGCCGGTCGACTTACCGGTGGTCGTTCCGGGCACGGTCCCGGTGCCGGACGGGAGGCTGCCGCCGGTCACGCCGCCGCCGGTGCCGGTGACAGTCGATCCGAGGCCGCCAACGGCCTGGCCCAGGCCTCCCACGGTGCCTCCGACGGTGCCCAGCAGGCCGCCTACGGGATTGGGGGCCGGCGTTGTACCAATGACGGGGGCGGGGGCTCTGGTGGTGGGCGCGGGGACCGGCACCGGCAACGGGATCGCCGTGACGATGCCGTTCAGGCACTGTTGCGTGGTGGGCAGCGTGGTGAGCGCCGTGCACGTGGAGCCGAGCACGGGTAGCGGCAGGCTGGGGGTCAACCCTGCGTAAGCGGGACTCGCAGCCATCGCGAGCAGGAAAGTGCCGGTGGCAACCACGCCAACACGGCGAACGTTCTTGCTGGGGGACATACGGGTAGCAGCCTCCAAGTGGGATTTGTCGTCCGTGGTGCAACGACGTTGTGCCCCGTCGGTAACGCCCGCAACCGGAGTTGTTCACCCCGTGTTACCGGTCGCAGTGGGCCGGTCAGCTGCCCCTGACCTGCGGGGAGGGGGTCTTGGAGAGGTGCGAAATGCGGGCTTTGGCCCGCGCGTCGAGCGTGTTCAGCTTCTCGGACAGCGCCTCGAGCTTCGGCGCCAGGATGCGGATGTTGCCCGCAGCCAGGAAGCCGACGATTGCCGTGGCGATGGCGACCAGGAGCCCGGGGAGGGCATGGCGAGAGATCAGGCCGAGGAAGCCGCTGTCGCCGGCGCTATTGGCCGTGCGAGCCGCCGCTGCGAGCATCGGAGCCGGCACGGACTGCGCTGCGGTGCGGCCGGTGGTGGTCGTGAGCCCCTCCGACGACAGCAGCACCGAGCCGGGCAGCTGACCCCAGGCCTGCGCCAGCGAGATGCCGGCCGGGCTCAGGCTCGAACCGCCGGCGCCTCGGCTGCCGGTTGCGCCCGGTGCGGTGCTACCGATGGTGCCGCCGCCGCCGTCACCCAGGACGCCGCCGCCCGTACCGCCCGTGCCACCGGATCCGCCGCTCGTGCCGCCAGTCCCACCGGATCCGGGGGCGCCCTGAACGACGGGAACACCAGGAACGGTCGGGACTCCGCTGCTGCCGCCGCCAAGGATCCCCCCGCCACCAAGAATGCCGCCACCACCACCGAGGATCCCGCCGCCGGATCCACCCGACCCGCCGACGGTGCCGCCAACGCTGCCGACCGTGCCGCCCACGCTTCCGGTGGTGCCCGTGATCGTGCCGCCTACTGTTCCGCCGACCGAACCCACTGTCCCGCCGACCGTTCCGCCCACTGAGCCGATGGTGCCGCCGACCGAACCGCCCACTGAGCCGCTCACGGAGCCGACGGTGCCGCCGACCGAACCCACCGTTCCGCCGACCGGGGCGTGTCAAGTTAACGGTGTAACTGATCTTGTGGGGGTTTACTTGCTGCCGGCGCTGAGCCGGCCGTCGAACGTGATCTCGAAGGCGTTGAGCGCTGCTTTCCAGCGGTTGGTCCAGCGGACTCGGCCGCGGCCGGTG
>JBBRSE010000049.1:0-27299 GCA_038245655.1 Mycobacteriales bacterium | reverse complement strand
CTACAACACCGCCGCCGAGCCCTTCGACTGGAAATTCACCAAGACCAAACTCCACCAGCTCATGGACCGCCTCGCCGCCCACACAAACCAACATCAACTCGCCTCATGAACCACCGACGAATTTGTAAGCAGGGGCACTAGCTAGGTGGCCGAGCCGAGCTCCGGATGCGCGTCAATGACGTACTCCCGGCCGCAGGCCCTTGTAGATGCCGCGCTCCACGATCAACGGCTGCTGGACGCGGCGCACGAACCAACGAGGCTCGCGAAACGCGCGACCGTTGGGGGCGAAGACCTGGAGTCCGTCCGGTTGGAGGCCGAGCACCGAGCCCCAACGCGACCGCGGCGCCCTGAACGGTTTGAGCGGCTTGCCATCCAACGTGGCGACGATGTTGGCGGCCAAGACGACGTAAGCGCGGTTGCGGGCCGACGAGCGCAGGCGGTCGGTGGCCGCAACGTCGCCGATCGCGAAGATCTGCGGATGGTCAGGCAGCTGCAGAGTCGGCGTCACGGTGACGAAGCCGTCGTCGTCGAGCAGCCCGGGCGGGACCCATTCGGTGTTGGGCTTGACGCGGCCGGTGGCCCACAGCACGGCGTCCGCCCGAGCGGGCGACTGGCCGCTGCTGAACTCGACGGGGTCGCTGGTGATGGCGTCGCACCCAAAGCCGTCGGGGATCACGGCACGGTGACCTGCGTGGAGCTCTACGCCGGCGGACTCGAGGCGGCGACGCACGTGGCTCCAGACCCGCGGGTGGTGGCCGAGGAGGGCGCGGTCGTGAGGGAAATAGAGAGCGACCCGCTTGTCGGACCAGCGGGTGGCGATGTTGAGGGCGCTACTGACTGCTGCCGCGCCGCCGCCGACGATGGCGATCCGGGACGCCGCGTCGAGCCTGTCGTGGGCAGCTCGCAGGTCGTCGCCCACCTCGGTGGACGATTGGAGGTGGGGTTGCCGCCAAAGGCCGTTGGTTACTCCGGTTGAGATGACCAGGATGTCGTAGGGTTCGGCGATCTCGGTGCCGTCGGGGCCTCGAACGGTCACGCTCTTGGCGTCGAGGTCGAGTCCGGTGAGTTGGCCGTGGACCACGCGGACGTCGTCGAGGCGTTGGTAGCGGTCAAAGCCGACGCGGTAATCAGCCGCCCATTGCTGCGGACGCGAGAGACGCAAGCCGAGTTCCTGGCCGCTGACGAGCTCAGGTTTGGTGGAGATGCCCACGATCTCGAGGCGGTTGGTCTCCTTGGCCAAGTGGACGGCGGTGAGTAGCCCGCTGTCGCCGAGTCCGGCGATGACGATCCGACAACGGGTCACGTGGCCGCCTTCCTACGGGAGGGAGACGGACCAGGGATCCGTGGTTGGCCTCTGTGCGGGACCCTATGTCGGTGCGACCGCAGGCGGGTGCGCGATGCACGCAGTGGCGGCGAGCCACACTCTGACCCCACGCGGAGGCGCAGTGACTGCCAGCACCCGCGACGCCCACCTGGCCGTCGTCCTCGAGGGCGACGGCGCTTCGACGTGATCGGCATCCTGCTGTTCGGTGGCGACAACCGGCTGGCCGGCGAACGGCTGACCACCGGCTGACGATTCGTCGTAACGGGCTGCTGCCGTGCACGATGGGCTACGTCGTGCCCCGCGGCGAAGGTCACGAGAGGATCAGCGATGAGCGAGCAGCCGACGGACGGCGACATCGAGAGGCTGCGGGAGCGTTATCGCATCGAGCGCGACAAACGCCTCCGGCCCGACGGCAACCGCCAGTACAAGGAGCTCACGGGGGCGTACGAGGAGTTCGACCGTGACCCGTACACCGAACGGGTCGAGCGCGAGCCGGTAGCCCGCGAGACCGAGGTGGTCGTCGTCGGCGGCGGCTTCGGCGGCATGCTCACCGCGATCGACCTGACCAAGCTCGGAATCACCGACTTCCTCGTGGTGGAGAAGGCGGGCGACTTCGGCGGCACGTGGTACTGGAACCGCTACCCCGGATGCATGTGCGACGTCGAGTCCTACACCTACCTTCCGCTGCTCGAAGAGACGGGCTACATGCCCACCGAGCGTTACGCCAGCGCCCCGGAGATCTTCGAGTACTGCCAGTTGCTGGGTCGCCACTTCGACCTCTACGACCGCGCCCTGTTCCAGACGGTGATCGACGGGGCGGTGTGGGATCAGGACACCAGCCGGTGGCAGGTCACCACCGATCGGGGCGACCGGCTCGCCGCCCGGTTCGTCGTGGTCGCCGGCGGCATCTTGCACAAGGCCAAGCTCCCCGGCATCCCCGGCATCGAGACGTTCGAGGGGAAGGCCTTCCACACCAGCAGATGGGACTACGCCTACACGGGCGGCTCGCCCACCACGCCGATGGATCGCCTGGGGGACAAGCGCGTAGGCATCATCGGCACCGGCGCCACCGCCGTACAGGCGGTGCCGAAGTTGGCCGCGTCGGCCAGCGAACTCTTCGTTTTCCAGCGCACCCCGTCGGCCGTGGGCGTGCGCAACCAGAGCCCAACAGACGTGGCGTGGTTCAAGAGCCTCGAGCCAGGCTGGCAGCGCAAGCGCATCACCAACTTCACCCACTGCGTCACCGGCGTGCAACCCGAGGAAAATCTCGTCGACGACGGCTGGACCGAGGTCATGTGGGTCAACACCCAGGGGGCCTCGGAGGTCCCGGCGGAGGTGGAGGCGCTGGAGATCAGCGATCTCATGACCATGGAGGCCATCCGTCGCCGGGTGGACGATGTTGTCCAGGATCCGGAGACGGCCGAGAAGCTCAAGGCCTACTGGGGCAAGCACTGCAAGCGAGTCTGCTTCCACGACGACTACCTGCCGTCGTTCAACCAGCCCAACGTCCACCTCGTCGACACCAACGGCCAGGGCGTGCAGCGGGTCACGGAGACGGGTGTCGTCGTCGACGGGATCGAGTACCCGGTCGACATGCTGGTGTTCGCCTCCGGCTTCGAGGTCACGACCGACTTCGACCACCGGGTGGGCTTTGACCCCGTCGGGCGCGGCGGCATCTCCCTCCGCGAACGCTGGTCCGAGGGTGCTCGCACCATGCATGGCGTGCTGCAGGCGGACTTCCCCAATCTCATGCTCATCAGCCTCACCCAGGGCGGATTCGGTACGAACTTCGCGCACTTCCTCGCCGGCACCGCACGGCACTGCGCCGCCGTCGTCGCCACCTGCCGTGATCAGGGCATCGAGACCATCGAGGCGACGCCGGAGGCCGAGGATGACTGGCTCATGGTGCTCTACGGCGCCGCGACTCCGGTCGCCGCGTATGCCGCCACCTGCACACCGAGCTTCTACAACTCCGAGCAGCAGGCTCCCGACGCCAAGGCCGCCCGCAACCTCGTCTACGCCGGGAGCCTGATCGACTACCTCGGCCACCTCGACCGGTGGCGGGAGGCCGGAGACCTCGCCGGCACGAAGGTTGTGAAGCGCTGATCTGGCCCGGGTTCGGGCCGTTTCTCGTCGTGCACGACGCTGTTGGCTGAGCGCAACAGGAGGGCGAAAGATGGCTGACACGTTTGGCTTGAGCGGCAAACCCGTGCTGGTGGTCGAAGTACGGCATCCGGGCTAACTGCGTAGCGCCGGACATCATCGCGACCCCCGCGTCGTCGCCGGCTCCACGACCAGGGAATCACCGACATGGACGCGGTCGCGGCCCGTGACGGTGTCCGGCTCGCCCGCTGAGGCACGCCGCGAGATTGCCGGCCCGCTGGTCTTCCTGCTCTCCGGTCTGTCCAGCTTCATGACGGGCCAGACGCTCGTCGTCGATGGCGGCACGCAGGCGCGCTTCCCGCACCGCAGCAACTCTTTCGAGGAGCCCAGTTAGCGGGTTGTGACCGCCGCTGCTGCCGGGGCTGCCCCGGGCCACCCGTCAGGCAGGTGCTCGTTGAGGGCCCCGGAGCGCTGGCATGCGTCCGAACGGTAATTGTCGGCGAGGTTCGGGTAGTCGTGGCTCCAGTAGGCAGCGGCCATCGATTGCGCATCGGCGGCGGTAGCTCCGAGCAGTCTTGCCATGTGAGCGTCCCGCTGCACAGCGGCGCACTCGGCGGCCGACTCGGCTCCCAAACCCCTCATGTGCATCGTCTCGTGGGTGAGTACGTGCACGGCGAGTATCTGGGCGGCGGACGGGTGCGCGCCGTGCTTGGCGAGATAGCCGCTCAGCGCTGAGCATTGCTCCCGCCGGATCAGGGTGGCGTGCTGCGGTGTGCCGTCGGCATTGAATTGCACGGAGCCGAGGTCGCTCCTGAGATCCAGGGCCGCCCCGGCCAGGTCCTGGCAATGGACTCGCACCGGGAACCCGGCTAGCCCGCTGGCGGCTCGCGACAGCCGATCTTCGAGCCGTCCGTGCCGCCAAGCGATGCAACCGGTCACCAGGACCGCGATGGCCAGCAAGCCGAAGGTCACCTTTGGCAGCGGCCGGCGCATTTCCCAGCCGTCCCGGCCGCGTACCCGCCAACGAATGAAGACAGCGATCGCCGTCACCATCGCCAGCACGGCGATGGTGTCAAAGAGCCCGGAGGCGAGCAGTGCGTGCATGACAATGGAGCCATCGGCGCGGACGGACCCCCGCACAAGCGGGGTGGCCGTTGCGAACGATTGTCAAACTGGCAGCCCCGACCAGGCTCAGCTTGACGGTGGCCCGGCGTGTTGCGCGATGAACGCGGCGATCTGGTCCACAGCCGCCA
Organism: Mycobacteriales bacterium; assembly: GCA_038245655.1. Lineage (GTDB taxonomy): Bacteria > Actinomycetota > Actinomycetes > Frankiales > Frankiaceae > DATAZK01. The sequence continues at coordinate 22,619 of JBBRSE010000049.1, read as the reverse complement.
CAGCGGCGGGCTGATGCGGATAGCCCAGCTGCCACACATGCTGAACGCCGGTGAAGACCTCATGCCGCACTGGCACACCCGCGGTTGCGGCCGCCTTGGCGAGGTGTGCGGCGTCGTCGCGCAACACCTCCAGGTCGCTGACCTGGATGAGCAGCGGCGGCTGACCGGACCAGGACGCGAGGACGGCCGACGCCAGCGGGTCATCCGCCGGGTGGCCGTTCAGATATAGCGCCGCGCCATCGGTGGCACTCGCCCGCGAAAAGAGCTGGTCGGTCTCCGCGCACTCGTCGTAGCTGTCGTTGACCACGCGCAGATCTGCCCAAGGCGACAGCAGAAAAGCGCACGCCGGGCTGGGGAGTGCCTGCAGCGTCAGGTCCACCAACAGCGCAGCGGCGAGGCCGCCGCCGGCCGAGTCACCGCCAACCGCCAGCCTGTCCGGATCGACGCCTGAGTCGAGCAGCCAGCGATACGCGTTACGGCAGTCGGTCAGCGCTGCCGGGAACGGGTGCTCGGGAGCGAGCCGATAGTCCACTGACAGAACGCGGGTCTTGCAGGCGGCCGCGAGATGGCTGGTGTACGCGGCAAACCCGCGCGCTGAGCCGAGCCGGTAGCCGCCGCCGTGCATGTAAAGGACGTCGGTGCTGAACCCATCGGACGGGGTGAGGAACAGCGCCGGCACTCCGCCGGCGTCGACCTCCGTCATGGTGACAACGTCCGCCAGCGGCTGGGTACTCATGTTGGTCTCGACCAGTAGTCGGGTCTGTAAGAGTTGCTCGCTCGGTTTGCCCTCGCTCATCCGATCACCGTAACGGTGGGTCATAAGGTCGGTTTCGGCGGGACCAGACTTATGGACTGTTGATGGCGAGAAGGTGTCCGCCGCCTGCGACGGGTACGCGATGATGCGCAGATGCTGTTGCGCGCCAAAACGGGCGAGCCATTCGAGTACGGGGGGGCGGATCGAACTCGGGGTGATCTACGCGCAGCCGGCGCGGGTGGCAGCGGCCTCGTTTGATCCGGTCGAAATAGAAGGGGATCCAGCCGATGCCGCCCTCGGACAGCGCGAACTTTAAGTCCGGGAAACGCCGAAGGGTCGGGCCGAACAACAGGTCCTGTGCGGTGATCGCACGGATCTGACAGGCGAGCACCAAACGGCGAGGTCGACGTCCCACATCGGGACGATCGCGAGCGGGATGAAGCGTCCGGGGTAGGCCGCACACCACTCGTCGATGGCCCAGTCGTCGTACGCCCGGAGCATGACGAGCGTGATCTCCTTGTCGCCCGACTCGGGCGAGACCTATCGGCCATCGACCGAACAGCTGGCCCAGCAACGTCGGGCGATACGTTCTGGGCCATGCCCGTCTCGCCCGAGCCGTACGCCGTCCACGTCGATGACGCCGTGCTCAACGACCTGCGCCGCCGCTTAGACGCTGCGCGGCTCCCGGACCAGGCGCCGGGCGAGCCGTGGGAGCTTGGCATCCCGGTGGAGGTGGTCCAGGAGGTGCTCGACCATTGGCGTCACCGCTACGACTGGCGGTCGCGGGAGGCTCGTATCAACGCCTGGCCCAACTTCGTCACGCAGGCGGCGGGAGAGCGGGTCCACTTCCTCCACATCCGCTCGCCAGAGCCGGACGCCACGCCCATCGTCCTCACGCATGGCTGGCCGGGTTCCTTCGTCGAGTTCCTGGACGTGCTTGGCCCGCTGTCTGACCCGGCGGCCCATGGCGGCGACCCGGCCGACGCGTTCCACGTCGTGGTGCCGTCCATGCCGGGCTACGGCTTCTCCGGGCCAACGGTCCAGCCGGGTTTCGACTCGCACCGGGTCGCCGACGCGGTGGCCGAGCTGATGGACCAGCTGGGATACGAGCGTTACGTCGCCCAGGGCGGTGATTGGGGCGCCATCGTGACCCGCCGCTTGGGTGAGGCCTACGCCGACCGCTTGCTCGGGGTGCACTTCAACATGCTGTTCGCCTTCCCCGACGCCGACGACCCAGATGCCATGGGCGGCGTGACCGAGGCGGAGCTCGAACGGTTCGGTACCGCAGCGAACCGCATCGCCAACGGCACCGGCTACATGGCCATCCAGAGCACGAAGCCGCAGACACTTGCGTACGGCCTCACGGACTCGCCGGTGGGCCTTGCCGCGTGGATCCTGGAGAAGTTCCACGTCTGGAGCGACCTCGACCCCGGGGGACTGGGGGAGACCTTCGGATGGGACCGACTGCTCGACAACGTCATGGCCTACTGGGTGACGAACACGGCGGGTTCTGCCGCCAGGCTGTACGCCGAGTCGACCCGCCAGGGCCACGCCGCCGACCAACCCTGGCCGGGTCGCGTTGAGGTGCCGACCGGCTACGCCAACCACCCGTACGAGCTGCTGCAGACTCCGCGGGCCTGGGCCGAGAAGCGCTACCGCATCGTGCATTGGGTCGAGCAGCACCGGGGCGGCCACTTCGCCGCCTTCGAACGCCCGCAGCAGTTCGTCGAGGACCTGCGCGCCTATCGCCGGGTGCTCGCCGGGCTCGTCTGACCCCCAGCCTGCGGCGCCCAACGGCGCTACACCAAGGCATGTCATCCTGGACTCGTGTCCGGCAAGCGGCAGGGTGCCAGCATCGACGATGTTCACGCGATCGCTCGGTCGATGCCGCATGTCGCGGCACTCGTCGACGGGCCGAAGGTCGTCTATCAGGTTGGCGGCCGCTCTTTCATCTTCTTTCGCAACCCTCGGTCGGACGCGATCGACGAAACGACAGGCGAGAAGCTGAACGACGTCATCGTGATTTGGGTTCCGTCCGAGGCTGACAAACAGGCCCTCGTCCAAGACCGCTCGCTGCCCTTCTTCACGACACCGCACTTCGACGGCCATTCCTCTGTTTTGGTGCGAGGGAGCCAGCTGGAGAAACTCACTATCGACGAGCTGAGCGAGGTTATCGAGGACGCCTGGCTGTCACGGGCGTCAGCGAAGCGGGCGCGGGACTGGCTCAGCCGTCGGGCCTTGACAGGGGGGTCGATGCAATGACTCGGCCGGATGCCGACCGGGGAGGTCAGATCTTGACGACGAGCAATTCAGCGACTACCGCACCCACTTCGCCCAATACTTGCCTGATACCCCGTTAAAGTCATCGACCGTAGGAGAGTTGCAGCCGAGCGATCACCTCAGCCCGAGCACCTTCATCGCCTGCGCCGCCAGTTCGGACTCTCCCAGCGCGTTGGGATGGACAATCACCGGGTTCGTGCCCTGAAGCACTCCGGCGGGGCCGACCGGCGGGGCAGCAGCCCGCGGCTACCTGCAGTGGGCCTCGCCGTTGGGTACGTGACTCGCTGGGGTGGGAGACCGAAACGGCGAGCCAAGGCAGGCGGCGCGGCTGGACGGTGCCGGCCGTATTACGCCGGTCGAACTGCGGGCGAAACGCGGGGGAGTGCTTGGTCTTGCCGGCCGCAACGAGAGAGTCTGCAACGAGAGGCTCTATCGGTTGGACGAGCAGCTAGCAGCGGCGACCAGCGTGTTCCACTGGGGCTCACCAACCCCTTCACGCTCGACGCCTTCCCGGAGTTGAAGACCTTTGAGGACTGAATCCGCCGGGTCTCAGGGAGACCCTGAATCAGTCGCTCACGGCCCGAAGGAGGTGCGAAGCATTGTCAGTCGTTCCACTTCCGCCTCGCCCACCGCGTCGGGTGCGCCCGGTTCAGGCTGCTCGCTGATCTGGTCTTCCACCGGAACGTGCGCCTCGGCTTCCAGCCTGACCAGCGAGATGGCGTACGGACGCGGCTGGCCTTCCGGCGCGAGTGGGGCAGCGTCGGCTGACGGCGTCTCTACCGCGCTGGGCTCGACCGTCTGCGGCGGGCGACGCGCCAGATGCGACCGGAGTGGTTGCGGGTGCGACTGCGACGGCGAGCCAGGCGAGATGGCTTTGCGAAGTGCGTTCAGCGCTTCCCGGGCCTTGTTCACGAGTTTGTCCATCGAGACTCCTCTGCGCCTACGCGCACCACGGTGTTACCACAGGTGCGGCTTAGGTCTGCTCGAGGAGCGATGCGGCGAAAAGCTCCGCCAGCCAATTCTCGTACTGCTCCAGGCTTCAACCGCGCCGCAGGACCGTGAGCCGACGGGGTAGGCCCGGGCGACGATGGTGGCGACCACCTTGGCCAGTAGCGCCATCTTGCGAAAGGGGTCGGACTCGGCGCGGGCTCGCTGGGCATCTTCGCGCTCACCGATCGGAACGGGCCGGGAATCGGAGGAGCACTGCGACACGTTCCCAACCGAGCGTCTGGAGCCTGCTGTTGGACGTGCGACGCGGGGCTATCGGCGCCCCCTATGCCGTACGAGTACCGCCCGGTGTCCGGTGACGACGCGCATTCACGCCTCGGGAACGCCTTCAGTCCGTCCTTGTAGCGCGTCAGTGAGCAGTGCCACGAGCGCTTCCAGCTGCACGTCGACCGAGGATGAGACCTCCTCGTCCGAACCGTCGAGAGCCCGCGCCGCTAGCCCGGCCTTGCTGTCGATGAGCTCGGCGATGCGGGTGTCGATCGTCTGGGCGGCGAGGATGCGCCAGGCGGTGACGGGCTGGTCCTGGCCGATCCGGTGGACGCGATCGATGGCCTGGGTCTGCTCTGCAGCGGTCCAGGACAGCTCGGCGAGCACGACGTTGGAGGCGACCTGCAGGTTGAGTCCGACCCCCGCAGCCGTCAGCGAGCACACCGCGACGGCGACATCGTCCTCGTTGACAAACGCGTCGATGTTGCTCTGGCGCACTCGCGAGGTCTGGTCGCCGCGGATCGAGGAGTAGCGGATGCCACGGCGGGCGAAGGTGTCCTCGGCGGCGTCCATGACGTCAATGTGCTTGGCAAAGAAGACCACCTTGCCCACGTTGTGGGACAGCTGGGCCGTGTAGTCGGCGGCGAGAACGGCCTTCGCTTGACCGATCCGTCGCATCAGGCTGAAGACGTTGCCCTCGGAACTGGACTCCTTCGCGTCCCGTCGCTCCCAGGTGGCGACCTGCCGGACCAGCGCGTCGTCGATCCCATCGGCGACACGGCCGTCAGCGCGCGCGGCGAGGGCGCTGTCGTAGCGCTTCACGAGGCGGCGGGCCAGCGCGCGCTCCGCGTCGCGGATCGACTGGCCCATGGCACCCTCGAGCTCCACTGGCAGGTCGGCGACGCGCCGCGCCGGGATATCCGCGGCGACGTCGACCTTGCGCCGGCGGACGATGCCGAGGTCGATCACCGCGGTCCGCGCGGCCGGGAAGAAGCCGGGGTCCGCCGGTGTCAATGCGTTGCGTTCGAGGGCGGCCATGAGCGCCGGGCCCGGCTCCTCGTCCCCGACCCATCCGAGGAACTGCCAGATGGCCAGAAAATCCTCGATGTCGTTGATCAGCGGGGTGCCGGTGAGAGCCATGAGCAGCGGGCGCACCGCGCGTGATCGGATCCGGTCGGACAGCTCGAGCACGTTTCGCGAGCGTTGCGACGACTTGTTCTTGATGAAGTGCGCCTCGTCGACCACCATCCCGCGAAAGCCGTGAGTGCCCAGCCAGCCGACGTGTCGGTCGAGGATGTCGTAGTTGACCACCACGATGTCGGAGAAGGCATCGACGGTTTCACCGTCGCTGTGGATCACGGTGACGGGGTGGGTCGGGGTCCAGATCCCCGCTTCGCGCGCCCAGCTGGTCTTCACGACGTTCGGCACGACGGCCAGCAGGGGATAGGCGTTGGTCGCCTGGGCAGCAAGCAAGGCCTCAGCGGTCTTACCGAGACCCGGCTCGTCGGCGAGCAAGAACGTGCGGTGCCCTGCTGCGGCGGCGGCCACCACCTGCGTCTGGTGCGGCATGAGATCCGGTCCAGACAGGCCGTGCAGGGAAGACGGCGGCGGCAGGGCCATGCACGAGGACGCCCCTCCCGAGGCCGTCTCGAAGGACCGCAGAAGCGGGCCCAGCAGCTCCCAGCTGGACAGCCGTCGGGTCTGGGGCCGCGGCGGCGGTGGCTCGGAAAAGTCCGGCGCGAGGAAGGGATTGGACAAGCGCCGGGAGATGACCGACTGCGGCACCACGCGACGCTCGGTGCTCGCGGACGGCGCGTCGGGCGCAGATGTGGCCGGCCCGGCAGGAGCCGTCAACCCGGCCGCCAGCCGCATCTCCCGCAGGACCGCACTGGTCGCGTCAAGAGTGACAGCGTCGTCGGTGAGCAGAGCCAACAGCGAGCCGTCGCGGGCGGCCGTCCTCGCCAGGATGGTGGCGATCGCGTTGATCCGCTTCAGCTGCGCATTGCGTCGCGCTTCGCTCAGGTCTTCCGTCTTCACCCGATCGCGCAACTCCCGCACCAGTAGGGCGACGGCTTGGAAAGTCCCCCGCATCGTGGGCGTGACTCGTCCGCGCTGGACGGCCAGCTCGACGTCGCGGGCGGCCTTCTCGAGCACGGCGACCGCGCTCACCTCCTGCCGCGCACCGCTTTGGCGCTGCCTGGCAGGCGCGGGACGGCCGCCGTCAGGACGACGCCGGGGGCGTGTGGCCAAGTACCTCTCCTTCGAATCCTTCGAAGCTGGATCCATCGACAGCTGGACAAAAGCATGCACATCTTGGCGCGGCGCCCCGTTGCGCACGACGCGCTGCGCCCTCGGCCCGAACGGGCACCAGGGGACACCGCGGTCGTCAGCCGTGCCGCTGCTGATGTTCGGTGCCCAGTCAGACTCGGCTCGACGGTCGCAGGTCCCCTCGAGGTCGCCCATGCGCGAGATCTCGCACCGAGATATTGCACGACGTGGGGTCGCCCCAAGACTGCTTCATCTTAGCGCTGACGCCGTACGCGGCAGGTAGCCGCACCGGTTAGAGTTTGTGGCGGCCGACCAGATCTGCGACGAGTCCGGTTGTGTCCTTCGGTACGAGCGCACCTTCAGGCGTCCGCTGCTGCCGGCGGATGTGGCCGCCCCAACGCGCCCGCTACTACTCGATGAGCACCGTGGGCCGGCCCGTCATGACGAAATGGATGCTCGCGGGGTCGAGCATAAAAGCCACGTCCGGGTTGACGGCATTGGCGACGGCCGGGACCGACAACGACGCGACGAACGTGTCGAGTGACTCGAACCATTGCTCGGTGACCCCGTCGAACGCCGCGTCGAAGTCACGCAGGCCATGATTCTGCTCGTAGCCCAGCAGCGGGGCGCGCAGCTCGGGGACGTTCTGGAACAGACCGCCGTGGTGGTTCAACCAATGGTCGTGGAAGGTGTCCAGATCGAGCGTCGCATTGCGGCGCAGGATGCAGAGCATCTTGGCGCTGGCCTCCTCGCGCTGCGGCGTGGAAACGATGACCTCTGGATCCTCGGTGACGACTATGAGTCGCTCGCCCTCGTGCAGCCTGGGCGCCCGCTCCCGGATCGGTGCCATCGCGGGTTCGCCGCTCAGAGCGCGCAGCTCCTCGATCGAGTCGAACCAGAGTACGGCCACGCCGTCCCACCCGTCATCGCGGACCTCGCCGTCGGTGCGCGCACGGCCGGCGTCGCGATCGAGCCGGTGGTTCAGCTCGTACCGTTTCACGTGACGTCGTAGGCCTGGCTCGTTGGCCAGCATCGGCCCGTGAACGTCACGCCAGTCGGCGTGGAACTGCTCCCGGGTGGTCCCTGTTTTGCGGCGCAGGAACTCGAACAGCTTGATGCCCATGGGACCCCCTCGGTCGGTCGCCGCCACCCTAGTCCCGGGCGAGAAGGACTCCGACCGCGTTCGGATACGAAACCTGCGTCTCGATCCCGATCTCGTCCATCAGGCGGAGGCGTGCTGTCGGGTCCCAGGCCGCTGGGTGCACGTCGCCGAAGTCGACGCCGGCCACGATCTGATGATCACCCGGCCGAGGGAGACCGCCAAGGCGCTGCTTACCGTTTGTTGAGCTGCGGCATGAGCAGCTTGCCCAGGGCGATGGTGAGGTTCTTCAGCTCGTCGAATCCGGGCTGCACGCTCTTGGCGTTCACGGTCAGCCCGACGGATATTTGTAGCACCCGGCCGGCGGAGTAGGCGTACAGCGGGGGAACGTCGTTGGAGAAGACGCCCGCCGTCCAGGGCCCTGGTAGGGAAGGCGACTGCGGGTAGTTCTGATGCCGGAACTTCGCGATGTCAGCGGCGCTGCCGCGATACACCGAGTACTGCACCACGAGATTGCCGTCCGCGGTGAGGGCCCGCGCGTTCGACACGTCGATGCCTGGCGCGAAAAAGATCCGGCCGCCGTTGGCCAGCGCCGCCAGCATGGGACGGCCCATCGCCGCCGTCAACAGCTGGGCGGTCCCGAAGCCTGCCGCGTAGTCGCCGTTCAGGATGTCCGTGATGGAGTTCTGCGACGTGTCCGTCGGGTCATGCGGCTGTGCTCGAGTTGAGCCATGGCCCCAGGCGATGGTGCCGGTCGTGGTGCGGCCGTCCCGCATGGTGATCGTGTAGCGACCGTCGACCCGTCCACCCAGCCGGGTGCCCTTGACCGCGACGGTCGCGATGTCGGCATGCCCGGGGACGTTTGCACATGTGCCGGTCAACGAGACGCCGCCGTCTGCCGTCGCGGTCACGTCGCCGAGCTGAGGGGAGTGCACTGACCAACTGGCGGCGTCCTTCGCGTACGAGAGCAAGTCGACGTCGTACGTGACAGGCGGCAACGAAGCGCCGTCGAGGATTGGACCCTGGAAGTCGACGGTCGCCTTCGCCTTGAGGGTCAGCGGATTGATGGTGATGACGACCTCCGACGTGCCGGATCGCCCCTTGATATCGCGCCAGCCGCCCTGCCAGCGGCCGTTGGCCAACGGGCCGAATCGTGCGACGTCGGACTTGGAGATCTGCCCGGCTGCGGCCACGTGAGGACCGCCCAGGGCGACCGATTGACCGCGCGCCGCCGCGGTTGAGTGCGACGCCGCGGCCGAGGATGATGCTCCGGCACGCGTTTTGGTGGTGCTGGACGAGCAGCCGAGCAGCAGGCCGATGCTGCCGAGTCCGAGGAGCGCGCCTGGTCGCGAGATACGAGGACCGGGTGGGTCAGACACGCGATGGCGCTCCTTGCCCGCGCCCAGCTCAGCCTTGCTGAGTCGAGGGGCGCGTAGTTCTCGAGATGGTGCATCGTTCAAGATGGTGCTTCGAAATGAGGATGGTGGACGGGGGAGTTGCGCGGCGTAGGTAGAACCGTCCAATCCCGCCACCGCATTTTCGCCCCTACGGCCGCGAAGTCTTCTAAGGACGGGACCGCGCTTCTCATCAATGACGCTGCCGAACCACCTGGCGATCTGGTTGCCGTGCAAGACCTCGAAGATCATGACGCTCCACCGCGGGAAGCTCCGGCGGCGATGTCCCTTAAATCAAGCCGAGCATCTTCGCCAGGGCTGGATCGTGTTCGATCAGGTCGCGATTGAAATCGGAGACGAACGGCCAGTCCTCACCCGCCTCGGGAGCCTGCCGGAACCGTCCCATTTCGGTGTCCTCAGAGCGTTGAACGCCGACGACGGAGTACGCCTGACGCTTGTACGTGATGTTGCGCGGTTCGAGCTCGTGGGCGGCGTTGAAGTGGGCGAGCGCTCGCTCGCTCAGCCCTTGGTGCTGCCAGATGTGCTGTGCCAACTCGAAATGCGCGGCGGCTTGGGAGACCGCGGGGGAGCGCGGCTGGGACCGCTCGAGAACCTGGTCCGGGGACAGGGCGTAACGACTTTCCGGGCCGTTGGTCACCCAGTCGCGAAGCCGCGCCAGGTACTTCTCGCGAAAGGCCCGGTCGCCGATCAGTTCCACGATGGATTCGGCGGCGGTACCCACCGGCGGTGGTGTCGCTGGCTCGGGTGGCCGCACGATGGAGCCCGATTCGTCGATCCAGATCGCCATCGGGATGTTGGTCACCCCGAACCGGGCGTCCATGGCGTGAGCCTGGTCGATCAGCGAGGGGTGGGTGGACGCCGCCTCAATCACGTAGGGGCGGGCGATCTCGGCGCCGCCCATCTCGAGGCATACGTCGACGAGTTCAAAGCCGAGGGGGTTGAGCTCTTGCCGCACTGCCTGCCACCCGGGCAGATCCCAGCGGCAGCCTCAATACGGCGCCCAGGCGAGGACGAGCACCTTCTGCCCTTGCAGCGAAGACAACCGAAACTCTTTGCCGTCGAGATCGGGCAGGGCGAAGTCGGAGGTGTCGGTGGTGGTCAGCGCCCGGCCGCTGAGGGTCTCCGGGCCGATCGCCCAGCGCCCATCAGGCTGGTCCTGCACGACTGCCATACCGAGGCGTTCGGCGGTCGTGACGAAGTCAAAATCCCCGTTCGGCAGCGGCACGCAGGTTTCGCCCTTGCAGGCTCCCTCGGGCTTGATCTCCCAGCCGGTGAGTCGCTGGAACTCCGCGGAGGAGAGGTCCAAACGATCAAGCAGCATGGGCCGACTGTAGGTGGCGCTGCTCGGCGCGGTCACGGCGGGTCCAGGCCCGGGTGCTCTCCAACTGGTCAGGTGAGGTGGATCCAGGAGGCCTGTGAGGGCACCCGCTGCTGATTGACCAGAAACAGCAGATACCAGCCCGGCGGGGCGACGGCGGCGGTCGCCGGGGTGGTCACGGACAGCTGGGCCCCCGCCGCGTTGGTGATCGGGAGATCCACCAGCCGCTGCGCGTTGTCGAAGGCATGGGTGGTGACTCCCGGGTGGATGAGCTCGGCCCACAGAATGTCAGCCGCATCGGGAGTTTGGATGAGTAGCGCCTGGCCGTAGGACCACTCGGTGGGCGCGCCGGTGATCGTGGGCCGGGCGCCGCCAAAGAGGTACGGCGGGCTGAACACCTCGATCTTCAGTTCCTCGTTGGGCTGCTCGATCCAGGGCACCTGGTTGCCGTACGGAGGCGGGTTCCCGCTGGCCGTCATGACGGTCCCGTCCGGCATCAGCAGGGCGATGGAGTGATACTCGCGGATGACGGAGGCGGCGGCGGCCGGCTGCCAGGTGTCCGTCTCAGGGTGATAGATCTCGGCCTGCAGGCGGGCGATCGGCGCGACCCCGGCTTCTTCGTGATTGATCGCCCCGCCGCTGATGAAGACGGTGCGATCCGGCAGCAGCACGGCGTTTAAATGCATGCGGGGCAGGCTCATCGGCATCGCCAACGCAAACGCCGGGTTCACCGCCTGCAGGTCGATGCGTTCAGTGCTTCCCGTCGCGCTCGTACGGTCGTCTTCCGGCCCGCCGCCGATGATCATGATCTGCTGGGATTGGGCGGGCGGCAGCAACACGCTCGAAGACTGATTGCGCATAGTGGGTGTGACCTGGCTGATGACCGGGGCGAACCCCACCGGCGAGTTGTTCAGGTCCAGGATCCCGGCCCGCTGCTCGCTGCCGTCATCCATTCGGCCGCCGCTGAAGAACACGCGCCCGTCGCGCAGGAGGAACAGGTGGGCGTAGAACGGCAAACCGGGAAAGTCGATCTGCGGATCAACGAGTTGATGCCAGGTATCGGTGGTGGCGTCGTAGATCTCGAAGAGGCGGTTCAACTGCCCGTCGGTCCCGTTCTTGCCGCTCACCGTGAGGATCCGGCCATCGGTGAGCGTCAGCAGGGTCGGGTACCAGCGGCCGACGGGCATGCTCGCGCGGCGGGTCCACTGCTGGGTGGTCGGGTCGAAGGACGCCGTCTCGCGTTGGCCGAGATTGTTGCCGCCGTTGTAGGACAGGTTGCCGCCCGCCGAAAAAATGGTTCCGTCGGGCAGGAAAGTGTCGCCGCCGCAGAAAAAGTCGAACGGTCGGCCGTTGTCACGGTTGATCGTCGCGGGATGGAAAAACCCTGTTCCGGCGGGCGCGGACGGGTCCCAGACCACGCTCGTCCACAAGTCCTTTGTGACGTCGCCGAAGTCGGGGGCCGCATCTCGGACGGTGTTGTTGCCGGTGCCGGCGAAGAACAGCACTTTCCCGGTGTGCAGCAGCGCCGCGTGAATGGCGAGGACCCCGGACAGGAAGGGCAGCACCTGCCACTGGCCGTGGGCCTGCGGGCTTTCGGTGAGGGCGATCGAGGTGTAGTAGCCGCTGTTGAGCGCAGGCGGGTTGTCGACGCTCATGACCAGCAGTCGCGCTGAGTCGCCAGACCCGATAACGGTGAGCGCGCCGCACTGATTGTCCCAGCTGAACCAGTTGTTGACCCCGAAGAGGGTCGACCAGCCGCCGGAGGGTTGCCCATCACCGTTCAGGTTTCGTCCAATGCGATAGAACGCCTGGTTCTGGCCGGACGGCTCAGCGCTCGGAACTCCTTGCGGGCCAGGGGGATTGTCGATGCCGAACACGACGAGATCGAGCTGACCATCGCCGTTCGTGTCGGCAACGGCGACCCCGCCGCCCTGGTTTTCCCAGGAGAACCAGTCGGGTACATCCAACCAGCCGGTCCAGCCGCCCGTGACCACACCGGTGGCGTCCAGGTCCCGTCCGATGCGGTAGACGCCGCGGTTGACTCCGCGCCCGTTGTCGATCATGAAGACGATCAGGTCAGGTCGGCCCGAACCCGTGACATCGCCGACGGCGAGGCCGGCGCCCTGGGTTTCCCACGAGAACCAGTCAGGTATGGCCAGCCATGGAGTCCAACCGGCGGTGACCACCCCGTCGGCATCCAGCTCCCGACCCACCCGATAGAACCCGGCGTTTGGACCGTCCGGGGCATCGACGAGCAGGACGACGAGATCGGGTGTGCCGTTCCCGGTGATGTCGGCTGCCGCGACGTCGCCGCCCTGGTTCGTTCGCGAGAACCAGTCCGGCACGTCACGCCAGGGACCCCAGACGCCGGCGGCGCCGCTCACCGGATCGACGTCGCTGCCCAATCGGTAGACGCCACGGTTCGCACCGGCTCCGGCATCTATGGTGAACGCGACCAGCTCCGAGGCGCCATTGCGGTTCAGGGACGCGAAGCCGCAGCCCTGGTTCTCCCAGCTGAACCAATCAGGGATCGCGATGAAACCAGTCGGCATGCGCGGGTCTCCTCACCGATGACGTCGCCCTCCAGCGTCGCTGCTATCGGAGGCGCCAGCGTGCCAGCGTGCAGATTCTGGTGTCAACGCGCTGCCGGTGAACTTGATGTAAACCGGGCGCTCCGGTCCTGGCGGGGCGATCACAGGCGGGACTGGCAGCCCTGCGGGATCTGGCCGGCGAGCGCCGCGTCGATAGCGTCGTCGCCGAAGCGCTTGCGTACCAGGAAATCCAGGTACGGCGCCCGGGTGAGTTCGTTGCCACCCTCGACCCCGAGGCTCTGTCCTGTCACCCACGATGACTCGGGTCCGGCCAGGTAGCGGACCAACGCCGTGCGTCGCGCTTCGGCCCGGTCCAGCGCTTCGGACAGGGCGAGTGGATCGAGGGCGTCACCGACATCCCGTTCAAAGGCTTGTGTGTCTCAGGCATCTGACGCTCCCCGCACGACCTGCACCTGGGAGGTGACTACACCCGGCGGGCAAGAACGCCGTCACTGGCCCCGCAGTGCCGCCAGCCCAAGCGAGCCTCTATGCTCGCCCAGCCTGCGGAAGATGCGAAGGCCGAGACCCGCCGCTGACGATGGATCGGACCGGCACCGGCCGGATTGGGGAGAAAACCCTTGACTGCACTCGTACCTCAACAACTGCTCGAGCGGGCCGTCAACGAAACTGGCTTCGATGATTTCGGACCCGACGACTTTCGGGCGGGACTGGAGGCGTACTGCCATTCAGCTTCCACGGAGGCGCAGCTCAACGGGCTGGGCGAGATGGCTGTCGGCGAGTTCGTCACCGAGAACCTGCGGCGCCGGCTGAAGCTGATCAACTGGGGCAACACTCATCCGGACGTGCGCGAGCAGCGGATCGAAGCGCCCATCATCGTCGTCGGCCTGTTTCGCGCGGGCACCACGCTGCTCAGCTATCTGCTCGATCAGGACGTGGACAACCGGTCGTTGCTGAACTGGGAGGCTGCTGACAACGTCCCGCCGCCGACGCCGCAGACGTGGCGGCAGGGCCCTCGGGTCGACGCGGCGCGCGCCGCCGCCCAGATGGCCGCCCAGATGAACCCGGACATGGCCAAGGCCCATCACGAGGAGGTGGACGGACCCACCGAGTGCATCACCGTGATGGCGCAGGACTTCAAGAGCCTGATGTGGGAGACACTGGCTAACGTTCCCAGCTACGGCGAGTGGCTCCTGCAGACCGATCATCACTCGGCGTACGAGCATCACAAGCTGGCGTTGCAGATCCTGCAGTCGGACGGAGTCAGCGGCCGGTGGTCGTTGAAGTCGCCGCATCACGCCATCGCGCTCGACGCCTTGAGCGACGTCTACCCCGATGCCACGTTCGTTCAGCTGCACCGGGATCCGGTTGTGGTGGCCGCCTCCAGCTGCAGCCTCATTCGTACGCTCAGCAAAGGCTTCTCCGACGTCGATCACGGCGCCTACATCGCCCGCCGCTGGGGCAATGTCCTGCAAGCCTGCATCGACCGGGTCGAAGACTTTCGCGCCCGGCGTCCCGATCAGCGCTTTGTCGACGTGCCGTACGCCCAGCTGGTGAACGATCCGATCGGCGCCATGCACACGATCTACGCCGGAGCCGGCCTCGAGCTCACCCCCGAGGCTGCGGCGGCGATGGGTAGCTACGTCGAAGCCCATCCCAAGAATCAGTTCGGTCGGCACTCGTACGCGCTTGGGGAGCTCGGACTGGACGGCGACGCGCTCGCTGACCGGTTCAGCGACTACATCAAGCGCCACGACGTGGAGCGCGAGACGCCTAGGGCGAAGCTCTCCACCGGTTGTTCCAGTAGCCGCGAACGGCCCTGCGCTGAGGCTGCCCGGCTGGATGGGGCGATGCGACCATCCCTATAGATATCTCAGCGGCACACGCCTCGCTCGACGAGGGCGGCCACCTCCTCCCGGGTCAGCCCAAGCGACGCGGTCAAGACCTCCTCGGTGTGCGCTCCGATGCACGGGGAACTGGCCGCCGTGCGCTGTGCCAACCGTGAGAACCGAATGGGGTTGCCGACGTGGGTCTCCACGCCGACCTCGGGGTGCTCGAGGTGGACGATGAACTCGCGCTCCAGCAGGTGGGGATCCGCGTGTTGGTCCATCGGCCCCATGACCGGCATCGCCGACACGCCGTTGGCCTGCAGGAGGTCGGCCGCCTCCGCGTTGCTCCGCGATCGGGTCCACTCGGACAACTTCTCGTCCACGAGCGCCCGCGCGGCCACCCGAGCCGCAGCCGTACTCAGGTCGCCGCTGGCCGGCCAGCCGACCGTCGTGCACAACCCCCGCCAACCCTCGTCATCCATGACGGCGATCGCCACCCAACGGTCCTCGCCGTCGGACGGGTAGACGCCGTGCGGTGCGGCTGTCGGGTGCGCGTTGCCGAGGGGCGCAGGATCGGTGGCCGCTCGCGCTGCGTCGAGATAGATCTCGCCTGACAGATAGGCGGCGAGCTCGGTCTGCGCCATCTCGATCCACTGGCCTTCGCCGCTCGCCTCACGCTCTCGCAGCGCAGCAAGCACCGCGACGGCAAGCATCTTTCCGGCGATGTGGTCGGGGTGGTTCAGCGACGTGCCACACGGATACGGCGCGTCGGGATGGTTCCACAGGAGGTGCAGGCCGCTGAAGCCGGAGTTGAGCGGCCCGTACGCCGGCATCGCCCCGAACGGTCCGGTCCGGCCGTATCCCTGAGACGAGGCATAGATGACCCGCGGATTGCGAGCGCGCAGCGCCTCATATCCAAGCCCCAGCGACTCCAGCACCCCGCCGCGATAGTTCTCAGCGACGACGTCGGCAGTGGCGCACAGCTCGAACGCCAATTCCCTCCCGCGCTCTGTCGACAGGTCGAGGGCCACGCTCCGGCGGCCGCGACACTCGCAATTGAAGGTCATGCTGCGGTTGAGGAAACCGCCGCCGCCCGCCGCGCGCAGGACGTCGGGGTGGGCCTGCGACTCGATCTTTATGACATCGGCTCCGAGTTCGGACAGCACGCCCGAGAGCTCGGGTACCACTGCGGCAACGCCGAACTCGAGGACTCTGACGCCCTCCAGGAGCAACTCGTGGCCCTTGCCGACGGGTTGACCACCCAGGCGGCGGCGCGCCCGGAAGGCGACACCGGGTGCCGTGGTCGCGGGCCGGCGGACGGCCGCGGGGGTCCGCGAAAGATTCACCGGATGTCCGGCGAACGGCAGGGCTTCCAGCCCGGGAAAACCCGTGTCGGCAAAGAACGAACGCGCTCGGGTCTGCGGGTGATCGACGAACTCGCGCACCGTGTGCAGGACCCCGACGGTCGTTCCGCTCGCCAGGGCCTCGTCGAACAGTTGTGCCCTGGTTCGGTCCGCGAGCCTTTCTTCAGCAACGAGGCGCACCACGTCGGCGTTCAGCAGTCGGAACATGGTTGTCGTCCACGCCTTGTCGAGCAGGACCTCGGGAGAGCCCATCAGGTCGACAAACCCGTTCCACTGGCGGGCAGAGCCAATGACGGCACGCACGTAACCGTCGGCTGCCGGCAGCACCCAATACGCACCCTCCGCGTTTCGTTTGCCTGCGGGGGACAGCAGCGGGTTGAGCTTGGAGTAGGAGTGCAGCGCGATCGACCACGGGTTGCTCCCCGCCAGCGCGGCCTCCTGCACGCTGATGTCGACATGCTGACCCGCCGAGCCCCCGCGCTCGGCGTCCAGCACGGCCGCCACAGCGGCCACGGCGCCGTAAACGGACGCGCAGTCGTGTGCCAGGTAGCCGGGCGCACTGCAGGGCGGCAGGTCAGCGAATCCGCTCGCGTGCAGCGCGCCTGAAGCCGCCAGCGCCGGCAGTGCCTCGAGGCGCCAAGGCGCGCGGGGCCCGTGCAAGCCCAAATCGCTGAGGACGACGTGAACAAGATGCGGATGGGCCGTTGCGACGGCGTCTGGGGTGAGGCCCCATGCGAACCGGTCGGCGGCGTCGAGATTCTCCACCAGAATGTCCGCCGCGCCTATCAGGTCGTCCAGCCGCGCCTTCCCGTCAGGGGAGTGGAGATCGAGCGTTGTCCCGCGCTTGTTGGCGTTGCGGTAGCGGTGGGCGTTGCCGTCGTGCACCCCCGGCGCCATGGCGGGCTGTTCCACGCGCACCACGTCGGCACCCAAGTCGGCGAGGATGCGCGCGCACAGTGCACCGCGAAGGTCCGTCAGGTCGACGACGCGCAGCCATGCCAGGGGTCCCTCAGGTGCTGCGGCGGGACTCGTCATGCGTCGGCTCCTCGGGCGTCATGGAAGGATCGCGCCATCATCCATGAACGCAAAACTCACCGGCTGCAGCCACCGTGCCCCTGATCCCCGGTCGTGGCGCGGCGAAGCAGGTGTGTTTCAGTCCGGGAGCACGCCAGGTGGTAATGAGATTTGCTGTCAAGCGGTAGCGGCGTTTCCACGACGGCAGGGATTCAGGGGTGAAGTGATGCCCGAGCCGGCGCCCGGTCTGGACGGGCGCTAGCGAAGCCGCCACTTCGGACGCTTGCCGGAAACGAAACGTTCCTGGCCGGCGCGAAACGCGTCGGCGTCCGACCCGATTCGGGTGAACAGGTTCGCGACCTCGATGCCTTGATGGCGCGACACTTCGAGGGCAGTCCACAGCGCGCGCATCGTGCCCTGGATCGCCAGCGGCGGCGAGTCCGCAATCACCCGCGCCGCCCAGGCAGCCTGCTCGCGCAACGTCTCGCGCGCCACCACCTCGGTCACCAGGCCGATCTCGCGCGCCCGCTCAGCCGACATGCGTTCGTCGGCACCGAGCAGCGACATCCGCATGATTTCCTGGAACGGCATCTTGGTCAGCATCTGGATCGGCTCGAAGGCCGCGGTCATGCCATAAGTCACGTGGGGATCGAAGAACGTCGCGTCGTCCGACGCGATGATGAATTCGACCTCGCCGAGGATGTAGAAGGCACCGCCGCACGCCATGCCGTGGACGGCGGCGATGACGGGCTTCCAGCAGTCCCTACTCTTCGGCCCGATGTCGCGGCCAGGATCGTCATACATCCACGGCGTCGGATACCCGGGGTAGTTGCCGGCCGCCATCGATTCGGTGTTCGACTCCGAAACCGCCTCAGACCGGTCGATGCCCGTGCAGAACGATTCGCCTTCGCCGGTCAGGACGACGCAACGCACGTCGTTGTCGTAGCGAAAGCCGTCCCACAACTCGCGTAGCTCATCCTGCATACGCTGGTTGATCGCATTTCGGACGGCCGGGCGGTTGAGGGAGACCCAAGCTATGCCGTCGTTCTTCTCGACCAGCAGCGTTTCGTAGGTTGGCATGCGAGGACTTTAGGAGACTCGCTTGCGCGCCTTGCTGCGTTTGCGCCGTCAGCGCCGCTCGGAGACGGCCAACTCGTTCTGGCGCGACACGGTCTCGGCGTCTTCCTAACTCGGGCGATGCTGACATACTATCGCCGGTAGTAGTAATGACGTCGTCGTTTCGCTGGCCGCTGGAGTCATGTGTCGAGCCATCTGAGTTGGTTGGAATCCGGCGTCGTCGGTGGGATGCAAGGGGTAGCCGAACTCTTCCCGGTGTCGAGCCTCGGCCATAGCGTCTTGCTGCCGGCGGTCATCGGCGGATCCTGGCAGAAGCATCTCAGCGTCAACGCACCTGAGTCGCCGTACCTGGCTTTCATCGTCGGCCTTCATGTGGCGACGGCGCTGGCGCTCATCATCTACTTCCGGCGCGACTGGGTACGCATCATCGGCGGCTTGCTGACGAGCATTCGACACCGCGAAGTGCGGACGGCCGACCAGCGGCTCGCGTGGCTGCTCATCCTCGCCACGATCCCGGTTGGCCTCGTCGGATTGGTGGCTGAACACTGGTTCCGGACCACTCTTGCCAAGCCGAATCCGACGGCGGTTTTCCTGATCATCAACGGGTTTCTGCTGCTGGGCGCGGAGTACCTGCGTCGCCGTGACCCGATTCTGAATTCGGCCTACGTGGATGAGCGTGTGAGCGGGCCGGAATCCGACCAGCGAGTGGCCCGGCTGCCGATCCTGGCGGCGACGGCCATCGGCGCTGCGCAGATCGCAGCGTTGGCACCCGGCATCTCGCGCTCCGGCGTTGCGATGGTGGCGGGCATGCTCCGCGGGCTTTCGCGCGAGGACGCGGCGCGCTTTTCCTTCCTGCTCGCAACCCCGGTGATTCTGGCCGCCGGGGCCCTGAAGCTCGGCGACCTCACCGGTCCGCTTGGCGACGGCATCCGGCCGCAGGTTCTGTTTGGGTCGGTGCTGTCCGGCCTGGGCGCCTACCTTTCGGTGCGCTTCCTGACGCGCTACCTCGCCAACCGTTCATTGCGGCCGTTTGGCGTCTACTGCATTGCTGCCGGTCTCGCGAGCCTGATCTGGCTCGCGGTGCGCTGACCCTGCTTTACGATGGCCTCGAAACCGGAGCATGCATGGACGGCAGCGACAGCGGCCACAGGCGCCAGAGCGCCGGGTCGCTCGAGGGCGAGGTGATGGCCGCGCTCTGGTCCGTGACGACCCCGCTGACTCCAGGTGAGGTTCAGCGCGCTTTGGGACGCGAGCTGGCGTACACGACAGTGATGACCACGCTGGTGCGACTGCACGCCAAGGGGATGGTCGATCGGAGCAAGTCGGGTCGCGCCTTCGCTTACGGCCCCGTGAAGCGGGCCGATGAACACGCGGCCCAGGCCATGAATGACGTGCTGTCCCGCGAGGGTGACAAGGCGGCGGTACTCAGCCATTTCGTGGACAGCCTCGCTCCCGCTGAGGAGGCGCTGCTTCGGCAGGTGCTCGAACGCGGGAAGCGAATGCCGACGTAACCGATGAATGTCAATGTCTACGTCGCCCTGGTCGCTGCGGTCCTGCTGTCTCGGGTCGTCGCGCCGCTGACGAAGCAGTTGACGCCGAAGGCGGCGTCGTGGGTGCTTGCCATTGCCTCGGTATTGACCGGGGTGATCTGGACTGCCGGGTTGGGCTTCCTGGCACTCGCGACGATCGGGCGGCTCGGTTTTATGGGGGCATTTGGCCACTGGTCGGCCGAAACCCTGGACGCTCACGCGCCGGTGCCCTTGCTGGCGGGGCTGGCCAGCCTCGGCCTGCTGGCAATCGTCTTAGGCTGTGTCGTGCGGGCGGCGAGCCACCTCGGTCGCGGTTTCCGCCGGCTTTTTCGGCTCCGCGCGACGCTGTCCGGCGACTCCTGCGGCGACCTCGCGGTGATCGATATCCCGCGGCCGGAGGCGCTCGCGCTACCCGGGTGGCCGGGCAAGGTGATCGTGACGTCCGGGATGCTGCAAGCCCTGGATGCCGGCGAGCGGGCCGTACTGATTGCTCACGAGCGCAGTCACCTGCGCGGCGGTCATTGGGTCTTTCGGTTCGCCACCCGACTCGGTGCTGCCTTGCTCCCCACCGGCCGGCCCCTGATCGACGCGTGCGATCGAGCATTGGAGCGCTGGGCGGATGAGGTCGCCGCCGCGGAGGTGGGTGACCGGGAACTGGCCGCCAGATCTGTGGCAAAGGCGGCTTTGGTCGCTACCGACTATCAGCGCAGTGGGCTGTCACTGGCGTTCGCTGAAGGCGCGGTCGGGGACAGGGTCGAAGCGTTGCTAGCTCCGCGACGCCCGAATCGGTGGGGCCTGCTGGTGCTACCGGCATCGCTGGCGCTTGTCGCAGCCGTCACACTCCTAGAAGCAAGCCGCGAGCTGGAGAGCCTGTTCGACTTCGCCGGGCGCTTCTAGGCTGGGCTCAACCCCCAAGAAGTCCCCGCGCGTCGTCGCGACAGCGCCTGAAGTCAGCGGAGCGGCTCCCCGTGCCACCGTCCTCCCGTTCGGCAAAGTTGCCGGGCGCCCGACTTCGACGACGCCATGGAGAAGGCTCAGGCCGGCGGTTGGCCGGTGGTCTGGTCGGGCGGCGGGAACGGCCAATCGGGGGATAACTCGAGCCATCCTGTGGATATCGAGGACCCGAAAAAGAAGCCGAAAGAGTGTGGCTCTGGCCTCTTGCGCAGCCCGCTGACGAGCGAGTACAACTGCGGTTGTCGCCAACGACGAACACCCCGCAGAGCAATCTCGGGGCCGCGATCAGCAGCTGGGAAACCGGTAGGTGGTACGGGGTTCAACTCGGTGGCTGGTCGGGCGAGACGCGCGGAGCCGAGCAATCGGGAATGCACGTGGAGCCAGGCCGGAGCGGGTCCCTCCATCTCATACATGGAGGGACCCGCTCCATTTTGTATTGTGCCCCGAACACGCGTGAGTCTCACCAGCGACACGCGGCGATCGAGCCGGGTCACGTCGCAGGGCGTTTGGCAGGCTCCGCAGGTCCGTCGGTGACCGCTTGAGCGAGAACGAGGAGCGCGCGTGAGGTACTGGGTGACCTACCCGATCGTCAGCGCCGGCTACGCCGGCGAGTTGGTCAGCGGTGAGGCCATTTCAAGGTTTACACGGGCGGCCGAAGCTGCGGGCTTCGATGGCATCGGATTCACCGACCATCCGGCGCCGTCGGACAAGTGGCTGCGCGCCGGCGGTCATGACGCGCTGGACCCGTTTGCGGCGCTCGCTTTTGTCGCAGCGTCATCCGAGCGGCTGCTGCTGATCCCCAACATCGTCGTGCTGCCCTACCGCAATCCCTTCCTGGTGGCCAAGCTGGCGGCCACCCTCGATGTGCTTTCGGGGGGACGCTTCGTGCTGTCGACGGCCCTGGGCTACCTGCGATCGGAGTACCGGGCCCTCGGCGTCGACTTCGACGCGCGCAACCAACTCTTCGACGAAGCACTTGAAGTGCTGCGCGGAGTGTGGACGACTGACGCGTTCCCCTTCGAAGGCTCCGGCTACACGGCATCAGGGGTGTCGGCGAATCCGAAGCCCGCGAAGGTGCCCATCTGGATCGGGGGCAACAGCCAGCGCACCCGGCGGCGAGTGGCTGAATTCGGCGATGGTTGGAACCCATTCCCGGCCTCCGCGACGATGGCGCAGACCACCGGCACCGTGCCTCTCGAGACCGTCGAGGAGCTGTCGGTGATGCTCGACTACCTGTGGCAGAAGGTCGACGAAGCCGGACGGGATCGGGCATCGCTCGACATCGCTTTTTCCGCCGCCCACGGTGACCCGGCGGCGGCTGACTTTGATCCCGATCGACATCTGGAGACGCTGGGCAGGCTCAGCGGGATCGGGGTCACCTGGAACGGAGCGACGGTTCCCGGCGACTCGATCGACCACGCGGTCGAAGGGCTCGCCGAATACGGCGAAAAGGTGATCGCACCCTCGCGGAAGTAGCGCCTGCCACCCGCATTGCGAGAATTCTCAGGCGGCGGTCCTGGCGCACCCAGGAGGTAGTGAGGTGATCGCGCCATCGCGGTACAGGAAGACGTCGACATCGTGGGCCTGAGCATCTTGAGCGGCGCTCACGTCGCGCTGACGCAGAAAACGATGGACGCGCTCGCGCCGCCGGTGCGCAGGATGTCACGGTCGTCGTCGGAGGGACGACCCCGAAGCGCGATGTGCCGCGGCTGCAAGCTGCAGGAGTGGCAGGAGGGGCCAACGTCTACCCGACGGGCACGCCGCTGCAGGAAGTGGTGGCCAGCCTGCAGGAGTTCAAGGGCGCGCCGGCGGGGAGCTAGGTCGCGGCAAGGCGACCTGAACTTCATAGGCGGAGGATGTCGGGTGCGCGCGGGATGATGCCGTGGCGCTGTCCGCGTATCGGTTCGCGGCCGTCGGGTGGGATGTACCAGAGTTCGCCTTCTGCGTCGCCTTT
>JBBRSE010000048.1:0-28536 GCA_038245655.1 Mycobacteriales bacterium | reverse complement strand
GAGGCGCTGGCCGAGGTGCTGGCAGCCGGCCGGCAGCTGGATCTGCTGACCTGCCGGCTCATCGAACGGGTCGACCGCAGCGGACAGTTCGGGGTGGACGGGGCCGGGTCGACGACCGCGTTCTCCGCAGCCGGATCAACGAACGCGCCGAATGGGTCGCCAAACGGGTCGCGGTCGGGCGGGCACTGGCCGATCGGCTGCCGGTGACGGCGAAGACCGCCGAAGCCGGCCGGCTCGGGCTCGAGCACGCCCACGTCATCGACCATGCCACCCGCCGCATCGACGACCCGGCGCTCGTCGCCGAACTGGATCGCATTCTCGCCGAAGCCGCCGCCGACGGGCCCGACCCGACCGACCTGTCGCGCCTCGCGGAACGGGTCCGGGCGCAGACCATGCCGCAAGAGGCGGAAAAGAAAGCCGCCCGCCAGTACCGGGACCAGAAGCTCCACGCCTCCACCACGTTGGGTGGGATGGTCAACCTCTCGGGTTGGCCCGACCCGGAAGCCGGCGCCATCTTCGCCCAGGCTCTCGCGTTCTTCACCGGCAAAGGCCGCGAACAGATCCTCGCCGACCCAAGTTGCGTCGAACCCGTCGCCTGGCGCCGCGCCCAAGGCCTGATGCGAATGGCGAAACATGCCATCGCCCACGCCACCGGCTGCAACGGCGACGGCGCCGGCCGCGACACCATGATCATCGGAGTCGGACTCGACGTGCTGCAGACCGGACTGGGTGTCGGGAAGGTCGCCGGTGGCCCGCAACTCGGCGCCGGAACCCTGCGCCGCCTCGCCTGCGACACCAACATCATCCCCGCCGTCCTCGGCACCCACTCCCAGCCGCTGGACCTCGGACGCCAAACCCGCATCACCAGCTACACGATCCGGGCCGCCGTCATCCTGCGTGACGGCGGATGCGTGTTCCCAGGCTGCCAGGCACCCCGTCGTGGTGTGAATGCCATCACCGCCAGCATTGGCTCCACGGCGGCCCGACCTGCCAACAAAACCTGGATCTGCTCTGCTCAAAGCACCACCACCTCGACGAAGGCGGCTGGACCCTCACCGTCGACAACAACCCAGCCCGAACCCCATGGTTCCACCCACCCGACGGCAGAAAACCCCTCAGAGGCCAACGCCGACCACTCATCCCCGTCCCCAGGCGAAGATGAGATGGCCGGAGCGGGTGCTACGCCTCCAACTCGCTGGCGACGGCGTGCACGACCTTCGCGACCTTCTGGGAGACCCGCTTGTCGGGATGCTTTCCACGGCGCAGGTCACGCTGCACGGTGTCCAGCATCACGATCATGTCTTCGATCATGCCGTGCAGCTCATGGGGGTCGCGGCGGGAGACCGTGGCCAGCCGGGGAGTGGCAGTCAGCACCTGAACGGAGAGGGCCTGCTCCCCGCGGCGACCCTCGGCGACGCCGAACTCGACCTTGTCGCCAGGCTTCAGGACGGTGACTCCGGCGGGCAGCGCAGCCTTGTGGACGAAGACGTCTCCGCCGTCGTCTCGGCTGAGGAAGCCGAAGCCTCGCTCGGGATCGAACCATTTGACACGACCGGTTGGCACCAAAGACCTGGTTTCTTCATGCGGCTCAGACGGCGTCCGCGGGCGGACCGGTTTCTTCTCTCCAAGGATATCGTCGCGGGCCGGTCCTGCCCGGGGTTAGCAGGCCGTGCTCGGGGCAACGGATCAAGAGGGCACTAGCTGGAGGAGGATGTTGTGAGCGATTCGGAGTCTGATATCGATTACCACTCGGCCGAGGCCGAGCAGGAGGCACGCGGTGCGGGCGCCGTCGCCGACGAGAGCGTCACCGGGGGCAAGGCTGATGAGATCGACCCTGAGGCCGAGCAGGCCGCGGAAGGGCTGAGCGTCGACGAGAAAGACGCGGCGGCCTACAAGGAGAGCCTGGAAAGAGGTGCCGCGCAGCACGGTGAGGGAGCACCCGAAGTCTGACCGAGCTGCTGCTAGCGCCGGTGCGGATCGACTGGTTCGCATCGGCGCCGCTGTGTTCGGGGTGGGGCTACTGGCGGTCGCGGCAGCCGTACTCCCACTGTTCTTCGGCGTTCACGACCTGCCCACGGCCCTGAATCTGGCCGCGGGGATCCTTCCGCCGCTGGGCTTCGGGCTCGCGCTCTGGGGGCTGGTGCTAGCGGCTCAGGGGGATCGGTAGCGGCCGGGATCGGCGAGGAGTTCGTTCATGGCTCCGCTGCGAAAGCCGCGTGGATCCACCTCGACCCGCTCGAACCCAGCGACGACGGCCAGCAGGTCTGGCCGGGCCGCCAGCAAGCTGACGTGGTCAGCGTCGACCTCGATGCGGGCGACGTCGCCGAGGTCGCGCACCCGCAGGTTGGTGACGAGCAGGCCCGCTTCGCTGAGCGCCGATCGCAGGTCTGCCTCGGCGGCCTCGACCCGGGCGAGGCGCCGCGGAGTGATGCTGATGCCGTACGCGATCCGGCTCGACAAGCAGGCGGCCGCCGGTTTGTCGGCGGTGACCAGACCCCAGCTGCGGCTCACCTCGCGCACCTGCGCCTTGGTCAGTCCGGCGGTCAGCAGGGGCGTAAGGGCGCCCCGCTCCGCCGCTGCCCGGATCCCCGGCCGGAACCCGGCGACCGCATCGTCGGCGTTGGTTCCCGTAGCGACCGACGAGATGCCCAACCGCGCAGCAAGCGGAGCCATGACGGCGAGCAGTTCGGCTTTGCAGAAGTAGCAGCGGTCGCCGGCGTTGGCGCGGTACCCGTCGCGCGCCATCTCGTCCGTGGCGACGAACTCGTGTCGCACGCCGAGGCTCGCGCTGAACGCGGCAGCCGCCTCGCGCTCGAGCGCCGGCAGCGATGGCGACACGGCCGTACCCGCGACCACCGCCTCAGGGCCGAGCGCGCGCAGGGCGGCGGCCAGCAGAAATGCTGAATCGGCTCCCCCCGAAAAGGCCACCAGCAGCGACCCGGCCTCACGCAACTGACGCTCAAGGGCATCCAGGCGGGCCGCGAGCACGGGGTCGGCTGCAGCGGTGGTGTCCACAGCCGCCACGGTACGAGGCCGGCCGGTGATGCGACCCACTAGCCTGGACCGGATGAGCGAACCGGCTGCTGCGGGCGCAGCGGATGCGTCTGCACCGACCGGTGGCCCGTCTGCTGCTCCGATCACGTTTGCCGAGGCGCTCGCTGCCCTTCACGACGACGATCTCGCTGCCTTGCTGCGGCAGCGGCCCGATGTCGCGGTCCCCCCGCCGGCGGACTTCGAGGTGCTGGCCAGCCGGCTGTCGTCACGCCACAGCGTGTCGCGGGTGGCTGAAACCGTCGACACGTTCGTGCTGCAGATCCTCGAAACGCTCGTCGTGGGCAGCGCCGACGAAGCGGAGCTGACCTGGTTTTGCCACGTGCCGGTCGACGACATCCGGCGCGCCACCGACCTCGCGGTGCGCCTCGGTCTGGCCTGGCGTGACGGCGACGGCCGCTTCTCGGCGGTCAATGGCGTGCGAGCCGCGGTGGGTCCGTACCCCCTGGGGCTCGGGCGGCCTTTCGCGCGACTGCTGGCCGAGGTGCCGCAAAGCTCTCGCCGCCAGATGCGTGACGACCTCAAACTGCCGGACGACGTCACCCCGACCGAGGCGCTCACCGCGTTCTTCGGCGATCCGGATGCCTTGCGCGCCCTGGTCGCCGAGCTTCCCGAGGGAATTCGCCGCCTGCTGACGATGCTGTCGCGGGACAATCCGGTCGGCGCGGTCGACGGTCGCCCTGCGTTGCTCCCGCTCGTCGAAGCCGAAACTGCCCTTGAGATCTGCCTCGCCCAGGGTCTGCTCGTCGCCATCTCCTCGGATGCCGTCGAGGAGCCGCGCGAGGTGGGACTCGCCTGCCGAGGTGACCGTCCGGCGGGCGAGCTCAACCCGCGGCCACCCGAGATCGCCGGGCGCAGGGTCGGGGCGGAGCACGTCGACGCCGGGGGCGCTTCGGCGGCGATGGATGCGCTGCGCCTTTGCGAGGCGCTGCTGGCCCGCTGGGATACCGCCCCGGCGCCGCTGACCCGGGCCGGCGGCCTGCCGGTACGTGAGTTGCGATCCGCGGCCAAAGAGTTGGGTGTCGAGCAGCAGGTCATCGCCCTGATCGTGCAGACGGTTGTGGCGGCCTCGCTGGCCGGGCGAACCGCCGGGGTCGATCCCGTCATGGTGGCGACCGAGCGCTACGACCGCTGGCGCGACGAGCCGCTGGCCGAGCGTTGGGCGTTGCTCGCTACGGCCTGGGCGGGCATGGACCAGCTTCCGGGGCTGGCGGTCCATGAGGACGGGACGAAGGCGGCTGCGCTGCTGACGTACGAGATGGTGCGGCCGGGAGCCGGTGAGCTGCGCCGCGACGTTCTTGGCGCGCTGGCGTCGGCCAGCCGGGGATGGTCGGCCGATCCGGAGAGCCTGCCGGGCTGGCTGGGCTGGCGTGCTCCGACCCGCAGCGTCAGCTACGTCGCGCAGGTGACCGCCTGGACGCTTGCGGAGGCCCAGTGGCTCGGCGTCACGGGGCGCGGGGCGCTGACGTCGGCCGGCCGCGTGCTGCTCGACGCGGCAGACGGGCCAGCCGCCCGCTCCGGTGACGAGGCAGCCGCCCGTACCTATCGGGCGCGGGTGGCGGAAGTTCTCGCGCCGGCACTTCCCTCGCCCATCGAACACGTGCTGATCCAGGCCGACCTGACCGCCGTCGCGCCCGGCCCGCTACGGCCGCCCGTTGCGCGGGAGCTGGCGCTGATCGCTGACGTCGAGTCGTCCGGGGCGGCGACGGTGTACCGGTTCTCGGAGTCCAGCCTGCGGCGGGCGTTCGACATCGGCCGCACGGCCATGGAGTTGCACCAGCTCATCGCTCGGCTGGCGCGCGGCACCGTGCCGCAGGGGCTCACGTACCTCATCGACGACATCGCGCGGCGCCACGGCCGGCTGCGGGCCGGCTCAGCCAGCGGCTATCTGCGGTCCGACGATCCGGCACTGCTCGCTGAAGTCGTCGCCAACCGGCGGACGGCATCTGCGGGTTTCGTGCTCATTGCCCCTACGGTTGCCGTCAGCCCGCTGCCGCCCGCCGAGATCCTCGCGATTCTGCGCTCGGCCGGCTATGCGCCGGCCGGTGACCGAGCGCGTCGCACCACGCCGGGTGGCGCTGCGGGCCAGGGATCGACCATCGACCTGGACAAGGTCGGCGGTCGGCGGGTGCCGGTCGCTGTAGCGCGCACGTACGCGGGCGGCTGGTCCACCACAGGCGCCCTCCCAGACGCCCACGTGGCGCAAACCGTGGCGATGCTGCGGCGCGTGGAGTCGCTGCGCAGCTCGGGGCGGGCCCGACGCAGTTTCACCGACGGCGCCGACGGCTTTAGCGGCAGTGACGGCGACCCTTCGGAGATCGCCAACACGCCGGAGGACATCCTGCGCTTGCTGCGGGCATCGGCCGCCGATTCCGGCGCGGTGTGGATCTCCTACGTCAATGCGGAGGGCCGGCGCAGCCGCCGCACGGTCCATCCGACGCTGGTCAGCGGCGGTTTCCTGATCGGTTACGACGATGAGAGCGGCGAACGCCGGACGTTCGCGATCAGCCGTATCCAGGAGGCGGCAGACGCGTAGACCCCGCGTAACCCCGCCTGACACGCCGTCAGTTTCAGGCCCCCGTGTTACCGCCCGGTAACGCACGGAGCCTAGCCTGCTAACGATGCGGGTCCAGGAGACGTCTGTCATGGTGCACGGGCATCGTCGCGCGTTCACCATCGCCGGCGACGGCCCGCCGCTCCTGGTCTTGCACGGCATCGGTTCCAACCGCCAGACCTGGCGGCCCGTTCTGTTGCTGCTTGCTCGCCGGTTCACGGTCATCGCCCCCGACCTGCTGGGCCACGGCGAGTCCGCCAAGCCGCGCGCCGACTACAGCATCGGCGGGTTTGCCAACGGCATGCGTGACCTGCTCGGCGTGCTCGGGATGGAGCGGGCCACGGTCGTCGGACACAGCTTCGGCGGCGGCGTCGCGATGCAGTTCGCCTACCAGTTCCCGGAACGCACCGATCGCGTGATCCTCTAGGCGAGCGGCGGCCTCGGACGCGAGGTCACCCCCCTGCTGCGCGTTCTGACGCTGCCGGGGTCGGCGACCTTCCTCGCCGCGGTCGACGCGCTGCCTGGCCGCGTGCCGGAGCGCCTGGTGTCTGAGCTGGCCCGCCGGCTGCCTGCAGGACCGCTCGCGGCGGACATTTCCGAGGTCGCCAAAGTGCTCGAAGGGCTCCGGGGCAAGGCTGCGCGGACCGCATTTCTGCACGTGCTCAGTCGCGTGATCGACTGGCGCGGTCAGGTCATCACCATGCGCGACAGGGCCTACCTCGCGGCCGGGATGCCGATCATGGTCATCTGGGGCGACGGCGACTCGGTGCTGCCGGTGGCCCACGCGAGCGCTGCCGTGGAGTCGATGCCGGCGGCGCAGCTCGTCACGATGGCGGGCGTCGGCCACTTCCCCCATGTCGAGCGTCCGGCCGACTTCGCCAAGGCGGTTATCGAGTTCGTGGCCAGCACCGAGCCGAGCTCGTACGACCCCCACCAGTGGCGCGATTTGCTGCGCCGCGGCAAGCACGCGGCGGCTTATGCCCCGGACGGGGTGGTAGCGCTCGCGTCACAACCGCAAGTCACAAACGTGACCCTCCGCGCGCCAGCTTGACCCTGGCCAGGCCAGCTGCCTACCGTCGTCGATGGAAGGTGCGGGAGAGATCCCACACGCACAGGGTGTGGGGCGCCGAAGGGGCAACCTCCCCGGAAACTCTCAGGCAAACGGACCGCAGCTTCCAGTGACACCTCTGAAGGCGCAGCAGTGCCGCACAGAGGGGGACGGTGGACGCCCGCTGCGTCCGGCAGATCCGCCCCGGAGGCGTCATGACCCGGCCGTTTACCGACCGCCACATCGGCCCCGCTCCCGCTGATGCGGCCGCGATGCTCGAGCTCCTCGGCCACCAGGACACCGAAAGCCTGCTGGCCGCGGCGCTACCGGCGGGAATCGCCAGCGAGCGGTTGCCGGACCTTCCGGCCGCTGTCAGCGAGGCAGCCGTCCTCACCGAGCTCCACGCGCTGGCCGACCGCAACGAGCTCGTCCGGCCGCTGATCGGCACCGGCTACTCGCCGGCCTTCACCCCGAGCGTTCTGCTGCGCGGGGTGCTCGAAAACCCCGCCTGGTACACCGCCTACACGCCGTATCAGCCCGAGATCAGCCAGGGGCGGCTGGAGGTGTTGCTCACCTTCCAGACGATGATCACCGACCTCACCGCGCTGGACGTCGCTAACGCCAGCTTGCTGGACGAGGGCACCGCTGCGGCTGAAGCGATGGCGTGCGCGCGGCGCGTGGTCCGCGGGTCGGCTACCACGTTCGTCATCGACGCCGACTGCCATCCGCAAACGATCGATGTCGTGACCACCCGGGCGGCGGCCGCCGGGGTCAAGGCGCTCGTCGCTGAGCTGGACGACCCCAACCTGGATCTCGCCGGCGTGTTCGGCGTGCTCGCGCAGTACCCCGGCACGTCGGGGCGGGTCGTGGACCTGGCCCCGCTCGCCGCGCAGGTCCACGAGGCGGGCGCGCTGCTGGTGGTCGCGGCCGATCTGCTCGCGTTGACACTGTTGACCCCTCCTGGCGAGGCGGGCGCTGACGTGGCGGTGGGTTCGACCCAGCGTTTCGGCCTGCCGCTCTGGTTCGGTGGCCCGCATGCGGCCTACATGGCGGTGCGCGCGGAACACCAGCGCCAGCTGCCCGGGCGGTTGGTGGGTACGAGCATCGACAGTGCCGGCCGGCCCGCGCTACGGCTCGCCCTGCAGACCCGCGAGCAACACATCCGTCGCGAGAAGGCGACGAGCAACATTTGCACCGCGCAGGTGCTTCCGGCGGTGGTCGCCGCCTGCTACGCGCAGTGGCACGGACCGGACGGGCTGCGGGCCATCGCGTCGCGGGTCGCCGACCTGACCGCACGGCTGGCGGCTGGACTCGAAGCCAGCGCCCACCAGGTGTTGGGCGACACCGCGTTCGACACCCTGCGCGTACAGACCGATGGGCCGGCGGCCGGCCTGCTCGACGTCGCCGCCGCTCGCGGCTACGACTTGCGGTCCGTCGACGCCGCCACGCTCGGGGTCAGCCTCGATGAGACGTGTGACGAGACGGTGGTCCGCGACCTGCTCGAGATCTTCGGCGCCGATGTCAGCGCCGCCGATCGGCCGGCGGCTCCCCGGCTGCCTGCGCAGCTCGAACGCACCTCCGGCTACCTCGCCCACGAGCGTTTCCACGCTTACCGGTCCGAGACCGAGATGATGCGTTACCTGCGCCGCCTTTCCGACCGTGACCTGGCGCTCGACCGCACCATGATCCCGCTGGGCTCCTGCACTATGAAGCTCAACGCGGCGACCGAGATGGCCGCGATCTCCTGGCGCGGGTTCACCGACGTCCACCCGTTCGCTCCGGCCGAGCGTTCTGCCGGCTACCGGTCGCTCATCGCCGACCTAGAGGCGTGGCTGGTCGCGCTCTCCGGCTACGACGCGGTCAGCGTGCAGCCGAACTCCGGCGCGCAGGGTGAGTTCGCCGGCCTGCTGGCGATCCGGCGCTACCACGAGTCGCGCGGGGACGCGGAAAATGGGACAGCTCGGGACGTCGTACTGGTCCCGGCCAGCGCCCACGGCACCAATGCCGCTTCGGCCACCCTCGCGGGCCTGCGCGTCGCCGTCGTCAAGACCGCGGGTGATGGCTCGATCGACGTCGATGATCTGCGGGTCGTCCTGGCCAAGCACGAAGCGAAAGTCGCCGGCCTAATGATCACGTACCCGTCCACCCACGGTGTGTACGAGTCCACGGTGCGCGAGGTCTGCGAGTTGGTGCATGAGGCGGGCGGTCAGGTCTACCTCGACGGAGCCAACCTCAATGCCCTGGTGGGCGTCTCGCGGCCCGGCGACCTGGGTGCTGACGTGTCGCACTTCAACCTGCACAAGACGTTCTGCATCCCCCACGGCGGCGGCGGCCCGGGCGTCGGCCCGATCGGCGTCAAGGCGCACCTCGCGCCGTTCCTGCCGTCGTCGGCGGTCGTGCCTGGCGCGGGGCCGGAGAGCTCGCCCGGTGCTGTCGCCGCAGCCCCGTGGGGGTCGGCAGGTGTGCTGCCGATCTCCTGGGCGTACATCAGGCTGATGGGAGCGCCCGGGCTGCGCTCCGCCACCGCGATGGCGGTGCTGGCCGCCAATTACGTCGCGGCGCGCCTGCGCGAGGCTTTCCCGGTGCTCTACGCCGGCGCCGGCGGGCTCGTCGCCCACGAGTGCATTCTCGATTTGCGGCCGCTGACCGCGAGCAGCAGGATCACGGTCGAGGACGTCGCCAAACGCCTCATCGACTACGGCTTCCACGCCCCGACGATGTCGTTCCCGGTCGCCGGGACGCTCATGGTCGAGCCGACCGAGTCCGAGTCGCTCGCGGAGCTCGACCGCTTCTGCGACGCGATGCTGGCCATTCGGGAGGAGATCGCGGCGGTCGAGCGCGGCGAGGTCACGGCGGCTGACAGCGTGCTTCGCGGGGCGCCGCACGACGCCCACACGGTCACGGCTGACGTGTGGGAGCGGGCGTACTCGCGCTCGCTGGCCGCCTGGCCGGGTCATGCGGTCGCCGGGGGGGCTCGGATGGACAAGTACTGGCCGCCGGTCGGGCGTATCGACAACGCCTACGGCGACCGCAACCTGGTCTGCACCTGCCCGCCGGTTGAGGCCTACGCCGACTAGCGAGTAGCGCGCAGCCGGGCGCGCATACTGCGGCACCTCCGATAGACAGAGGGCAGGCGTCCTCGGTGGGAATCTCACCCGTTCGGCGGTAGCGACAGGGCGACTGACCAGTCGATCTGAGTGGCATGCGATCCTTGACTCTGCTCGGTGCCGTTAGCGCTTCCCGTGGCACCCCGCGTCGACTCCTAGCGATCGGAGCCATCGCGGCAACCGCGCTGACCGCGTGCGGTCCGGCCGTGAGCAGCGGCGTTCCTGGCAATCCGGCCGACTTCTCGGTCAACGTCTTCACCGTGTCGGGTTCTCCGGGCAGCTGGGTCCAGCGCTGGAATCCCTGCGTTGCGGTGCACTACCGGGTCAATACCGCGCTCGAGCCCAGCGGCCTCGCCACCGCCAAATCTGCCGTGGCTGCGCTGTCGAAGGCTAGCGGGCTGGCCTTCAGCTACGACGGAAGCACCAACTACGTCCCGACCCGTGGCTCCTGGAGCCAGCCGGCGGACCTGGTCATCTCCTTCGCCAGGCACAACGGCCAGCCCGGTGGATCGAGCTACCTGAGCGGCGGCGCCCAGCTCGGCGAGGGCGGCTTCCAGTCGTCGTACCGCACGGTCAACAACAGGGTCACGAGCTACAAGATCAACAAGGGTTACGCGGCCATCGACGTCGATGGTTACAACCGGTCGACCGCGAAGGTCAGGACCGCAACCCTGCTGCACGAACTCGGTCACGCCGTAGGTCTGAACCACGCTCACTTCACCAGCGAGCTCATGTACCCGACGATCAGCAACAGCGGCCCTTACACCTACACCGCCGGTGACCTGGCGGGCCTCAAGAAGGTCGGACGCGCCGCTGGCTGCATGAGCTAGGAGCGGTTCAGCCCGGTTCAGAACGTGAGCGCGCCGCGCAGGATCGTGCCGGCCTCGAGGTCGGCATAGCCCTGGTTGACGTCGTCGAGTGAGTACGTCTTCGTGATCAGCTCGTCGATCTTCAGAATGCCGTCGCGGTAGAGGTTCAGCAGCTTCGGGATGGCGACGCGCGGGCTCTCGGAGCCGTACAGCGAGCCGCTGATCTGCTTGTTCATCATCGCCAGCATGAACAAGTTGAGGTCGCTCTGCATCTGCGCCATCGGAGCCACGGAAGTGATCACGCAATTGCCGCCCTTGGCGGTCAGGGCCAGCGCCGGCTCCAGCAGTTCGCCGCGCATCACGGCGAACGTGCAGATCACCGAGTCACACATCTCGCCCCAGGTGAGCTCGCTGACGCCGGCGATCGCCTCGTCGAGCGACGCGAAGACGTGGGTGGCGCCGAAGCGCTTGGCCTGCTCGCGCTTGAATTCGATCGGGTCGACCGCGATGATCCGCCGCGCGCCGGCGATCTTCGCGCCCTGGACGGCGTTGATCCCGATTCCGCCGACCCCGAGGACGGCGACGGTGTCACCGGGCCTCACGTTGGCCCGGTTGACCGCCGAGCCGAAGCCGGTCGCGACGCCGCAGGACACCAGCGCCACCGCCGGCCACGGGATGTCGGAATCGACCTTGATGACGGACGCCTCGGCGAGCAACTGCTTCTCGCTGAAGGCGCCGAGCTGCGCGTAGCGACCGACCGGGGTGTCACCGATGCGGTGGGCGATGCGCCCGTCGGTCATCATCCCGGTGTCGAAAAGCTTCATACCGGCGTCGCACAGGAACGCTTTGTTGGTACGGCACATCTTGCAGACGCCGCAGGACGGGACGAACGACATCGCCACGTGGTCACCGGGGGCCACGGAGGTCACTCCCGGCCCCACCATGGTGACCTCTCCGGCGCCCTCGTGGCCGCAGATCGCCGGGTAATGGCCGAGCGGCAGGTCGCCGGTACGCGCGTGCTCGTCGGAGTGACACAGCCCGCACGCCCGCATCTCGATCAGGACCTCGCCGGCCCGCGGCTCGTCGATCTCGACGGTCTCGATCTGGTAGTCCTCGCCGGGGGCGTAGAGCAAAGCTGCGCGCGTACTGACCATGCTGGGTAGTCCTCCTGAGGCCGCTGGATCCGAGCACTGAGCTGATGACCGGACGCTACGAGAGTAGAACCCGTTGCACAAGCGGCTGGTCGGCAGGTCGGGCTAACCCAATTGAGCTGGCTGTTCGCCGGCCGGGGGTGACCTGCGCGGGGCGACGTGGTCCAATCACTATGGAGCGTGTCAGTCTCTGACAAGTTCTACGCAGCTCCTGCGACGTCTTCCCGGAGGACACATGCTCGATTCGAAAATCGTTGGTGGGCTGGTTGTCGACGGCACCGGTGAGGAGCCCTACCGAGCAGACGTCGGTGTCAAGGACGGTCGGATCGTGGAGGTGCGGCGCACCAGCGGCGGCGCGGGTGGGATCGAGTCCGAGGCGAGCGAGACGCTCGACGCGACCGGACACATTGTCACGCCCGGATTCGTCGACATCCACACGCACTACGACGGCCAGGTCACCTGGGACCCGTTGCTCGCGCCCTCGAGCCTGCACGGGGTCACCACGGTCGTCTCGGGTAACTGCGGTGTCGGCTTCGCTCCGGTGCGCCCGGGCAGCGAAGCGGAGCTCATCGCCCTGATGGAGGGCGTCGAGGACATTCCGGGTTCCGCGCTCACCGAGGGCATGACCTGGGGCTGGGAGTCCTTCCCGCAGTACCTGGACGCCGTCGGGCGCCGCGAGCTGGCGATCGACTACGGCGTGCAGGTGGCCCACGGTTCGGTGCGTACGCACGCCATGGGCGAGTGCGGGGCCCGCAACGAGCCCGCCACCGCTGAAGACATCGTCGCGATGGAGCGGATCGTCCAGGAGGCGATCGAGGCAGGTGCGTTAGGCTTCTCGACCTCGCGGACGGTCGCTCACCGCGCGATGGACGGCGAGCCGGTGCCGGGCACGTACGCGGCGGAGGACGAGCTCTTCGGCCTCGGCCGGGCAATGGCCCGCGGTGGCCGCGCCGTCTTCGAACTGGCTCCCACCGGCTCGGCCGGGGAGGACCTCGTCGCTCCGGCCCGCGAACTCGAGTGGATGACGCGGCTGTCGGCCGACATCGACCGGCCGGTGTCGTTCGCCCTGATCCAGGTCGACGCCGCTCCGCACCTCTGGCGCGAGCTGATGGACACATCTGCCGCCGCCTACGAGGCGGGCGCCCGGCTGTATCCGCAGGTGGCGGCGCGACCGTTCGGCATGCTGATCGGCTTCGCGGGCAACCACGCGTTCACGCACCGCCCGAGCTACCGGGCGCTGGCCCACCTGTCGCCGGCCGAGCGGGCGCTCGAGCTGGTCAAGCCGGCGGTCAAGGCGGCGATCCTCGCCGAGACCGATGTGCCGGTCGATCCGGGCAAGCAGTTCGACCGGATGAAGGACCTCTTCCAGAACATGCCCGACCGCATCTACGCCATCGGTGACCCGCCGGACTACGAGCCCACCCGGGAGCGCACCGTCGCCGCGATCGCGGAAGACCGCGGGGTCAGCGCGCTTGAGGCGATGTATGACCTGATGCTCGAGAGCGCCGCCGGCGAGGGCCCGGCGACGGCCATGCTGATGCTTCCGTTCTTCAACTACGCCGAAGCCAACCACGACGCCATCAGGGAGATGCTGACCCACCCGGCCGGCGTCTCCGGGCTGTCCGACGGTGGGGCCCACTGCGGGATGATCTGCGACGCCTCGTACCCCACCTTCCTGCTCACACACTGGGCTCGCGACCGCTACCGGGGCAAGGGCCTGCCGCTGGAATACGTCGTCAAGAAGCAGACCGCCGACACGGCGGCCCTGTTCGGACTCGGCGACCGTGGGACGATCGCGGCCGGTCTGAAAGCCGACCTGAACGTGATCGACTTCGAGCGGCTCACGCTGCACACCCCGCGGATGGCGTACGACCTGCCGGCCGGCGGCCGGCGTCTCGTGCAGGACGCGTCGGGCTACGTCGCGACGATCGTGAGCGGCGCCATCACGCGCCGCAACGGCGTCGACACGGGCGCGCGTCCGGGCCGGCTGGTCCGCGGCGCGCGCTAGAGCCAGGGCGCGTAAAACCGAGTAATCGTCGTTATCCCGGCGGATAACGACAATTACTGCGTTTCTGCGACGCCGACGTCGGCCGGGTCGCGGACCGAGATCGTGTGCTGCTTCTGCGGCGAGCGGGTCGCGAACTCCAGCGTCAGCGCCGAGACCAGGACGAAGATGACCTGGGTCGGGCGGAGCATGACGTAGCGACCCTTGCCGAACGCGTTGAACTTGCGCAGGAAACGGTAGAGCGACTCCAGCCGGATCCAGCGGTCGAGCTCATGAACGGCCCGGAAGGCGGCCTTCTGGCCGACGCTGCGCTTCTTGGCCGCATACAGCTCCGGGAACGCGGCGAACGCCAGCGAGACGCGGCGGGCCTTGCGCTCGCGCGCCCAGAGCATGACATCGGCGATCAGTCGCTCGTCGACGCCGTTGGGGGCGTCGGGGACCCGGTACGGCACGTCGAGCGAGAGCTCGCGACCCTGGTCAGCCAACGCATAACGCTGGAAGGCGACGATGCGGCCGTTAGCGTCGCGGGCGTAAGCAACCATCGTGTTGGTGTGTGTGCCGTCGAGCAGGTGGTCGAGGATCATCGAGAAGCCGCGTTCGGCTCCGCCGCCCTTGTGAGCGCCGACCGCCACGGTCCGCAGCTCATCGCGCAGCTGGGGGGTGAGGCTGTGTTCGGGAACGACGCTGGTGGTGACCCCCGCGTTGGTGGCCCGCGAGACGGATTGACGAACGTTGCGGAACTCGCGGCCTGACATCGAGAAGGTGGCGACGTCGAGCACGACGTCGCGCCCGATGCACAGGCCCTTCATGCCGCGCTCACGCCACATGTCGGTGAGCTCCTCGCTGGCTCCGAGGACGGTCGGGCGCCAGCCGTTGCGCTCGGTCATCGCGAGGAACGCGTCGATGGCGGCCTCTCGGGTGGACGGATCGCCGACCGGGTCGCCAGAGGCTACGGCCGTACCGAAGCGCACCTTGTACGCGAGCGCGGCGCTGCGATCGGGGGAGAAGACGTAGGACTTGTCGGTGCGAAGCGCGAACGGCGCCAGGGTGTCGCCGGACGTCGCGTCGACCAGACCACGGACCCGCGCGCGCTCCGCGTCGCTGGCGGGGCCAGGTGCGCGACGGGGCAGGCCAACGATGGCGCCGGCGGCGATCTCCGCCTCGGCGGTGACGGACTGGTGGCCGTAGAACGCGAAGGCGAAGCCGATGAAGAGCAGGAAGCCGGAGGCCAGGTAACGCCCGACGGTAAAAGGCCGACCGATCGCGACGGCGCGGGCGGCGATCAGCATGCCGACGGCGAGGCCGAGGTGGTGGTTGTGGCGCCAGCCGTACACGGCGATGACGAAGGCGAGGATCACCAGCACTCTGACGATCATCGTCCGCTCGAAAATACGGGCGGACGTGGAATCAGATGCGGAATCGTCGGCGTGAACGAAGCGACCCTCTCGGGTACCCATGTCCACCTCCCCCAAGGCCATTCCTGCACCGATCGTTTTGCGGCTGACTGCCAAAAAAGTAGCCGCATTGACATCTTCCGGTCACGGACTTTCCACGACACGCCGCTGTCCGGCTCACGACAGCCTGAGCGAAAGCTCCAAACCACCTGCAAAGACGTTCAGTGAGAACGGCCCATCACCGGAGAGTGTTCCTCCCCAAGGTCGCAAATCATGACAGATTGCGGTAACTCTGAGTCGCTCCAGCGTGACCGTCACCCGAATGGACGAGTACGGCCGCCACCAGCGCCACTAGCGCCCCGCACGTCGCTCCGCGAGCTTCTCGTCGGCGGCTGCCACCCGCTCCAGGAGATCGGCCAGCTGACCCTGCTCCTGCGGGCTCAGCGCCGCCAGCGCCGCGGGCGGCTCGCTGAGCAGATCGAGCAGGCTCGCGCTGACCTCGCGGCCGCGCGGAGTCAGCACGACCGTACGAATGCGGCGGTCGGTGGGGTGGGGCTCGCGAGTGGCCAGCTCGCGTTGCTCGAGCGCGTCGACCACCGCGGTGATGTAGGACGCGTCGCAGGCGAAGGCCGTGGCGAGCTCGCGCATCGCGGTCGGCTTGGACCCGGACAGCCGGAGCAGGGCCTTGACGCTCGAGGGGGCCAGGTCATGGTGGGCGCA
Source organism: Mycobacteriales bacterium (assembly GCA_038245655.1). GTDB lineage: Bacteria > Actinomycetota > Actinomycetes > Frankiales > Frankiaceae > DATAZK01. Next base: position 12,697 of record JBBRSE010000048.1, on the reverse strand, counting down.
GGCCCGCGCCAACCGGTTTTGTCCCTCGCCGTGCAGCTGGATCTCCTGGACGGCGCGCCAAGCGCGGCGCGCATCGCTGCTGGGCGGCGTGCGCGTCACTGCTTCGGCTGCCGTTACGGTCATGTGCTCATAATAACTCGATTATGGCGTTTCCAACACTATGAACTTGACTCAAATAAATCCTTGACTTAAGTCAACTTACTTCGCAAGATATATGCAGGATCCGTGCCAGCGCACTCATGACCTGTCCGCCAGACTTTGCAGGGAGCTCTTCCAGTGGCGTCAAGCAATCCGGGATCGCCGGGGTCGAAAGCCCTCGGACGGTTCGCTAACCGCGAGCGGGTTGTCGACGCCGAGCTGCGCGGGCTTGCGATCGTGGTGGTCCTCGGAACCATCATGTCGATCTTCGACACCACGATCGTCAACGTCGCCATCGACACCCTGGGCCGCAAGTTCCACAGCGACCTCGCAACCATCCAGTGGGTCAGCACTGCGTACCTGCTGGCGCTCGCCATCGTCATTCCGCTGACGGGCTGGGCGATTGAGCGTTTCGGCGCGAAGCGGATGTATCTGATCTCGCTGACGCTCTTCCTGCTGGGTTCCGCGCTGTGCGGGATGGCTTGGTCGGCCGGCAGCCTCATCGGGTTTCGCGTCCTGCAGGGCCTCGGCGGCGGCATGATCCTGCCGATCGGGCAGACGATCCTCGCCCGTGCGGCGGGTCCGCAGCGGATCGGGCGCGTGATGAGCATCGTCGGCATCCCGATGCTGCTCGGGCCGGTGCTCGGTCCCGCGCTCGGCGGCCTGATTCTGGACAGCCTTTCCTGGCGCTGGATCTTCTACGTCAACATCCCGATCGGGTTGGTCGCGCTCGTGCTGTCGGCACGCACGTTGAAGGCCGACGCGACCGGTACCGCGGGCAAGCTTGACGTCGTTGGCCTGTCCCTGCTGTCCCCCGGACTGGCGGCCATCGTCTACGGGCTGTCCGAGGCGGGCAGCAGCGGCGGGTTCGGCGACACCCGGGTCATTGTGGGCCTGATCGCCGGTACGGCCCTGATGGTCGCCTTTGTCTGGCACGCCCTGCGCGATCGCGCCCCGCTGATCGACCTTCGCCTGTTCAGCAATCGCGGTTTCACCGCGGCGAGTCTGACCGCGCTGCTGCTGGGCGGGACGGTCTTCGGCGCCATGTTCCTGCTACCGCTGTACTACCAGATCGTGCGCGGTCAGAGCGCGCTGTCCGCGGGCCTGTTGATGGCCCCGCAGGGCCTCGGGGCCATGCTCGCGATGCCGATCTCCGGCCGGATCACCGACAAGGTCGGGGCCTACCGGGTCGTTCCGTACGGGATCGTCACCGTGGTCATCGGGACGATCGCTTATACGCAGGTCACGGCGCATACGTCCGAGGTGCTGCTGGCGCTGGCGCTCTTTGTCCGCGGGCTCGGGCTCGGGATGGCGATGATGCCGTCGATGAGCGCCGCCTATCAGACGCTGGCGCACCACCAGGTGGCGCGGGCAACGACGATGATCAACATCGTGCGCCAGGTCGGCGGTTCGCTCGGTACGGCCGTGCTGGCGGTCATCCTGCAGCGTCAGATCGTCGCCTCGCTTGGTGGCGGGAGCGGCGGCGGAAGTGCGGGGAACCTGCTGGGCGGTACGGCGAAGGTCCCGCAGCACGCCCGCGATCTGGTGGCGAACGCGTTCGGCACCTCGTTCTGGTGGGCCGTCGGGTTGTCGACGATCTGCATCGTTCCGGCCCTGCTGCTGCCCCGCGTTCGGCCGGGGGGCCAGCTGCAGGTAGCGGGTGAAAGCGAGACTCCCAGCGAGCGCGTACCCGAGCCGGTCTGAGCCACGGGGCTGGCCAAGGTGTCGGTCGGTCACGTTCGGGGTGCATCCTTGCCACATGGATGTCGTGGTGGGGCTCGACAACGGCGGCAATGCCAACAAGCCGACGGTGCTTGATTGGTCGGGCCGTTTTCTGGTCGACGGACTCGTCGAATTGCCCAGCCTCGTCCTCGAGGGTCCGGCCGTTGCCGTTGCCGCCTTGGCCGAGGCCTTCTGGAGCGTCCTGACGCTGACCGGCGTACCCGTCAGCGCGGTGCGGGCCGTGGGCCTCGATACGCCCGGGCCGGCCAGCGCTGACGGCGTTATCTCCTCCAGGGGCTCGACCAACTTCTCCCAGCCCGAGTGGCGCGGTTTCGACATCCGATCGGCGCTCGAGGTGCGACTCGCACTCCCGGTCGTCTACAGCAACGACGGAAACGCTGCGGCGCTGTACGCGCACCACGTCTACTTCGGTGACGACGCGGCCCGCCGGTCGTCGGTGTCGGCGGTCGTGGGAACGGGCCTTGGCGGCGGGCTTGTCGAGTCGGGACGCGTCATCCGGGGGGCAGCCGGAATGGCCGGCGAGCTGGGACACGTGCGTATCCCGCTCGACGGGCTGCTCGCGGAAGGTCAGCCCGATCCGACGTGCAACTGCGGGCTGTCAGGCGACGCCGAGAGCGTCGCGTCGCTGACGGCGATCGAGCGTTCGCTGCTGCCGTACTGGCTCACGCGCTATCCCGATCACGAGCTGGGGACGCTCGCGCTGCCGGTGGCGGCGAAGCAGGTGCGTTCCTATGCCGAGCGCGGTGATCCGCTGGCGCGGGCCATCTTCGCCCAGCAGGCCATGGCGATCGGGCGGCTGTTCACGATCGTCTCGAACGTCACCGATCCCGATGCGTACTTCATCGGAGGCGGGGTGGTGGAGACGACCCCGGACATGCGTGAGTGGTTCGTGGGGCAGGTACGCGCCCACACCGCACTGCGCGACGAGCAGTTGAAGGTGGCGAGCTTCGCCGAGGTCCCGGACCTCGACATGGCGGGAGCGCGCGGCGCGGCGCTTGCGGCGTGGGACCGGATGCGTTCCTGAGTCCGGCGAGCCGCTCAGACCAGCCCGGTCGCGTCGAACAACCAGGACGTGTCGGCCCCGGCTATGCGCTCCAGCCAGTCGGCGGGGGCCTGGTTCAGCAGGGTCGCGTAGTCCCAGTAGTCCTTCCAGACCGTGACCTTCCCTTCGCGGACCTGGTGGACCGTGACGAAAGGCAGCAGCGCGACCTCGCCAGTGTTCCAGGTCCAGGTCTCCGAGTGCTCGTAGAGAACGTCGTCACCCTTCGAGACGAGCACGCCGTCGTGATTGGTGTAGCTCGCCAGCGGTTCGAGCCCGATCCTCAGCCGCTTGATGATGCTGTCGGGGCCACGAGCCGACCCCGTCGGGCCCACCGGGACGTCGAAGTAGATGCAGTCCTCGGCGACCAGCGCCGCGACGGCGTCCCAGTCGCGACCGGCAAGCGCGCGCCAGAGAGCGCGGACGAGCTCCTCGTTGGAGGGGGTCACGGCTGGCTGAGTCACAGCGTGAAACCTAGCCCCCACGTAGGCGACGGCCGAACGGCGGGGGATGCTGCGGGTCATGCGAACGGACGTGACTTTCGAGGGCTTCGGCGGCGTCGAGCTCAAGGGCTGGCTGTACCTCCCGGAGGGCGATCCGGATGCTGCGGGACCCCATCCCGCGCTCGTGATGGCTCACGGCTTCTCGGCCACCCGCCACATGGGCCTCGCGGGTTTCGCCGAAGTCTTCTGCGCGGCCGGCTTCGCGGTCCTGGTGTACGACCACCGGTGCCTCGGCGACAGCGGCGGTGAGCCGAAGCAGGAGATCAACCCCTGGGCGCAGGCCCGCGACTACCGGTACGCGATCAGCTGGCTGGCGGGCCGGCCGGACATTGAGGCGGCCCGCATCGGCATCTGGGGCTCGAGCTTCAGCGGGGGCGAGGTGCTGGTGGTCGGGGCGGTGGATCCGCGCGTGAAGGTGGTCATCGCCAACGTGCCTTTCGCTGGAACCTCCACCGACATCCCGCTTGAGGGCCGCGACGAGCGTTTCGCGGCCATGCGCGCAGCGCTCGACGACGAGTCCGGGGCGGGGCCGGCCGACAGCACCGACCCGCCGGTCGGACCGATGAGCGTCGTGCTCGCGTCCGGCGCCCACCCCGGCGGGCGAGCGTTCCTGCCGCAGCCCGAGTCGACGGCGTGGTTCGAAGCCGTCGGCGGCGCGGGATCAGGCTGGCAGAACACGTTCACCCTGCGCGGGTTCAGCGGCCAACCGCCGTTCGACCCCGCGGTCGCCGTGCCGTACATCGCGCCGCGGCCGCTGCTCATGGTGGTAGCCAGCGGTGACCGGGTCGCGCCGGCGGAGAACGCGCTGGCCTCGTACGCCATCGCGGGGGAACCCAAGCAGCTCGAACTCCTCGAAGGTCACCACTTCGTGCCGTACTCGGGAGAGGCGTTCGAGCGGGCGGCTGCGGTGATGCGCGACTTCCTGCGCACGTACCTCTAACGGGGCTTCGTCCCAGCCCGTCGTGCGCCCGCGCACCCAAAACGATGCCCTTACCGAAGTGGTGTTGTTTCAGCGGCGCATGCGAAGCGTTGCATAAGTGCCGGATCGGGTGCCTCACCGAAATAACGCAGCTCCCCGCCGGGCACCGGATTGGGTGCCGGCGCCTGCCGTTGACCGTGGTGCATCGCTGCTCGGCGGCGTTCAGCCGGTCAGGCGGTCAGGGCGAGCAGCTTCTCGACGGTGTTCCAGTTGCGCGCGGTGGCCGCGACCTTGACCTGCTTCTCGAAGAACGCGGCACCGATCTTGGTGCGGGCCTGGCCATTCGCGTACCAGATGAACAGCTCGCGGCCGATGAGCTTCCAGCATTCGGGGGCGTAGGAATCGGCGTCGAGGTGATCTAGCGCGTCGGCCTTGGGGGTACTGCGCAGGAACGCGACGGCGTAGTGCGAGGGGTTCGTCGCGAGCCTCTTGAAGGGATTCGCCTTGACGACGGCGGCGAGCTCGTCGTGGGTGCGGGCCATCGTCTCGATCTTCAGTCCGAGCACGTCGCTGATGGCCTTGCTGACCCGGCGCTCGGCGTTCTCGGGGGCGTCGGTCGTGCTGACGACCGCGTTGCCACTGTTCAGCAGCGTCGTAATGGCGGTGTAGTCGAGGTCGGCGAGCACGGCTTTGAGGTCGATCATCGCGATCTTGTTGTTGCCGCCGACATTGATCCCGCGCAGCAGCAGGGCGAGCCTTGTCACCGGCCTATTAGACCGGCTGCCATTCCCCGCGCGCAGCCGGACCCGCCGCCTCGAGCTCCGCGGCTTCCGCGTCCGTGAAAAGGCGCGAGCGGGTGAGGAACCTGAATCCCTCTGGCGCTTCGAGGCTGAACCCTGCTCCGCGACCGGGGACGACATCGATGGTGAGGTGGGTGTGCGACCAGTATGCGAACTGCTGGCCACCGATGTAGACCGGCACCGGGCTCGCGGGCGTACCGACCAGGCCCAGGAAGACGTCCTGGTCGCCAATGATGAATTCGCCCTGGGCAAAGCACATGGGCGCGGACCCGTCGCAGCAGCCACCGGACTGATGAAGGAGCAGCGGACCGTGCTGGCCGGCGAGCGTCGTCAACAGGTCAACGGTCGCCGGGGTGGCGGCGACCCGGGCCACCGCGGACCCGGGCGTCGCCCCGGGGAGCTCTGGAATGAGCTCCCCGGAGACGTCGTCCGGCCGTAACTCCGGCGCGGTGACAGGGGGCAGCAATTTAGAAGAACCCCATCGGCTTCGGGTCGTAGCTGACCAGCAGGTTCTTGGTCTGCTGGTAGTGGTCGAGCATCATCTTGTGGTTCTCGCGACCGACGCCGGACTGCTTGTAGCCACCGAACGCGGCGTGCGCCGGGTAGAGGTGGTAGCAGTTCGTCCAGACCCGGCCGGCCTTGATGTCGCGACCCGCGCGGTAGGCGGTGTTGCCGTCGCGGCTCCAGACACCGGCGCCGAGGCCGTACAGGGTGTCGTTGGCCTTGGCGAGCCCGTCCTCGTAGTCGTCGAAGCTGGTCACGGCGACGACCGGGCCGAAGATCTCCTCTTGGAAGACGCGCATCTCGTTCTTGCCCTCGAAGATCGTCGGGTGCACGTAGTACCCGCCGGACAGATCCCCGCCGAGGTCGGCGCGCTCCCCACCGGTGATGACGCGGGCGCCTTCCTTACGGCCGATGTCGAAGTACGACAGGATCTTTTCGAGCTGGTCGTTGGAAGCCTGCGCGCCGATCATGGTTTCGGTGTCCAGCGGGTCGCCCTGCTTGACGGCCTTGGTGCGGATGACGGCGGCCGACAGGAACTCGTCGTAGATCTGCTTCTGGATGAGCGAGCGGCTCGGGCAGGTGCACACCTCGCCCTGGTTCAGCGCGAACATCGTGAAGCCTTCGAGCGCCTTGTCCTGGAAGTCGTCGTTCTGGTCCATGACGTCATTGAAGAAGAGGTTGGGGCTCTTGCCGCCCAGCTCCAGGGTGACGGGGATGAGGTTCTGGCTGGCGTACTGCATGATCAGCCGGCCGGTCGTCGTCTCTCCGGTGAAGGCGATCTTGTTGATACGGCCCGAGCTCGCCAGCGGCTTGCCGGCCTCGGCGCCGAAGCCCTGGACAATGTTGAGCACGCCCGGTGGCAGTAGATCCTTGACCAGGTCGTACCAGACGTTGATGGAGGCCGGGGTCTGCTCGGCGGGCTTGAGGATGACGGCGTTGCCAGCGGCCAGCGCGGGCGCGAGCTTCCAGACGGCCATCAGGATCGGGAAGTTCCACGGGATGATCAGGCCGACGACGCCGAGGGGCTCGTGGTAGTGGTAGGCAACCGTGTCACCGTCGATCTCCGACAGCGAACCTTCCTGGGCGCGTACGGCGCCGGCGAAGTAACGGAAGTGGTCGATGGCCAGCGGGATGTCGGCGGCCATCGTCTCGCGGACCGGCTTGCCGTTGTCCCAGGTCTCGGCGACGGCAAGCCGCTCGAGGTTCTCCTCCATCCGGTCGGCGATCTTGTTGAGGATCACCGACCGCTCGGCGACGCTGGTCTTGCCCCAGGCGGGCGCGGCCTTGTGGGCGGCGTCGAGCGCGAGCTCAACGTCTTCGGCGGTCGATCGGGCGACCTCGCAGAAGATCTCCCCGGTGACCGGTGACGGGTTCTCGAAGTACTGGCCCTTGACCGGGGCGACGTATTCGCCGCCGATGATGTTGTCGTAGCGACTCGCATACGTGGCTGAAGCTCCGGGCTGGCCGGGACGGGCGAAGACGGGCACTGGCTACTCCTTCTCATCTCGCGTTCAGGTCGCGGTAAAGGGGGACGCTAGAAGCGCGACCGTTGCAACGGGGTTGCAGTCCTGCTCACCGGCGGGCTCAGCCCCGCAGCTCCGCGTCGAGCAGGCGTACATGCACGTCGGCGCGCTGGCGGCGACCGGAGCCGGGCGGCAGGCAGGCGTGCAGGACCCGCCACGCGTCGATGTCGTCGCGGCCGGCGGGGGCTTCGGTCCAGGAACGGAGCAGGGCCGGGTCGGGGTGGCGCAGGAGCGCATCGCGGACCTCGGCGTGCAGCTCGATACGCAGGCGCACGACCGCGGGCGCCAGCGAGTGCGGCAGGATCGGCCCGGCGTAGGCGTAGATGGCCGCGCGGTGGGCGCCGCGGTCGAGCAGCCGGCGTACGTGGGCCACGTCGGAGGAGACCTCGGCGGCCAGCCGGTACGGACGCGAGATGATCAACTCGCCGCCGATGATGCGTCGTAGCCGGGAGAGCTCGGCCCGCACGGTCACCGGGTCGAGGGGACGCTCGGCCAACCCGATCGCGAGCTCGTCCGCCGACAAGCCCTGCGGGTTCGCGGCGAGGATCAGCAGCAGCTCGGCATGGCGCGGGGTGGCGGCGATGGGCCGGCCGCCGATGGTCAGGCACGCTTCGTCGCGGCCGAGGACCTCGAGGTGCAGCGCCGACGTGTGCTCGCCAGCGTTCGCGCGGGTGAATCGCCGCACTGCCGGGCCGGCCAGCTGGACGCGTAGCTCGGCCTCCACTGCTGCCGCCGTCGCGCGTACCAAAGCCAGCATCGTGGGCTGGGCGGCGCGGACGTCGCCGGTGACATCGATGACCCCGATCTGCCGCCCGCTTGGATCGTGCACCGGCACCGCTGAGCAGCTCCAGCGCTGGACGGCCTGCTGGAAGTGCTCCGCCGACGCGATGCGCACCGCCCGGCTGGTGGCGAGCGCGAGGCCCGGCGCGTTGGTGCCTGCGTGCGCTTCATCCCACTGGGCGCCCTCGACGAAATGCATGCGTTCGGCGGCCTGCCGCAGCGCCGGGCGACCTTCGACCCAGAGCAGCCGTCCGGTGGCGTCGCCGACCGCGACGAGCAGGTCGTCCTCGACCGCGTGTTCGACGAGCAGCCGCCGGATCACGGGCATGGCGACAGACAGCGGGTGGGCATCGCGATAGCTGCGCAGCGAGTCGCCGGTCAGCTCGACGGGTGCCATCTCGGACGCCGTGACTCCGTGCTCGGCCGAGCGCTGCCAGGACTTGGCAACTTCCGCGCGCACCATTCCTTTGGCGATGGTGGACTGCAGGTCAGCCAGCCGGCCGGTGGTGAGGAACAGATCGCGCGCGGCAGCGACCGTCCGCGCGGCCGCGCCTGCCATCCGGTTCCCAACTGCCGATTCTGCGGTGACCTGCGTCACGGTAGGCCGCTGCGCGTGATTGCGAAAGGTCCCGCCCGCCCGCCCGGCCCGTGATCCGCGCGTCACGCGGTGTACCAGCGGCGGGCCGCCACGACCGTCCACACCGCTTCGACCGCGCCAAAGGGCCAGGCGCCGCTGGCGAACCCGTACGCGCTCGACAGGGCACAACCGACCGCAAACGCTGCCACGAAACCGTTTCCGCGCTTCTCGCACGCGTACATCGCCATCATGAAGACGAGGGCGGTGACTCCGAACGCGGTGAGCACACCAGAGAGTGTGCCGAGTGTCAGGAGTTCGTGAAGACGTCCCGCCCGAAGTGGACCAAGCCGGCCTGTCCCGCGTAGCCGAGGTAAGGCAAGTGCATGAGGTCTTCGATGGAGGCGAGCAGCGAGTAGTGGTTGTAGGAGGTGTTGCTCGTCGAGTTGGGCTTGATCCATTTCGACAGCAGCACGGCGCCGACCCGGCCGCCGCCCAAGCCGACGATGCCGGGGAGCGGGGCGTTCGGTCCGGGACCCTCGCCGCAGCAGGCGGTCGCGTCGCTCTGCGGACTGTCGGACTCGTCGAACGTGATGATGAGCAACCCGTCCTTCTTGTAGGCGGGGGAGTTGAGAATGCGCGGCACTCACGTACGGAGGAACGCGTTGGCGGTCGCCAGGCCCCCGGCGCGGCCGTCGACGCAGGGGGCGTCATGCCCGTCGTTGCAAAGATTTGGGGTGATGTAGGACAGCGTCTTGGTGGTCGCGACCTTGGCGAGATCGGTAGTGAGCCGCGAGAGCGGAACGTCGTTCTGCGCGCAGGCGCCGCTGTCGAGCAGCGAATGGAAGTAGGCGAACGGGTTGTGCCGAGTGGCGTACTGGTCGCCGACGACCGCGGCTTGCGTGTTGTCCTTGCTGCCAATGGTCGGATGGCCACACGCTTTGGATTCACGCGCCGGCTTGGCACCCATGTCCTGCATGTAGCCGCCCCAGGTCTTGCCGGCGGTGGTGAGTTGGTCGGCGAGCGTCGTCACGGACGACGGGTAGACGCAACCGGTGCCGACGGCCTGACCATCGGCGGCGGGCAACGCCGTACCCACGAAGTCACCGAAGACCTGGCAGTCGCTCTGGGTCTGCGGGTTGGGTCCCTGACCGCTGATCTGGGCGATGTAGTTGCCGAGGCTGTTGTGAGCGGTGCCGTAGTAGTGGGTGAGCAGATTTCCCTTTGCCCGCAGCGTTTTCGCCAGGTACGGAGCTTTCGACGTCGTGCCGAACGTCTTCGCGTAGCCCTTGTTCTCCAGGTTGATGACGAAGACGTGGCCGACCGTCGGCGGGGTCCACGCCGCTGCCGCCGCCGAACCGCTGGCGGGTGCGGCCGCGTACGCCAGCGTTCCGGTGAGTACGGCCGCGGCGACGATGGCGGCGTAGCGGCGGCTTCGGGTGATGCTCATGCTGGCAACCGCATTCCGTGTTCGATGGCGAGGCTTCTCAGCGGAGCCCACTCTGCTGATCGTGACAGACTGTTACTAGGCGTGCAGGGTGTTCCGGTAATGCGCGGGACGTTCCAGCGGGGAGCGTCCAGGTTCGGTGTCGACGTGAAGTCGAGCACTTCCGCCAGGTTGCGGGCGGCGGCGTCGCGTTTGGTCAGCGGCGCGAGGCCCCAGCGCCACTCGATCATCTTCAGGACCGAGGTGTGGTCGTACGTCCCGTGCGCTACGTGACGGCGGCGGGCCAGCGGCGAGATGACCATCGCCGAGACCCGGAAGCCGCGCCGGACGCTGAGGGGGTTGTTGTCCGGCGCCGTTCCCGGGGCGACGTGGTCGAAGAAGCCGCCCCACTCGTCGAAGTTGATGACGAAGCCGGTCTTGTCCCAGGCCGGGCTACTCGTGATCGCTTCGTACACGTCGGCGAGGAAGCGCTCCCCGACCCGAATGTCGCTATGCGGGTGGTCGTCGCCGCTGCTGCCGGTGTCCTCGTCCTCGAAACGCGGGTCGATGAAGCTGACGGCGGGCAGGTTGCCGGTCTGCAGTCGAGCAGGAATTTGGCGTACGGCTGGCTGATGTCGAGGTGTTTCGCGCCCCACAAGGCGGTGAACGGAACGTCGGAAAAGTAATACGTATGGCTGACGTTTGCGGCCGCCAGCCGGTGCCAAATGTGAGGATCGTGGAAGTGGTCAGCCGTTGAGGTTGCCGTGGTTGTACTGGCGATGCCCGCCCTCGACGGAATGGTCGGGGTCCTGGAAGTCGCAACCCTGGAAGGTCGTGAGGTGGTGCGTCTTCTGGGGTGCGCCGTTGAGGTCACGGTAGGTGAGGCCGCTTTGGCGCCCGTCAGCGCCCGGCAGCCAGCCGAGGAAGTGGTCGCAAGAGCGGTTCTCCATCATCAGCACGACGACGTGGTCGATGCCGGACTTCGCGGGCGCTGGCAACATCGGCGTCGGGGATCGCGAGAGACTCCGCGACGGGAGGGACGTAACGGAGCGTGGCCGCGCTGGGCAGCCTGGTGGGGGGTCACACGGGGGGTATTACCCGCGAACCTGCCAGGTCCTGCTGAACCCACGGTGAACATCGTGCGCCGGTGGTGCCCGCGGCAGGCAAGATCGGGGGATGGATGCCGCGGTCACCATCCGTCCCGCGCGGACCTCTGACGTGTGGGCGATCCGCTCATTCGTCGACTACTACTCCGACGACCGCATCCTGCTCTCCAAGGCGACCGTCACGCTGTTTGAGGACGTCACCGAATTCGTCGTCGCTGAGGACGCGTCGGGTGCCGTCGTGGGGTGTGCCGCGATCCACGTGTTGTGGGAAGACCTCGCCGAAGTACGCACGGTGGCAGTGTCACCGTCAGCGCGTCGCCTCGGCGTTGGTCGCCTGCTGCTGGACGAAGTGCTCCGCCGGGGGCGTGAGCTGGGGATACAGCGGCTCTTCTGCCTGACGTTCGCCGTCGACTTCTTCGCGGCTGCCGGATTTGAACCGATTGGTGAGGACGCCGGCGTCACCCCCGAGATCTACACCGAACTCTTGCACTCCTACGACGAAGGTGTCGCCGAGTTCCTCGACCTCGAACGCGTCAAGCCCAACACTCTCGGCAATACGCGCATGATGCGGCATTTGTAGCCGCCGGGTGTGACGTAGCCGACTCCATCGGTGTCTGTGGATAACTCTCAGGACGGTTACAGCTAGTTAGTGTCGGCGCATGTGGAGACGGTGTGCGGCGGCGTTCGTGCCGCTTGCCCTATTTGTCTCCGGATGTGCGTCGGGTGAGCCGCCGTCTGCGGCGGTGCCGCCGTCGGCGTCGGCTTCGGCCTCTGGTTCGCCGGCTGGGCGCGTGAGCGCGTCACCGTCACCCAGTCCCACTGCCAGCCCCGTCGCGGTTGCCTCCCCGTTCGTGTCGGCGGGGGATGAGGCGGGGGCGTACGCGTTCGTCAAGGCGTACTTCGCTGCGGTCGATCGTGCCATCGTCAGCGGCAATACTGACCCTCTCGTCCCCTACAGGTTGCCGAGCTGTTCCTGCCTAGGTGTTGAACGAGAGATTCGCAGTCTCTATGTCGATGGAGTCCGGCTAGGCGGCGCAAGACTTTCGATCCTCAAGTGGGTGTACGGGGACCACGGGCCAGCATTCGCGCGCACCGCGATACATTTCCACAGCACCGCAATCACCCGCATTTCCCCGAAGGGACGAACCACTGAGCCAGCCATCGACGGCGACTATTTCGTGGACTTACGCAGAACGGGCGGGCGCTGGATCATCTCCGATATTCGGTTTAAGCAAACTGCCAGCGGATGAAGACCGTTTATTTTCTCTGCGGTCTGCTGGTGCTGTTGGCTGCTCCGCATGTCCGCGCCGAGGCAGGCCAGCCGCCTGTGTGCGGAATCCGTTGCCATAATGGCGCAACTGTTGGGAGCTATGACTCAGGGTTCTTGGCTGGTCTCGACGACGGCGCAGCTGGTACAGGTGGTCCACTATTGCCCGGCACCCCTGAGGGCCCACTTGTCCAGTACGACTACCACCCATGCGACGGCATCTGCACGGGCGTCACCGCCGGCGCTGGCGCCGCCTGCACGGGCTTGGAGCAACTGGTGTTGGTGGCGGTCCGAGATGTCACGACCGGTTCTCCCTGGACGTTGCAGGGCACGTCCGAATGCCTGACCCCGGCCCAGCAACTCCCGTTCGACCCG
>JBBRSE010000047.1:0-28599 GCA_038245655.1 Mycobacteriales bacterium | reverse complement strand
GGTCGACCGTCACGCCAGGGCAGCCGCTCCCGCCTCCGCGACCTGGCGATCCTGCTCAGCGCTGCCGCCGGACACCCCGATCGCCCCCACGTGCTCCCCGCCGACGACGATCGGGACCCCGCCGCCGAACACGATGAGGCGGTCGGTCTTGACTATTCCGTGCAGCAGGGCCGGCTCGCCCTGCAGCAGGTCCCACCAGGCGTGGGTTGGCAGGCCGAAGGCAGCCACGGTGTAGGCCTTGTCCTGCGCGAGCTGGCTGGACAGCAGCGGCGCGCCGTCCATGCGCGCGAACGCGAGGAGATTGCCGGCCTGGTCCACGACGGCCACGCAGGACGGCACGCGGATCGTCGCCGCCTCCTCGACGGCGGCCGCCAGCACCCGCTGGCCGCCGACGAGACTGACCGAGAACAACTGACGCACCTCGGACATCGCGTGCAGCTCGGACATCATGGCCTCCCGTCGCCGGGTCGCGCCTTGCAGGCACAACCCGTCACTATGGTTGCTGACCCCGGGCGTCGTCGAGTCGGTCCGGTGCATGGAACGTCCCGGTCAGCGGAAAAGGCGTGGCTGCATCCGGGTTACGGCTGCGACAGTGCCGTATGCGAGGGCAGCCGATGGTCGGCGAACTGGCCGCAGGTATCCTGCGCATACCGCTACCCCTCGGCATCCACGGGATCCCGAGCGTCAACGGGTGGCTGTTGCTGGACGACCAGGCCGGGGCAACCCTCGTCGACTGCGGCGTCTTCGCCGGCACAGAAGCGGACGGTGGGACTGGTGCGCTAAGCGAGCAACTATCGGCCTATGGACTCGGAGTGGAGGACATTCGCCGCCTCGTCGTCACCCACGCCCATATCGACCACTACGGCCTCGCCGGTGAGATCGTCCGCAGGACGGGTGCTGACCTGTGGATGCATGTCCGTGCCGACGCCGACATCGCCAAGTACCGGAATCCGGACGGAGCGGTCGACCGACGTCGGGACATGCTCAACGAACATGGCCTGTACGGGGAGGAATTGACCCGCGCATCGAGCGGGCTGCGGGACTGGATGCCCGTGATGCCCAGCATCGCCGATGCCACGACACGCCTCCGTGGCGGGGAGACGTTTACTGCCGCCGGCCGCACCTGGGAGATTCTCCACACCCCCGGGCACTCCCCGGGGCACGTGTGTCTGTGGTCCGAGACCGACCGGCTGCTGCTGTCGGGCGACCACATCCTGCCCGGGATCTCACCTCCCGTGACCTTCGAGCGTGGCTTCGAGGCGGACCCGCTCGGCAGCTATCTCGCGTCCCTGGGACGCGTCGAGGAGATCGCCCCCGCGATGGTACTGCCCGGCCACGGAGAGCCGTTCGCCGACGGTGCTCGCCGCGCCCAGGCAATCGCCCAGTCCAAGCAGCGCAGGCTCGCGAAGGTGCTCGAGATCCTCCACGACGGGCCGATTAACGTCACGGACCTCGCCCGTCGGCTGGTAGGCAAGGACATGGACGGCTCTCGGTTGCACTTCGCGATGGCCGAGACACTGGCCTATCTCGCCTACTACGACGTGCGTGGGGTGGCCTACCGGGTTCCGGGAGCCGACGGGGTGTTCGTCTGGCGGGCCACGGCGAGCGCTTGACCAAGCCGGCAGGCGCTAACCAGATCCTCCCAGCACGTATGACCCGGGTGCCGCCATCAGCACCGGATGGTCGGCATCCCCGAGCGACTTGGGTGCCGGTCGCTCGGCGCCGCTGCGCGGCCGTATCCACTCGACCCAGTGCTTCCACCAGCTGCCGCGGACCTCCTGCGAGCTAGCCTGCCACTGCGCGGCGTCGCCGGCCTGGCTGCCGCCGACCCGCAGCGATGCCTTCGGGTTGTCCACCGGGTTGACCAGGGCTTGGACGTGGCCGCTGTTGGACAGGACGAACTCCACGGGACCGCCGAAGATGTTCGTCGTCTCGTACGCTGCCTGCCACGAGACGATGTGGTCGGTCACCCCGGCGATCGCGTAGGTGTCGACGTCGATCTTGCCCAGGTCCAGCGGCGTACCGAGCACCGTGACTGCCCCCGGGTGACGCAACAGGTTGCCCCGGAACGCCAGGACGAACTGTTCGTACAGCGCAGCGGGCAAGTCGGTGGTGTCGGCGTTCCAGGCCAGCACGTCGAAGGCCGGCGGTTCCTTGCCGAGCAACCAGTTGTTCACGACGAAATTCCACACCAGGTCGTTGGGCCGCAGCCAGGCGAAGCCGCGCTCCATGTCGGAGCCGCTGAAGACACCTTTCCGCCGGGCCTTCTCGAGCGCCTCGTCGACAACTGGCTGCGACGCCATGTCACCGATCTGAGACGGGCCGCTGGTGTCGATCATCGTGACGAGGAGGGTCGCCGACCGCACCTGGTCGAGGCCGCCGGTCGCGGCGAGGTGGCCGAGCAGGGCCGACACAGTCATTCCCCCGGCACAAAGGCCGAGGAGGTTGATCTTGGCACTACCCGTGATAGCGCGCACCGCCTCGATGGCCTCCAGAACGGCACCGGCGTACGTCGACAGATCCCATGCGCTGTCCGCCGGTGTGGGGTTGCGCCAGCTCACCGTGAAGCACGGGATGCCCTGACCGACGGCGAATTCGGTGAAGGAGCGGCCGGGCGCCAGGTCGAGGATGTAGAACTTGTTGATCTGAGGCGGGACGTAGAGCAGCGGGATCTCGCGTATCCGCTTCGTTGTCGGCGTGTACTGGATGACCTCCAGCACGTCGTTCCGAAAGACGACGCCACCGGGGCTGACCGCGAGCGTCTTGCCCACGACGAAGGGTCGGCGGTCCACCGTCTTGGGCATTCCGTGGTTCAGGGCCAGGTCGGAGACGAAATGACGGGCGCCGGCGACAGCCGACATTCCACCGGTGTCGATGAGCCGCTTAAGCACCCCGGGATTGGCCAGCGTGTTGGTGGGCGCCAGTCCCTCGGTCAGGATTCCCGCGGCGTATCGGCCACGCAACTCGCTCTTGCGGTCCAGGCCGGAGCGGGAGATGGCCCGATCGACGGCAGCGCAGAAGGCCAGGTAGGTCTGCTGCACCCGCTGGTACGTCGGGTTCTCGTGCCACGCCGGATCAGTCCAGCGCTTGTCGCTCTTGGGTGGCGTGATCGGCTTTCTCCCGGCCGCGATAACCGCCAGGTCCCGGCCGAGCAGGATGGTCTCGCGAGCGATCACGCCTGGCCGGGCGCCCAGGTGGCGCAGCAGCCGACCGTACGATGACATCAGTTGGCGCGTGCTCAGGCCGACGAACGGGTTCGCTCCCATGATTGCCGGAGCGGAGGCGAAGTCGAGCAGCTCGTCGTGGCCGTCCTCGCCAGGCACGGAACTGCGTTCGCGGTCGGAAACCACGATCACCTCCTGTTTGGAAGCCACACTTCCAGGAGACCGTGTCACGTCAGCAGGCTCCAGGCACGGCTCGTACCACGTGGCGGAACCACGGGTGTTTCGGTCCGACTCGCTGTCTCGGTGCGCGGTCTTTCCCGGCAGTGCACAGCCGCTACGAAGTGCACCGCTGAGCGGAACAGGCCATTGTCACCGCAGGTTGCCGGGGGCACGCTCCGCGCATACCTCGCCTGGTCAGCGTTCGCAGCTGGCGCGCTGACCTCCAGGTGCCGCATCGGTCCGTACGCGGCCGGGTGAGCGACTGACCCGGGTCCGCGAGCCAAGTAGAGGAGTGCACGTGGGGTTCGAGCTTCGTACCAACACGATCACACCCAAGCGCAACACCTTCGACCACCTCGTCGAACGCTTCGGTGACCGGCCGGCGACCCGGTATCAGGAGGGCACCTACAACCTGCAGCCGATGGAGAACTTTCACTACCGGCCGATGTGGGATCCCGCGCATGAGCTCTACGACCCGGACTACACCGTCCTGAAGCTGACCGATCCCTACAGCTACAGCGATCCGCGGCAGTACTACTACAACACCTGGGTCTCGGCGCGGGCATCGCACTACGAGGGATTCGGCAAGACGCTGAAGTACATCGAGGAACGCCGCATGTTCGAGCGGCTCCCCGAGAACTGGCACATGATGCTCGTCAACTCGATCACCCCTTTGCGGCACTACGAGTCCGGCGCGCAACTCATCAGCATCAACGCGTGCCGCTTCGCGTGGGGCACGACGATCTCCGCGGCGGCCGGCTTCGCGGCCATGGACCGCATCGGCAACGCCCAGCTGCTCAGCATGGCCGGCCTGTCCGTGGGCGGCGGAGCGCCGGACAAGCTAGCGGAGGCCAAGACGCACTGGCTCGACGACGGCCACCTGCAGGGCCTTCGCCGGCTGGTCGAGGAGGCGCTGGTGGAGACCGACTGGGCCAGCGGGCTGATCGCCCTGGAGCTCACCGATGCCCAGCTCTACCCCCTCGTCTTTCGTCACCTCGACGAGCGGGCGCTCTTCCGCGGCGCCGGTGCCTACAGCCTACTGGCGCAGCACTTCAGCTCCTGGTACACCGACCAGCAGAAGTGGATCACACCGCTGCTCAAGGCGTGGGTCACCGATCCGGAGCACGGCGAGGAGAACGCCAAGAGCCTCGGCGCGATGGTGGACAACTGGTATCCGCGCAGCCACGACGCGGTCCAGCGCTACGCGAAGGGCATCGCCGCGACCGCCGGATCCCAGTCCATCGTCGGCGCCGCCGAGCGCTTCGCCGCGGAACTGGTGCAACGGCTGACCAAGCTCGGGATACCGGTATCGCCGGTCTCGGAGAGGGTTCGGGTATGACCACGGCTGCAGTTCGCCGACCCCGGCTGGTGGGTGTCGACCTCCAGGACACCGAAGAGAACCGCCCGATAGTCGACGCGATCGAGCTGGACAACCCGGACGCCAACCTGATCCGGATGCCGGGAATGGTGAAGATCCAGAAAGAGGGCCGGCTCGTGATCCGGCGCACCACCGTCGAGGAGGTCCTCGGCCGGGAGTGGGAGACCCACGAGTTCCAGCTGTCGATCATTTCGTACGTCGGAAACATCAGCGAGTGGGACGAGGACCAGATCGTCATCGAGTGGGAGCACTGAGGAGAACCGTGGCCAAGGCATCTATGCGCGAGCGCTACCAGCTACTGACGCGCGATCTGGACTGGGAACCGAGCTACGTCACTCATGACCAGCTCTACCCGTACACCAGGTTCGAGGGCATCAAGATCCACGACTGGGACGCGTGGGAGGACCCGTTCCGGCTGACGGTCGACTCGTACGCCAAGTACCAGGCCGAGAAGGACAAGCGGCTGTACGCGGTGATCGACTCGTTCGCGCAGGGCTCAGGGCACCTGCAGGTCAGTGACGCGCGTTACTTCAACGCGCTGCGGCTCTTCCTGCAGGGCGTCATGCCACTGGAATACCAGGCGCACCGGCATTTCGCCTACCTGGCGCGTCACCTCGACGGGCCCGGCGCCCGGTTCGCCAGCCTCTGCCAGAGCATCGACGAGCTGCGACACGCCCAGACCGAGATACACGCCATCTCGATGTACAACAAGTACTACGACGGGCTGCACGCGCCGACCAAGATGCACGACCGGGTCTGGTATCTCAGCGTGCCGAAGTCGTTCTTCGACGACGGACTGTCGGCCGGGCCGTTCGAGTTCATGACCGCGATCTCGTTCAGCTTCGAGTACTTCCTGACCAACCTGCTGTTCGTGCCGTTCATGAGCGGGGCCAGCTTCAACGGCGACCTATCCACCATGAGCTTCGGCTTCTCCGCCCAGAGCGACGAGAGCCGGCACATGACGTTGGGGCTCGAGGTGATCAAGTTCATCCTCGAGCAGGACGAGGACAACGTCCCGATCATGCAGGAGTGGATCGACAAGTGGTTCTGGCGGGGCTACCGGCTGCTGAGCCTGATCGCCTGCATGCAGGACTACTTCCTGCCGAAGAAGGTCATGTCCTGGAAGGAAGCCTTCGAGCTGTACCTCGAGCAGCAGATGCTCGACGGCCTCTTCCCCGATCTGGCCTACTACGGCATCCGGCCGCCACTCCACGTCGAGCAGGCGCTCAAGGAGAAGGAGTACATCAGCCACCAGGTGCACTGGATCCTCTACCAGTTCTCCCACGCGGCGTCCTTCACCACCACGGTCCCCACCAAATCCGAGATGGACTGGATGTCGGCGCAGTACCCCGACACCTTCGACCAGCACTACCGGCCGCTGTATGACAAGGCCGCGAAAATGCAGAAGGCCGGCAACCGCTTCTTCAACCCGGGGTTACCGATGCTCTGCCAGGTCTGTCAAATCCCGATGGGCTTCAGCGAGAGCGGGGACCCCACCACGCTGGCGGTCCGGTTCAGCGAATACCGGGGGGAGCGTTACAACACCTGCTCCGACGGCTGCCAGTGGATCTTTCAGCGGGAGCCGGAGAAGTACGTCCAGGCCTGGCTGCCGGTTCATCAGATCTATCAGGGCAACTGCGGCGGCCCGACCATCCCGGAGGTCCTTGACTGGTACGGCATACAGCCGGGGGACAGCGGTGAGTACCGGACCTCAGCGGATGCGAAGAACTGGACGCACTGGCACGAGCCGGCCGGAGTGAAGTGATGGCAGTCAATTCGATCGGTCCCTACGACTTTCCGGCCAAGGACCGGCAGGAGGTCTACGGCGACGACCAGCTCATCCACGTCATGTGGGCAGGCAACATGCTGTTCTGCTCGCCGGCCTGCTTCCGCGTGCCGCGCAAGATGAAGTGGTCGGACTTCAAGTCGATGATGGTCGACCCCTGGGCCGGCGCCGATCCCGACTACCACCCGGACAAGGTCGGTGAGTGGCGGAAGGACAGCGAACCGATCGAGCCAAAACCCGACCAGACACTTGCTCAGCTCGGCATCGCGCACAAGGGCATCGTGAGCTTCCGGATGGCGTGATGGTGACGCTGCGACTGCTGCCTGCCGACATCGATCTCGTCGGCCACGAGGGCGAGGCAATCCTGACCACCATCGTCCGCGACGGGTTCAAGTACCGGATCGGCTGCCGGCGAGGAGGCTGCGGGATCTGCAAGGCCGACATCCTCAGCGGTGAGGTCAGCTACCCGACAACGGTCGCCGATTCGATCCTCACTCCCGCGGAACGGGACGCCGGCGTCGCGCTCACCTGCCGGGCGGTGCCTTCGACGGACGTGGTTGTGCGGTTCAGCGAAGAATCGAAACTCCGACTGGTGGTGCCGCTCGCGTTCGGTATCGCCGTCGCGGAATTGACAGGGAAGACACGAGCCCGGACTCAGAACCCGGACCGAGAAAGGGAACGACATGCCGGTTAATCGACTGGGCTTCGTCCACATCCGCGTCACGGACATGCCCGAGGCCGTCAACCACTACACCAACACGCTGGGACAGAAGGTTGTCGCCGAGGTGGACGGCAAGGTCTATCTCAAGAGCTGGGACGAGTGGGACCACCACTCCGTCGTTCTCGAGGAGGGTGGCGTCGGCCTGGTCAAGCTCGGCTACAAAGTCTCCAGCGACGACGATCTCGGCGAGTACGAGGACCGCGCCCGGGTGTTCGGCTGCACCGTCGAACGGGTGAGCAAGGGCGACAATCTGGCCATCGGCGACGGGGTCAGCATCATTCTGCCGTCGGGTCAGCGGGTCGACCTCTACCACGACGTCGAGTACGGGGGCATGCAGACCGGGACCCTCAACCCGGATGCCTGGCCGCGGGACGCGGTCGGCGCCGCCGTCCACCATCTCGACCACGCGCTGATCGCGGCCGAGGACCCCGCGATGGTTGAGCGATTCTTCGGCGAGGTGCTCGACTTCCGGGTGTCGGAGCGCGTCGTGACCGACCCCGCTGATCCCGACCTCATCGGCACCTGGATGTTCTGCGGGCAGAAGTCCCACGACATCGCAGTCATCAAAGGCCCGGACAACAAGATCCACCATTTCGCCTACTGGCTGGAGGACTGGAACGAGATCCTGCGGGCCGGCGACATCCTCGGGATGGACGACGTCCCTATCGACGTCGGCCCGACCCGCCACGGGGTCAGCCGCGGGAAGACCATCTATTTCTTCGACCCGTCGGGGAACCGCAACGAGGTTTTCACGGGTGGCTACATGACCGGCCCGGACTTCCCCACCATCACGTGGACGGCCGACCAGCTCGGCAAGGCGATCTTCTCGATCACCCGTGAGCTGAACGAGCGGTTCACCAGCGTCTTCACCTGAGCCGCCCCGGCGTGCGGGGGTGCGTCCCCCGCAGCCCGGCGCGACCGTCCACGACTGCGAACCGGAAGGCGCCCATGACCGACACCTTCACCGTGACGGTGGAGCCGCTCGGCCGCGAGGTCGAGTGCCGCGAGGACCAGAACATCCTTGACGCGTGCCTGCGCCGGGGAGTGTGGCTGCCCCACGCGTGCACCCACGGGACGTGCGCCACCTGCAAGGTCCAGATCCTCGAGGGCGAGGTCGAGCACAACGACGCCTCGGCGTTCGCGTTGATGGACTTCGAACGCAACGAGGGCAAGGCGCTGATCTGCACGGCCACTCCGACCACGGACATCGTTCTCGAGGCGGACGTGGAGGTCGAGGAAGGCGTCGAGTTCCACCCGGTGGACGACTATGTCGGCACCGTCGTCTCCATGGAGGACGTCGCTCGCGAGACCCGTCGGCTGCTCATCGACCTGGACAAGGAGATGGTGTTCAACCCGGGGCAGTACGTGCAGGTGACCCTCCCGGGCCAGGGCGTGAACCGGAGCTGGTCGATGGCCAACCCGCCGGGACAGCCCAAGAGGATCGAGTTGCAGATCCGCCGCACCCCCGGTGGTCTCGGGACCGATGGCTGGGTGTTCAAGGACCTCGCCGTCGGCGACACCGTCGAGATCACCGGCCCGTACGGCCGGTTCTTCCTGCGCGACAAGCGCCCGGAGCCGGCGATCCTCATCGGTGGCGGCACCGGGCTCGCGCCGCTCAAGGCCATGGTCCGTCACGTGCTGGAGGGCGGGGTCGACCACCGCCTCTACCTCTACCAGGGCGCCCGGACGGCTGCGGACCTGTACGACGTCGACTTTTTTCGGCAGCTCGAAGCCAAGTTCCCGGACAATTTCAGCTACCGGCCGTGCTTGTCCGACGAGGAGCTGGAGGGAACCGCCCACGGGATGGTGACCGACGTGGTGTCGGCCGACTTCCCCACCTGCAAGGGACACGTGGCCTACCTGTGCGGGCCGCCGCCAATGGTGGAAGCGGCGTTGAAGACGCTGATGAAGAAACGGCTCTTCCCCCGCGACATCTATCGGGAGGACTTCTTCGACTCCTCGGACAAGGCCACCGGCGGGGTCCGTAGCCCCCTCATCAAGACCTCATGACGTCTGTGATGAGCGAGCGAGACGTGGTTTTCACACCATTCATGCTCCGGGTGCGTGCGGCGCTCGCCGGCCAGGCGCCGCACCAAGCGGAGCCCCGGCTCGAGCCGAGCGTCACGCGCCGCATCGCCGTCGCCGTGGACGAGTGGTTCTCGCTGCGAGCGCGGGCGGAACAGCTCCTCGCCGAGGCGAACGCGATGCTCGCCCCCGGCGACGAGCGCATCGAGTTGCGGGACGAGTACGGCACCGGGGTTCTCGCGTTCGTCATCGCCCGGCGCGGCGGGTGGCTGCGGCTGCTGGTCCAACGGGACGAGCAATCCCACGGCGGACGCGTCGTGATCGACCAGCCGGGAGGCGCCTCGGCGGCGATGCATCCGGTTGACCTCGGCTTTCTCGAGGACCTGCTCGTCAGCATGCTCGAAAGAACCGGAAATCAGGAGGCGTGAGAGATGACCCAGACCCAGACCCAGACCCAGACCCATCGGCCCGAGATCGGCAAGTCGGTCGTTGCGAACGGGATCCGGACGAACTACCTGTCAGCCGGCGCCGGAACCCCCGTCGTGATCTTCATTCACGGCTCCGGGCCTGGGGTCACGGCGTACGCCAACTGGCGGCTGCTCTTCCCGGCGCTCGGCAACGACATCGCCCCCCTGGCGGACAAGTTCCGGCTGCTTGCGCCCGACCTGGTGGGGTTCGGGTTCACCGACCGGCCGGACGGCGCCACGTACAACCTGCAGACGTGGGCCGACCAGGTCGTCGGGCTGATGGACGCGCTCCACGTGCCCAGCGCCACACTGGTGGGCAACAGCTTCGGCGGGGCCATTGCGTTGCGCATCGCGACCCAGCACGCCGATCGGGTGGAGCGCCTGGTGCTGATGGGAAGCATGGGCGTCTCCTTCCCCATCACCGACGGGCTCGACTGGGTTTGGGGCTACCAGCCCTCCTTCGAGAACATGCGCAAGTGCCTGGACTACTTCGCCTACTCCCGGGATCTGGTCACCGACGAGCTCGCCGAGGTCCGCTACCAGGCGAGCATCCAGCCGGGGTTTCAGGAATCGTTCGGCTCGATGTTTCCGGCGCCTCGCCAGCAGTCGGTGGAGGCGATGGCGATCCCCGAGGCCGAGCTGCGCGGGCTGAAGCATCAGACGCTGCTCATCCACGGCCGTGAGGACCAGGTCATCCCGCTGGACGCGTCGTTGCGCCTGCTGCAGCTCATCGACAATGCTGAACTGCACGTCTGGGGACACTGCGGGCACTGGACGCAGATCGAGCGGCAGCACGAATTCACCCATCAGCTCCTCGGGTTCATCCCCGGCAAGTAGCAGGCGAGGTTCGCGTGGCCACCATGGCGGTGTTCGACTTCATCGGGGAGACCGACGAGCTGATCGCGTGCTACGACAAGTTGCTGGACGACGTCGTGGCGGTCTCCTCGGCCCGGCCGCTCATCCACCTCGCCGTGCCACGCGAGTACGGGCTCATGGTCTGTGACATCTGGGACACCGACGACGTCATGCGCAGGTTCGTCGAGAACCCCGACTTCTTCGCCGTACTCGACCGGCACGGGATGCCCGAGCCGCGGATCCGCACCTTCCCGGTGCACAACCTCGGCTGGCCGGTGTCGACGATGCCGCTCTATCGCTGACCACCGCTGGTATCGACTCCCGCTTCCATCGACCAGGAGAAGGCGAACGCCGATGGCGACCTCGACCCGGACCACGCGACGGAGCACGGCGCCGGCCGGCGCGTCGCCGCCCGACCGCGACCTGTGCCTGCGGATGTTCCGCACGATGGCGCTGCACCGGGCCGTCGAGGACCGAATGGTCAGCATGTACCGGCAGGGGGAGTTGCTCGGCTCGCTCTATACCGGCCACTGGCACGAGGCCATCGCCGTCGGGACCGCGGCGGCGCTACGTTCCGATGACTGGCTGTGCCCGCTGCACCGGGACATGGGCGCCCACCTGTGGCGGGGCATGGAGCCATGGCAGATCATGGCGAGCTTCCTCGGCAAGGCGACATCGCCGACCGGCGGCCGCGACGGGACCCTTCACTACGGCCGGCTCGACCTGCACATCTACAATCCGCCCAGCCACATTCCAGACAACTACCCGGTCGCGACCGGGGGGGCCTTCGCGTTCAAGTACCGGGGCCAGGACGGTGTGGCGCTCGCCTACTGCGGCGACGGCTCGACGTCCCGCGGGGACTTCCACGAGGCCGTCAACATCGCCGCGGTCCTGGACCTGCCGTGCATCTTCATCGTCGAGAACAACCAATGGGCCTACTCGACGCCGCTGCACCTGCAGTCCCGAACGGACTTCGCCACTAAGGCCGTGGCCTACGGCATCCCCGGCGTGAAGGTCGACGGGACCGACGTCCTCGCGGTCTACGAGGCCACCCGCCAGGCTGTCACCAGGGCCCGGGCCGGGGAGGGGCCGTCACTGATCGAGGCGGTGACGATGCGTATGCACGGTCACGCCGAGCACGACAGCGCGAGCTACGTCCCGCCCGCCATGTTTGAGAAGTGGCTGGCGCGCGACCCGGTGGAGAACTTCGCCACGCGGCTGCAGGAGCTGGGCTTCGCCAACAGCAACGAGGTCGACGCCGTCAGGGCCGAGGTGCGACAGCAGGCGATCGACGCCCGCAAGAAGGTGCTCGCCGATCCCATGCCGGACGGACGCAACGTCGAGGAGGGCGTTTATGCCGACTAAGGCAGCGACCACAGCGACCACGGGCCAGGACGAGGGCGTCCTCACCGATCCACCGGACGCGGATGTCCACTACATCGATGCGGTGGGCCAGGCGCTCATGGCGGAGATGGAGCGCGACGAGGACGTCTTCCTCATCGGTGAGGACGTCGGGCAGTTCGGCGGTGCCTTCAAGGTGACGAAGGGCTTCCTGGAAAAGTTCGGGGAGCGTCGTGTCGTGGACACCCCGATCGCCGAGTCCGGGTTCACCGGGCTCGCGGCGGGTGCGGCGCTCAACGGGCTCCGTCCCGTCGTCGAGTTCCAGTTCGCGGACTTCATCTCCTGCGCCTTCGACCAGATCATCAATGTCGTCGCCCGGCACCACTACCGGACCGGCGACGCGATGCCGATCACGTTCCGTTGTCCCTTCGGCGGCCGGCTCCGGGCCGGTCCGACTCATTCCCAGAGCATCGAGTCCTACTTCGCGCACGTGCCCGGGCTGAAGATCGTGGCTCCGTGGAGCGTCGAGGACGCCGCGGGCCTGCTGCGCAGCGCCATCCGCGACAACAACCCGGTGCTCTATCTGGAGAGCAAGTATCTCTACCGCCGGCTCAAGGTGCCCGGCCCGCTGTCGCTTGACCTGGTCCCACTCGGCTCGGCCAAGGTCGTGCGGGAAGGTTCCAAAGTTTCCCTGATCACCTACTCGGCCGGCGTCTCCCAGGGGTTGGAGGCCGCGACGGAGTTGGAAAAGGAAGGCATCTCCGTCGAGGTGATCGACATCCGGACGCTCGTGCCGCTCGATCTGGAAACGATCGCCGCATCGGTCACGAAGACGTCGCGGGCGGTCGTGCTGCACGAGGCCGCAAAGCGGCTCGGCTACGGCGCGGAGATCGCTTCCGAGATCGGCGAGACCTGCTTTTGGGCCCTCGACCATCCGGTCGTGCGGATCGCGGCCAAGAACACGCCCACCCCGACGAGCCCCGCACTGGAGGACGCCGTCCTGCCCCAGACCGCCGAGGTGATCGACACACTGCGGAGGGTGGCGACGACGTGACCGACTACGACGTTGTGGTGCTCGGCGGCGGGCCAGGTGGCTACGCGGCCGCCCTCTACGGCGCCTCGGCAGGGCTCCGCGTCGTGCTCGTCGAGGCAGCCGACCTCGGTGGCACCTGCCTGAACCGGGGGTGCATCCCGGCCAAGTCGCTGCTCCAGACGGCGGAGGTCCTCCGCAACGCCCAGCGGGCCGCCGACTTCGGGATCGTCTCCGACAGCCCCCCTTCCTTCCGGGCGGACTGGCCGATGGTGAGCCGGAGGACGACCGGGGTGGTCGACCAACTCGTCGGCGGGCTGACCGGGCTGCTCAAGCGGCGCAAGGTCGCGGTGGTCAAGGGTCGCGGGCGCCTCACTCCGACAGGCGTGGTCTCCGTCGACGGCCAGGAGGTGTCGGGCCGGTCAGTGATCCTCGCGACCGGGTCGGCGCCGAAGCTCATCCCCGGCTGGGAGGTTGACGGGGAACGGATCGTCACCTCCGATCACAGCACGCGCAGCGACCGGCTGCCATCGCGGGCGGCCGTCATCGGCGGCGGGGTCATCGGCGCCGAGTTCGCCTCCGTGTTCACCGACGTCGGAGTGGAGACCACGCTGCTGGAAGCACTACCTCGTGGCGTGCTTCCGCTCGGCCCGGACCAGGAGATCGCCGGCATTCTCGCGCGGGCGCTCGCCAGCAGGGGCACCCGGATCCACGCCGAGGCCCGCGTCCAGCTCCCTGAGTTCACCGACGGCGGCCTGGTCGTCGCTTTCGAAACCAAGAACGGTTCCGAGAAGATCGAGGTCGACCAGGTCCTCGTCGCGATCGGTCGACGACCGCGCAGTGATGATCTCGGATTCGCCGAGGCCGGCGTCCAGGTCACCAACCGCGGGTTCGTCACCGTCGACCCGACCACGATGCTGACCACACGACCCGGCGTCTACGCGATCGGCGACGTCGTGGAGACGCCCGGGCTCGCCCATGTGGCGTACGCGGAAGCGATCGTCGCCATCGGGCAAATCCTGGGTGAACACCCGATCCCGGTGGACTACACACGGGTGCCGTGGGTGGTCTACACCCATCCCGAGGTGGCCTGGGCCGGATACACCGAAGCAGAGGCCAAGGCGGCCGGATTCGACATCGTCGTCCACAAAAACAAGTACACCGGCAACGGTCGCGCCATGATCATCGGCGAGACCGAGGGGATGGTCAAGGTCGTCGCCGAGAAGAGCGGTCCCGTCCTCGGTGTCCACCTGGTGGGTCCGTGGGCTAGTGAGCTGATCGCCGAGGGCTACCTCGCGGTGAACTGGCAGGCACTACCCAGTGAGGTCGGCAGCTTCATCCACCCGCACCCCAGCCTCTCGGAGGCGCTGGGAGAAACCATGCTCGCTCTCAGCGGCCGGTCCTTGCACGGCTGAGCGACGAGACAGAGCCGAGGACGGAAGCAGCAATGGCAGACGACATATACGAAGTCACCATGCCGAAGCTCGGGGAGACGGTAACCGAGGGAACGGTCAGCGCCTGGCTGAAGGCGGCCGGTGACCCGGTGGCGTTCGACGACCCGCTGTTGGAAGTCTCGACAGACAAAGTGGACACGGAGATCCCGAGCCCGTACGACGGAGTCCTGCTGGAGATCCTGGTCCTGGCGGGGGAGACCGTTCCGACCGGCACGCCACTCGGGCGCATCGGCCCTGTCGGCGCGGCTGCGTCCGGGCCGGCAGCTGCCGTGGCGCCGCCGCCTGTCAGGGCCACATCGCCAGTGCCTGTTGTGGCTACATCGCCGGCTCCGGCGGCAGCGCCGCCGGCGCCCGCCGTCGACCTGCCGGTGGGCGAGGTGCACGAGGTCACCATGCCGAAGCTCGGGGAGACGGTCACAGAAGGAACGGTCAGCGCGTGGCTGAAGGCGGCCGGTGACCCGGTGGCGTTCGACGACCCGCTTCTCGAGGTGTCCACGGACAAGGTGGACTCGGAGATCCCGAGCCCGTACGACGGAGTCCTGCTGGAAATCCTCGTGCCGGCCGGGGAGACGGTGCCGGTCGGTACCCCGCTGGTACGGATAGGCCAGGTCGGCGCCGCGGTGTCACCGACGTCGGCAGCCACGCGGCCCGCAGCGACTATCACCGGTGCGGCTGTCCTGGTCGCGACTGTGCCGGCCGCTGGCGGTCCGGCGGCGGCGGCGACGGGTAACGGAGCCGGACGACCGCTGTCACCGGTCGTGCGGCGGCTCGCAAGCGAGCGCGGTGTCGACCTGTCCACCATCAGCGGGTCAGGCGGCGGCGGGAGAATCATGCGCGAGGATGTGCTGGCGGCCATCGCGGCGGGCCCGCCGTCGCGTCCGGGTTCCGCCGCGCCCCCCACGACCTCGGCTCCCGCTGTTGCTGTTGGGGTGGCCCGCCCGGCGCCGGCTGCCCCTGCGGCACCCGCTGCCGGTGACCGCGAGGAAGTGGTGCCCCTCTCGCGGATCCGGCTGGTCACCGCAGAGCGGATGCTGGAATCGCGGCGTACCTCACCGCACGTATGGACCTCCGCCGAGGTGGACCTCGAACGGATCGAGCAGATCCGGCAACGAAACAAGGAGCAGTTTCGCAGCCAGGAGGGCGCCTCGCTCACCTATCTGCCGTTTATCGTTCGGGCGACGTGCGACGCGTTGCGAGAGTTCCCGGCGGTGAACGCATCGCTCGACCTTGCGAGCAAGACGATGACGCTGCACCGCTACGTCAACCTCGCCATCGCCGTCGATCTCAACGAGCAGGGCCTCATGGCGCCGGTGATCAAGGGCGTCGACGGGCTCAATCTGCGCGGGGTGGCTCGGGCCATTAAGGCGGTCGGCGATGCCGCGAAGAACAAGAAGCTGAAGGCCGACGATCTGAGCGGATCGACCTTCACGATCACCAACCCCGGCCCGCTGGGCAGCTTCGCGTCGGCGGCGATCATCAATCAGCCCAATGTGGCCATCATGTCCACTGAGGGTGTGTCACGCCGACCGACGGCGGTGGGCGACGCGATCGCCATCCATCACATGTGCATCCTCGGGTTTTCTTACGATCACCGGGCTTTCGACGGGGTGACCGCATCAAGGTTCCTCATGTACGTTCGCGACGCACTTCAAGACAGGGATTGGGAAGGCGAGCTAGGCTGACCACCCTCCCGCTGCCGTCCTCCTGTTCGCTCGGTAGGTTTCGCGTGATGCCGAAGGACGCTGCGCGCACCGCGTAGACCAATCTCTCAGGGTGGATCCGCGAGCTCGGGCCGGTGATGGAAACCGCCGCGTTCTCTCCGTTGGAAAACACCAGCGGCGCCGCTACGCACACGATGTCAGCCTCGTTCTCGCCGCGGTCGAAAGCGACGCCGTCCCGCCGGACGGCCGCCAGCTCCTGCCGCAGCCGGTTCGGCGTCGTGATTGTGGCCGCGGTGTATCTGGTCAGGCCAGCGTCGATGACGCGAGCCAGCAGCCCGGGCTCTGCGGACGCGAGGAGGACCTTGCCAACGGCCGTGGAGTGCAGCGGTTGCCGTCCCCCGACCCGGCTGTCTAACGCCGACCTGCTGTGACCGCAGATCTTGTCCACGTACAGGACCTCGAGCTCGTCACGGACGGCGAGGTGCACCGTCTCGTGGGCCATCTCGTAGAGGTCCTGCATGTACGGCAGGGCGGCCTCGCGCAGTTGGTGCTGGATCGGCCCCATGCTTGCGAGCTCGAAAAGCCGGTGACCGATGCCGTAACGCCCCTGCGTACGGGTCAACCATCCCAGCCGCACCATGTGCTCGGCGACGCGATAACTCGTGGTGCGGGGCAAGCCCGCGCGGGCCGCCAACCCCGCCAGCGACAGGGTGTGATGGCGGCTGTCGAAAAGGCTGAGGACGAGATCCGCCCGTCCCAACATCGAACGGGGACCGCCATCGTCGCCTGGTGCCGACACGCGACGAGGATACTACGCAATCCTGTGAGCCAGGTCACGTTGCCGGGGACGCGCGGGAGGCCGGACAGTGGAACGGGGGGTTGCGCCCCGCGGGCGTCGGACGACGATGGTGAGGTCGTCCGCCCGGCACGGGAGCATTCCCGCAGCGGCTGGACCCGGAAGGGAATCGGATGGGCACGATCGTTCCGCTCGAAGAGTTCCTCGCCGACGAAGGGTACCCGGGGGCTCCCCTCGCGGAGCAGCAGTCGCCTTGGCGGGTCGAGGCGGCAGGAGCCTTTCGGCCGGAGGACGCGAGCCGGTTTTGGTTCCTCGACTTCCACTGGCCGAGGGGCCTCACGCCGCTTGGGGAGCTGTGGAACGAGGACGGGTACAGCTGGGGCACCCAGACCGCTGCGGAGTCGCTGCCGCTGCCTCGTGGCCGAGGCGTCGCGGTTCGAACGGCGGGGACGCACACCTACGCTGCGGAGATCGTCGTCCGCTCCGCGGCGGAGGTCGCCGATCGCGCCGGCCGGATGTCGCAGGCGTTGCCACGCTTTCTGCGCGACTTCCCGCAGATCTGGGCGTCTCGCCAGCGGGAAATCGAGGAGGATTGGGAGGAGTTGCGCTCGGTCGACCTGTCGCGGTCGTCCCGCAAAGAGTTCAGTCACCACCTGGTCCGCGCCCGCCGCCATCACAAGCGCGCTTTCGAGATCCACTTCCAGCTCATGTACCCGTTGCTCGCTAACTACATCGCCTTCCGTGGCCTGTGCACCGAGCTGGACATCGACCCCGGACTGATCGGCCATTTCCTCCAGGGCTACGACACGAAGATCCTCGAGACTGACCGCGAGTTATGGCGGTTGACCGCCGATGCCCGGGCGGCCGGTCTGGGGAGCCTGTTCGCCAGAACGGAACCTGAACGCCTGATGGAGGCGATCGCCGCGGAAGGCGAGCGTGCGGCGGGCTGGCGAAGCCGGTTCGAGAAATTTCTCGACATCTATGGGTGGCGGACCGAGGGGATCTCAGACGTCGCGTTGGCGAGCTGGTCGGAGGACCCCATCTCCCCGCTGGGCACGATCAAGACGTTCCTTCAGGGCAATTCCGACCATGACTTCGAGGCCGCCCATCGGTCCGCCGTCGAGGAGCGCGAAGCAGCCGTTGACGCGGCACGCTCCACGCTGACCTTGGAGGAGCAGCGTTCCTTCGACGCCGCGCTCAAGTCCAGCCGGACCGCCAACTACGCCTGGTGGAACGAGGAGCACGACTTCTACATCGACTTGCGGGCCATGCTTCCGCTTCGCCGAGCCGCACTGGCCGCCGCCGGGCATCTGGGCGCCGACCGGCCGGACGACACCCTGTTCCTGTTCTGGCCGGAGCTCACAGCAGTGGTCGCGGGCGAGCGCCAGCTCGCCGAGCTGACCGGATTGATCGAGGACCGGCGCCAGTACTACGCCCACTGGAAGGAGCGGCGGGCCAGCATGCCGAAGGTTCTCGGCACCGTTCCCGACGCGGTCAGCGATCCCATCCTGATCGAGGTGTTCGGTCTCAACAAGCACTTCCTGGAAGCCGTCGCAGCAGGCAGACCCCCTGAAGGCGACGTGAAGCTCAGCGGCATCCCGGCTTCAGAAGGCGCGTGCAGCGGGCGCGCGCGCGTGCTCGCGGACGCCGACAACCTGCATCGCATCGAGGCCGGTGAGGT
This sequence comes from Mycobacteriales bacterium, assembly GCA_038245655.1. GTDB lineage: Bacteria > Actinomycetota > Actinomycetes > Frankiales > Frankiaceae > DATAZK01. Next base: position 10,021 of record JBBRSE010000047.1, on the reverse strand, counting down.
CCTCGTCTGCGAGTCGATCTCACCGAACTGGACCCCGGCGTTCGCCAAGATCGCAGGGTGCGTCTGCGACGCTGGGGGCATGCTCTCCCATGCCGCGATCGTCGGCCGCGAGTACGGCGTGCCCACCGTTACAGCCGTTGGCCTGGCGACGTCAACGATCCGCGACGGCGACGAGGTCCACGTCGACGGCACCACCGGGACGGTGACCGTCATTCGGACGGCCCCCGACCCAGCAGCTGCGGCACAGCCATGAACGAGCCCGTCGTCTGGCTAGACGAAGTCGTTCCGGAAACAGCAAACAGAGTGGTCGGCGCCAAGATGGGACGGCTGAGCGAGCTCAGCAGCACCGGCCTGCGGGTGCCACGAGGGTTCTCGGTGACCGTCGATGCCTACCGGCGGCACTGCGCGGATACCGGCCTTGACGCGCTGATCGAGGACCGGCTCGGCCCGCTTACCGACACCCATGATCGCGCCCAGGTGCAGGCCGCTTCGCTGGAGATCCAGGCAGCATTCGAGGCCACCGAACCTGGCGCGGAGCTGGCGTTGGCGATTGTCGAGGCTTACGACGAGCTGGCCTACCGATGCCTGGAGGTCCACGTGCTAGTGGCCGTTCGAAGCTCTGCGACGGGCGAGGATGGCGACCAGGCGAGCTTCGCCGGGATCTTCGACACCTATCTCGGAGTGTCAGGGCATGACGGCCTTTTGCGAGCCGTACGCGGCTGCTGGGCCAGTCTGTTCACCCCGCGGGCGCTCTCCTACCGGGTGGACCACGGCATCTCCCATCGCGAGATGCCGATGGCCGTAGGAGTCATCGAGCTGATCCCGGCCCGCGCCTCCGGGGTCGCCTTCTCGATCCATCCCGTTTCCGGCAAGCGTGACCGGGTGGTCATCGAGGGCAGCTGGGGCTGGGGCGAGGCGATCGTGCAAGGACGTGTGTCGCCCGACCACGTCGAGGTCGGCAAGAGCGACGGTCGGGTGCTGCGATACGACGTCGCCGACAAGAAGGTCGTATCGGCATTCGACTATCAGGCGGGTGCTGTGGTGGAAACCGACATGCCTCGCCGCTGGGGCCGCGAGCGGGTCCTCGACGACGACCAGATCCGCGCGATCACCGCGGGCGTAACCGCGGTGGAAAGCAAGTACGGGGTACCCGTGGACGTCGAGTGGGTCATCGACCGCGGCTATCGACCGGGCGATGCCGTTTTCATCGTGCAGGCACGTCCCGAAACCGTCCACGGGACCCCTGCGAACGGCGTGGATGCGGCGATCGACCCGGCGTCGGCAACGTCCGGAGCGGGCGGCTGGGACCCGGCCACCTACGCGGCGCGACACGCTTTCGGCGGGTTGCCGTGACGGTCCGAACCGTGGTCCCGCGGCCACGAGCATCCGCCACTTTCGGGTTACTCCGGTCGGGTGTGTTCCCCAGAGTGTTAGCTGTTAGCAGTTAAGGTCTGCTAACCAGTCGTCAGCTGGGGAATGCCGCCGGAAACTGGTGTCGAACAGCCACCGTCACGTGACACATGGGTATGGACGCACTCCGGTCCCTACCTCTTAAGTCGACAGCCCAGCTCGACATGACCTTGCGCGGTGCGCGCGGTGAAGGATTCTTGATGACGATGATGCAGAGCACCCGGCCAGCCGCTCCCAACCTCCCCGGGCGGCTGCTGTCGTCCGCCTGGGACAGCTGGCGGGTAGGGGCCAAAGGCTGGGCCGACTACTGGTCGAGCGCAGTGCGACGTGGAGTCAGCCCGTTCGAACTGGGCCTCGAGGCCCTGGAATGGCTGTCCGTCTCACAACGCCGGGAACAGCCGCAGTGGGCGACGGCGAACCACGTCGTCTTCGAGACCCCCGTGGCGCGCCTGCGTGACTTCTCGCTCCCCGATGCCGAGCATGCCAACGACCTCGTACCGACCCTGCTGCTGCCGCCGCAGGCCGGGCACGACTCCTGCATCGTCGACTTCTCCCCCGACCAGAGCCAGCTGCGCGCGGTCCAGGAGGCGGGACTCACGCGCGTCTATTCGATGGACTGGATCGGCGCGACCGCCGAAACCGCGGATGCCGGTATCAATGACTACATCGACGCTCTCGAGCGAGCGGTGGAGCAGCTCGGCGGCCGGGTGAACCTGATTGGTGACTGCCAGGGTGGGTGGCTGGCGGTGATCTACGCCGCGCTGCATCCGGAACAGATCAACACGCTGACCATCGCCGGGGCGCCGATCGACTATCACGCGGGTGAGCCGCTCATTCACGACTTCGTGAAGGTGCTGCCGGATGCCTTCTATCGCACAGCCGTGAAGATGGGGGGCGGCGTGCTGCGCGGGCAGTTCATGCTCGCCGGCTTCATGATGATGAAGCCGGAGCAGGAGATCGATCGCCAGCTGCAGCTGCTCGTGAACGTCTCTGACGACGCCCACGTTCGGCGTTACCGCCATTTCGAAACGTGGTTCCAGCACACCCAGGACGTGCCAGGCACGTTCTATCTCTGGATCGTCGAGCACCTCTTCCGCGACAACGAACTCATCCGCGGCGAGCTCAAGCTCGAGGGGCGGCGCCTCGATCTGCAGGACATCACCTGCCCGCTCTTCCTGCTCGCCGGGCAGCAGGATCACATCACACCGCCGGCGCAGGTGTTCGCGCTCGCCGACTACGCCGGTACTCCCGCCGACCAGGTCGTGCGCCGGACCACGACCGGTGGTCACCTTGGCCTGTTCATGGGTCGCGAGGCACTCGTGGAGTTCTGGCCGCCGATCCTTCATGAGGTCCGCAAGCTGTCGGTCGCGCCTGACGTGGAATCGGCCGGCTGATTGGCGGGCGACGCCCGGGACGGGTCGTCCGGTTCCACGTACCGGAACAGCACCTTTCTCCGCGCGCACGCCCGAGAGAAGGGTGTCAAGCATGGCAGATGAGGGTCTGATCCGACAGCTCGCGGACGAGTTGTGGGCGGCGGAACGCGACCGGAAGGCCATCACAGCGCTGACCGACCGGTTCGACGATCTTGTGGTCGACGACGCCTACAAGATCCAGACCTACAACGTGGAGCGCCGGGTAGCCGAGGGCGCCCACCCCATCGGCCGCAAGGTCGGGCTGACGTCCCAGCCGATGCAGGAACTGCTCGGCGTCGACGAGCCCGACTTCGGTGTCCTGCTCGACGACATGTTCGTCGAGGACGGGGACGAGGTCCCGCTGGAGAGGCTGCTTCAGCCGCGCGTGGAGGCGGAGATGGCCTTCATCCTCGAACGTGACCTCGTTGGCCCCGGCGTCACCACCAGCACCGCAATGGCGGCCATCGGCGGAGTCTTCCCCTCCATCGAAATCGTCGACAGCCGGGTGGCGGACTGGAGGATCAAGCTCGTCGATACCGTCTCCGACAATGCGTCCTGCGGCATGCTCGTGGTCGGCGGTCGGATGACGAAGGTCACCGCACTCGACCTCCGGCTGGTGGGAATGGCGTTGAGCCGCAACGGCGAGGTGATCGACACCGGTGCGGGTGCTGCCGCCCTTGGCAACCCAGCCCGTTGTGTCGCCTGGTTGGCAAACAAGCTGGCGGCCTTCGGGATCTCGCTGAAGGCCGGCGAGATGATCCTGCCCGGTGCCGTCCATCGCATGGTGCCTGTGCAGCGCGGCGACACGTTCAGGGCGGACTTCGCCCACCTCGGAGCAGTGACCGCCAGGTTCTCAGACGGAGCGGAGCCAGGCCGATGATCGGTGCCCACCAGATCGCCGACGCGCTGGCCATCGCCGAGCGGGAACGCAAGCCGCTGGCACCCTTCACGGATGCCCATCCGGACCTCGACGTTGACACCGCGTATTCCGCCCAGCGGATTGCGGTCCTGCAGCGACTCGACGCCGGGGAAAAGCTCGTCGGCTTCAAGCTTGGGTTGAGCAGCCGCGCAAAGCAGCAGGCCATGGGCGTGGCGGAACCGCTGTTCGGTCGCGTCACCAGCGGGATGGTCGCAAACTACGGCGAGTCCGTCGACGTAGCTAGACTCATCGCGCCCCGGGCAGAGCCGGAGATCGCATTCCTGCTGGCCCGCGAGGTGGCTGGGCCCGCGGCCACCGTGACGTCCGTGCTCGCCGCCACCGAGGCCCTGTTCGGGGCGATCGACGTGCTCGACTCCCGCTATCTGGACTATCGATTCCGGCTCGCCGACGTCGTGGCCGACAACGCCAGCGCCGGCCGTTTTCTGCTCGGTCCGCAGGCGCGATCGCCATCGCAGCTCGTGGATCTGGGGCTGCTCGGTTGCGTCCTACGGGTCAATGGGGGGGTGGTGGCAACGGCTGCCGGCGCGGCTGCCATGGGACACCCGGCGGCGGCCGTCGCGTGGCTCGCGAACCGGCTTGCTGAGCGAGGCGAGACGGTGCCCGCGGGTGCGCTAGTGTTCTCCGGCGGCCTGACTGCACCCATTCCGCTACGGCCTGGCGTGGCCGTATCGGCGGAATTCGACGGGCTCGGGCAGCTGGAGGCGTTCGTGGCTGCCCGGTGACGACGACGCCAAGCACCGGGCCGTGACCGCGGCTCCGCTGGCACGAAAGGGCGAGCCGGTGACGGTGACGGTCGCCCGTCACGTCGCGCCCGGACGCGAGGACGACTTCGAGGAGTGGGCGGCGCGCCTCACCGGCGCTGGCGCCGAGTTTTCCGGCTTCCTCGGGGCGGGTCTACTCCGGCCCGGACATGTCGGTGAGGACTGGCATGTCGTTTTCCGCTTCGACTCAACCGAGCATCTCGACGCGTGGGAGCACTCACCCACCAGGGCCGAGATGTTGGCGGAGGGCAGCTCGCTAATGCAGACGCAGCACATCCATCGGGTCAGCGGGCTCGAGACGTGGTTCTGGCTGCCAGGGCGTACGGCGCCGGCGCCGCCACGCTGGAAGATGTTCCTGACGTCACTCGTGGTGATCTATGCCGTTCAGGTGCTTCTCAATTCCGCGGTGATCTGGTTGGCGATCGTTTGGCCGATGCCGTTGCGGGTCGCTGCCATCGTCGTCGTCGTCACCGCACTGATGACCTGGGTCATCATGCCGAACGTGGCGAGGCTGCTGGACGGCTGGCTTTACGCACCGCCGAGGTACGACTCCGGCACCCATGGAGGGCGGTCGAGGCCGCGCACGTCGCGTCCCAAGAGACGCTCGGAAATCCACGACGCTGGGGAATCCACGACGCTGGGGAAACCATGGGATGGCGCATGAACGGCGTGGTCCCGACCGCGCGCCTAAACAACGGCGTCGAGATGCCACAGCTCGGATTCGGCGTCTTCCAGGTATCGAACGACGAGGCGCGAACGGCGGTCGGGGCTGCCATTCGGGTGGGTTACCGCAGCATCGACACGGCCGCCCTCTACGGGAACGAGGCGGGTGTCGGCGAGGCCGTCGCCCGCTGTGGGGTGCCCCGAGCCGAACTCTTCGTCACGACGAAGCTGTGGAACTCCGACCAGGGGTACGACCGTGCACCGGTGGCCTTCGAGGAGAGTCTCAGCCGGCTGGGGCTGCAGTATCTCGACCTTTATCTCATTCACTGGCCGGTGCCCGCCAAGGACGTCTACGTGCAGACGTGGCGAGCGCTCGAGCGCCTGTGGGCCGAAGGACGGGTGCGGGCTGTCGGTGTCTCCAACTTCACCGTCGCTGCTCTGCGTCGCCTGGTGGGCGAGACCGACGTCGTGCCGGCGGTTAACCAGATCGAGCTTCACCCCGGCTTTCAGCAGGACGAACTGCGGGCCGTCCATGCGGAGCTGGGAATCATCACCGAGGCCTGGAGCCCGCTGGGCCAGGGTGCAGCGCTCGCGAATCCCGTGGTCGTCGGTCTCGCCGAGTCCTACGGCAGGACTCCGGCTCAGATCGTGCTGCGCTGGCATCTCCAGCTCGGAAACGTCGTCATACCGAAGTCCGTGACGCCGGGCCGGATCAGGGAGAACTTCGACGTCTTCGGCTTCACGCTCGCCGACGACGACATGGCGGCCATCGCAGGATTGGATTCCGGTGCTCGGATTGGCCCGAATCCGGACCTCGTCGGTGAGCAGCCCAGTGGCTTCTCCATGTCGGTCGACGAGAGATTCAAACACGGGAGGGATACCGCATGACAGACGTGCACCCCGGCGCGACGCATGCTCCGGCTAGCGCGCTATCTCAGGCGTTGGTGCTAGGTTCAACTCCTTATTCTCCGATGAACGAGGACTGGTGATGAAGTCTGTTCTTGTGTCCGGCGACAAGCGATTGATCGATGAGGTCGCAGCGGCTCTGGACAGGCCCGGTGTTTCAGTGACTCGCGCCGAAAGCCTCGCGGATCTGCCGGGGATATGCGCCGACTCCGGTCCCGCCTCCTTCGACGCCTACGTGCAGATGCCGGCAAATTTCACCATCAGTGGCGAGACGGCGATCGACCGCGTTCGCGACTTCTACGCCCAAGGGGTCCTCGCGCGCTTCACCGCCCTCCGGGACGCTTTGCCATCCCTGCAACCCTCGGCGCGCGTGGTATTTGTACTCGGTTCGCTTCCTGGCGAGGTTGGGACGCAGGATGATCGCAACGCCCGGCATTCGCTCGTCCGGGTGCTGGCGCGCGCCGCCGCCGCCGACATCATGGAAGGTCGGCTCACGATTTCTTTCCAGGAGTCGGGCGTACCGCCCGGCGAGGTAGCCGCCATCGCACTCGGCGAGATCCACAGGCAGGACGCGCTCCTGCAACGGCTGTCCAGCCTCGATTACGACGACTGGCGGGTCGAGTTGATCGGACTGGCCGGTGTGCAGGGCTGACGTAGCGACGGGCGAGCCTGCCCGCACCCGGCCGCGGGCCCTGGCATCCGCTACGGTCGGCCCCACCCGGCGCGTGGGCAGCAAACTGCGACCGGCGTCTTCCGCCGCAGCCTTTCCGGCTGCGACCCTCAGGTACGGCCGAGCACGGTCCAGGCCCGGGCTTCGATCTCGAACGGCGCTCGCGGCAACAGCAGCTTCGCACACCGGACCTGCAGGTCATCGCCCCGCTGCGCATCCAGCTGTGCGACATAGGCGCCCGCCGGTCCCACGCCGAGCGTGAAGGGCTCCCACCAGTCGATGAAGGATCGCTGCCCGCAAGGTCCGCCGACGCACTCTCGAGGGCTATCGCTCCAAGGTTCGGACGCACATCGTCCCGGCGCTCGGCCACCACCGGCTGGACCGGCTACAGGCTGAGCACGTGGAAGCGTTCTACGCCGGATGCGAGGTGGCCGGGATGGCGACCGCCTCGGCATTGCAATGCCACCGCATCTTGAGCCGGGCGCTCAAGGTCGCGCTGCAGCGCGGCAAGGTCGTCAGAAATGTCTGCACCCTGGTCGGTGCGCCTTCGCTGGGTCCGTTCGGAGGTACAGCCCCTGGCGGTCGCGGAAGCGCGGCAGCTGCTGGCCGCTTCGCAGGGGGTGCGCAATGGCGCGCGTCCGTGGCACTGGCGCTGGGTCTGCGACAGGGGGAAGCGCTCGGCCTACGTGGAGTGACATCGACCTCGAGTCGGGGACGCTCACCGTGCGTCGCGCGTTGCAACGGCAGAAGGGCCCGGGGCCTCGGCTACGTCGAGCCCAAGAGCAAAGCCGGCCGCCGAACGGTCGTGCTTCCCGACGCGCTGAGAGAAGCCCTGCGGGCGCACCGCACCACGCAGCTTCAGGAAAGGATGGCGGCAGGCTCGGAGTGGCGGGACGACGATCTCGTCTTCGCACGGGTCAACGGCCGACCTATCGATCCTCGCCGTGACTGGGCGGGCTGGAAAGGTCTGCTGGAGGCGGCCGGCGTACGCGACGCGCGGCTGCACGACGCCCGGCACACAGCCGCGACACTGCTGCTAGTCCGCAGAGTTGCATCTGATGCAACTCGGGGAGGCATTCGACGGGTTGCGTAGCCGCTGTGGCTGCTGGGCTTGGGGTTTTCGCGCGGTGCCGTTCTAGGTGGGAGCGGGCTGCGACGCGCCGTCTGACCTGCGGTGACGCGTGTGGGGTGCCAAAACTCGGTGCAGCGCCCTGAACAGGCGAAATCGAATTCCCGAGCGGCACACGGACGGCTTGCGCTCCATCCCTAGAACTGCGCAGGCGGCTCTGCGATGCGGCGACCGACAGAGCGGTCACTACTCATGCGGCGGACCTGCCGGTTGCCGACAGCTGCCTCGCGAGCTTCAGCTGACCGGCGACGGGTCCGACCACGGGATGGTGGCCTGCAGCACAGCCTCGGTCAGCGATTCGGTGCGCAGATGTGTTCCTGCCTGATAGACGGGATCGCGGATCATGTCCGTGAACGCATGCCGCGACGGGTACCGCACCAGAAGCACGGCGTCCCAGCTCTGACCGGCTTCCGCAACGAGCGTCGTAGATCCGAGGCCGACGTAGATCACCTCGGCGCCGACCGAGCTCGCCGTCGCGCGAAAATGAGACATGTATTGCTCGTATTTCGCTTTTCCCCCGGGGCCGAACCTCAGAAGGTTGAGCATCACCACAGGACCGGAATCGTCCTGCTCCAGGAAATGCTTGAGATCTCGTCCCCGCGGATCAACGGCCATCAGATCAAAGTAGTCGAAAGCGCTCGGCGTCGGACGCCTTCGGAAGTGGTGAAGGGTCCAATTACTCGTTGCTGCAAGCCGATCGAGGAATGGTTGGCGGATGTAGCGGGACGTCCTTGGGCGGGCGGGCGGGTGCCGGGGACGTCTCGCCGGGCGGCTCAAGCGCGGGGCGGTCGACGGTCAGGCAATTGGTGAGCGGCCCCCGCTGACGGTGGAGGCCGACGCCGGGCGATCATTCCGGCGACGGGTGGTGTTGGTCAGGCGGCCCGGTGGTATTCATGGATGATGCCGCCAAGAACGTCGCGGCGCTGGACCTCGCCGATGCGTTGAGCGTCGTTGCGTGGCGTCGGGCTGGCAAGTTGGAGTCCGCGGTGCGGGCGAGCCTGGTTGTAGTGCCGGATGTACTCGGTGAGTACGAATTCGAGGTGCCGGCGGGACACAACGAGGAGATGGTCGAGACAGTCTTTCCTGACGGTTCTTACCCAGCGTTCGGCGAATGCGTTCGCCCGGGGCGAGCGGACCGGGCTGCGAATCGTTTCGACACCTATCGAGTTAAAGACGCCGTCGAAGGATGTCGTGAACTTGGCATCGCGGTCCCGGAGGAGGAACCGGAATCGACGTCCTGCCTCTTCCAGATCGGAGGCGAAGTTACGCGCCCGCTGCGTTACCCATTCCGATGCCGGGCTGCTCGTCACGCCGAGCAGGTGCACGATCCGGCTGTCGATTTCGATGACGAACAGCACGTAGTAGCGCCGCAGCAGGACGCTGTCGACGTGCAGGAAGTCGGTCGCCAGAATGCCTTTCGCTTGGGCGTGCAAGAACTGGGACCAGGTCGGGCCGTCGCGCCGCGGAACGGGTCGTAGGCCGTGTCGGCGAAGCGTGTTTGCCACGCTCGTCTTGGACACGGTAAAGCCGAGCTTTCGTAGCTCACCGACGATGCGCAGGTAACCCCAGCGGGGGTTCTCCCTCGCCAGCCGGCAGATCAATTCGACGGTCTCAGGAGGCAGTACCGGCCGACCTGGTCGCCGGTGCGGGTAGGTCCAGTGCCGTCGCAGGAGACGGCGGTGCCAGCCCAGGATCGTCTTCGGGGTAACGAGGAAGGCAGACCACCGCCTACGCGGCACGAGCCCCGCGAGCAACGCGATGAAGGCGCGGTCGCCCAGCTGAAACGGGGACGCTTCACCTGACGACGAAGCACGGCGAGCTGATGGCGCAACACCAGGATCTCGGCGTCCTTCGAGAACGCGTCCATCCGATGGACCCGGAGAAGCTGCAAGACGCCGCACAGACAGCGGTAGAGGAAGCAGAAGCCCACAGCCAGGCAGCATCAACGCAAGCGTCGTGCCAGGTCAACCTCCGGCCGCCAGTATTTGCACCCTTCAAGCTCCCGTCGATCTCGGGACCGTCCGCATGAAGATGGCCATGTGGCTCCGGGCCACGATCCCGCCACCGACCAAGACACCCAGTGGAGCCGAGACGCGAGCGCTCCAACACAACGCCCAGCGCATCAGCCTG
>JBBRSE010000046.1:0-28840 GCA_038245655.1 Mycobacteriales bacterium | reverse complement strand
TGGCTGCCGATCCCATCCGAGTGCTGGTCGTCGACGATCACGCGCTGTTCCGGAGGGGACTGCAGATGGTCCTCGGCGCGGAAGACGACATCGAGGTCGTCGGTGAGGCCAGCGACGGCACGGAAGCCTTGAAGGTCGCTTCGGAAACCACCCCTGACATCGTGCTGATGGACGTGCGCATGCCGCGCCGGGGCGGTATCGACGCCACCGCCGCGATCAAAGATGCGGTCCCGAGCGCGAAGATCATCATGTTGACGATCAGTGACGAAGAGGGCGACCTCTACGACGCGATCAAGGCCGGCGCGATGGGCTATCTACTCAAGGAGATCTCCATCGAGGAGGTCGCCAGAGCGGTGCGGGCGGTCTTCAACGGGCAGAGTCTGATCAGCCCGTCCATGGCCTCCAAGCTGCTGACCGAGTTCGCGACGATGGTGCGCAAGGACGACGAGCGCCAGCAGGTGCCGACCCCGCGGTTAACCGATCGGGAAATGGAAGTCCTGAAACTCGTCGCCAAGGGCATGAACAACCGCGACATCGCCAAGAAGCTGTTCATCAGCGAAAACACGGTCAAGAACCACATCCGCAACATTCTCGAGAAGCTGCAGCTGCACTCGCGCATGGAAGCGGTGGTCTACGCCGTTCGCGAGAAGCTGCTCGAAATCACCTGACCAAAGGCGAGGCGTCATCAGATCTCGGTCCGCGCTCGGTGCCGTAGGGGCGATCGCTGCCGCCGCAGCGGGAGTCGCGGTCAGCCGATCGCCGGTCATGCGGCGCCAGGCGAGCATGGCGCTCGGCTTCGTGCGCGGCATCGACCAGCCACCGGCGGCCCCGATCCCGCCGGCCCTGCTTCCCGGCCGGATGGTGTTGCTTCCCGGCCGCGGCGAGGTGTTCGTCCGTGACTCAGGGCCGCGCGACGACGACGCACCGACCCTGCTGATGCTTCATGGCTGGACGGTGAGCGCCGACCTGAATTTCTTTGCCGTGTACGAACAGCTCGCCTCGGCCTACCGGGTGATCGCCATGGATCATCGCGGCCACGGTCGGGGGATGCGCAGCAACGAGCCGTTTGCGCTCGAGGATTGCGCCGACGATGCGGCCGCGCTGCTGAAGGACTTGGACGTGCCGCCCGCGTCGACGATCGTGCTCGGCTATTCGATGGGCGGCCCGATCGCCCTCCTGCTGGCCCGTCGCCATCCGGGCCGGGTCGCCGCCCTGGTGTCGCAGGCGACCGCGCTGGAATGGCGCGCCACCCTGGCCGACCGCAGCAAGTGGCGCTTCCTGAGCGTTGCCGAGGTCGGACTGCGGGTCAGCAGCGGCGACGGGGTCGTCGAGCGGGTGATCGAGCAGGCGGTCCAGGTCTCTCCCGAGCTCGAACCGATCCGGCCCTGGCTGGAGGCGGAGATCCAGCGCGGGCTCGGTCGGTCGCTCATCGACGCGGGGCGCGCCCTTTCGCTGTTCGACAGCCGCCCTTGGGCTCGCGACCTGGCGATCCCGGCCGTCGTCTGCGTAACGCTGCGAGACCGGCTGGTACCGCCGGCCAAGCAGCGCGCGCTGGCCCGTGCGCTGGACGCCGAAGTTCTCGAAATCGATGGCGATCACGATGTGACCCTGGTGGACGGCGCCTCCTACGCCGCTGTGACGGTCAAAGCCGTCGATCTGATCGCGGCCCGCCTCACCCGCTAGGCCAGCCGGGGTCGCCTGGTACCAGGCTGTAGAGCCAGGTGTCCTGACGCGCGTCGCTTCCCGCAGTGGCGGGCCAGTGAACCCGCTGCAAGCCCTCGCAGCGCAGGCCGAGCCGCTCGGCCAGGGCCGTCGACGCGGTATTGCCACCGAGGATTTCGGCGACGAACCGCGGCGGCGCGAAGCCGCCGGCCCAGTCGATCGCCAGGCGTACCGCGCGTACTGCCAGGCCTTGACCGCGGTGCGTGGGCCCCAGCCACCAGCCCAACGCGATCGTCCCGGTGACCGGGTCGCGTCGCAGGTCCACGCCGCCGAGCAGGCGCTGGCGCGCATCGGTGAGTGCGAACCGTCCGTCCGGCGCTCGCTGCGGCCGCAGGTGCCGGTCCAGCCAGCGGGTCAGAGCCTCGGGCTCGCGGCCCGAAACACTCGTCCAACGCACCACGTCGTCGTCAACGAGGTCGGCGAAGCCATCCAGGTCGCTACCGCGCCAGGGACGTAGGACGACGACGCCGTCCGTCAGCGCAACGGGCTCGGGCATCGGCTCGTCGGCCGGCAGCAAGGTGGCTGCCCAGCCGTCAACCCATCGGCCCCGCTGAGCCAGCAGCCCGCGAATGGGGTCGCTGACCTGGAAGCCGACACGCTCTGCGACCCGCCGCGAGGGCTCGTTTCCGGCGATAGCCCGCCAATGAACGACCCGGAGTCTGAGGATGTCGAAGCCGAAGCGGCAGACGTCAGACAGCGCCTGGGTCGCGACGCCACGGCCGCGGGCCCCGGGAGCCAGCCAGTAGCCGACCTCGCGGCCGCCCTCGGTGAGCCCTTTGAGCCCGATGACTCCCAGCAGTCCCTGCGACTGCGGGTCTTCGATCACCCAGGCGTATTCGCTGCCGTCCGCCCACCCGGCAGGGCTGATGACGCCCACGAACGACTCCGCGTCTGCCCGGGTGTACGGCACCGGCAGCGCCACCGTCCATTTCTGCACGAGCGGGTCCTGGCACGCCTGGTAAATCGCATCGGCATCAGCCGCCCGCGGCGGGCGCAGGTGGAGTGGCTTCTGCGCGGCGCTGGTGGGGCTGGTTGTGGGCTGCACCCTGACATCCTCAGGGGCTGATCGCGCGGCTGTCAGCCGGTTATTTGCCCGCACGCCTACCATCGACGACACCAGGTTCGATACCGGAAGCGAGTCCACGTGGTCCTGCAGAAGATGCTTCGCGCCGGTGAAGGTCGCATCCTGCGCAAGCTCAAGACGCTCGCCGACACCGTCGAGGAGATCGAGCCCGACTTCGAGGCGCTCTCCGACGAGGAGCTTCGCGGGATGACCGAGGAGTTCAAGAAGCGCTACGCCGACGGCGAATCGCTCGATGACCTGCTGCCCGAGGCCTTCGCGACCGTTCGGGAGGCAAGCCGGCGCACCCTGGGCCAGCGCCACTTCCACGTGCAGCTCATGGGCGGCGCGGCGCTTCATCTCGGCAACATCGCTGAGATGAAGACCGGTGAGGGGAAGACCCTCGTCTCGACCCTGCCGGCCTACCTCAACGCACTGGCCGGCAAGGGCGTGCACATCATCACGGTCAACGACTACCTGGCCAAGCGAGACGCCGAGACGATGGGGCGGGTGCACCGGTTCCTCGGCCTCACGGTGGGGGTCATCAGTCCGCAGATGTCGCCCGAGGAGCGGCTGCCGGCCTACAACTGCGACATCACTTACGGCACCAACAACGAGTTCGGCTTCGACTACCTGCGCGACAACATGTCGTGGTCTCTCGAGGAGACGGTGCAGCGCGGTCATCACTTCGCCGTGGTCGACGAGGTCGATTCCATCCTCATCGACGAGGCCCGCACCCCGCTGATCATCAGCGGGCCAGCCGACCAGCCCACCCGCTGGTACATGGAATTCGCCCGGATCGCCCCGCTGCTGAAAAAGGAAGCCGACTACGAGGTCGACGAGAGCAAGCGCACCGTCGCCATCACCGAGGCAGGAGTCGAGAAGGTCGAGGACCAGCTCGGCATCGACAACCTCTACGAGTCGATCAACACCCCCCTGGTCGGGTACCTGAACAATGCGCTCAAGGTCAAGGAGCTCTACAAGCGCGACAAGGACTACATCGTGACCAGCGGTGAGGTGCTGATCGTCGACGAATTCACCGGTCGCGTGTTGCAGGGCCGGCGCTACAGCGAGGGCCTGCACCAGGCGATCGAGGCGAAAGAAAACGTCGAGATCAAGCAGGAAAACCAGACCCTCGCCACCATCACCCTGCAGAACTACTTCCGGCTGTACGAAAAGCTCTCCGGCATGACGGGTACGGCCATGACGGAGGCCTCCGAATTCAGCCAGATCTACAAGCTCGGTGTCGTGCCGATCCCGACCAACCAGCCGATGATCCGCGCCGACAAGCCCGACGTCGTCTACAAGACCGAAGAGGCCAAGTTCGACGCGGTCGTGGAAGACATCTGGGAACGGTTCGACGCGGGTCAGCCGGTGTTGGTCGGCACCACGAGCGTTCACAAGAGCGAATACCTCTCGCAGCTGCTGACCAAGCGGGGCGTGAAACACGAGGTCTTGAACGCCAAGCAGCACGATCGCGAAGCTATGATCGTGGCCCAGGCCGGCCGGCTCAAGGCGGTCACCGTGGCGACCAACATGGCCGGCCGCGGCACCGACATCATGCTCGGCGGCAACCCCGAATTTCTCGCCGATAACGAGCTTCGCCAGCGGGGGCTGTCTCCGGTGGAGACGTCGGTGGATTACGAGACGGCGTGGACCGAGGAGCTGGACCGCAAGCGCAAGGATGTCAAGGCCGAGCACGAGCAGGTGGTGGAGCTCGGTGGCCTCTACGTGTTAGGTACCGAGCGGCACGAATCGCGGCGCATTGACAACCAGCTGCGCGGGCGCTCGGGACGTCAGGGTGACCCGGGCGAATCCCGCTTCTACCTCTCGCTCGGCGACGACCTGATGCGGCTGTTCAACGCCGCTGCGGTCGAATCGATCATGAACCGGCTGTCGATCCCGGACGATGTGCCCATCGAGTCCAAGCTGGTGACCAGGGCGATCCGCTCCGCGCAAACCCAGGTGGAGCAGCAGAACTTCGAGATCCGCAAGAACGTCCTGAAGTATGACGAGGTCCTGAACAAGCAGCGTCAGGTGATTTACGGCGAGCGACGCCGGGTTCTTGCGGGGGAGGACCTGCACGAGCAGGCTCGCCATTTCCTCGGCGACACGATCACCGGCTACGTCACGGCGGCGACGGCGGAGGGCTACCCCGAGGAATGGGACCTTGACCAGCTGTGGACCGCGCTGGGGACGCTCTATCCAGTCGGGGTCGAGGTGCCGGCGACGGGCGCTCGGGAAGGCCTCACGGCCGAGGGGCTCCTGGAGGATCTGACGGTGGACGCCGCGGAGGCGTACGACCGGCGCGAGGAGAGCCTCGGCAAGGCGCCCGATGGGGTTCCGGTCCTGCGCGAGCTCGAGCGGCGGGTCGTGCTGTCGGTCCTGGACCGAAAGTGGCGCGAGCATCTGTACGAGATGGACTACCTGCAGGAAGGTATCGGCCTCCGCGCGATGGGCCAGCGGGATCCGCTTGTGGAGTATCAGCGCGAGGGCTTCGACATGTTCTCGGCGATGATGGATGCGATCAAGGAGGAGTCGGTCGGCTTCCTGTTCAACGTCGAGGTCCAGATCGTCGCGGAACCCTCGGGCGAGCTCGACGTGGAGCCCGAACACGCCGCGGTCTTCGCGTCTCATGCGGACGAGCCGGGGTCCACGGGTGCCGAGCCGGCGCCGCGCGTCCCGCTCGCCAAGGGACTTGACCAGGGCACGCGACCGCGCGGGCTGACGTATTCGGCACCTTCGGTGGACGGCGACGATCGGGTCGTCTCCTCCGAAGGCGGCACTGACCTCGGCGGCGGACTCGTCGACGCGACGGGTGGCAAGCCTGGACGCAACGACCCCTGCCCGTGTGGTTCCGGTCGCAAGTACAAGCGGTGTCACGGAGACCCGGCGCGGCGTTCGAGCGCCTGAGCCGGCTTTCCTGCCGCGCCGGTAGCGCCGGCATCGCTCGGCGTATCCAGCAGGTGTTCCCGAAGGTCGCGTCGGTTCGCAGCTCTGGGTGGTGCCGGACCCGAGCGGCCTGAACGCTCATGCCTCCTTGGCGACGCTCGCGGCTGATTGCCGCGCGGCTGCAGTGGCGGCAGGACTTGAGCTGGCCACACCCCCACCGCCACCCAGCGGACTCGCGCACCTGCGCGGGCCAGGCGACATCGGTGCCAGCGCACCGTGGCGCAGCTCACATCGAGGGGAGCAATGCCGAGCGCGCAGCCCCGCCGATAAGCGATCTACGACCATCGTCAAAGGGGTCCGTATGACACGCGGTCAACCGGTATGGAAGCTGACGCTCGTCGTCAGCGGCGCAGCGGTCGGCGGCTACTTCGCCCTGCCGGGTGTCCTGCCGAAGGACGTCGGATACGAGGTCATCGGTCTCGCTTCGACACTGGCGATCATCATCGGGATCCGCCGCAACCGCCCAGCCAAACCAGGGCCGTGGCTGCTACTGGCCGCAGCGAATCTGTGCTTCGTGCTCGGCGATGCGGTGGCGACGGTCTACGACTTTCTGGGCCGGGAGGCGCCCTTCCCCTCGTTCGGTGACGCTTTCTACCTGAGCGGCTACCCGTTCCTGGTGGCCAGCGTGCTGGGGATCGTTCATTCCGCAGGACATTCCGGGTCGCGCGAGAACCGGGCTGACGCAGCCATCGTCTCGGTCGGAGGGCTCGCCCTCAGCTG
Organism: Mycobacteriales bacterium; assembly: GCA_038245655.1. GTDB lineage: Bacteria > Actinomycetota > Actinomycetes > Frankiales > Frankiaceae > DATAZK01. The sequence continues at coordinate 22,386 of JBBRSE010000046.1, read as the reverse complement.
GCACCTGCTCATGGGCAGCTACGCCCACGATCAGACCTTGAGCACGCTCGGCAAGCTGGTCACAATGGCGTACCCGGTCATGGACCTCGGCGTCCTGTTCATCCTGGTCAACTCGATCGTTTTCGGGCGAACCCGCCGGCCGGCAGAGAAGCTGATCGCCACGGGGATGGTGGCGATGGTCATTGCCGACTTCGTCTATAACATTCAGATCCTGCACGGCGCGTATGCGGTGGGCAACCCGCTCGATGCGGGCTGGCTGATCTGCTACGTGCTGCTGGCCGCGGCCGCGCTGCATCCCTCGATGGCCGCCGTGCCGCCGCCGGCGGTTGAGCGGCTGCACCGCAGGCGTTGGATGCCCGTGGTGGCGGCGGCTGGGTTCGTGTCACCGGTCATCCTGCTGGTGGGCGGCCTGACGCACCAGGCTGTCGATGTTCCCGTGTTGGCGGCAACGTCCATCGTGCTGTTCGCACTGGTCGTGCTTCGGGTGTCGTGGTTGTTCACCCGCGTCGCCAGCCAGACCCGTCAGCTGCAAAAGCGCGCCGATTCCCTTCAGGAGGCGTTGGCTGCCCAGCGGGCACTAGAAGCTGACCTCCGACATCAGGCCTTCCACGACAGCTTGACCGGCCTCACCAATCGGGAGCTGTTGCGCGACCGGCTGGAACGCGCCCTCGCGGCATCGCGGCGTTCCTCGGGCACGGTGGCGCTCATTTTCTGCGATCTGGACGGCTTCAAGACGGTCAACGACAGCCTGGGCCACCAGTACGGCGACGAGTTGCTGATCGCGGTCAGTAAGCGTCTCTTGTCGGTCGTGCGGTCCGGCGACACGGTCGCCCGGCTCGGCGGTGACGAGTTCGCGATTCTCATGGACAACGTCGAGGACCGGGGGGTCGCCATCACCCTGGCGGAGCGCGTGGTGTCGGTGCTGCGCGAACCTGTCGAGCTCGCCGGCCGGCCGATGAGCGTTTCCGTTAGCGTCGGTATCGCTTACGGGGACGCAGGGCAGTCGCGTGAGCTTCTCCTCAGCGAGGCGGACTCCGCGATGTATGCAGCCAAGTCGGGCGGGAAGAACTGTTTCCAGGTTTTCCAGACGGAGATGCTCACCCGCGCCGTCGAGCGCCTGGAGCTGACCAACTCCCTTCGCGGTGCCATGGAGCGCAACGAGTTCTACCTTCAGTACCAGCCATACTTCTCACTCCAGGACGGCCGCCTGCAGGGCTTCGAAGCTCTCGCTCGTTGGCATCACCCGACGAAGGACGACGTGGGCCCGGCGGTGTTCATTCCCATCGCCGAGGAGACAGGGCTCATCCTTCCGCTCGGCCGTTGGGTGTTGGAGACGGCCTGTTCGGAGGCGGCGACCTGGCCGCTGCAACACGGACGAGCGCCCACCGTCTCGGTCAACATCTCCGGCAGCCAGCTTCACGACCGCAGCCTCGTCGATGATGTGCGAACTGCCCTGGCGTTCAGTGCACTTCCTGCTCGGCAGCTGATTCTCGAGGTCACCGAGAGCATGCTGATGGACGATCCGACGAATACGGCCGCGATCCTCAGCACGCTGAAGTCCATGGGAATCCACCTTGCGATCGATGACTTCGGCGCCGGCTACTCGTCGCTGAGCTACTTGCGTCAGTTCCCCGTGGACGTCCTGAAAATCGACAAGTCCTTCGTGGACCCCCTCACCGATACCGCCAGCGACGTCACCGCCTTCGTCAAGGCCATCATCCGGCTGGCGCACGACCTCCATCTGTCCACCGTCGCCGAGGGCATCGAAGATTGCCAGCAGCGGGACACGCTGACGGCTCTCGACTGTGATTCCGCGCAGGGCTTCCTGTTTTCCCGGCCGCTCGACGTGGCCGCCGCGCAGAAACTCGCCGAAGGCGCAGCTCTCGCCAGGGCGTGAGGACGGCTCCTGAGGCTTGTTTATGGGTGCGCCGGCATCACCCGGCCTGCAGCCTGGTCACGACCCAAGAGTCAGCGCGGCGCTCCATCCGCAGGGCGAGCACGCGAACCCGGCCTTTGCCGGGATCGCGGGCGAGGGCGCACACCTCGGCGGCGCCGCCCGGCTGCTCGTTCACCCTGACCTTGACGAGCTGCAACCGAATGCCGCTGGGACGACGCGGAGCCCGCCGCTCCAGGTCCTGCTGCAGGGAGAAGCTTGTCCAGCGCATGAGCTGGCTCGGGGGGCGCCAACCCGAAAGCACCTCGAGCAGTGCCCTGGCAATGATCGTGGCGGTCCGGGTGGTGTCCGTCGATGGCGGGGCCGGGGCGGGCAGAGTCTTGATGATGGGAGCCACTGCCTTGAGCGCGAGCGAGCCGTCGGTATCGAGGGCGTGGTAGCCCGCACTCGCGACCGCTGCGGCACTCAGGCGGCGCCCGGCGAGTGGGATGACCACTCCCTCGCCCGGCTCTCCGGCCGGCTCCCCGTCATGAGGCTGGGCGGCTGCGGCGATGGAGCTCATGCCGCACGCTGCGGGGCTATCAGGAGCTCTCCCGGCAAAAGAAGGGCCGGGTCAGCTCCGACTTGCGCCCGGTTGGCGACGTACCACCGCTGCCATGCCCGGGTCACCTCCGAGGGTGAAGCGGTGGCGGGCAGGCTTCGCGCCGCGATCGACCAGAGCGTGTCGCCAGCGACGACCGTGTGTCGCTGTGGCGCCGGGACGGCGGGTGAAGTGCGCGTCGGGGGCGTTGCCGGCTTCGGCGTCGGCCTCGGAGAAGCTGGTGTTGGCGGGGCATGCACGCGCGGCTGGTGTGTTACGCCCGGAGAGCCCGCTCGGTCGAGGTCTGGCAAGGGGAGCTGCGCCGGCGCTACCAGCGGCGCCGGCACCGGAGCCAGCGCTGCCTCGTAGGCGCTCTGAAGCTGGATGGCCGCCACTTCGGACTGGGTCGGGATCGGACCCGCGATCGCCGCCGACGCCGGCCCAGCGGCTGCCAGGGCGGCTCCGAGCGTCACCTCGAGGACTGCGCGCATTGCCGCGGGCGTGATGACCTCGGCCAGCCGCCGCGCGATTCGCGAGGTGGCTCCAGCGCCGCCTCCGACAACGGCGAGGGCGGTGACGGTGAACAGCCATGCCGCAAGCAACCAACCGATGCTGGCGCACGCCACGACCAGCGCTCGCTGCGGGTCTTCCCGGAGCCAAGCCCACGCGTCGCCGCGCAGGGCTCGTGACCACTGACCCGGCTGCGGATGCAGCGCGATCAGAGCGCTCCCGTAACCCACCAGCCCGAAAGCTGTCATCCTCCGCTGTTTCATCGCTTAACCCCCGTAGCCTTCGTTTACCAACGTTTGCTTGTGTATACGGCTGTTAGGCGCAGGTCAAGGGCGCGTGGTTTGCTGTTGGTAGAGCGGCCCGCGCATGCCGCTGGCCGAAGCTAGGGGGCGCGCGCATGGACGGAGGCCGCTGGGAGGCGCTTTTCGCCGACCTCGAGGCCGAGGCGGAGGCCGAGCAGGAAGCCGAGCGGCGCAGCGAGGTCGCCGACCGCACCAGGGCAGAGTTCGGGAGACTTCGGCTGATCGACCGGTTGCACCCGCTGGTGGGCGGCGCAGCGGTAGTGCGCGTGGGGTTGCACGGTCACCAGCCGGCGAACGGCTGCCTGCGCGCCTTGGGGGTCGACTGGCTGCTGCTGGTCGGGGAGAGCAGCGATGAGCTGCTGGTGCCGCTGGCGGCTGTGGCGTGGGTTCAAGGCCTGGGGCGCCAGTCGGCGGAGCCCGGCTGGGAGGGCGTCGTCGGAGCGCGCCTTGGCTTGCGGATCGCTCTGCGGCGGATCGTGCGCGATCGATCGGTGGTCACTATGGCGCTGACCAGCGGAGATATCCTGGCTGGCAGACTTGCGCGGGTCGGCGCCGACCACGTCGAGTTGGAGCCGGCGCCGCTGCGCGACGGGCCTTCGCCGAGCGGCTCCGTGTCAACGATTGCGTTGGACGCCGTCGTCTTCGTGCGTCGGCGCTAGTTAGGCGGCGGATCGCCGTCGCGGGTGAACTGCTCTCCTAGTCGGTCGGCACCGGCTCGGCGCGCCCGAGCGGGTTGGCCTCGATGAACGCCTCAGTATCGGCGTAAGCGCGCTCGATATAGGCCTCGAGCTGGCTGCGTTCCACCCGCCATTGGCCACGGCCGCCGACCTTGATGGCCTTCAGCTCCTTGTTGCGTACGAGCGCGTACGCCTGGCTGGCCGAGATGTTCAAGATCTCGGCCACGTCGGTCAAGAGCAGGAAGCGCTGATCCATCATCCCGCCTTTCGCTTACGTTAACCCCGGTCTGCCTCTGATGTTCCAGTCTGCCTTGTGATGAGCCGCACTTGCCTCGGCTGTGGATAACTGCCGGGTCCGGCCTTCTCGGTGGCTACAGTGCGTCACAGGCAGCGGGTCGCCAGGGCCGTCGCATCTGCTGGAGTCGCAAACATTCGATACAAGGAGCTCAGCGTGACCGACCTCTTGGCGGCTCCGGCAGCGGGGCGATCTCACGGCAGAGATGGCGGTCGCAGTGCTCTCTCAGCCAGTTCACCCAGCGGACGCCGCACTCAGCCCCCGCGGTGGCGGGATCGGCGATTGATGGCTGGCGTGTTGCTGATCGTCGTCTCGGTAGTGCTGGGGGCGAACCTGCTCGCTTCGGCTGATCGCGGAAATCAGTGGCTGAGCGTGACGCGCGCTCTGCCTGCAGGACACGCACTCGTCATCGGCGACCTTGCGCCGGTCAAGGCGAGGCTGGCGCCGACCGTGCGCGGTCATTACTTCACGGCGAGCGCGTCGCGGCTGGTGGGAAAGCAGCTGCGCCGACCCGTCTCCGCGGGAGAGTTGCTCAGCGATAGCGCCGTGGCATCAGGAGCGGGCCGGGCGAGCCGGGTCGTTCCGGTCGTGGTCAAGTCCGGCCGCCTGCCATCCCTTTCGGCGGGTGACCGCGTCGACGTCTACGTGCTGTCAGCGACCCCCGCGCAAAAGGGTGCCGGCACGGAGGTACGCGTGTTGCATGACGTCGAGTTCGTTGCCGAGGACGTGCTCAACACCGGGGAGTTCTCGGTGCAGCTGCGGGTCGCGCCGGGGGACGCGATCGCCGCGGTCGCTGCCTCGCAGTCCGAACGGGTGGATGTCGTACGCATCGACCGTGATGGTGGCTCCAGTCCGGGTGAGGCCGGGCCCTCCCGGGCCCCGGCGTACGAAGGAGGCTGACGTGAGCGCGTCCGCGGGCGAGCGCCCACTCTCGGTTCTCACCGCGATCGTCAACCCGTCGCTCGAAGCGGCGCTGGTCGCCGGTTTCACGCGTCACGACCTCGGCGTCACGGTGGTCCGCCGATGCGTCGACCTGGTCGAGCTGCTGTCCGCGGCCGCCAGCGGAACAGCGCAGGCAGTACTGGTCAGCGCCGACCTGCGCGGTCTGGATCGCGAGTCGCTCGCACAGCTGGCCGGATCAGGCTTGGCGACCGTAGGGCTCGCCGACACCGACGTTGAGGAACGGCTGCTGCACCAGCTTGGCGTCGATGTGGTCGTCGCTGCGCGGGCACCGGCGGAGCAGGTTGCCGGAGCGCTGCTTGCCGGGGCCACGGCGTGCTCACAGCAGGCGGCCGGATCAGCCTCTGTGCCGTCTTTCGGGGGCGCCTACGCGGCCGTTCCGCAAGCCGCTCCGGTTGTAGCGGCCGGCTCGCCGGAGGGCCCCGGCGTCGTCGTCGCCGTCTGGGGCACCTCGGGTGCACCCGGTCGTACGACGCTTGCCATCGGGCTCGCTGACGCTCTTGCCGTCAGCGGCGTCCGGGCACTTCTCATCGATGCGGATCCGTACGGCGGGGCTGTGGCCATTCTCACGGGAATGCTGGATGAGTCGCCGGGCATCACCGCCGCCTGCCGGGCGGCCAACGCCGGCGCGCTTGATGTGGCGCGGCTGGCGGAGTGTTGCCGCGAGATCGCGCCGGGGCTGCGCGTCCTTGCCGGCATCAGCCAACCGTCGCGTTGGGCGCAGCTGCGGCCGGCATCCCTTGAACACGTGATCGCGCTCAGCCGGTGGCTGGCTGACGTCGTCGTTGTCGATACGGGCTTCTCGCTCGAGAACGACGAGGAGCTCTCTTACGACACGGTGGCGCCCCGCCGCAATGCTGCGACATTGACCGCGTTGGGCTGCGCCGATCAGGTGGTAGCCGTCGGCAGCGCCGAGCCGGTGGGGGCTGTCGCGCCTGATTCGGGAACTCCCTTGCCTGGCAACGGTTCTCGGCTCCGGGGTCGCCGAGCTGACCGCGTCGGGACGGGTGCTGGTCGCGGCCAACCGGGTGCGCGACGGCTTGGTTGCCGGCGATGTGCCGGCTGGTATCCGGGAGGCGCTACGACGGCACGCTGGGGTCGACGTCGCCGCCATGATCCCGATGGATCTGGCATCGGCGGACGCCGCGCACGGACGAGGACGGCTGCTCTCCGAAGCTGTCCCTGGCTCTCCGCTTCGACGGTCGATGCGGGAGCTCGCCGATCTGCTGCGGGTCCCTGCCCGCCGCGGACCGGAGGCGCTTGAATCGACCCGTAGACGGGCTTTGCGACGCGCGCGCGGGGCGGCCACTAGCAAGCGCTAGCCTTCCGGCAGATGTCCAGCCGGCAACGGGGGTGATGCTCGTCACAAGCCGAAAGCGTGGCGTCCTGTGTGACGATTGGAAGATGCGCGTCGCTATTCGGGACTTCCCCCGCAACTGTTCGATTGCTGTCGCTAGTGCCTGAGCCGCGGCGCGGGATCGTGTTGGGTGCCGGCGGAGTGCTGGGCGCTGCCTGGACGAGGGGCGCCCTCATTGCCCTGTCGGATGTGCTGGGTGTCGAGGGGGCCGAGGCCGAGGTCATCGTCGGTACGAGCGCCGGCGCGGTGCTCGCGAGCTTCGTCGGTCGCGGAGTCGCTTCGGATCAGCTGGCGCGTCACCAGCGCGGCGTCAGCTCGCCGGGTGATCCGAGCGTCGACGACCACAACTCTGCCGGACGGCTCCCGCCCAGCCCGCGCTGGGGGAGTGTCGGCTCGCCGCGGCTGCTCGCGGCGGCCGCCCGGCGTCCGGGCAGCATCCCGCCTGGCGTCGCGCTGTCGGCGATGCTCCCGCAGGGACGCGGTTCCCTCGAACCGATCGGGCGTCTGGTGAGGGGTCCGGACGGTGCGGAGCCGGCCTGGCCCGCGCGGCCCGAGCTGTGGATCGTCGCCACCGACTTTGCGACCGGCCGTCGCACCGTCTTCGGCGCCCCTGACGCGCCCGAGGCGAGCGTCTCGCAAGCCGTCATGGCGTCCTGCGCCATCCCAGCCTGGTACGAGCCGATGGTCATCGATGGCCGGAGCTATGTCGACGGCGGAGCCTGCTCCTCCACGTCGGCGGACCTGCTCGCGCGTCGCGAACTCGACGAGGTCTTCATCCTGGCGCCGATGGCGTCATTCGAGTTCGACCGCCCCTCGTCGCCGTTGGCCCGCATCGAGCGTCAGCTGCGCCGGGCCACCACTCGCAGGCTGGAGCGCGAGGCGGCGAAGCTGCGCGCGGTGGGAACGGCTGTCACGATGCTCGCGCCCGGGCCGCAGGATCTGGCGGTGATCGGTGCCAACATGATGGATCCGCGGCGCCGCGTCGAGGTGTTTGAAGTGTCCCGGCTCACGTCGCAGGCGTGCCTTCGGGCCCAGGCCGCCGATGCCAGCGCCGCGGGACTTTCTGCGGCCGGCTGATCGGGTTCGGTCCATGAGGGTCTACCTGCCGTCGACGCTCGTCTCGCTGGCCGACGTGGTCTCGGGGCCGTCCGGTCGTCAGTTTCCCGCCGGCCCGGCATTTGCGGTGACGCCAGCCCTGCGGGAGTCGTATGCGCGCGCGGATACGGAGGAGCTCGAGTACGTCGCCATGTCGCTGGCCGCCCATGCCAGCGTCGAGCTGATCGCCACCGACCCGGCGATCCCGCGGCGGCGGGCTGTCGTTGCCGCGGAGGTCGATCCGTCCGTGGTGACGGTCGACGGGACTGGTGACCGCGCGTCACGTGCGCGGGTGTGGGTGACTGCGCCGATCTCCATGAGCGCGGTCGCCGCCGTCCATCTGGATCATGAGGACGCGATCGCTGCCGTGACCGAGTCGGCGCTGGATCCGGACGACGAGTTCGCTGCCGGTGAAGCTGGCGATCACGAGCTGCTCTGGTACGCGACGCAGGAGCTGGACGACGTAGTTCGAGGGGCCACCCGGCCGGGCGGCTGACCCCAGCCGCTGAAGCCGCACTTGCTGCGGCTGTCCCGGGCTACTTCTCGGGTGGTGAGCCGCGCCCGGGTAGCACCGTCACCAAAAGCATCGCGCCGAAGAAGCAGGCGAGCAGGTAGAAGCTCTGCGAGAGGATCAGCCGGCCGCCGCTCTGAACTGACTGACCGATGAGGAAGAACAGCACCGTCAGTCCCAGCATTACGGCGGCGAAAGCTCCCCGGGCCACGGCTTCTCCTTCAAGGCGTCAGCGGCAGCACCCGTAACGATGGGCGCGCCAACGCTTCATACCGTAACGCCGATCGTTGCCGCGCGGCAGCCAGGCCGGCGCGAAGCCTTGCTCGATCCTGCTCAGTACTCGTGGTACTGCCCGGTCAAGAAGGCTCGTTGTGCCCGGCCTCGCGCTGGGTTGCCAGCTGGGTCGCTGGGGGCCGTTTGGTGGCAGCTGGTGGGAAGCGTGGCGCGTGTGGGCGGCGCGGTGGGGGTTGTGTGAGGCCCTCCTGGGCGGCCCTGGCTACGGCCGTCTCAGCCCCGTCGGCAAGCAGTTCGACAGGCACGGGGCGGGACAGGAAGTAGCCCTGTGCCAGGTCGCAGCCGGCCAAGTGGAGGGCGGCCAGCTGTTCGGACGTCTCGACCCCTTCGGCGACGACCGTCAGGCCGAGGCCGTGGGCCAGCGCCACTGTCGCTCCGATAATCGTCGCAGCAGCTTTGTCCTCGAGCATGTCGGCCACGAATGCCCGGTCGAGCTTGACTTCGGCGACGTCGATGCGGCGCAGGAATGTCAGGCTGGCGTAGCCGGTGCCGAAGTCGTCGACCGAAAGCCGCACCCCGAGATCGCGCAGGCGTCCCAGGACCGATTCGCAGACCTCGGTGTCGTTCATGGCGGCCGTCTCGGTGATCTCGAGGACGAGCTTGCGCGCCGGCAGTCCGTGGCGGGCGAGGACGCGGGCGACCTCATCCGGCAGGTCACGGTGCATGAGGTTGCGCGCCGACAGGTTGACGGCGACGCCGACGCCGTGCAGCGAGGCATCCGCCTGCCAGGCGACGCAGCAGCGGACCGCCTCCTCGAGCACCTTCGCGGTGAAGGGACCGATCAGAGCGCTGTGCTCGATCACCGGAACGAAGTCGGCCGGTGAGAGCGGGCCGCGGGTGGGGTGGCGCCAACGTACGAGCGCCTCGACGTTGCCCGGCAATCCGGTACGCAGGTCGAGCTGAGGCTGGAAGTGCAGGTAGAGCTGATCGTCGGCGTCGAGGGCGCTCTGCAGGTCGGCGAGCAGTCCGAGCCGTTCCGGGCTGGCCAGGTCCTGCGTCGAGTCGTAGTGAACGACGCTGTCGCCGCGCCGCTTGGCGCCGTACATGGCGACGTCGGCACAGCGCAGCAGGGCCTCGACCGTGGTGCCGTTATCGGGGAAAAGCGCGACGCCCGCGCTCGCCTCGACGGCAATGCGCAGTCCGTCGATGGTGATCGGCACGCTGACCCGCTCGACGAGCGTGGCGGCCAGCTGCCCGGCGTCGACGGGGTGGTCGAGTTTGTCGAGCAGGACCACAAACTCATCGCCGCCGAGGCGTGCGACGCAGTCCGAGGAGCGTACGGACGCGGCCAGCCGGCTACCGATCTCGACCAGCAACTGATCGCCGGCAGCGTGGCCGAGGGTGTCGTTGACGTTCTTGAAGCCGTTCAGGTCCAGCAGGATCATGGCGCAGCGGGTGCCGGCGGCGACCGCGTGGCTCAGCGTCCGCCCGGCATTGCTGGCCAGCAGTGCCCGGTTCGGAAGCCCGGTCAGGGTGTCGTGCTGGGCGGCGTGCAGCTGCTCGGCGTGGGCGAGGACCGTTTCCAGCGCGGCGGCCGTGGTGTTGGCGAACGTGGCCAGCACGTCGCGCTCCTGGCGGCTCAGTCGCCCCGACTGCGCGACGTCCAGCGCCAAGAAACCGAGGCTCCCGCCGCGTCCGATGAGCTCGACTTCGACGCCTCCGCGTTCGACGTCCTGCACGGCCATGGTCGACAGGCTCGAGTCCGTGTCTGAAAGCCGCAGCTGCACACCGCGGGCGCCGAACAGGTCGGCCGCGCGCTTGCGTACCTCGTCCGTCATTTCCACCAGCGACAGGGCCGGCATGGAGGCGCTTGCTGCGGCGAGGCGGCGCAGTGCATCGCGCTCGGTGCTCTTGTGCAGCTGCCGGTCGTTGGCCTGCCAGATCACGATGATCAGCAGGGGTAGTGCTAGAAGTGTCGGCCGGCTGAATTGCCAGGCGGCCAGGATGCCGAGGCTGACCAGCACGTTGCCCACGTAATTCGCGAGGTATCCGAACGCCGTGGACCGGGCGACCGCGAACCACTTGCCACCGCCGGTCGCGTTGACGGCCCCTGCGACCCACCCGCTGAGAACGAGCGTCGAGACCAGGGCGCTGACAGCCAGCGCCGGCATGCTCGCTGGGCTGCCGGGCCTCATGTCGAGCGGGCGCACGATGACGAAAAAGGCCCCGGCGGCGGCGTAGACCGTTAGCGGGGTGGTGAGCGTGTTGAAGACCGTGCGGCGCCAATCGCGTCGCCTGTACAGCTGCTCGGTAAGGACGGCCACGGTCTTCAGGAGCACGAGCAGCGGGAGGGGGATGAAGACCAGCCCGACGATCAGGCTTGTCTCGCCCCACGAAAGCCGAAAGCGCCTCCCGCCGAGGGCGACCTGCACTTCAGCCAGCTCGCTGGCTACGGCTAGCGCGAACGTGGCGCCGACGGCGGCTACGGGGAGCGGCCAGCCGATGAAACCCCAGGTGAACAGGGCGACGGCCAGCGCCGGGAGGCCCAAGGCCGCAGCGACGGCTATCAAGCGGTCGATCGGTGCGACCCGTGGGCGCGCAACAGTTGCCGTGCCTGGTGCTGGTGACAGCGCAGGCTCCGGCATAGCTGTATCGCGGTCGACCGTGCCGACCGCTGCCACGCTCACGACATCTTGTCTCGGCCGAGGTCAACATCAGCAGAATGGGCTGATCGGAGTACTCGCTGTCCGCCAGGAGTGTGGAGCAAACGCGGAACGCTTCAGCTTCGGCGAACCGGGGCCGAGACGTTCATTGCTTGCACCAGACGATTGCGAACATGACAAAGGCCGGACCAAGCGGTGTTACTGCACCGCGAGACCGGCCTTGGCCAGGAAGAGGGATTGGCTACCACTTCGGACCGCGCATCAGGCACCTCCCTTACCTCAAGGCACTCGGACGAGGAGTGCTGACTGTTCTGAGCGAATGGCATCCGCTAAGAGCAGTTTCTCCCATATGTCACGTGGGCAAATGGGCCATTACCACCCAAAAAGGGGCGCTCGCTCCGCAAAACCACCCAACCGGATGAAAATCCGGGATCTTGGCATGTCCGGGATCTGCCGGTTGGCCTAGTCTGCTGAGCCATCTGGGCGGCCGGCCGGGTTCGCGCGCGGGTTTCTATGCGCGTCCCACAGCGCCAACAGGACGGCGATGGTGCCCACGAGGCCCATCCAGCCGACCGCCACCCGGGCCCCCGTCGCCGTGGCGATCCATCCCGCAGCGAGCACACCGACGCCCTGGCCTACGAGCATCCCGGTGCCGACGAGACCCAGTGCGCGGCCGCGTACTTCGGGAGCGACCTGGCGTACGAACGCGGTGCTCGCGAGCACATTGAAAGCCAAGCCGAGCCCCGACAGCAGTCCCATGGCGATCAGGACGGCCAGCGGTGGCCGAGCCAGACCCACGGCCAACGGAACCAGCGTCAGCAGTGCCAGCAGCTGCATCGCGCCATGACGGCGCGGCGCCGGAACCCGGGTCGCGAGGATGGCCCCGATGACCGTGCCGGCGGGTTGGACCGCGAGCAGGACACCGACCGCCCACTCGGCGGACCGGCTGTCACGGGCCAGCGGTGCCCCGAGCGCTTCGAAGCTGATGACAAACGTGCTCGACGTCCAGGCGAGGAGGGCCAGCGCCCGCAATTGCGGCTGCCCGAGGACGATCCGCACCGAGTACTTGAGGTCGCTGACCGCGTGGGTCCACCAGGCGTCGCGTTGCTCTGACGTGTTGGAGGTCGCCGCCGGGCGATTGCGCACGACCCGGGTGATGAGGACCGCGGAGGCGGCGAAGGAGGCCGCGTCGAGCAGCAGCAGTACCGACGGCGACAACGCGATGAGCAGGATTCCGGCGAGACCGTAGCCCCCGACCTGGGCGGCCTGGACCAGGATCTGGCCGAATGCGTAGCCGACGGGGTAGCTCTCGCCGTCGAGCACGTCGGGAAGCAAAGCCCCGCGGGCGGCCTCGAAAGGTGCCTCGAACAGGCCAGCCACGGCGAGCAGCCCCATCGCGAGCGGCAGCGGAATCGACGGAATGGCGATGAGCGCGATCAAGGGTGCCCGGATCAGATCGGCAGCGACCATCACCGAGCGGCGCGGGCGGCGGTCGGCGAGGCCGGTGAGCAAGGGGCCGCCGATGGCCGCCGGGACAAACGTGAGGGCGTACGCGATCGCGGCCTGCAGCGCCGAGTTCGTCCGGTTGAAGACCAGGACGGTCAGCGCGACGCGGGCGAGCTGGTCGCCGGCGATTGACAGGAACTGGGTAAGGGTGAGGACCCGGAATTCTGGCTCGCGAAGCAGCGAGAGCATCGAGATGCGCGAGGACGGGACCGCTCTGGCGATCCCGGCTCCGGCCCGCGCCGCGCCTGCCCCGCCGTCCGCGATGACCTGCGCCGGCCCCGCTTCGACGACGCCGGCGGCCGCTCCGATCCGGGACGTCAAAGCAGGCGGACCGGACGGTTCTGCGGACACGCTCCGTGCCTCCTTCGTCGCCCGTGTGACCCCGGGCAGCATCTCGGTTACGTTCGCTAGCGAACCAAACTTCACATCTAGGTGGGTAATCGAATGAAGATGCGGACACTCGGCCGTACGGGCGTGAAGGTGAGCCCCCTCTGTCTGGGCGCCATGATGTTCGGAGAATGGGGCAATCCGGACCATGACGAGTCGGTTCGGATCATCCATCGGGCGGTGGACGCCGGGATCAACTTCGTCGACACCGCGGATGTGTATTCGGCGGGAGAATCTGAGGAGATCGTCGGAAAGGCGCTGCGCGGCCGGCGCGACCACATCGTGCTGGCCACCAAGGCGTACGCCCCGATGGGCAACGACCCGAACTTCACCGGCAGCTCGCGGCGCTGGATCACGATGGAGGTCGAGAACAGCCTGCGGCGGCTCGGCACCGACTGGATCGACCTCTACCAGATCCACCGGCCCGACCCGACCGCCGACATCGATGAAACGTTGGGTGCGCTCACTGACCTGGTGCGCGCCGGCAAGATCCGCTACTTCGGGAGTTCGACGTACCCGGCTTCAGACATCGTTGAGGCGCAATGGGTCGCCGAGCGGCGCGGGCGCGAGCGCTTCGTGTGTGAGCAGCCGCCGTACTCGATCCTGGTGCGCGCCATCGAAGCCGAGGTGTTGCCGACCTGCCAGAAGTACGGGATGGGCGTGATCCCGTGGAGCCCCCTCGCCGGCGGCTGGCTCACCGGCCGTTACCGCAAGGGTCAGGACGCTCCCAAGTCCAACCGGGCCACCCGCGTTCCGGCTCGCTACGACCTCGCCAACCCGGAGAATCAGGTCAAGCTCGACGCGGTCGAGGAACTCGCGGTGCTGGCTGATGAGGCCGGCCTGTCGATGATCGACATGGCGCTCGGCTTCGTGCTGGCGCATCCCGCCGTGACCGCTCCGATCATCGGGCCACGCACGATGGAGCAGCTCAATTCGCAGTTGGGTGCAGCGGAGGTACGGCTGCCGAACGACGTGCTGGACCGGATTGACGAGATCGTTCCACCGGGTACGACGCTCTCGCGCGCAGATGCCGGCTGGGATCCGCCGGCGCTGACCAATCCAAAGCTGCGCCGCCGGCGGTAGCACGATGGCCGATCTCGCAGCACAGTTTCGGCTGACGGGACGCATCGCCGTCATCACCGGCGCAGGCAAGGGGATCGGTGCCGCGACCGCCATCGCTGGCACGTTCGAGGAAGATGTCGTTCAGCCGCCGAAAAAATGGCATCTTCCTCGAATCGGCGGGCTGTTTCATGCCTGACCAGCGGGGGATCGGATCTCCTCGGCCATCCCGCGTTCGAGAGCATCGACCACGTAAGGCCGCAGATCGGCCGCGGAGATGATCCGGTCGACCGAGCCCATCGTTCGGGCGCGTTCGATCGTGTGGATGTTCTCGAACTCCTCCGCGACCTCGCCGAGCTTCTCCGCTCGTACGTCCGCTGTGACGGCCGCCAGTTGGGCGCGCAGCGCCTCGACCTCGGCCGGATCGGCAGCGGCCACGGTGCGCGTCAGCGATGCCACCCGCTCGTCCTCCCGCGTGCGTGTCACGACGTCACGGGTGAAGACGACGGCGGCCGCCGGGGCACCGCCGATGACAGAGGCGTACGAACCCTCGACGGCGGCCACCTCGATCCTCGGATTGAGTTGCTTGGAGAACACGACGAACGCGCCGCCGTGGTAGCGCGAGATGACGACAAAGACAATGGGACCCTTGAAGTTCGTGATGGCCCGACCGATCTCCGCTCCGTATTCCAGCTGCGCGCCGCGCATCGACTCGGGGCTGCCGTCGAAGCCGGAAAGGTTGGCGAGAACGACGAGCGGGCGGTTGCCACTTGCAGCGTTCACGGCTCGCGCGGTCTTGCGTGACGACTGCGGGAAGAGGGTGCCGGACGTCCACACCGCTGGACCGTCGGCGGGCAGCACACCCTGGCGGGCGAGCGGGCGGCTCTCGATCCCTATGAGGCAGACCGGGATCCCGCCGACCCGGGCGTCCCAGACGACGACGCTCTCCGCGTTGCGCATGCGTGTCCAGCGTTCCAACGGAGCGGAGTCCACGTCGCTGACGGCGCGCATCACCGACCGGATGTCGAACGGCTTCTTGCGGCCGGCGTTGGTCTCGCTGCTGAAGATCTCGCCCACCTCAGTGAAGTTGACTCCAGGTACATGTGCGTGGGGGAAGGCACGGATGTCGCGATCGACCGGGTCGCTCGAGATGGCCCTGCGCGGGAAGCGCTCGCCGGGCGTCACGTACGCGTGGGCGTAGTGCTGGAAGAGCAGCTGGCAGGCTGCTTCGAGATTCGGCCGGTAGTACTGCGCCTGGCCGTTCGGCCCCATCACTCGCTCGTAGCCGCCGATGCCCGCGTTGTCCTCTGCGGACACTCCGCCGGAGAAGTCGAGCGCCGTCTTTCCCGTGAGCACCATCGCGGTGTCCGGGATCATCACCAGGATTCCCTTGGTATGCATGAGCATTGTCGCTTCGGCATTCCAGTAAGGCTGGGCGCCGACGTTTATACCGGTGACGACGACGTTGACCTCACAGCCCGCCTGGGTGAACTCGATGAGCCTGCGCAGCACCGCCGAGATCCAGTCCATGTTTTCGGTGCCGCTCGACATTGAGATCTTGGCGCCGGAAGACACCGCGAACCATTCCAGCGGGACCTGCATGGACTCGGCGAGGTCGCAGGCCGCCATGATGCGCCGGCACTCTCCCTCGGCCAGGTTCCCCATGCCGCGGCTCGGATCGCCGAGCAACACGACGCGTGCGATGCCTTCGGGATGGTCCAGCGTGACGTTGCGAAGAACGCCGACCACGATATTGGTGGCGTTGGCGCCGTACTCGCGCTGCACCGGTTCCAGCCGACCGGCCCCGCTCGGCCCCAAATCGTCGTCCGACACGAGGTCGAACTCGACGAAGTCACCGGGCGGTAGCACCGAACGACTGTTGGCGGGCGGGGTCAGCATCCGCACGATCTCGTACGGGTAGTACGACCCCCGCCGACGGGTCTGCAACGCTCGCCAGTCGTATTCCGACAGCACCCGCACCGGACCCTCGGGCGGCGCCTCGCGTACGACGACGCCGGCCGCGTTGGTGACGCGCAGCTCCTGCGGTCGCAGCGTGCCATCCGCCTCCGGTATACGCACCCGCACGATGACCGCTGCGAGCCCCAACCCGTGGGATGCGGACGCGGGCGCCTGGGCGAGGTTCGTCGCCACGGAGGTCGGCACCGTCCACGGGGGGCGTACGTAGAGAAGCACCTGGTTCTGCAGGAGCCGTTGGGCTTCGGGGCGGTGTGACTGGTAGCGCCGGATCGCCGACAGCGCCTCCAGATACATGCGCTCCATCAGGGGCACCGCGATCACGTTGCCGTCGCCATCGAGGACGGTCGTCGTGTCGCGGACCTCCGCAACGGCGAACAGGCGGATGTCTTTCGGGTTGGTCTTCGCGACCCCGCGGAAGAGGTAGACGTCTTCGACGGAATCGAGGCGTTCGAGATCGAAGTTCGACAGCCGCCAGATCTCGAGGCGCTCGGCGAGCATCGGGTGCATGTTGCGATAGAGCGGATCCGCCGTCAGCTGTCCGCCATCGAGCCGGTAACTGAGGTGATACGTCCGGCCCTCGGCGCCTATGGGTGCGCCGTCGCTCACGGTGATCGACAGCCGATCGGGACGGCGAGTGAGGGAGCCGGCCACCCCGTCGAGTTGGGAGTGAATCAGCAGGTCGGCCTCATCCGTAGTGGCAATCTGTGCGTCATGCCAGACGTGGATGTCGAGCACAATTCGACGCTCCGCGGGCACATCGTGCACATGGGTGTCGATGGCATGCAGGAGATCCCCGAGATCCTGGCAGGCCGTGTATGCGAGGACGACCTCGACGAGATCGTCACCCTCGGGGTACTTCGCCGAACACCATTGATGCTCTCCGCTGACGGCCCAGGTCAGATCGTTCAGCTGACGTATGCGGTAGTAGCGCCGGATCGCCGCCTCGAGCACGGCTTCGCGACCCGGGCGGTCAGTGCGGCGATACCACCGCAGGAGCAGCGGCCTGAGCGGCTGCGGACACGCGACGAGCCGCGCGATCTGCGCGTCACGGTCCGGTGCCGTGGGGTTGTCGTGGAGCAGCTGCAGTTCCTCGGCCGCCTGCGCGTACACACCTGCGCGGGCGGTCTCCAGCAGGGGCTCGTCGAACCAGCGGAACCTGACCTCACGGGCCAGGTCGGCGACCGTCTGATAGCGGCCTTCCGCCACCTCGATGAGGCCGTCGAGCAAGGCCCGCTCGGAGTCCGGATCTGCATTGTCGGAGAGCCATTCGCGCTGCGCGAGACGTCGGTCGAGGATGGCCGCGACGACCGGCATGGCCTGCGCGAGGCGTTGCGTGGCACGGAACGTGAGCAGCAGTGCATCGTCAAGCGCCGCGCTGGGTGCGAGTCCGTCGACCTCGAAGTGCCGCAGGGCGTCACGTAGCCGGTCCAGGAATGCCTTCGGCAAACTGTCGGCACCGCGCGCGGGAGACCGCAGGTACGTGAACAGGTACTGCTGCGGGCTACGAACAAGTTCCGAAGCACTGGGGGAGGGATCGAGGGCCCGACGCGAAAGCGCGCACAACGCGGAGAACGCCGACAGCAGGCTGTCCTCGGCGTCACGAAGCGGCCCCCGCCCCGCCGGAAGGCTTTCGTACGCGCGCTTCTGGCCGGACAGAAGCGCGGCAACGTCTGCGGCGTCGCGCTCATAGCCGAGGACGTAGTCACGCAGGCCGGCAAAGACCTCGGTCGCGGCGTCTTCAGGTTCGCTCGCCACGAAGCCGGCCGCAGCGGTGGAAAGCACGGCGAAGTCGACGGGTCCGCCGCTTTCGCCGGCCACCTCAGGCAGCTTCACCTCGAGCTCGACAAGCCGCGCGCCGGCGTCCACCTGAACGTTGAGTGCCGCCGGAATCGCGCGCACCCGGCCGGCGAACGGGGCGACAACCGGAGTCTCCATCTTCATCATTTCCAGGACTGCCACCGTGTCCCCGGCGGCGACCTCCGCGCCTTTGCGTACCGGCAGCGCGACGACGACTCCGGGCGCGGGGGCCCTCACGATCCCGTGGTTGTCGCGCACGATCCGGTGGGCCACACCCTCGATCTCGATGGTGTGGACGGGTCCGTTCACGACGGCGTGGACGTGTAACCGGCGGCCTGCAACGGTCACCTGACGCTCATACTTGCCGATGTGTTCCGATCGCACCGGAATCGCCGCGCCGCCCGCGTAAACCTGGTAGCTCCTGCGGCCCGTTCGCAACACGCGTATCAGGTACGAGGCGCCGCCGAAGTGAAAACGGACCTGCTGTCCGATCCGCGGCGGCAGTTGCGGTCGGCCGCGCGACGCCGCTGAGAAGAAGGCGTCGCGCATGAGCGCCTCCTTCGCCTCGGCGCCCTCGACAGCGGCGACCAGCAGCGCTTCCGGGCGAAAGCGTGAGGAGCTGAATTCGCCACGGGACATTGCAGCGTCGAGCCAGCCCGTGTCGATACGCCCGGCGCTGACATCCGGGTGGTTGGCGAGGCTGAGCAGGAACGATTTGTTCGTCGCACCGCCGTCCACTACGACCGTCGTCTGTTCAAGGGCGCGGCGCAGGCGGCTCAGCGCCTCTGCGCGGTCGCGCCCCCACGCCACCAGCCGCGCGATGACCGGGTCGTATCCGGGCAGGATCTCGTCGTCCTGCTGCGCTGCCGCGTCGACCCGCACGCCCGGGCCGCCGGGCAGGCGCAGGTGGGTGATTCGCCCGTGGCTACGGCGAAACCCCTCGTCGGGGTCCTCGGCACGCAGGGCGACTTCGATGGCGTGGCCGCTGGCGTGGGGCGCATCTACGGTGAGCGACTCGCCGGCGGCCAGGCGCAGCTGCAGCTTGCTGAGATCGAGTCCGGTGGTGGCCTCGGTCAGGGAGTGTCCCCCCTGCGGCCGGACGCTGAGCAGGAGCGGCTCGGGATCCTCGACGTCGTAGCGGAACGCCACCGTGACGGAGTTGGTGTAGCCCGCGGCTCTGCACAACCGCAGTGCACTCTGGCGCACCGTTTCGAGCAGATCGCCAGGCAACGATGCGGCAGACTCTTCCAAGATCGTCTCGTCCTGGTGCCGCAGGCTCGCGTCGGTGATGCCCGGTGCCACCACGTTGCCGTGGCGATCACCGATCACCGCCACTTCCAGGCGCCGCCGATGGCTGGCCGCGGCCGGGTCGGCGTGATCGGCTGTGGTTGGCTGCGCGACCGGGATGGCGAGTTTGGCGGCCAGCCGGCGCAAGCCTCCCGGGTCGAACAGGTGACGAGCAGGTTCCGGGTCGGGACCGACGTATGCGATCCCGTTGCGCGCGCACAGCTCGGAGAACGCGGCCGGGTCCGGCGTGCCCGCTGGATTGTCGCCGAGCCAGGCAGCGTCGGCACCCGACTCCACGAGGGCCGCTTCCAGCCGCGCGGCGACCCCATCCGGTGGGCCAAGGCAGAGCGCCTCATCGGCCACGCGCACGAACGCGTCCTGTCGGTCCGGTTCGGCAAAGAGGGCGACCGTCGCGAGCTGCGGCCACCCCTCGCCCCGCAGTTCGGCAACGGCGTTGAGCAGCCGAACTGCGGGTTCACCTCGACCGACGATGGCGAGACGCCGGATCATCCTGCCTCCTTGCGGCTCCCAGCCATCACGGACAGTTGATCAAGGTGCGGTCAGTGCGGCGTGCAGCGGATCCAGTAGCCGCTCTTCGAGACCCTGGGGTAGCGCCACGGTCCCATAGCCCTCGAGCCGTACGAGCACTCCACCCTCGGGGTCGAGGACCTGCGCGTCGAAGCGACCGTCGCTGCGGTGTTCCACCTGCGCCACTAACTCGACGCCGGTGACGTCGCGGGTGGGCAGAATGATTCGATCGATGTGCAGGGGCAACGCCATCCGGCCGGTCGACTCCAGCTCCTGGATGCCGGCCGTTTGGAAGCACAGCTCGACCAGTCGCGGCTTGGTGATGACCGGCCCGTCGCCGGACTGGTGCCCGGGCGGCAACTGCGGTGAGAAGTGGCCGATCACCCCGTGCTCGCCCCTCCAGGCCCGGTCCATCACCTGGAAGGCGGGGCCGTGGAAGTAGATCGCGTAGACCGACTCCTGAGCGACGAACGGCTGCCCGTCCTGCAAGACCGCGGCCTCGTGCTCCACCGGTGCAGGCTCGGCGGCGAGCCGCACCTGGCCGGTGAAGTGGACGGTGACCTGTGGCTCCGGTGACGTGGGCAGAGTCCGGGTGCCGATCAGCTGGCAGCGGGCGACGATCTCGCCCGTCACATCGTCGACCTGGAACACCGCGCTGATGCGCAAGGTGCGCGGTTGATCGCGGTAAAACTTCACGGGCTCCAGGAAGTTGACGTTCTCGACCGACACGACATGGCGGTCGGGGAACAGCAGCCGGGAAACCTCGGCGAAGGCCTCGACGCCCATGACGCCGGGCAGGACGGGGGTGCCGTCGATGCGGTGATCGTCAAGGAACGGCTGGGTCACCGGGTCGAGGGTCGTCTCGACCGTGAGGCCGGTGTAGATCCCCATTTCGGTGACCTGGCCGACCATCGGCCCGCTGTCGGCGACGTCAACGGCAGCGATGTCGAGGCCACCGGTCTCGTCGAACTCCGCCATCATCATGCCGAGCGTGGTGCCGACCACCAGCTCGCCGCGCGTCCCGCCCGAGATGAGCTCGCGACGCACGGTGGCGATCCCGGCTGAAGGGTTCAGCATCTCGATGCCGGCCGCCGCCATGATGGCGGGGATCGAGCCGCGAGTGGCCATCCCGATGCCGCCCCAGGCGGTCCAGTCGACGACGATCGCCCGAGTGTCCGGACGACTGCGCCGGAAGTTCGACGCGAGCTTGCAGAGTAAGTCGTTCGCCGCCGAGTAGTCGGTCTGGCCCATGTTGCCAAAGCGGGCGGCCACCGAGCTGAACGCCACGGTGGCGGCGATCGGCAGACCCTCCATGGCGTGCAGGAGGTTGAACCAACCATCGCTCTTCACGTCGAAGACGAGGTCGTACTCGCGCGGCGCCTTGTCCTTGAGTCCCTTGCTGATTTCCAGTCCGCCGGCGTGCACGAGGACGTCGACGCGGCCATGAGCCTGCGCGATCTCGGCGACGATGGCCGACATTGCGACCGCGTCAGTGAGGTCCGCGGGGTGGTAGTGAGCGTGGCCGCCAGCCGCTTCAACGGCGGCGATGGCTTCTTGCGCCTTGGCGAGCCGCTCGAGGCGAGAGATCTCCTTCTCTACCAGCGCCGGCTTGACCTTCTGGCCGGACTCCTTCATCCGGTGCAGCAGCTCGACCTTCAGCGCGTCACGGTCGGCCATGAAGGCCACCAAGTCGGCGTCGCTCGGGTCTGGCTTCGGGGTGATGTCCAGGAGATGGAACTCGCCGCCGCCGCCGTGGGTCGCCAGGTCGGCAGTGATCGCCGAGACGATGCTGCCGGCCGCGCCGGTCACCACGTAGACGGTTTCCGGGGTCAGGGACAGACCTGGCTGGCCGTCGTCTGCCGGCTGCTCTGCCAGACCGACACCCCAGCGGAAGCTCTCGTCGTAGCCGACCTCGACGCAACCGGGATCCAGCCGCGTCTCGTCGATCAACCGGTCGGCGAGCTTGGCCTTGCTTCGGCTGGCCGCAAAGTCGACGGCCTTGATGAGGGTTTCGGGGTGCTCACGCTTCAGCGCCTTGGTGAAGCCCGTAACGGCGCCGCCCAGCGGGGAGGTCGCACCAGCGGCATCGTAACCATGCTTGCCGCCGAGGCGGGTGGCGGCGACCAGGAACGCGCCGCTGTCATACAGCGCGCGCATGGTGGCGACGAGGTTCTTCACGCGGATGCGCAGCGCGGTATGCCAGCTGTCGAGGTCGAGATCGGCCACCGGACCCTCGTCATCGAGAGCCGTCAGCCAGTAGACGCCCGTGATCGGGCCGGCCTCGAGCAGCTCGGCAACCCGGCTGATGACCGCGTCGCGGTCCAGGGTGGGATCGAGCTCCAGTACGGTCGCGCCGAGCTTGCTCAGCTTCTTTTTCAGCGCATCTCCGACGCCTCCGAGGTCACTCGCCACGATGACGCGAGCGGTCTCGTCCAGGACGACACCGGTCGGCTTGCACACCTTCAGCGGTGGACGCAGCACCGGTACCGGGACCCTTCGCGGAACTCGGTTGGCCGCTTCGAGGCTGCCGGTCGGAGGCGCTGGGATTGCTGCCTTTTCGGCTGCCTCGTCGCTAGGTGCGGCTGCCGTCGGCGACTCGACTACGGGCGCTGCCGCCTCCGGGAGACGGTCGCGGACGAAGCCGGCGACGGCGGCGAGGGTGGCGTAGTCGCGCAGTTTGAGGTTGTCGTCGCGTGGGATGCCGAACGTTTCGCGTACGGAGGCGAAGACTTCGGCTTGTTTGACGGTGTCGATGCCGAGGTCGGCT
>JBBRSE010000045.1:0-29559 GCA_038245655.1 Mycobacteriales bacterium | reverse complement strand
CCTTGCGCTGGCCCATCGTCAGTCCCATCGATCGGGCCTATCGCCCCGATCGACACCGGCACGGCAGGCGCGCTCCACGCGCGCATTCCTTCATGAGTCAACGAACCCCGCTACGCGCGCAATTTTGATGAGTCAACGCGGGTACTTGTGCATCTTGCTGGTAGGTGGGCAGGGTGAGGGAGTTACTTCGGCCGAAGGGAACACAACTGATGGCATCTCGTCCCACGCTCCTCATCGTCGGAGGCGGTCTCGCCGGCGCCAAGGCGGCAGAGGCGGCACGAGCCGGCAGCTACGAAGGCCGGGTCGTTCTCGTCGGGGAGGAGGCCCGCCCTCCGTACGAGCGGCCGCCGCTCTCCAAAGAGATCCTGCGCGGTGCGAAGCCGCTCGATTCCTCGCGAGTACGCGAGGCCGCGTCGTACGCGGAGCTGGACATCGAGCTCATGACTGGGACGACCGTCGCGGCACTCGACCTGCAGGGGCGTCGGGCCAACCTGTCCAGCGGCGACTCGATCGCGTTCGACACGGTCATCCTCGCGACCGGCGCTGCACCTCGTCCGCTGCCTTTCGCCGGCGCCCAGCTGAGCGGCGTTCATTACCTGCGAACCGTCGAGGACTCGGCCAGCCTGCACGACGCCATCACGCAGGCGAGCCGGGTGGCGGTCATCGGCGCGGGGTGGATCGGGTCGGAAGTGGCTGCGTCTGCCCGCCAGATGGGCGCCGAGGTTGTCCTCATCGAGCCGGAGCCGTATCCGCTAGGCCGGGTTCTTGGCGATGAAGTGGGCCAGGTTTTCGCGACGCTGCACGCTGACCAGGGGGTCACTCTTCGCCTCGGGATCGGGGTCACGGAGCTGCGTGGGAGCGGTTCGGTCGAGCAGGTGGTGCTTGCCGACGGGAGCGTCGAGGCGGCAGACGTCGTCGTAGCCGGCATCGGCGTGGCACCTCGCGTGGATCTTGCGACCAGCGCGGGGATCAAGGTCGACAACGGGGTCGTCGTCGATGACCTGCTGCGGTCCAGCGCGCCAGGTGTGTACGCGGCTGGCGACATCGCGAGCGCGTGGCACCCGCATTACAAGCGTCACTTGCGCGTCGAGCACTGGGCCAACGCCCTGAACCAGGGGACGGCCGCCGGCGCTAACGCCAGCGGCGCGGCGCAATCGTACACCCGGCTGCCGTACTTCTACTCCGACCAGTACGACCTCGGGCTCGAATACGTCGGCTACGCGGACGCTGACGACCAGGTCGTGATCCGCGGCGATACGGGCAAGCGCGAGTTCATCGCCTTCTACCACCGCGGGGGCGTCGTGAATGCTGCGCTCGCGGTCAACGTCTGGGATGTCATCGAAGACCTTCGGACGCTGATCACCGATGCGCGCCCGCTCGACCTCGCTCGGATGGCCGATCCCGAAGTGGCACTGACGGACCTCTGACCGGACCTCTTTGCGCGGGGCTGGGGTCAGCCGTTGGGCAGCGTGATCGTCTTGTACTCCAGGAACGCCTGCAGACCCTCGGGGCCGAGCTCGCGGCCGAGACCGGACTGCTTGAACCCGCCGAACGGTGCGGCGAAGTCCATCGGCGACATGTTGTTGACCGCGACGGTGCCCGTACGCAGCCGGCGGGCGATGCCGGTGGCCTGCTCGACGTCGGCGCCGTAGACCGCGCCGGACAGGCCGTAGGTGGTGTCGTTGGCGATGCGCACGGCGTCGTCGGGACCGTCGTACTGGATGACCGACAGCACCGGGCCGAAGATCTCCTCCTGTGCGATGGTCATGTCGTTGGTGACGTCGGCAAAGACGGTCGGCGAGACGAACCAGCCGCGGTCCTGGTCATCGGGACAGCCGCCGCCGGTGGCGACGCGAGCGCCCTGGGCCTTGCCCTTCTCGATGTAGCCGAGCACCCGTTCGCGCTGGCGGTCTGCGACCAGCGGGCCGAGCTCGGTGGCGGTGTCGAGGGCGCTCCCGACCTTGAGGGCACCGACCTTCGCCGCGAGGGCGTCGACGACCTCGTTGTAGCGCGAGCGAGGGGCGAGGATGCGGGTCTGTGCGATGCAGGCCTGGCCGTTGTTCATGAGGCCGTTGTTGACAACGTGAGTGAGGCTCGCGTCGAGGTCGGCGTCTTCCAGGACGACGGCAGCCGACTTGCCGCCGAGCTCGAGTGTGACGCGGCGTAGGTCCTGGGCGCACAGCGCGGCGATGTGGCGCCCGGCCGCCCCGGAACCGGTGAATGAGATCTTGTCGACGCCAGGGTGGGTGACGAGATGTTCGCTGACCTCACGCCCGGCCGTGACGATGTTGAGCACGCCGGCGGGGATGCCAATCTCCTGCGCCACCTCGGCGAGCAGGTACGCGTCGAGCGCGGTCTCCGGGGAGGGCTTCAGGACGACCGTGCAACCGGCGGCGAGGGCGGGAGCGAGCTTCAGCGCCGACACGAACAGCGGCACGTTCCAGGGGACGATGGCGCCGACGACACCAACGGCCTCGCGGCGCACGAGTACCGGGCCCATGACGCCCTTGCGCTGCTCCTCGAACGGGAACTCGGTGACGAGCCCGCCGTAGTAGTCGAAGACCATCGTGGAGCTGAAGACCTGGGTCATGATCGAGCTGGTCACCGGGCAGCCGGTCTCGGTCGAGATGACCTCGGCGAACTCCTGGTAGCGGGCCTGGATCGCCTTGGAAAGCTGCTGCAGGAGCTCAGCGCGCTCCAGCGGCGTCGAGCGCGCCCACGGGCCGTTGTCGAACGCCTGGCGGGCCGACTCGACCGCGCGGTCGATGTCGGCGACCGTTGCCTCGGGGGCGCGTCCAGCGATCTCCTCGGTCGAGGCGTTGATGACGTCGATCGTCTGCGTGCCGAGTGGTGCGACGAACTCGCCGCCGATGAACAACTTGTCGTAAACCTTCACGGACTCTCCTGCACCTTTGGGGAACGGCTCCCTTGCATGTTTGCATCGCAGCGCCCGAATGTCATGCGCTGCCAAGTTCTTCCTCGACGGTCGGACTCCGAGCTCAGACCGGTTCCGGTCGATCCGGGGCATCGGACCGGTGCGCGTAGGTGGGGCAGCATTGACTAACGCGAGATGGCTGCGCCCCTGCGGAAAGTTTCCCAGCATCTCACCGCAGGCGGGGGTGACTGGTCGCGAAACGGAGCCGGCGCGAATAACCCGGGCAAGAAATCATATCGGCCCCCTCGGCCAAATCGCCGCCGCTGGCGCCGCGTCGCCGTCACTGTCCTGATCGCGATTGCGGTGACCTCGGCGTTTGCGGCCGTTCTGGCGGAGACAGGCCGTTCGACGCTGCTGCGTCGCACGGTCTACGACAAGTCACTCGACGGTGCCAGGGCCTACGAACGTTTCTACACGCAGGTTCTACCCGATCCGGCGGCCGCCGCAGTGACCGGCGGCCTGCTCTCCCGGCTGCCAATCGACCGGACGCTCGTGACGGCGAATCTGCGGGTCGTCCTTCCGCCGTCGACACTGCGCGGCATCGTGGACGGCCAGCTGGATCGTATTCTCGACTACCTCCACGGTCGCCGACCAACGCTGGATCTGGCGGTGGATGTGGCACCGCTTTTCGGCAACATAGCCGCGCTGGCGGACCTGTACATCGGTCGAGAGGTCGCCGCTGCCCCGACCTACCGCGCAACGTCCCTCCAGCAGCTCACGGCGCGATTCCTCGGCGCGCTGTCCGACATCGGCAGCGGCAAGCTGCCCGGGCGGCTTCCGGCGCTCCCGCTGACGGCTGTTCAGGCGCGCGACCTCGCCCGTGCGGTCCTGGCGACCGTGCCGGCGCCGGATCGCGCGGGGATCGGTGACCAGCTCCAGGTCTTGCTGACCGAGGGTGACGTGAGCGGCGCACTCGCGCTCGTCGGACCACTCATATTTTCCGGCACTGCCGCCGCCACGCGCGATCTCAGCGCCCGGCTGGAGCCGCGGCACCGTGCTCGACATCAACGTGAGCCTTTCCACGCTGCCGGACAGGCCGGCGGTCGGCGTATTGCCTGGTTCACGGGGTGGGTCCGGCCATCGGCTGGATCGAAGCAATGGCTGCGCTGCTGTCTGTCGGGGCGCTCGCTGGTGCGCTCGTGATCACACGACGCTCCGGCGGCCGGCTCGCCTGGTTGCTGGCAGCATCAGCCGCCTCGCTGGCGGTTCTGACTGTCGTCACGGGACTGATCGCCCAGCATCTCTACGACAGGCAGGTCAAGTCGCTCACGGGCGGGAGATCGCCCCTGCCCCCCCGCGGCGCGGACCCTGTTCCACGACGTCGCCAGCCGGCTTTCGCACCAGGTTGACGTGCGCAACGTGCTGCTGGCCGGTGGGTTGCTGCTGGCCGACGTTGTGTTCGCCGTCATGTCGCTGACCCAGCCGGACGGTGGCGTCAGGGCGCGCCCCGCCAGGCGAACGCGATTCGTCACCGCCGCTGCGCTGCCGACCCTCATCGTGTCCTGCGCTTGGCTCGCGAAGTCGGCGCCGGGTACCGGGCTTGAGTGCAACGGGTCTCGCGAGTTGTGCGATCGCGCGTACAACCGGGTGGTGTACGCGGCCGCCCACAACGCGATGGCTACGAGCGAGGACCGGTTTCTCGGGCCGGCCCAGGATCCGTCGATGACTCACCAGCTCGACAACGGCGTGCGCGCGTTGCTGGTAGACACCCACTACTGGACACCGGCGGGGAAGGTCGCCGGCTTCCTCGCGTCGTTGCCCGCCGCGACGCGTGCAGCACTGGCGCCGTTCGCCCGACCGGTGGAGTCGACACGTCCCGGCACGTGGCTCTGCCACGACATATGCCAGCTTGGCGCCACCCCGCTCACCGGCCAGCTGCACGAGATCCGTGGCTGGCTCGATCGCAACCCGGACGAGGTCATCACGTTGATCGTCCAGAACGCCATCAGCACGACGGACACCGAGCGAGCCGTTCGTGACAGCGGCCTGCTCCCGCTCGTGGCCACGCCACCGGAAGATCCGGACGGCGCCTGGCCCACCTTGCGCCAGCTGATCGTCGCGCAGAAACGCGTCTTCATCTTCGCCGAGGACGGTGACGTTCCGGGGAGCTGGTACCGCAACTTTTACCGGTACGGCGGGGACACCCCGTTTCGCAACGAAAGCGCCGAGGTGCTCAGCTGCCAGGCAGATCGCGGCGCGCTCGATGCCTCGCTGCTGCTGCTGAACAACTGGGTGACCCGCGCCGCGAGCAGCCGGCGCGACGCCGCGGTCGCGAGCAGCAAGTCCTTCCCGATCGAGCAGGCGCGACGTTGCATCAAGCGCCGTGGTCGTGCCCCGACCTACATCGCGGTGGACTTCGCCTCAATCGGTCAGCTCAACGAAGCGGTGAACGCTCTCAACGGGGTCCCCTGACCAAGCTCAGAGGGTGACCTTCTCGCCGTGGCGCCCGCCTTCTTCAGCTCTCCCGCAAGGTCAACTCCCCGGGCTGCCAAGCGAGAGATCCCAGAGCCGGTCGACCTCGATCTCGCCGGCGGCTGTCGCGAATTCGCGCAAGGCCGTGACGAGGCGCTTGCGGCTGGGTCCCTCGAGGCGGTTCAGGATCTTCTCGATGTCGGCGCTTCGCGCCGCGGTGACCTTGTCGACGAGTCGCTGGCCCTTTCGGGTCAGCGACAGCGCCACGTATCGGCGATCCTGGGAATCCTCCTGACGGAGGAGTAGCCCCGCGGCGACCAGCTGGTCGCACACCCGGGTGGCCGTCGAGGGATGCACCCCCAGGGCTTGCGCCACCTCGTTGAGGGTGGCCGTGCCCTGGCATGAGACGACCACGAGAAGACGCCACTGCGGGGCGGTGACCACATCCTCCACGGGTGCCAAGGACTTCGCGGCGACCGCCACGAGGGCCCGGGAGGCCAGCATGACCGCCTCCACGTCGCCGGCACCCGGGGCTACGCCCGGCTCGGTCAGCTGCTTCACTCGCGCCACGACACCGCACGCTACCGGCCCGGCCATTCGGTCGCCTGCGGATTCCCCGCCAGGCTCACTCCACCAGGCTCACCGCGGCTCCGGCCGGAAGGCAGGCGGATACGGTCGGAGCGGTGAACGCTGTCAGGACGATGATCGTGCGCCAACGACGCCACGACGCGTGCTGCATGTGAGATTCCCCCGGAGACGTGCAGGTGTCAGCAGGCGGCCGGTTCGACGTCGAAGATGGTGTCGAGATGCGTCATCGAGAGCAGCCGGCGCACCGCCCGGCTGGGGCTACGCAGGGCGAACGTTGTGCCGCTGGCCGAGCATCGCCGGCGGCCAGCGATCAATGTCCGCAGCCCGACGGTGTCCACGAAGCTGACGTCGGCGAGATCAACGACGATGCTCTCCGGTCGCTCTGCGGCCGCGGAGAAGATGGATTCCCGCATCCGCGCAACGAGGGTTTCGTCGAGATCGCCGCGCACCTCGAGCAGGACCGAGGGTCGTGGCTTGCCGCGTCGCGAGCCTGCAGAACCCGGAGCTGAAGCAGCTCCCGGGGACGTGGTGCAGTGCAGCCCAGGGAACACGGACTCGCGGTCGGACATAAGCGACGTTCGGCCGGCATTGCGAGAGACGGGAACCACTTGGGCTGGCATCGAAGCACCTCCGGGAGGCTGAGCATGGTGTGAACGTGGTCCCCCACACTGGCCGAGCTGTATGACGGCTGTGTCGGCAAAACCATGTCATTCCGTTGACGCAATTCGACATTCAACTGTCATGAATCCGCAACGCGATTGCCGCCGATGGCTTGCGAGGGTGGTCGTTATGACAACTACCGTCCCAGGGCGCGGCCAGCGCGGCGACAGCGCGGTCCTCGTCGAGACCCCGGTCCTCGTCGAAGAAACGGCTCGCTCCGGTGATGTGCGTATTCGCGTCCACCAGTGCCTTGACTTGGCGAGCGGTCAGTTGCTGCTTGACGCGGCCGATGCCGTGGCGGCCGACGGAGGCGAGCGGATCACCGTGGACCTGCGTCCTGTCACCGGCTTCACCGAAGCCGGCGTCGCCGCGGCATCCGAATGCTGCCGGCTGGCTTCAGGCTTGCCAGGCGGCGTGAGTTTTCTCGTCTCGGCGGGCTCCAGCAGGCGCGCGCTGCTCGCCATTCTCGACTGCCGCTAGACGCTGACTGGGGCATGATGCGAAGGCGTGGCACCCACCGTCTTGATTGTCGAGGATGACGAGCGCATCAGCGCGGCGCTGACGATGGCGCTCGAGGAGGAGGGTTACTCCGTCGCTACCGCCGGCAGCGGCGAGGAAGCTCTGGGAAAGGTCGCGGTCTCGCAGCCCGAGCTGATCATCCTGGATCTGATGCTGCCGGGGATAGACGGCTTCGAATGCTGCCGTCGGCTGCGTCGCCTGTGCGACGTCCCCATCGTCGTTGTCAGCGCCCGAAACGACACCTCCGATGTCGTCGCCGGGTTGGAAGCGGGAGCCGATGACTACGTCACCAAGCCGTTCGCGCTTCCGGAGCTCACGGCCCGGCTGAGGGCGCTGCGCCGGCGGGGTCGCAGCGCCAGCGAAGACGCCACCATGTCGATCGGCGCGATCACGATCTTCGCAGCAGGTGGGGCGGTCACGCGGGCTGGACAACCCGTGCACCTCACCAAGACGGAGTTCAAGTTGCTGTGCGAGCTGGCGTCGGCGCCCGGTCGCGTCTTCAGCCGCGAATTGCTGCTGGAGAAGGTCTGGGAGTACGACTACCTCGGCGATGCGCGCATCGTCGATGTGCACATCCGGCGCCTTAGAACGAAGGTGGAAGCGGACCCGGGGAATCCGCAGCACGTCATGACCGTCCGCGGTCTCGGGTACAAGCTGCAGACATGAGGTCCCCGCTGCGCCGGGTGGGTTTGCGCGTGCGGCTGGTTGTCGCCTTCGGTCTCGGCGCGCTCACGCTCTGCGTGGTGCTGGCTGCAGTGACCTTCGGAGTTACCCGCAGCTACCTGCTGAGCCAACGTGAACGCGCTGCGGAGCACCAGGCCCAGCTACATGCAAACGCGGTGGAGGAGGCGCTGCAGACCCGGGGATCCCAGGTGGCAAAGGTCCTGGCGGGGCTTCGGACCACCGCAGACACCCAGTCGCTACTGCGGTTTCAGGACCGCTGGTACACGTCGGCCGTGGGCGTCGGCCCGGACGACGTCCCGGCGCTGGTTCAGTCGAAGGTGCGGGAAGGCGGCAGCGAGCACCAGCGCATTCGCCTCGACGGGGGGCCGGTGCTTGTCGTGGGGATCCCGCTCGGCAGCGGTGGTCCCGAGTATTACGAGATCGCTCCGCTTCGGGAACTTGACGCGACGCTTCGGACCCTCAGCGCTGTCCTGGCATCGGTAGCTGCCGCACTCACCCTGCTCGGTGCGGCATTGGGGTTCTGGACCAGCCGCAGGCTGCTGCAACCCTTGACTCGCGTCGCTGCGACCAGCCGGGAGATCGCGAGTGGTCGTTTGGACGCCCGCATCGGCGCTACCCCCGACCGCCAGCTTTCCATGCTCTCCGAAGCTTTCAACGACATGGCAGATGCGCTCGAGGAGCGCATCCAGCGTGAGCTCAGGTTCACCGCGGACGTGAGTCACGAGCTGCGTTCCCCCCTGACGACCGTTTCAGCCGCACTTGCCATCCTCGAGGGTCGACGGGATGAGCTGTCCGATCGTGCCCGCCGCGCTCTCGACCTGCTGGCCAGCGAGGTCGGCCGGTTCGGGAAGCTGGTTGAGGACCTGTTGGAGATCAGCCGGATAGACGCCGGCGCCCCGGTGGACCTCGAACCCGTCTGCCTGGCCCAGATCGTGCTGCGGGCCCAGATGCTGGCGAGCCTGACGATGAACATCGAGATCGAAGTCGACTCCGCCGCGATGGCGGCGCTCGTGCTGGGCGAAAAGCGGCGGCTGGAGCGGATCGTTGCGAATCTGCTCGACAACGCGGATCGGTACGCACGATCGACGGTCGCTCTTCGGCTGGGCGTGCAGCCCGGTCCAGTGGGAGCACTCCTTCAGCTGACCGTCGATGACGATGGCCCGGGCATCGCTGAGTCCGATCGGGAGCGGGTGTTCGATCGGTTCTCGCGGGGCAGCGCTGGGGCCCGTCGCGGCGACGGAGGGGGAGCGGGCCTCGGGCTCGCTCTCGTTCGTGAGCACGTTCAGCTGCAAGGTGGATGCATTCGGATCGAGTCGTCTGACCTCGGCGGAGCCCGGTTTGTCGTTGAGCTGCCAGAGCTTCGCCCGGGGTGGGTGGCGCAACACGATGGCGGTGGGCGCACCGCGGACGAGGACACGCAGCGGAAGGCATCGCTCAAGTGAGTGCTCGCCGCTGGGCCGGGCCATTCGCCGGCGCGCTCAGCACCCTGGTTTTCATGACAAGCTGCGGGGTGGCAGTGGAATCTCGCCCGCAACCGCTCGCCAGTGCCGCGGCACCGACCGTCGCGCCGCCGGAGGGACCGGTGACCCGGCTGACCACGATCTACCTTGTCCGTGGTGAACGGCTGGATGCCGTGAAGCGGGCCGTCCCGGATCCGGTGACGCTCAAGCGCACCGTCCAAGCCCTGCTCAGCGGTCCGACGGTCGAGGATGCTGGTCGTGGACTGCGTTCGGCCTTGCCGTCCGCGCTGCTTGCGGACCGGGTTTTCGTTCGCTCCGGGGTCGTCGTTCTCGACCTGAGCGCTGGGCTGATGACCATCGATAGCCAGGAGCAATCACTCGCTCTCGCGCAGCTCGTCTACACCGTCACGACTACTGCGGATGTGACCCAGGTACGCGTGCTGGTCGACGGGCAACCGGTCGAGGTGCCGCGTGCTGACGGCTCATTGACGGACCGTGATGTCACGCGAGCAGATTATGCGGCGCTCACCACGAGTTGAAATGTGCAAGAGTTGCAACACGTGACAGGTGTGCACATGAGCGGCCCGATGTGGATGCCGATGGCTCGGCCGGATCTCTCCCGCCTCCTGGCCTGGAATCCGCAGCCGGTACCCGTCTTCCCGGCGGCCTGCTTCGTCGCCCTGGCCGCGTATGCCGCGGCCTTCTTGAAGCTGCATCAGCGCGGAGATCGGTGGCCGATCGGGCGCTCGGCGGCGTTCGGGTGCGGATTGCTGACGGTTGTGGCTATGACCGGCACCGGTCTCGGGGGCTATGGCATGCAGTTGTTCAGCGTGCACATGCTCAGCACATGGTGCTGAGCATGCTCTCGCCCATACTGCT
This sequence comes from Mycobacteriales bacterium, assembly GCA_038245655.1. Taxonomy (GTDB): domain Bacteria; phylum Actinomycetota; class Actinomycetes; order Frankiales; family Frankiaceae; genus DATAZK01. The sequence goes on along the minus strand of JBBRSE010000045.1, from coordinate 19,422 downwards.
GCTGATGGGTGCGCCGGTCACGCTAGCGCTGCGCACACTGCCCGGCGGTCGCGGCGGCGCTCGTGGCCTGCTGCTCGCGGTGCTTCACAGCCGTGCCGCGGGGCTCATCACGTCACCCTTCTTCACGCTGCCGCTGTTCATCGCCAGCCTCTACGGCCTGTACTTCACGCCCCTGTTCGACGCGGCGATGTCGAACTGGTGGGGCCATAACTGGATGCTGGCTCACTTCCTTGCCGTCGGCCTGCTCTTCTTCTGGCCGATCCTGGCGATCGACCCGTCGCCGCGGCGCACCGGCCATGGGCTTCGCATGGTCGAGCTGCTGATCGGGATGCCTTTCCACGCGTTCTTCGGTATCGCCGTGATGATGTCGAACCGCCTGGTGGTAAGCGTCTTTGCGCATCCGGTAGCGAGTTGGGGGATCTCTGCCCGCAGTGACCAGGGCTCAGCCGGCGGAATCGCCTGGGCCTTCAGCGAGATCCCTACGCTGATCGTGGTGATCGTTGTCGCGGCAAGCTGGTCGCGAGCCAGCGACCGCGAGGGTCGTCGACTCGACCGCGAGGCCAATCGGGACGGCGATCAAAAGCTCGCCGCCTACAACGCGCAGCTGGCCGCCCTGGCGGCCCGTGACTAGCGGGTCACGGCGCCTTTGAAGAGATTCCCTTCCAGAGCTCCTCAGCGGCTTGAGCGAACGCCGACATCGCGGCCGCGAGCTGGGGTCGCTGGTCGGGGGCAATTCGGGAGAGGACGGCCTTCAGGTCGCGTCGCCTCCGAGCGTTGACCCTGCGAATGGCCTGGCCTCCCGCCGCCGTGATTTCGAGACGGGTTTCGCGACGATTCTCCGGCGGCACCGTCCGGGTCACCAGTCCGGCGGCGACGAGGCGATCGGCCATACGCATCGCCGTGGACGGTGCGACATCCAGGGCGCGGGCCAGCTGGCTGAGGTTGCTGGGCGCGGCGTGCAGGACAACGAGCATCCGGTATTGCGGCAGCGTGACGCCGGTGACCCCCGCGATCGAGCGCGCCGAAACGGCCACCAGCGCGCGGGACGATGCCAGCACGGCATCGACAACGGGATCCAGTCGCGAATCGTCGCTCATCCGTGGCATCCGGCGCCCCCTTGCATGCTTGCCTCCGTGGGATTCGTCTCAACCAGTTGCTTTGCACAAGGTTAACATTGCACTATGCAAAAATGGCCCTGCTTCGTGGACGTGACTTCCGGGTGATGACGCCCGGTTCCGGCCGGGCAGGGCTGTTGATCCTTTCGCTGCTCGTCGGGGTAGGTGCGGGCTTCGGCGCTGTCGTCTTCCGCTACATGATTGAGGGTCTGACCAAGGCATTCTCGGGATATGCCTCTTACGCTGCCCATCCGCATGCGGCAAACCCGCATGTTTTGGGCTTGGGCCGCTGGTTCGTGGTCGCGGCTCCCGTGCTGGCAGGCTTGCTTTACGGGCCCCTCGTGTACCGGTTCGCGCGCGAGGCGCGCGGTCACGGCGTTCCCGAGGTGATGGTCGCGGTGGCTCGCCACGGAGGCCGCATCCGTCCTCAGGTCGCGGTCGTCAAGGCGGTGGCCTCCGCGCTGTGCATAGGCGGCGGAGGGTCAGTCGGTCGTGAAGGTCCGATCGTGCAGATCGGATCCGCGCTCGGCTCCACTCTCGCCCAGGCCTGCCGGCTCGACGAGCGTCGTGTCAGGTTGCTCGTGGCCTGTGGCGCTGCGGGGGGCATCGCCGCGACGTTCAACGCACCACTGGCCGGTGTGTTCTTCGCGATGGAGCTGATCCTTCGGCAGTGGGGTACGCAGTCGTTCGGCATGGTCGTGCTGTCGTCGGTCACCGCGAGTGTGATCGGCCGCGCGATCCTTGGCGACTCACCCTTCCTGACGCTGCCGTCCTTCCACGTCGATCACGTGGTGCAGTATCCGCTTTTCGCGCTGCTCGGCGTCCTTGCCGGGTTGATCGGCGTGGTCTTTTCGCGGGTGCTGTATGCCATCGAAGATGCTTGCGACTGGGCGTGGCGCGGCCCGGAGTGGCTGCGCCCGGCGGTCGGTGGGCTGCTGCTCGGCGGCGTGTTGCTGGTGCTTCCCCAGATGTACGGCGTCGGATACCCGGTTCTCGGCCGGGCGGTAGCCGGGGGCTACACGGTGGCCTTCCTGGTGGCGCTGCTGGTGGGCAAGCTGGTCGCTTGCAGTCTCACGATCGGCATCGGCGGGTCGGGCGGTGTCTTTGCTCCCAGCCTTTTCTGCGGTGCGATGGCGGGTGCCATCTTCGGCGATGCGGTCCACGCGATCGCCCCGCATTCCGGCGGGTCGGTGGGGGCGTACGCGTTGGTGGGAATGGGAGCCGTGTTCGCGGGTGCGGCGCGAGCGCCGATCACCGCCGTCGTCATCCTGTTCGAGTTGACCGGCGAGTACACGATCATCCTCCCGCTGATGCTCGCCATCGTGCTTGCTTCCGGGGTGAGCCAGCTGGTCTCCGCCGACACCGTCTACACGCGGAAGCTGTTGCGCCGCGGCATCGACATTGATGAGCCGGCGGATGCCGGGATGCGTCGCAGACCGGTCAGCTCGGTCATGGTGGCCCCCCCCGCCGCAGTCCCGGTGGATACCGCTCTGGCTGTCGTTGCCAAGCGGTTTGCCGAGGATGGGGAGAGCGCCTTGCCGGTGGTCGACACTGACGGCCACTACCTGGGCACGGTCGGCGCGTTTGAGGTCATGGAGGCCATCGCTGCGGCCGAGGACACGAGCCTCTGGGCGCTCACTGCCGGGCCTGACGCGGTCGCTCACGACGCCTCCATCGGTGAGGTGCTCCGCCAGCTGCACGCGGGCGCCGAAGCGGTGCCCGTCGCCGGGCCCGACGGAACCCTTGTCGGGTGGGTTCGTCACCGGGACATGCTCGCGGCCCTGACAGCAACGCCTGAGGCCAGGGAGCAGGCCGTCATCCGTGCGCCCCGCGTGGATCCAGGGACAGGAGCTGGGGGAGCAGTTCGGGAGCGAGCAAGGTGGCGGCAGCCGGTGTGATTCGGCGGGTTCATCAGCGCGCCCAGATTGACTAGCGAGATCCGGGCTCGCGGCCGTGCTGATCTCGGCGTGGCTCTGGTTAAAGTCCGACGGTCATATGAGCGAAGCTCTTGCTACAGGGGGGTGACGTAGGCGCCGCTGATGCCGCCGTCGACCAGGAAGCTGGAGGCGGTGATGAAGGACGAGTCGTCACTGGCCAGGAAGGTCACCGCGGCGGCGATCTCCTCGGGCTCAGCGAAGCGGCCCATCGGCACGTGGACGAGCCGGCGGGCCGCGCGCTCCGGGTCCTTGGCGAAGAGTTCCTTGAGCATCGGCGTGTTGACCGGGCCGGGGCAGAGTGCGTTGACGCGGATGCCTTCGCGGGCGAACTGCACCCCAAGCTCGCGGGTCATCGCCAGCACCCCGCCCTTGCTCGCGGTGTACGAGATCTGCGAGGTGGCCGAACCCAGGACAGCGACGAACGAGGCCGTGTTGATGATCGAACCGCCGCCGGTCGCCCGCATCTGCTCGATCGCGTACTTGCTGCACAGGTAGACCGAGGTGAGGTTGACCTCCTGCACACGCCGCCACGCGTCGAGGCCGGTCGTCAGGATCGAGTCATCGTCCGGCGGGGAGATGCCGGCGTTGTTGAAGGCCACGTCGAGGCTGCCGAACGTGTCGACCGTCGACACGTACAGCGAGCGCACCTCGTCTTCGGACGTGACGTCGACGGCGGTGAAGGTGCCGCCGATCTCCGCGGCGGCCGCCGATCCGCTCGCCTCGTCGAGGTCCGCGCACACGACCCGCGCACCCTCCGCGGCGAATCGGCGGATGGTCGCGAGCCCGATGCCGCTGCCCGCGCCCGTCACGACGGCGACCTTGCCGGACAACCGTCCGGACGTTTCTGACATGAGTGTCTGCTCCTTCGGGGGGCTTGCTCGGTCAGCCGTTACTGATGAAGACGTTCTTGGTCTCGGTGAACGCGAGCGGTGCGTCAGGCCCCAACTCGCGGCCCAATCCGGAGGACTTGAAGCCGCCGAACGGGGTCCAGTAGCGCACGGAGGAGTTCGAGTTCACCGACAGGTTGCCGGCTTCAACAGCGCGGCTCACCCGGATCGCGCGGCCGACATCACGCGTCCAGATGGAGCCGGAGAGGCCGAATTCGCTGTCGTTGGCGATGCGGATGGCATCGGCCTCGTCGTCGAACGGGATGACGGCGACAACCGGGCCGAAGATCTCCTCGCGCAGCGCCCGGTCCTGCGGGTCACTGGGCGCCAGCACGGTCGGCGGAAACCAGAATCCGGGGCCGCTCGGCGCGCTGCCGCGGAAAGCCACCTGCGAGTCATCGGGCACGTATGCGGCGACGCGCTCCCGCTGCCCGGCGCTGATCAGCGGTCCCATCTCGGTCGTGTCCAGCGACGGATCGGCCACCACGACGCCGCGGACGGCCTTCTCGAACGCCGTCATGAATGCGTCGAATGCGCTGCGTTCAATGAGGATTCGCGAGCGGGCACAGCAGTCCTGGCCGGCGTTGTCGAAGACGGCGTACGGCGCCCCCGCCGCTGCGGCCTCGAGGTCGGCATCGGCGAAGATGACGTTTGCGCTTTTGCCGCCCAACTCCAGCGTGACCGGCTTCAGCCGGGCCGCACAGCCCGCGCCGACCTCCCGCCCGATTTCGGTGGAGCCGGTGAAGACGACCTTGTCGACGTCCGGCGAGTCGACGAAGCGCTGGCCGACGACGCTGCCCTTGCCCGCCAACACCTGGAAGACGTCCTCTGGCAGCCCGGCCTCCAAGGCCAACTCCGCCAGCCGTATCGCCGTCATCGGGGTGAGCTCCGCGGGCTTCAGGACGACGGTGTTGCCGGCGGCCAGCGCGGGCGCGAAACCCCAAGAGGCAATGGGCATCGGGAAGTTCCACGGCACGATGACGCCGACGACTCCGAGCGGCTCGTGGAAGGTGATGTCAATGCCGTCGGCTACCGGAATCTGCTGTCCGATGAGTCGCTCAGGGGCTCCGGAGTAGTACGCGATCACGTCACGCGCATTGCCGGCTTCCCATCGGGCGTTGCTGATCGTGTGGCCCGAGTTGGTCACCTCGAGCTGCGCCAGATTCTCCCGGTCGGCGTCGACGGCCTCGGCGAACCGGCGCAGCAGCCGGGCTCGATCGCCCGGGCTGACCTGTCGCCAGCTCGTAAAAGCCTGGCGGGAGCGGGCGATCGCGGCATCGGTGGCGGCCGAGTCATGCAGGTCGACGGTCACGACGATCTGCTCCGTGGCCGGGTTGATCACGTCATACGTAGGTGCGGTGCTGGCCCCTGTGCTCATTCGCGGTTCAACCCCTACAGGCGCTCGAAGCTGCGGGTGCGTTCCCAATCGGTGACGACGGCGTCGAAGGCTTCGATCTCGACCCGCGCGGCGTTGGCGTAATGGTCGACGACCTCGTCTCCCATCGCGCTGCGGGCGAGCTCGCTCCGGCCCAGCAGGATCGCGGATTCGCGAAGTGTCGTGGGTACGCGCTCCGCCCCCGACGCGTACGCGTTGCCGGCGTACGCCTCCTCCAATGGCAGTTCGTTGTCCACGCCGTGCAGGCCAGCAGCAATCATCGCGGCGACCGCGAGATACGGGTTGACGTCGCCGCCGGGCACCCGATTCTCAAAACGCAGGCTCTGCCCATGACCGACAACGCGTAGCGAGCAGGTGCGGTTGTCAAAGCCCCACTTGACGGCTGTCGGGGCGAACGTGTCGGGCTGATATCGCTTGTAGCTGTTGATGTTCGGCGCGAAGAAGTAGGTCAGCTCGCGAAGCCCGGCGAGCTGACCGGCCAGGAAGTGCTCGAAGAGTTTGGAGACGCCGTGGGGACGATCACCGGCGAAGACCGGATCGCCGTCAGCGCCGCGCAGCGAGAGGTGGATGTGGCAGGAGTTGCCCTCGCGCTCGTTGTACTTCGCCATGAACGTAAGGGCCGACCCGCGTTGTGCGGCGATCTCCTTGGCGCCGGTCTTGTAGATGACGTGGTTGTCGCACGTCGTCAAAGCGTCGGTGTACTTGAACGCGATCTCATGCTGGCCGAGATTGCACTCGCCCTTCGCCGACTCCACGGTCAGGCCGGCTCCGCGCATCCCGAGCCGAATGTCACGTAGCAGCGGTTCGACGCGGCTGGTGCCGAGAATCGAGTAGTCGACGTTGTACTGGTTGGACGGGATCAGGTCGGTGTAGCGCTTGGACCACGCGGTCTCATAGCTGTCGTCGAACAGGATGAATTCCAGCTCGGTGCCGACCATCGCGAGCCATCCGCGCTCGGCGAGTCGCTCCACCTGAGCCTGCAGTATCTGGCGGGGCGACTGGATGACTGGAGCGCCGTCGTGCCAGCGGGCGTCGGCCAGCAGCATGGCCGTTCCCGGCTGCCACGGCACGCGGCGCAGCGTCGCCATGTCGGGTGACATCACCAGGTCGCCGTAGCCGTGCTCCCATGAGGACATCGAATAGCCGCTGACGGTATTCATCTCGACGTCGACGGCGAGCAGGTAGTTGCACCCTTCGGTGCCGTGGGCGACGACCTCGTCGACGAAGTACTCCGCGTCGAAGCGCTTGCCCGCGAGGCGGCCCTGCACGTCGACGATCGCCAGGATGACCGTGTCGATGGCGCCAGACGCGACATCGGTGCGCAGGTCTTCGAGGGTGAGCGGGCCGTGCGCCATGCGGTGGTCCTTCCGGTGAAGGTTCGTTGACCGTACCTTTTGATGTGGCCTGGTAGTTGCTTACTGAGGTGCCGTCAGCTGAGCAGTCCGCGAAGCAGCGCGGCGGTGCCGTCGACGTGTTCCTCCATCGCGGCGCGAGCAGCATCGGGCTGACCGGACAGCACTCCCGCCACAATCGCGGCATGTTGGCGGTCGGAGTGGGCGATGTTGGGGCGCAACACGGGGATGCGCTGCAGCAACTCGGTCATCCGCATCTGCACATCGGCGACGACAGCGACGACCGACGGGCTGCCGCCGGCGGCCGCAATCGCCATATGCAGCCGGCAATCCGCGAGCCGGCGGGATTCGGTATCGCAGTCGTTGGCCTCGCGCAGGCAATCGTGCAAGGTGCCGCGGTCCGCCGCCGAGAGGGTGCGGCGCGCGGCGAGCGCGGCGGCCCCCGGCTCGATGATCCGGCGCAATTCCAGCGTGTCGTTCAGGGACGGCGTGGGCTCGTCTTCAGTGGTCCTGGCCGCCCACGGCTGCTGCGCCGTCGCAGCGACCACAAAGGTGCCGCCTCCGCGCCCGCGTCGTGATTCGAGCAAACCGGCTGCCTTCAAGGCCTTCAGGGCTTCCCGCAAGGTGACGCGCGAGACGCCGAACGTGTCGGCGAGCTCCCGCTCTGGGGGCAGCTGATCCCCGCCGCTCAACACCCCGAGCCGGATGCTCTGCGCGAGGCGCTCCACCGTCACCTCGAACGCGTTGCGCACCGGCACGGGGGAGAAAACCGAGCGCGCCCAAAGGGCCTCGACACTTCCGGCGCTCATCGGGCGTCCACCGAGAGCGCCGCCCGGCATGAATCGACGAAGCCGGTGAGGAGGGCCGAACCGTCATGCGCTTCGGGATGCCACTGGACGGCCACCGTCCACGCCGAACATACGACGCCGTCCACCGGGAGCTCGAAGGCCTCGAGCGTGCCGTCATCGGCCCATCCGGTGGCGACCGCAGTGGCCGGCAGACGATCTACCGACTGGTGGTGGTAGGTCGCGACGGTGGACCGGTCACCGAGCAGTCCGGCAAGCGCGCTGCCCGCCGCGAGCCGCACGGGGTGGCGGCCGTGGACTCCCGGAGTCGGGCAGTGTTCGTCATTGCCCACCACGTCGGGCAGGTGTTGAACGAGGGTGCCGCCGAGCGCGACCGCCAGCACCTGCATTCCCCGGCAGATGCCGAGCAACGGCATTCCGCGCCGCAGCGCTGCCCGCGCCAGCACCACCTCCCATTCATCGCGTTCGGGCCGCGGCGGTCCGGTGTGGCCGTCGCGTGCGGCGGCGTAGCGCGCTGGGTCAACATCGGGCCCGCCGCTCAGCAGCAGCCCGTGGAGCCCATCCAGTACGGCCTCAGCTGCCGCTTGCAGTTCGCCAGGCGGCCCGCTGGGGGGCAACAGCAGTGCCACCCCGCCCGCCGCAGCTATGGCGTCCGCATAGGAGGCAGGCAACAGGTCGGCGGCCTCTGCCCAGACTCCCCAGCTTGCCCGCTCGCGGTAGGTCGTCAGTCCGATTCGTGGCGGTCTCCACACGGTCACGCGGCATCCCCCGTCCACACCGGCTCGGCGACGACCGCGCCGGCAATCCAGGTGCCGAACAGGTCGATCTCCACCGGCGTACCCACAACGGCGTCGTCAATCGCGAGATAGGCGTAGGCGATCGACTGTTCGGTGCTGTAGCCGAAGCCTCCCGAGGTGACGCGACCGCTGATCCGGTCGCCGACGCGTACCGGCTCGCTGCCGAGGACGACCTGGCGCGGATCGGACAGCACGATGGCCGACAACCGTCGCGAGAGCCCACGTTCCTGCGCGGCGAGAAGCGCGTTACGGCCCTCGAATCCCCCTGGTTTGTTGAGCTTCACGCAGAATCCGAGCCCGGCCTCATATGGGTCGGTCTCGGCCGTGACGTCACTGCCCCAGACGCGGTAGCCCTTCTCCAGCCGCATGGTCTCGATGGCTCGGTAGCCCCCGCCGACGAGGTTGTATGCGGCCCCTGCCTTCCAGAGCTGCGACCAGAGCGCGGCGCCGTATTCCGACCGCGAGTAGAGCTCCCAGCCGTGTTCCCCGACGAACGTCACGCGCAGCGCCCGCACCGGGACATCGGCGACCGTGAGCTCCTGGGACGTCATGAAGCCGAACGCCGCGTCGCTGAGGTCGGCAGAGGTCAGCTCGCCGAGGACGGCGCGGGCTCGCGGTCCCCAGAGTGCATAGCAGCAGTAGAGGCCGGTGACGTCGGCGATCCGCACAGCGGCGTCGCGGCGGCGGGCTTGCTTGCGTAGCCAGGCCGCGTCGTGCGTGCCGTAGGCGGTGCCCGTGACGATGAGGAAGACATCGGCGGCGGTGCGGGTCACCGTGAAGTCGGCCTCGATCCCGCCGCGCCGATTTAAGGCCTGCGTGTAGGTGACGGCTCCGATGCCGCGGGCCACCCGGTTGTCACACACCCATTCCAGGAACTCCGCGGCGTCCGGGCCGCTGACTTCCAGCTTGGCGAACGAGCTCTCGTCGAACAATCCGGCCGAGGTGCGGGTGGCGGCATGTTCGACGCCGACAGCCGGGGACCAGTCACGCCCCGCCCAACCTTCCGGGCGGAGCTTTTCGGCTTCCGGCGCGGCGGACGCGGCGTTGGAACGGTAGTAGTCGACCCGCTCCCAGCCGGACTTCTCGCCGAACTGGGCGTCATTTGCCAGGTGCCACGGGTACGCCGGGCTGGTGCGCAGCGGTCGTCCCACCTCGCGCTGGCGGCCTGGGTAGGGGATGTCGTAGTAGCGCTGGTAGTTCTCGAGCGTGCGGGCCAGCGTGAAGCCGGGGGAGCGGTACTGCGTTCCGAACCGGTTGATGTCCATGTGCCACACGTCGAAGCTCGGCTCGCCCGCCACGATCCACTCGGCCATCACCCGGCCGACTCCTCCGGCTCCTGCAATGCCGTGGGCGCAAAAGCCGGCGGCGACGAAGAAACCGGCCACCTCGGTCTCGCCTAGGCAGAACTCGTTGTCGGGCGTGAAGGCTTCGGGACCGTTGAGCATCTGGCGGATACCGGCATCGGCCATCGCCGGAACGCGATGCGCAGCATTGGCCGCGATCTCCTCGAAACGTGACCAATCCGCGGGCAGCAGCCGTCCGTTGAAATCGGCGGGTACCGCATCGACGCTGCGCTCGGTCGCGGTGAACGCGGCAGGGTTGCGCTCGTAGCCACCCATGAGCAGCCCCGCGACTTCCTGCCGCCAGTAGACGAGAAGGTCCGGGTCGCGCAGCGTTGGTAGCGGCGTGCCTGCGGTGGCGCCGGTCGGCAGCGGCTCGGTAATGAGGTACTGATGCGACATCGGCACCAGCGGGATCCGGACCCCCGCCAGCCGGCCGATCTCGGCAGCAAACATACCCCCGCAATTCACCACGATCTCGCAGTCGATGCGACCCCGATCCGTCGTCACGCCGGTCACTTTGGCGCCGCCCCGGCCGGCCGCGGTCTCGACCCCGATAACGCGGGTTTGGGTCAGGATGCGTACGCCATTGCTGCGCGCCGCGGCGGCGAGCGAGTAGCACAGCTGCGAAGGGTCGAGGTAGCCGTCTGATTCGAGGTAGGCCGCGCCGACCACGCCCTCGGTGTTCATCAGCGGGAACCGGGCGGCCGCCTCCGAGACCGAGATCTCGTGCAACGGGAGGTCGTACGTACGCGCCCAGCTGATCTGGCGGCGGATCTCGGCGAGCCGCTCCGCGCTCGAGGCGAGCTTGATGCCGCCGCTTTCCGTCCACCCCACCGGCTGATCGCTCTGCTGCAGGCGGCGATAGAGCTCGACGGAATACATGTTCATCCGGGTCAGCGTGGGGTCGGCCCGCAGCTGGCCGACGAGGCCCGCCGAGTGGAACGTCGACCCGCTGGTCAGCTCATCGCGCTCGAGGACGACGACATCGCTCTCGCCCATCTCGCTCAGGTGGTAAGCGACGCTGACCCCGCCGACCCCGCCGCCGATGATGACAATGCGCGCTGATACGGGTAGCTCGCGCACCTGGCGGACGTCGCTCACATCGACATCATGCAACCAGTTGCCCAAACGTAAAAGGTTTGGGGGCTAGACCTTGATGCCCTCCTGCCCCTACGCTCCGTTCAACTTCGGGCACGCCGGCTCGAGGCGGAAGACGGCGCCGTCTGCGAGCACGAGTAAGTGGGGAGCGTCGTGACTGCTGCGCATGGGTTGGCTACTAGCCACCGAGCCGCCGCGAGTTCGCCCGAGCCCGACCGGTCGCGGCTGGAAGGCGTGGTCGCTCGGCTGCCCGGGATCCCCCAAGACTCCTTTGTTTCCAGCCTGTTACCTGGTGGTCTCACCAATCGCAACTACCGTGTCAGCGCGCCTGACGGGCGCCTCGCTTTCGTGAGGTTGTCGGCGCCGGAGTCTGCGCAGCTCGGCATCGACCGGGAGAGCGAGTACGCCGATTCGCGCGCCGCCGCGGCTGCGGGGGTGGGACCGAACGTGCTGGCATACGCCCCAGAAGTCGACGCCCTCGCGCTCGAATGGATCGATGGGCGCACCTTCAAAGCCGCGGATCTCGATGACAGCACGACCTTGACGCAGGTCGCCGCGACGTGCCGGCGGCTGCATGCCGGGCCGCGGTTTCGTAGCGACTTCGACATGTTCGCGCTACAGCGCCGATACCTCGAGCTGGTGCTCTCGCAGGGCTACCGGCGCCCGGACGACTATCTGGACTTCATGCCGGCGGTCGACCGGATCGCCGCCGCGATGGCCCGGTATCCGGAGCCGAGCGTCCCGTGCCACAACGACCTGTTGCCGGCCAACATCATGGCGAGCAGTAGCGACCCGGGCCTGCGGGATGACAGCACCCGCTTGTGGTTCATCGACTTCGAGTACGCCGGCAACGGCGAGCCGTCCTTCGAGCTGGCGAATATCTGCAGCGAGGCACATCTTGGCGCCGACCGGCTCGCGGAGTTAGTCACCGCGTACTACGGCGAGAGCTCGCCCGCGAAGCTTGCGCGCGCCCGGCTGCACGGGCTCATGTCCGACTACGGGTGGACGCTCTGGGCGTGCATCCAAGCGGCGACGAGCCCGCTTGATTTCGACTTCTACGGCTGGGGGCTCGCGAAGTACGGGCGGGCCCGGGCCGAGCTTCGGGGGGCCGAACTCGCGCAGCTCATGGAACGCGTACAGGAACCATCCCACCAGCCGTAGGCCCAACCAGCCCCACAAGTACGAGGGAGATCGCCAGTGCCATCAGGTGTCGAGCTTGACGACGACGAACTGCTGCTCGCTGAACTTGGCTACAAGCAGGAGCTGCACCGCTCCTGGTCCGGATTCTCCAACTTCGCCATCTCGTTCTCGATCATTTCGATCCTGGCGGGCTGCTTCACCAGCTTCGGCCTCGGGTGGAACAACGGGGGTCCGGCCGCCATCGCCTGGGGCTGGCCGATCATTTCGCTGTTCATTCTCGTCATCGGCCTGTGCCTGTCGGAGTTGGTGTCCGCCTTCCCCACGTCCGGCGGCATCTACTGGTGGGCCTCGAAGCTGGGCGGGGTGAAGGCCGGTTACTACACGGGCTGGCTGAACCTCATCGGCCTGCTGGCGATCGTTGCCTCGGTGGCCTACGGCTGCGCGACCTTCTTCGACCTCACGGTCGGGACATTCAGCTCGTCGTGGGCCGCCCACTACTCCCTGTCGCGCGTCTTCATCGAGTTTGCGATCATCTTGGTGCTGGCATCGATCATCAATATTTTCTCCAGCCACCTGCTCGCGATCCTCAACAACATCTCGGTCTGGTGGCACGTTGCGGGTGCGTCAGCGGTCATCCTGATCCTGTTCATTGTCCCGAGCCACCACGCCAGCGTTTCTGCGGTGTTCACCCATACGGTCAACAACACTGGACTTTTCTCCGGCAAGACCCATGGCCTCGGATTCCTGATTTACGTCCTGCCGCTCTCCGCCATCCTTACCCAGTACACGATCACCGGCTACGACGCCTCCGCTCACCTTTCGGAGGAGACCCACAGCGCGGCCAACTCGGCGGCCAAGGGGATCTGGCGTTCGATCTTCTACTCGGCGATCGGCGGCTGGATCCTGCTGCTGGCGTTCCTGTTCGCGGTTCAGGACGAGGGCAAGGTCACGACCGGCGGCGGCGGCGTGGCGGTCATCTTCTCCCAGGCCTTGAGCTCTCACTGGGGCGGCACGGTATTGCTGATCTCGGCGGCCGGCCAGTTCTTCTGCACGGTCGCCTGCATGACAAGTTGCTCGCGCATGCTCTACGCGTTCAGCCGTGACGGGGCGGTGCCCGGCAGCAGCTACTGGTCGAAGCTGAGCTCCAACCGAGTGCCCGTTCACGGGGTGATCGCGACCGCCGTCGTCGCCATCATGCTGACCCTTCCGGCGCTGGTGAAGGTGGACATCAACGGCGCCCCGGTGCCGGTAGCGTTCTTTGCCGTCGTGTCGATCGGCGTCATCGGTCTCTACGTCGCCTTTTCAATCCCGATCTATTACCGCCTGCGTGCGGGCTCGAAGTTCACGCCGGGCGGTTGGACGCTCGGCGCGAAGTACAAGTGGATGTGCGTCGTCGCGCTCGCGGAGATCGTGGTGACGTCGATCGTGGCCTTGTTGCCCACATCGAACCTCGGCGTGCCCTGGAACGACGGCTTCGCCGCGAAGTACATCAACTACACGATCATCGTCGTGCCGGTCGCGCTCCTGGCACTCTGGGTCTACTGGCACGTCTCGGTGAAGAACTGGTTCACCGGCCCGAAGCACACCGTCGAGCTTGAGTCCCAGCAAGCGCTGGCGCACAAGACCCGCACGTGACCTGGAGTCCTTCGACTGGCAGTGGCGCATCCGACCTGCCAGCATCCCGGCCCGCGTACGCCCGCGGTCGGCCCCGAGAAGTACGCCGACGAAGCGTTGGGCGCGCTGCTGGAAGAGGTTTTGCGGAAGGTGCTCGTGGACAAGCGGCGGCCCTGTAGGGCGTCCGCTTCGCTGCGTGAGCGGCGACTCCGGGATCCTCGCTGCGGCACTTGCCGCGAAAACCGCGCTTACCCACTGGGAAGGCGAGCTGCGCCGGGTGCCGTTGGAGCCGGAGCCGGAGCTCGTCATGGCATGGCTACGCAGGTGTGCGCCCGTCAACGCCGTCACCACCCTCGTTCACGGTGTCTTCAAAGCCGGCAACGTGCTGGTGTCGGGCGACAAGGTCGCTGGCGTTCTCGACTGGGAGACCGCACACCCGCCAGGACTAGTAGGGCTCCCGGTCGATCCACGCCCCGCTCACGTATTCGAAGTTGATGACGACCGTGGAACGTTCGACGGCACGCGGGGCCAGGGTGTCGGCGAACTCGACGACCCGCTGGTTGCGCATGGCTTCGGCGCATTCCGCGAGGATCTCGTCGGGTTGCGAAGACTCAGGCATCCGCAGGTGGATGTCGATGCCGGAGACGAGTAGATGCAGGGAATGGCTCACGCTGCTGACCGCTACCGCTGTGCCTGGGCGGGGATCGCAAACCGCGCCAGCCATTGGCTCGGCAGGGTCACCGTGCGGGCGCAGCCTGCGCATTCCGCCGTGATGAGGCGCGGCTGACCGGGCCACGCGGCGAACCCCTCGGGCGGCATCAAGGCCGTGCAGTACGGGCAGCCGATGCCGTCCTCGGCCGAAGACTGTGCGGTGAAGCCGGCCTTACTGGTCATGTGCACCTCTAGTCGCGGGGGGTGGACCCGGCGGGGTCAGCATAAGACATTCGACCATCGACTCTCTGTAGCCGGACGATTGCGCACTTGGTGGCCTGGCCCACAATAAGCGGGTGAGGTTGCGGCGAGCGTCGGCGGTAGCGGGGCTCGTCGCCGCCGTCGTCTGGGCCTGGTTCGCCAGCGGCGTGCGTACGTTCACCCGCCCGGCGAGGGTCTCACGTTCCTGCCCGGGATCACCGTGCTCGTCCTCACGCTGAATCCCCGCACCCGGCTGGGGCGCACCGACCGCAACGCGTCGCACCTGCGCGGGTGGCGCTCGGTGTGGCCCTGGCTCGCGACCGCCGTTGCCATCACCGGGTGGGTAGCTCCTGCAGCTCTTCTCCAAACCTCCCACGCGCACCCGACTCTGAGCTCGCTGACGGATTCACAGCTCAGCACGCACCCCAGCCGGTTCGCCGGCTACCTCCTGTGGCTGGCGGCCGGCTGGTTCATGGTCCGAGACCTGCGCCCCCGTCGCGGAACGCCGTTGGCGCGCCCCACGAGCCGCCATGAGTAGCCGCGCCTTGGGCATCCTCGGGTACTGCCTGCTGCTGACCGCCGTCATCGCTGTCGCGGGTGATCGCGCGACGCCCCGGTGCCACGACCGCCACGGGCGGCCGATTGGTCTCGTCGGTGCGCAGCAGTCGCGCCGGGCGAATTGTTTTGGTTCTGGTGTGGTGGTGGGTCGGATGGCACGTTTTCGTCCGATAGCACGCGCAACCTGCTGAATTCATCGGCGACCGGTTGCTGATCGGACCGTTGGCGCGTATACATTTAAAACCAGCCATATCTGGCGTGTCAGGTCCTCGCATCCCAGCGAACACGTTCCGCGTAGCGGAGCCGGATGCCGAGATGACCGAATTGCTGACCCGATCACCGCCGCTTGAAGTCCGGCACCTGCGCGAGCCGGATTCGGCGCTTGCCGAACGAGTATCCGCCGGCCCCGGAGAGAGTTTTCCCGTGGCTACCGCGGGTTTTGACGCTTCGTGAACGGCCAGGACGAATGGCGGCGGCTCCTCAAGACCGCCGCCCGCGAGCGCGCTGAGCAACCCGGGCGTATTTGCGATCTGTGCGTGTCGATGCTGGCCGTCAGTGGCGCCGGAATCGGCGTCGTCACCAAGGAGAGCAATCGGGGAGTCGTCTGCGCGACCGACGACATTTCCCGACAGATCGAGGAGTTGCAGTTCTCGCTGAACGAAGGTCCATGTGTCCAGGCTGCGACTGAGGGTGCGCCCGTCCTCATTCCGGATCTGCTGAAGCCCGACGGCGTCCATGTCGAACGGTGGCCGGCCTTCATGCACGAGGCTCGCGCGGCAGGGGTGCGAGCCGTGTTCGCGCTCCCGTTGCGGATCGGGGTCATTACCGTGGGGGTTCTTGATCTCTACCGGCGTCAACCCGGGGATCTCAGCAGCAACGAATTACGCCTCGCGCTGCTGGCAGCGGATGCCGCCGCTCTTGCGCTATTGCATCTAGACACCCAACACGGCGATTCTGTTGGGGACGACTTCGACGTGCGTTCGACCTATCAACTGCAGGTCCACCAGGCGACCGGGATGGTCCAGGTGCAGATGCAAACGACGACCGAAGAAGCGCTGCTGCGGCTTCGGGCTCGGGCCTTTGCTCTCGGGCGTCCGCTTGTCGAGGTAGCGAATAGTGTCGTTTCTCGTCGCTTACGCTTTACGGTGGAGGATGTATGAGCGACCCAGCTGACACCCGCGGCGATCCCCATCCGAGTACGCCTACGCGCGAGCAGTTGCTCGCCGCGACCTTCGTGCAACTCGCCGACACCCTGGTCGACGACTATGACGTCGTCGATCTGCTCGATGTCCTCGTTAATGCCTGTGCCGATTTGCTGAAGGTGAGCGCCGTCGGGCTGCTGCTCAACGACGGGAAGGGCAACCTCGCCGTTGTCGCCTCCTCGAGCGAGGAGTTGCGGCTGCTCGAGGTGTGCCAGCTGCAGTCTGATGAAGGCCCATGCCTGGATTGCGTGCGCTCCGGTGCGGTCGTCAACAGTTACGATCTCGAAGCCGATCGGGCGCGATGGCCCGTCTTCGCGGAGGCCGCGATCCAGGCGGGCTTCAGGTCGGTGGTCGCGGTACCCATGCGTTTGCGTGACCAGACCATCGGTGGTCTCAACCTGTTCCACGTGGCAATCGGCAACATGAAAGCCGACGACCAGCGCTTGGCCCAGGCTATGGCCGACATCGCCACGATCGGCATCCTGCAGCAGCGAACGACGCATCGCAGTTCGCTACTGGCCGAGCAGCTTCAAAACGCGCTGAACAGCCGGATTCTGGTCGAGCAGGCCAAGGGCGTGCTCGCGGAACGCAATCATGTCGATATGGACACCGCATTCCGAGCATTGCGACGCTACGCGCGCGACCACAACCAGAAACTGGCCGACGTTGCTCGCGCGGTCGTGCGCGGCGGTCCCGAGGCCATTCGCCTGGTGCTCCCCCAGCCACCCACGTAAACGCCACTACCTGTGCACATTCACAGGTAGTCTGGCCTCCCGCGGGCTATCTTTTCGCGCCCGTAGCTGCGACGCTTCGGTGTAGCAGCGGGCCTGGATCCATCCGGAGCTCGTGCTCCTTCACCGCTTTCGTTACTCACGTTTGGCGAGAGCTTTGACTTTCGTAGACTTTTCCAGCGATCGGGTGCGCCCGGGACGGGCGACGGTGATGTCCTGACTACGACGGTCGCAGGCGTTGTCGAGGAACCCGTCGCGCTTCCGCGGTTACGCGCCATCGCGCGCCATGCCGTGCCCAATCTGATCGAATGCACGCTGGTGCCGACGCTGATCTTCTCCGTCGTCCTGCAGATCTCCGGACTCATCGCCGCCTCGATCGCGGCGCTCGCCTGGTCGTACGCCATGCTCGGCAGGAGACTGCTGACGAAGCGGCGCGTGCCAGGCCTGCTGCTGCTGACGTCGTTAGGCCTGAGCGTGCGTACCGCAGTCGTCGTTGCGAGCGGCAGCGCGTTCGTCTACTTCCTGCAGCCGATCGCGGCGACGGCCGCCGTCGGGCTCACGTTCCTGGCGTCGTCGGCGACCCGCAACCCGATGGTGGATCGGCTGGCGAAAGACTTCTGCCCGCTGACTCCCGAAATCGCCGGCCGGCGCCGGGTCAAGGTGCTGTTTCGCCGGCTGACCGTTCTGTGGGCGGGGGTCAACCTGCTCAACGCGTCGATCACCTGCTGGCTGTTGCTCACCCAATCAGTTGCCGTCTTCGTGGCCATCAAATCGCTGGCGGCGATGGTCGTCACCTGGAGCGCCGTGGCCGTCACCGTGCTCTGGGCACTGCGGGTGGCTCGCCAGGAAGGCTTGCGTACGCGCCGGGTGGGCTTTCTGGGAGCGAAGGCTGCCACCGCTCAATGACGAGCGGTTGATCGCCCGATCAGGCTGAGCAGGTCGCGAGCCTCAGGAGCGGGCGATTGCTGCTGGCGCCCGTGCCGGCAGGTGCGCGAGGCTGAGCGCATGCCGGACGACCGCTGCGGGGAGCACCGCCTTGAACCGTGAACGGCGGCGCGTGCCGGCACCGATCCTTAAGTACCGGCTGCCCTCCGGCCGAGGCGCCATCGAGCAACCCAACGCGGTCTCCGACGGTGAAACGCTGCTGGCACCGGTCTTTTGGCTGGCCGTCGCGGTGACGGGCGTGGCCAGTGGGCTGTTCGGAGCGCTGATGATGGCGTTGCTCTTCAACGTCGAGCACCTGGCCTTCGGCTATCACAGCGGAAGCTTCCTGGCCGGGGTCGAACAAGCCTCCAACGTGCGGCGGGTCGTCTCGCTGCTGCTCGCCGGCGCCTTCGGGGGAGTGGCCTGGTACGTGCTGAGACGCCTCACCCGCGGGGAGAGTTCGGAAGTCGAGGACGCGCTCTGGAGCGGCAGCGGGAAGTTGTCGTTCCGGCGCTCCCTGGGCACCGCGACGATCTCCGAAATCGTGATCGGCATGGGCGTTTCGCTGGGGCGGGAAGCGGCGCCGAAAGTCCTTGGCGGGGCCGCCGGAAGCGTTGTCGCAGGGGCGGCCCGCCTGACGAATGGGCAGCGCCGGCTGCTGGTGTCATGCGGAGCGGGCGCCGCGTTCGCTGCGGTCTACAACGTGCCGATCGGTGGAGCGCTCTTCACCGCGGAGATCCTCTGCGGAAGCATCACACTTGCGACAATCCTGCCGGCGCTGGCGTGCTCCGCGCTGGCGACTCTCACGGCGCGGTGCTACCTGCCGGCCCATCAGGTGTACGGCGGTATCCCCGAGTACCACGCCGGCGCCAACATCATCGTGTGGGCGCTGCTGATCGGGCCGCTGGTGGGGCTATTCGCGGCCGGCTACATCCGCGTCATCGGATGGGCGGCGCACCATCGCGCCAGCGGGCGAGCGCTGCTGGTGGTGCCGCTCATTGCGTTCGCAATTGTCGGGGTGCTGGGGATTCATTACCCGCAGCTTTTCGGCAATGGCAGCGGGATCATCCGCCTGGCATTTGTCGGCAGCGGCGGCCTCGGGCTATTGCTGGTCCTACTCGCACTGAAACCGTTAGTGACGGCGCTGTGTATCGGCAGCGGAGCGGCAGGCGGCCTGTTCACCCCAACCTTGAGCATCGGCGCGCTGTTCGGGGCGGCGTTCGGGCTCATCTGGTCCCACCTCTGGGCCGGAGCGCCCCTCGGTGCGTACGCCATGGTCGGCGCGGCTGCCATGATCGGAGCGTCGATGCAGGCTCCACTCGCGGCGCTCGTACTCGTGCTGGAACTGACCCGCAGCGGCTTCGAACTCGTGGTGCCGATGGTCGCCGCGACCGTCATCGCGACCGCCATCGCGCGGTATCTCGATGGATATTCGATCTACTCCGCACGTCTGCCGTCACGCCCCGCGGCCTAGCGGGAGTTTCCTGGCTAGCGCGGCCTTGACTGGTGTTTGTGCAGGTCAGGCGGGGTTTCGGGTGTGGTGGTTTGTATTACCTAAGCCGGTCATCGGGTGGGGGAGAATTGGTCGAGGTCAAACAGGTCGTGGAGCT
>JBBRSE010000044.1:0-30901 GCA_038245655.1 Mycobacteriales bacterium | reverse complement strand
GATTCACCTGGGCCTACGACGCTGCCGCGGATCACGCCCGCTACCGCCGGCGGCACGCCTCCGAACCAGTCAACGTCCCGCTCGCACCAGCGGCGTAGCCCAGGACCAATCCCGTCAAGGACAAATGCGGCGCTGCACTAGCGTCTTGAGTAGACCCTCAATTGCAATGACGATTTCGGGCAGGTCGTTGCTCGCGGTGTGCTCGACGATCGCGTGTGACGTGTCGAAGTATCGGTGAGCAAGCTGATCGCGCAGCGCGGCGACCTGCCGCCATGGAATCTGTGGCTGGTGCGCGAGCAGCGCGGCGTCGATGTCTTTAACGGATTCTCCGATTTCGATGAGTCGAACGCGGACGGCGTCAAACACCAGCCCGTCGGAGAGTGGGCCGCGGAGTAGGTGGCTGTGGATAGCTGTGATGGCATCTAGGATGTCGAGCAGTCGGTCGCGATCGGTGCGACTCACAGTGCGACGAGATCCTTATCGATGTTGGCTCGGACTCTCGGTTTGACGCCGTCGTCTGGTACGACGTCGACATCGACGTGCAGCAGGTCTTCTAGCTCCTGTTTGAAGCGACCGAGGAGCAGCAGACCCGCGTCGTTGGGAAGGTGTACGAGCAGATCGAGGTCCGATTCCGGGGTTTCCTCGCCGCGTGCGACGCTGCCGAAGATCCTGATGTCGCTGACTCCGTAGTTTGCGGCAAGCGCGAGGATGGCGGCGCGGCGTCGATGTAGCCGGTGCCCGATCCGACCCATGGCCGGCCGGTCGCCATTCAGTGCCGCGGCGATATCGATCGTGAGGTCGAAACCTGTCGCCTCCACGAGAGCCGCCAGGGTTGCCAGTGACGGCTCTCTGGTCCCGGTTTCGTATGCGGCGATCACGCTCTGAGCGACGCCGGCCCGTCTCGCGAGCCCACGCTGTGAGTACCCCGCCTCCGTGCGTGCGCGACGCAGGAGTGAACCCGCGGTCACCTCGGACGCTCTCACATCATCGATGATAGCGGTTTGTCGATCAGCTGCTCACGACTCGATCAGCGATTCGGTCGGTGTCGTTGAGGCTTGACGCCGACCCCCGGCATCGTCGATCCCTTTCGGTCCCAGTTGCTGCCGGCGAAGGGCTAAGCGGATCCCCGTCGACGAGGTCTGCGCTTTCGGCTCATCACCTTTTGGTCGCCAGCGGTGCTGGGCCTGTTCGCGATACGCCACCTGCGTCGTCGGCACGAGTTCTGACGACCAGCCGAACTGCGAGGCCCTGTCGTTGGGGCGGCTTGTTGTGCTCCCCTGCTCCGGCGAAAAGCGTCGCTGGACCTACCTGACCCCCTGGTAGCGCGACTTTCACGATTGACAGCCGCTGAGCAAAGACGGCGCGTCGTCGGTGCCGCGTCGTCTAGCCGTCGTGAGACGAGCGGAACTGTTGGTTGGTTGTGCAAACGGTTGCGGTGGGTGTGATGACCGCGGCTGCACCCAAGCCGAGTGCCAGCGAGATAGCCAGAGCGCCTGCTCGTAACGCGCGACGTTTTCCATCACGGTCTTCCGGCACCGGCCGGATCTCCGCCCACGAGGCCACCAGCGCTTCCCGCAGATGGCCGAGCACGTGAATGGCGGTGGCAGCGATCCATAGGATGAAGCTGGCCTACTGCGCGAGCAGGAGCAGGCCGCCGTCACCAGGTTTTGGCGGTCTTCAACAGGAGGGGACCGACCAGCATGATGCCGACGTAGATGTGCGAGGTGATCAGCCCGCGAATGCTGAGGATCGTTGCGCCCTCGATGACGAGCAGGACGATCAGCAGCAGGCCGGTGGTGGCCGTCAGGCGGCTGTTGCCCTCGACCCCCCGGTCGCTGCGGACGGCCCGATCGGCATCTGTTCGCAACGTCGCCATCAGGTCTCCTTCCCGTTGCCGCCGGGGATATCGGCGGTCAGTCGGTGTCGAAGAGGTGTAACGCCAGGGTTGGGCAGGCGGCTACGGCGCGACGGGCGTGGCCGAGGAGGTTCGCCGGTAGCGGCCCATCCGCGAGGATCGGGTATCCCCAGTCGTCGAGGCTGACCGATTCCGGTAGCAACTCCGCGCAGAGCCCATGGCCGGTGCAGGCGATCGGATCCACCGCAAGTCGCAGGCGGGAGCGGGCCTGGGCCATCAGCGCCCGGCCCCCGCGTATGTGGGCTGTCCCGGCAGCGGGCAGACCGTCCGGCGTGAGCTCGGTGCGCCGCAGCGTCCATGCGCGTGCTTGTCCACCTCTCCTCCGAAGACCGAGAGGGCGCTGGACACGAACCGGGCCGTTCCGTCGGGGTGGTGGCAGGCACCGCGGCCTTGGACATCGCCGATCCAACGTCGTAGTCGGGTGCGCCCCGATTGGTTGAGCTGGCCCCGGACGAGAGCGTCAAAGGCGTCGGAAATTGCCGGAAGTCCGAACCGGCACGGCCCGCACTGCCCCGCGCTTTGTTCAGCCAGCCAGCGCAACACCCGAGCGGTCTCCCGCAACGGGCACACGCTGGCCGGCATCGCCAGCAGCACCCCCGCACCTAGTGCACCGCCGACTGCCGTCAGCCCGGCGTGTGAGAGCGGCAGGTTGGTGACCGCTTGAGGTGTCATCCAGCCGCCGAAGTACCCGCCGACCAGGTAGCCGGTCACTGGCTCGGTCAGGTCGCCGCACATCTGCATGACGTCAGGCAGCAGGGTTCCCGTCTCGATCTCGAGAACCCGCGGCCCGTCCACGGCGCCCTGCACCGTGACAAGCGTGCTGCCCGGCTCGGCCGGGGTGCCCGCTTCGGCGAACCAGCGCGGGCCGTACCGGGCGATCAGTGCGAGGTGCGCCAGCGTCTCAACGTTGTTGACGAGGGTCGGGCGCCCATCCACCCCGCGCTGGTCCGGACGCGGCGGCCGGGTGGTTGGCAGGGCCTGTCCGCGGCTGAGCCAGTTGACCAGCGCCGACTCCTCGCTCGACACATATCGGGCGGGCACGGTGGCCACCTCGACCGGGACGGGGTCGAGGCCCGCGACCCGCCGCTCCTCCAAAGCCTTAACGACCGTGTCCGCGACAGGCGTGCCCTCATGCAAGCAGAGCACCGCGCGTCTGGCACCGACCGCTGCCACGGCGACGGCCATGCCGTCGAGCGCCAAATGGGGATTGCTGCAAAGCAGCACGCGGTCCTTGGCGCTCGCCGGTTCACCCTCGGCCCCGTTGGCCACCACCACAGGGGTACGCATCGACCGGGCACCCGCAACGGACGCCAACTTGCGGCTGGTCGGGAAGCCGGCACCTCCCCGACCGCGCAGACCGGACGCTTCAACCACCGCCCGCAGCTGATCGCCCGAGGCCTCCGGCAGCGCGCCGTGCATCCCCAGATGGTCACCGAGGGTCAGGGCCGAACCGTCGGCGGGGATGCCGGCGAGCAGCCGCGGGAGCCGCGGCGGAGCGCTCACGCTGGGACTCCGCGCATGTGCCCCGTGACCGACCCTGTGGGTCCGTCGATCGACAAATTAAGGCTCAGGTTGATGCGATTCGCACCACTTGATAGCGCGCACACCAGCTGATCGCCATCCAGCGTGGTGATGCTGCCGATCCAGGATGCGCGGGACCCGTTCGGCCGGAACGTGACCCGGCTCGCGGTCTCGGTAACGCCGCCCCCCGCGGACGGCTGGCCCGAGATGACGACTGTGATGCGACCCGGCAGCCCGGTCGTGGCAGTCAGCGCAAGCGTGACCCGGACCAGTCCTGACGCGTCTACGGGCGACTGCGAGATCGTGCCCTGCAGGCTCCCGGAGAACTGTTTGCTCAGCGCACCGCCGGGTGCTGGCAACGGTGCGGTCGCCTTCGGACTGGGGGTGCTCGCGTTGCTGCCCAGCAAGGTGGCCGGCGTGCCCGCCTGCTTCGCCCAACCAGCCCGGAGCGGACCGGCATGGACCCAGCCGGTCAGCACGATCACGCTGAGTGCCGCGACGGCGCCCGCACCCACGCGCAGCTGGCGATGCGCCGGCCATCCCACGGACAGCCGCCATCCTACGGCGGCGACCACGACGAGGACGCAGCCCGCAGTGAGGACCAGCACCCACCGGGTCTTTGTGTCGCTGCCGGTTCCAAGGCCGTGGGCGATGGCGCTGAGCCAGCTGGCATAGGCGGCCCAGTGCACGGCACGCCAGCGCCGGTAACCCAGCCGTGTGCGCAGCACGCTGGTGACGATGACGGCGAGCAGCAGGTCGAACGCGAGGGCACCGAGACCAAGCCACACCGGGCGGTAGGAGGAGTGCAGCGGCAGGACGGCGTCGACCCAGGCCAGCGGCGCGTAGCTGTCCAGGACTGCGACGGCGACGTGAAAGCCGAGCACGACCATGACGAACAGCGAGATGTTTCGGTGGAGCGCGGCGATGAGAAAGCGTGGCCATGCGGGGGCGGAGACTCGGTTCGTCGTCACGATCCCCAGCACGACGCTGGCGGTCAGCAGCACGGTCGCGATCAGCCCGCTCCCGCGGGTGAGGTACCAGAGGACCTTGGACGCGTGGGGGGCGGCCGATGCGGTGGCCAGCATCACGCCGGTCGGACCGTCGACCGGGCCATTGCTGGAGTCAAGTCAGGATCCGCCGGACGTCGCGGCCGGCGGATTGACATTCGGCTGCGTGTTCACCGGTTGCGGCGCCTGGTCGTTCGAAGGGTTCTGGGCGTTCCCGTCGTCCGGGTTGCTCGAGGACGGGGTAACGGTCGAGGGCTTCGCCGCGTGACGGCCAGGTGTGGTCACAGCGACGCCGGCCGACACGACGCCAATACCGGCGACACTCGCCAGTGCGATTCCCATGTTCAGGGCACCTAGACGGCGCAGTGAGGCATCACGCGCTCGAAGGCGTGAATTCGACATCGGTCCCCTGACGATCGGACTCGTCCCGCGGCGCGGGCGGTTTCACTCCATGGTGGCGACGAATGCGTTAAGAACCTTCCAAGTGAAGCTGTGTGCCGGGTGCGAATGCTGGGGGTGAGGCCCGGCCTCGCCGAGACCGCCTACCGTCGACATGGTGACTCTGGTACCTCGAGCTTGGCGCGCTCCGCTGTGAGCCTTGACATGGATCGCGACGGGGGGCCCCCCTTGCGGCTGCTGGTGGTGGAGGACGACACCGCCATCGCCGCGCCACTCGAGACCGGTCTGCGGCGGGCTGGGTACGCGGTCGAGCGAGTTGCGACCGGCGCCGCCGCGCTGGCCGCCGATGCGGCAGACGTGATCCTGCTCGACCTCGGGCTGCCCGACATCGACGGTCAGTCGGTGTGCGCGGAGCTGCGCCGGCGTAGCAGCGCGATCATCATCGTCGTCACTGCCCGCAGCGACGAGGCCGAACGGGTCAGCGCGCTCGATGTGGGTGCCGACGACTATGTCGTCAAGCCGTTCGGTTTCGCTGAGCTACTTGCCCGCATAAGGGCCAACCTGCGGCGCACCCAACTCGGCACCGGTTCGCACCTCAAGGTCGGGCTGCTTGTCATTGACACCCGTAGCCGGGAAGTCACGGTTGCCGGAAGGGAAGTCAGCCTCACGGCCAAGGAATACGACCTGCTCGTCTGCCTTGCCGAGGACCCGGGGCGGGTCTACTCGCGTCAGCAGATCCTTGAACGTGCCTGGGACGCGCATTGGTACGGGCCCACGAAGACGCTCGACGTTCACGTCGCGGCCCTGCGGCGCAAGCTCGCTGTTCCGAGCCTCATCGAGACCGTCTACGGAGTCGGTTTCCGGCTGAATCCCGATCTCCGTGAGCTCAAGGCGGACGGTGCGCACGTGACTGGCCGGACCGGACCTGGCGATGAGCGGGCCGCGGAACTGTGACCCGCCGCGTTTTGATGGCCCTTATCGGGCTAACGGTCGTGCTGCTCGCCGGTGTCGTCGTCCCGCTGGGCTTCTTCACCTCGAACCACGACGAGCAGCTCTTCGTTGAGAGCGCCGATGCTACCGGCCTCAGTGTCGCCAACCAGGCGGAAGAGCGGCTGGCTGACCCCTCCGACGCGGGCAAGGCAGGCTCATTCCTGACGGGTTTGTACGCCAATGCGGGTGACCAGATCAGCGTCTACGACGCCGCGGGACGCAGCGTGCCTGCGATCGCGAACGAGGTACCTCTGGGCACCGCCGAACGTCATGCCGCGGGCCGCGGGCAGTTGCAGCACGAATGGCTCGGTCGGCCCGGACGCCTCGTGATCGTCTTACCGGTGATCAGCTCCGGGCGGATCGTCGGCATCGCCGCGCTGGCCCGCCCCACCCGCCGGCTACGGCAGGAGCAGCGCCGCCTCTGGCTCGGGCTCGGGCTCGCCGGTCTGGTCGCCCTCGCCGCCGCTACTGCCGTGGCTCTCGCACTCGCCCGCTGGGTCAGTCGTCCGCTTCGGAGGCTGGACGCGGCCGCTGCCCGGCTCGGCGAAGGCACGTTGACGGCGCGGGCCACGGCCGCAGGGGGCCCAGCAGAGCTCGAGGCCTTGGCGGTCACGTTCAACCAGATGGCCAGCCGGCTGGAAAATCTGATGGCCGGTCAGCGCGACGTCATCGCCGACGTCAGCCATCAGTTGCGCACGCCGCTCGCCGCGCTCCGCCTGCGACTCGAACTGGTCCGGCAGGACATGGAGGGCAGCGCGGGCACGGAGGTGGACGACGCGCTCTCGGAGGTGCACCGGCTCTCGCACCTGTTAGACGGACTCCTGGCCGTAGCCCGCGCTGAGAACACCAGCCGGTCTCCCGAGACCGTCGACGTCACGACCGTGACGCGGGGCCGGGTAGAGGCGTGGACGTCCGTCGCCGCCGACAGCAACGTCACGCTCACTGTCGCCGGGCCGCAGGCGCTGGCTGTCGCAACGCCTGGGCATCTCGAGCAGATCCTCGACAACCTCCTGGCGAACGCCATTGAAGCCACCCCTGGCGGGGGCAGCGTCGCAGTAGAGGTGGCGGACACGGGTCGCCGTATCCGACTGCAAGTCAGTGACACCGGCCCCGGGATGAGCGCCGCGCAGCGGAACAACGCCCTCCGGCGCTTTTGGTCCGACGGCCCGAACCGGGGATCCCTGCCGGGCGACCGTCATGGCAGCGGGCTGGGGCTCGCCATCGCCCAAAGGCTCGTCACGGTCGACAACGGAGTCCTCACCCTCGACGCGTCGCCGGTCGGCGGCTTGACCGCCACGATTGACTTGCCGGCAGCACGACCAGTTCCGCAACAGCAGACGGGCCATGACCGTCCGTGAGACAGTCACGCAACAGGCAAACAACCCATCCTCAGGACCGAGCCGTTGTCGACAACTCATCGGCCGCCGAACACGGCGACGGGTGGGGTCGCTTCCCTAGCCGTAGCGGTGCACTGCTCGGCTCCAGGCCCCATGCAGGCGGTGTACGCGGGCGCCAAAAACGCGGTTCGCACCTTCCTGGAGGCACGGCGGCAAGAGTCCACAGATGGCGTCACGCGCACGACCTCGATCTCGCCCGGCCTCGTACGCACCGAACTCGCCGACTACATCGACGACCCGCCATTCGCCCCACTATTCAAACTGACGGCGGCGCCTCCGTCTGGTTTGTGAGTCAGCCTTCGGTAAATTGCCTCGATGCCGAACGCTAGCGCCACCATGACGACGAGGACGGACACCGCGCCGGGGGTGCTCTTCGCAACCAGTGCGACCAGCGCAGCCGCGCAGGCCGCTGCTGCCAGGATTGAAATCCAGGGTCTCGCCCCACGCGCGCGGGCGGTGCGAGCCTCGGCCAGGTTCACAACCGCGAAGATGATGAGGAAGCCAGCGCTGCCCATGGTGGAGATGTTGGCGAGGTTCAGCATGTTTCCGAGCACGATTGTCGATCCCGCGGTGATCAGCAATCCTTCGAGCGGCTGGTTCCAGATCGGCCGCTCGAGTTGAGCAGGCAGCTCATGGGCCTTTGCGATGATGTAGGTCATGCGCGCTGATCCATAGAGGGTTGCGTTGATCGCGGACGCGGTTGAGAGCATCGCCGCGATACCGATCATGACGAAGCCAGCCGCGCCGAACGCCGGACGGGCTGCTTCGGCCAGCGCGTAGTCGCGGGCGTTGATCAATGCCGCCACTGGTAGCGACCCGACCGCGACCACGGCGACGAGCACATAGAGCACGATGACGAACACCACCGAGATGTAGTAGGCACGAGTCAGCGTTCGACTGGGGTCTGAGACATCCTCGGCGGCGTTGGCGATCAGTTCGAAACCTTCGTAGGCCAGAAAGATGATCATGCCGCCTGCGACCACAGACACCGGTGAGCTCCACTGGGCCGGCTCAAGCCGTGACCCGGACACCCCGGCTAATCCGACCGCGACAAACAGCAACAGGATCGCGATCTTGATACCGACGACGACCTTTTCCGCCCGGGCGACGGTCGATGCACCAGCAACGTTGAGCACCGCGACGAGCACGACCACCGCGGTCAGGAAAGCGTGCTTACCCACGGCGCGGGAACCCCGCGGCATGAAACTCGCCGCGTAGCTCCCGAACGCCTGCGAATAGAGCGCCAGCATGACCACGTAGCTCAGCCACAGCAGCACATTGATCCCGCCGGAGAACAAGCCGCTACCGAACGCCCGGTTCACGAACGTCACCGTGCCACCACGACTCGGGTACGACCTCGATAACCGCGCGTAGGACCGAGCCGTCAACAACGCAACAATCCCGGCGAGTAGAAATGCCAGCGGTGCTGCACCCCGGGTGATCTGAACCGACAAGCCGAGCACGGCGAAAATCCCGCCGCCCACCATGCCCCCGACACCGATCGCGACCGCACCCCACAGCCCGACGGCGCGCGCCGACACAGCCGCCGTTGCAGGCACCTCGGCAGCCTATGCGCGCGACGCGGTCAATCCGCACAGCCGACAGTCGCTCCACAGGGCTCAAGCGGTCGGGTCCACCGCGTGGCCAACTGAAGCATCCGGATGTGGCCGACAGTCGGAGGGGGAGCTACGAGTGACCTGGGCTTGAGCGTGGACGGAAGTGCGCCATCAGTCCCTCGCGAATGGAGGCGGTCCGAGGATTTCGATCCCACCGTTCCGCTCTGCCGACTTCCGTACTACGTCGAAGTCAACTGTGCCCGAAGGAGCGTCTGTGGCATTGAGCGGTTCGCTAGCGTCCCAGTAGAAGGCCTGGCAGCAGCCAGGAGTGTGCAAGCAGAGTAGCCGGGCAAGCGCCGAGGTCACCAGAAATGCATGCGGAACTCCCCGAGGGGCAATGAAGATGCCTCCGGCGGCGACGGTGTGCTCGGTCCCGTCGATGTGCACCAGAATTTCGCCGTCCAGCACGTACATCGATTCGTCGCTGTCCGGATGCAGGTGTAGCGGCGTGACTTTTCCTCGGTCCATGCAGTCCTCAAAGAGCATGAATGCTCCGCCGGTCTCTTCGGGCGTTGCCTTCCACGTGTGCAGACCGCCTCCGTAGAACCAGCGACGCTCGCCTTCTTCGGCGCTCCGGACGATCTCGTCCAGACTGCCGCCGTTGACCATTTGATGTGCCAGCCTTTCGTTCATGGGACTTAAGTCCCACGGTGAGACTGAAGTACTATGAGTGTCGTGTCAACCCCGTATCAACTCACCGGGCGGACCGGACAGAAGCAGCGAACGCGCGCCGCACTGGTCGCTGCTGCTCGCGAGCTGGTCGCCTCTGGTGTGGCACCGACCGTTGAACAGGCAGCCCAAGCGGCCGGCGTTTCACGGACAGCTGCTTACCGCTATTTCCCGAGCCGAAGATCGCTGCTCGCCGCCGCGCATCCGGAAACCGGCCTCTCCAGCCTGCTTCCCGTAAGCCCGCCGACGGACGTCGCCGAGCGACTAGAGCTCGTCGTCCGTGCATTCACCGACCTCATTGCGCGGACCGAGGCTCAGCAGCGGACGATGCTGCGCCTCTCGCTGGAGACTGAGCCTGCCGGGCCGACAGAGTTGCCGCTGCGGCAGGGGCGAGCCATCGACTGGATCGCCGAAGCGCTGTCTCCCCTGCAGAATGAGCTGACCGACAAGCAGCTGCACCGTTTGGTTCTCGCTATACGCAGCGCCATTGGCATCGAAGCCCTGGTGTGGCTCACGGACATCGCTCGGCTCACGCACGAAGAAGCCGCCGAATTGATGGGCTGGAGCGCACTAGCCCTGCTGGCCGCCGCCCGCGACCCGTCTGCCAACACAGGCTGAGAATGGCCGCATCCGTCATCGCAGCTTCCGGCCACGTCGGGTCCTGGAGATCAGCGAGTGCAACCCGACCACGTCTCGGCTCGGCAAGATGGCAGCAGCGGGGGTGACCCACACGACCGTGGCAGGGTCATGCTCGGCCGACCTGTTGTCGAGTTCGGCACTCATCCAGGGTGTGAAAGCCGTCCCCTGCCATTCGTGGGTCTGTGGCGAGCACGACGCGGCGAGTATCGAGTCCGCTATCGCATCGCCGAGGAGAAGCACCTGGTGATCGTTCTTGACGTTGACCATCGCCGGGACGCGTACCGATCGTAAGGTTGTTTCGACCGCCCCTCCTCCCGGTGTCGCATGGCGGTCAGGGGTGTGAAAGCCAGCCCATAAGCTCCGCAATCGTTGTCCGTTCAACAACATGACTCGGCGCCGGGTTCGCTCGTGCCACGCGACTCACGGTGCGACGAGATCCTTATCGATGTTGGCTCTCGCCGCGTGCGACGCCGCCGAAAATCCGTATCCGGCGTCGGAGTGCCGGACGAGCAGATTGCTGCCGTCGTAGCGCATCGGCCCGTGTGCCGGCAGGAAGTTGTCGGTGTCCTCATCTAGCGTCGAGCCAAGCGCGGTAGAGGGGGATCGGTGCAACTGACGATGACGCCGGATGAGGCGGTGCTGCACCAATTGGTCGGCACCAATACCTTCTTGCGCGGCCGGGAGTACGCCCGCCGCGGAGCCGTGCGCGAGCCGCAGGTTCATGAGGGTGGCATGCACGTTTTCGGTCAGGTCTGCGGCTCTGCCCGTACGCCATACAGCGCGATCGCAGTCCTCGGCAAATCCGTTGAGGGCAGGCTGACGTCCTTCCGTGGCAGCTGCACATGCCCGGTCCGGACCAACTGCAAGCATGCGGTTGCTCTGGTGCTCGTCACGATCTCGGTCAACGCGATAGAGGACCGCGCTGGGGCGCCTCCCGCAGCCTGGGAGCGGCCCCTCATGGATCTTGTCGGCGATGATCCGCAGGAGCTGTCCGAGCCGGCCATCGCGTTGCAGTTCGAGATCAACGCTTCGTCCGCCCGGGGGAGCGGATCACCGAAGTCCGGCCCGACGCAGGTTGGTCTGCGCCCGGTGCTGCGCGGCAGCAATGGTGGTTGGGTGCGGACGGGCATCTCCTGGTCGAATATCGGCTATGTCTCCTATTCGCTCCGCGGCATCGCCCCCGAGCATCTCAGGCTATTGAACGAGATCATGGCGATGGATTCCTCGAGTTCGTTGAGCTACTACGGCGGTGCGAGTCGCACGATTGCCCTCGAGTCCATTGGCAGCCGGCGCATCTGGGACCTGCTCGATGAAGCGCGCACGTTGGGCTTACCTTTGGTCCAAGCCGGTCGGAAGGCGCCGCCGGTGACGCTTTACCCCGAGGCTGCGGACCTGGTCATGGATGCCCGCCGCGATGCTCCCGGCCTGATGCTTCGCCCCCAGCTCAGAGTGGGTGCAGAGCGACCCGCGCCGGAGGCGACGCTGCTCGTCGGAAGCCCGGCACATGGCATTGCCTGGTGGCAGGCCGAGACCGAGGATGCGGCCCAGCCGTATCAGCGGCTGAGGCTGGCGCGGGTGAGCACCCCGATTGACCTGACCTTGCGAGTGCTCCTGGACCAGAAAGAGCTCGTCGTTCCACCGGAAGACGAGCCTAGGTTCTTCCGCCAGTACTACCCAGCCCTGAGGCATCGGGTGTCCGTGGTCTCGCAAGACGCGTCCGTCACGCTGCCCGAGCCGAAAGCCCCCACGCTGCTGCTGTTCGTGCGCCATCTCGACGGCCATCGGCTCACCCTCGATTGGCAGTGGCAGTACTCGCTCGGGGACGCGCGGCGCCAGGAGCCGCTATGGCCGCATGCGCCTGCGATGGACCGCGATGTCGCCAAAGAGGCCTCGGTCCTGGCAGTAGTGATGGAATCCGCCCGCGCGATGCGGGAGCTCTGCGAGGAAGCTGTCGATGGGTTGCGACTGGCGCCGTCAGTCACGCTGGAAGGCCTCGCGACGGTGCGCTTCACGACGGACGTGCTGCCCCGGCTCTCCGACCTCACCGAGCTCGCCATCGAGACCCACGGAAGTGCGCTGAGCTATCGGGAAGCCGAAGCGGCGCCGGTCGTGGCGATATCGGGATCGCCGTCCGCTGGCGACCGGGATTGGTTCGACCTTGCCGTTGCGGTGTCCATCGACGGTGAGGACGTCCCCTTCGAAAGGTTGTTCGTCGCGCTGGCGTCCGGCGAGAGCCACCTCATCATGGCGAGTGGGACCTATTTCAGCCTCGACCGTCCGGAGTTGCGGACCCTTGCCGAGCTGATCGCCGAGGCGCGAGCGCTACAGGATCCCGGCTCCGAGACCGTTCGGCTCAGTCGCTATCAGGCGAGCCTGTGGGACGAGCTCGACCGCATCGGCGTGATCAGCGGTCAGGCGGCGACCTGGCAGCAGTCGATACGCGCGCTGACCCGGCTCGACGAATTGGCCCCGCCACCCCTGCCGAAGACGTTGCAGGCCGACCTGCGTGCGTACCAGCGGGACGGGTTCAGCTGGCTGGCCTTCCTCTACGCGAATCGGCTGGGGGGCATCCTCGCCGACGAGATGGGTCTGGGTAAGACGTTGCAGACCCTGGCTCTGTTCTGCCACGCAAAGGAAACCCACGACGCCAGCGGGCCTTTTCTCGTCGTTGCACCTACCAGCGTGACGTTCAACTGGGCAACCGAGTGTCGCAGGTTCGCGCCTGAGCTGGACGTGCGGGTGATCAGCGAAACGCGCTCGCGGCGAGGAATCGATATGGCTTCGGTCACGGCCGGCGCAGACGTCGTCATCACCTCCTACGCACTGTTTCGGATCGAGTACGACGACTATGCCGCGCTGGAATGGTCGGGGTTGGTGCTCGACGAGGCGCAGTTCGTGAAGAACCATCAGGCGCGTGGCTATCAGTGCGCCAAGAAGCTGCCAACGCCGTTCAAGCTCGCGATCACCGGCACACCGATGGAAAACAACCTGATGGAGCTCTGGTCGCTGCTGTCTATCACCGCCCCAGGCCTCTTCGTGAGCCCAACGAGGTTCGAGCGGCACTACCGATCGCCGATCGAAAAAGGTGAGAACCCCCGCCTGCTGGCCCAGTTGCGGCACCGGATCAAGCCGCTGATGCTGCGACGTTCGAAAGAGCAGGTGGCGTGCGACCTGCCCGACAAGCAGGAGCAGGTCCTGGAGCTTGCGCTGAACCCGAAACACCAGCGCTTTTACCAAACCCATCTGCACCGAGAGCGGCAGAAGGTGCTAGGTCTGCTGGGCGATATGGAAAAGAACCGGTTCGAGATTTTCCGGTCGCTGACCCTGCTACGGCAGGCCAGCCTCGACGCGACTTTGATTGATTCCTCCCACGCTAACGTCCCCTCCACGAAGCTGGACGCGTTGATGGAGTTGCTGACGGAGATTGTCAGCGAGGGCCACCGGACCCTGGTGTTCAGCCAGTTCACCCGATTCTTGGACGCTGCCCGGCGACGAGTGGAGGCCGCCGGCATCGGTTACTGCTATCTCGATGGGTCAACTCGTCACCGGTCATCGGTGCTGGCAGAGTTCAAGGAAGGTACCGCGCCGGTCTTCTTCATCAGCCTGAAGGCGGGCGGCTTCGGCCTGAACCTGACGGAAGCGGACTATTGCATCCTGCTCGACCCCTGGTGGAACCCGGCGACAGAGGCTCAGGCCGTTGATCGGGTGCATCGGATCGGTCAGTCGAAGCGGGTCATGGTCTATCGGCTGCTCGCCAAGAACACCATCGAAGAGAAGGTTATGGCGCTCAAGGCTGCCAAGTCCGCGTTGTTCAGCGGGATCCTGGGCGACGGTGAATTCGCCTCCGGCACGCTTACGGCTGCGGACATCCGCGGGATGCTCGAGTAGCACGGCCGTTGACCGCAATCGTTATCGATTTAACAACATCGAAGGCAGCAGCGACTAACCTGCTCGCGGCTGAAGACTTGGAGTCACTTGAGGCGACCCTCGAGCTACTGAGCGATCGGGCAGCGTTGTGTAGTCAACAACGTCCAAGCTTGTGAGTCAGTCCAAGGACAACCGAGCAATGCGCGACTTGTGCACCGCGTAGATGAACGGTCCCGTTTGCACGCACGCCTCGGTCATCGCTTGCAGGTTGTCGATGAAGCGGGCAGCCATGGGTGCGGCAGCCAGGCTGCCGGCAGACAGGCAGAATGCGCGGACGGCGTAGGTCTTGACAGACAGCTCTTTCCGCGGGACGGCGGCGTATCTGAGCGTCTTTCATGAACACGATCCAGTTGCTCTGGCCGGCGAGTTTCAGCCAGGTGACATCCTCGATGTCTTCATCTGCTGGGATGCCGTAGTGCTCGGCCAAGGTGATCAACCGAAGACCTGCCGTGCGCAGGAGACTCGGGACCTGGATACGGCCGAGGCTTCGATCGATGAGGACGTCAGGCAGCCCGTCGGGATGCAACACGCACCGCATCCTCGAGCTCGACCTGGGGGACACCGAATTCTTCTGAGAGCGTCTCTAATTCTGCGCCCGCCCAGAACCGCACGAGGACGTCCGAAACCCGGGCGCGACCGTGGATAAACGATGGTTGACCGAAGCCGAAGCGCGGATCGGCGATGACCGCCGCGCGCTCGTATTGCGGCAGCCGGATACGTTGCGCCCAACCGTCTGGAGCGAATGTGATGCGGCGGAGATAGGCGTCGATGACGTCGCTGAATACACGTTGCCCATGACGCACAACTACTAGCTCGCGTGATGACTCATCGTCGGAGTGGTTGGCGTAGTCGAAGATCACCTCTGCGCCGTCGGTGAACAACCGTTTGGAGGCAAGGGCATGGTCAAGGCCCAGTTCTTTCTGAAGTGCGGCGCCGGACGAATCCGCTGCAGAGGCACCCCCTGCTTACGGATCGCTGCCAGCACCTACCCCTCCGCGAGGCCGACGAAAGGAACCGTTGCGTCGCGACCCCTTGCCGGTAGAGCCGTCACGATGGGTTTTCCGATCACGGCTGGACGGCCCGGCGGTCGGCGGATGTACCCGCGTACCCATGTCTGGAACGGCGCACCCGGGACGTCGAGCGCGAGCTGCCTCAGCCGACGTATAGAGGGCGGTCGTGAAGCGAACATCCTCCACGGCTACCTCCATCGACCGGCGGTGACCTATCGTGCCCGATTCTCCCAGCTGCCACTGACACCTCGCAATCGCCGCGTGTCAAGGGGTGTGCGACAGTTTTGTGGTGGGCGCTTGTGTTCGTGATCATCTGCTGGTGATTGTTGGTTCATCGCCGGGACGCGTGCCGATCGCAAGGTGGTCCCGACCGCCCCTCCTCCCGGTGTCGTATGGCGGCCAGGGGGCGTGAAAGCCGTCCCATGAGCTCCGCAAATTGTTGTGTATCCGCAAGATTCGTTCGAATGAGTCTTCCGCGGAAGAAGGGCTGCCTCGACATTCAACAGCATGCTACAGTATGTGCATGTCGACGCTTGAGCGACGCGTTCAGATCCTCCTCGACCCCGCGCAATACGAGGAGGTCGAGCAGGAGGCCTCGCGTACCGGCCAGAGCGTTGCTGCCGTCATCCGTGACGCGATTGCTGTGCGGCTGGCGGGGGGCCGAGCTGCTCGCGCGGCAGCCGCCCAACGCCTGCTCGCGTCAGCTGATCCCGACACCGAGCATGGCGAAGAATGGACCGACTCGAAGTCGGCTCTCGTCAACGCGCTCGGGTCAAGACTTCCGTGACCCGAGCGGCGTTCTTGGTCGACACCGCGGTGTTCGCTTATGCGCTCGGCGGCAATCACCCGATGAAACAGGCTTGTAGCCGAGTGATTGCGGCGGCCGGCGAAGGCGATATCGAGTTACACGCTAGCGTTGAGATGATCCAGGAACTCGTCTTGCATCGAATGCGCAAGACCGATCGCCGCACCGCCGTCCGCCAGGCTCGCGACGCCGCCACGGTGTGCGTGCTCCATGACTTTGATGAGGCCGTCCTTTACAGCGCGCTAGACCTGATCGCGACGAGCGAGTCTCTGGGCGGTCGCGATGCGGTCCATGCCGCGACCGCGCTACGTCATGGACTTCCAGCGATCCTGTCACCTGACCTGGCTTTCGACGCGATTGTCGGGCTCAGCCGAACCGACCCCGTCGACGCGATAGGCCGCGAAGGACGTCACTAGCCGTCAGTGGGTTCACAGACCTGGGCGAGCGGCTGCGCCAGCGCCTTGAGGTTGCTAACGCATCAGTCGGTTGGGAGACCGGGCCAACGCCTGGCGACCGGGCGGCATGCGAGTGCCGCGGATCAAGGGTGACGCTGCTCATTGCCGGCGGCGAAGCAGGGCGACACCCATGCCGATGAAGGCGGTGGCCGGGAAAAAGGCGGCGATGGTGCGGGCAAGGTTGGGGAGTCCAGAGGCTGCGACGACAAGCACCACGCCCGCGATCAGGCATATTCCCGTCCATCGCGGCAGTACCCGGCTGGCGGCTACGGCCAGGCCGAAGGCGACACCGCCGATGAGCATGAGCACGCCGTGGACGGTCATCCAGCCGCCGAACACCTTGGTGAGTGCCTTGTAGTTGGCGGTGCCGGCGACAAGCGCGTACATCACGGTGGTTGTGAAGAACACGTAGCTGTAGGCGAAAGCTATCGCACCGAACAGTCCCAGGCGCCCGATTCGGGGACGCTGCGCCGCGTAAAGCCCGATGACGAACAGCGGGATGGCCGCTTCACCGATGTAGGTCAGGACGAGCCGGGCGGTCGTGAAGTCGCCCTGGGCTAGCTCGATCAGGTCGGAGACGAAGTACACCGCGCTGAACACGATGGCGGCCAGCCCGACCAGCCGTGACGCGTCCGGCGCCATGCGCGTCCGGTCGATGCGAAGCTCGGGCTTGTCCATGATGCCGGGCGGGCGCCCGGCGGCAGACCTGAATTCCCTGTGCTGGGTAGCGGTCACGAAGATCCGATCATCGAATGTGAGTGGGACGTGGGCGGCGCCTGCGCTCTGGCTTTGATGCCGCGGAGCATTCTGCGGTTCATGGCGAAGTCGCCGAACTCCATGAGCAGCAAGCCGAAGAGGGCGGTGAGCGGCCGCCGCCAGTCGTAGCCGGCGTGGATTCGGGTGACCAGCCGAGTGCCGCCGTTGTCGGTGGGGGTCAGCCGCCAGACCCAGGTGCTGTCCGGCTTGGTCCACAGCAGCCACCGGTCGGGATCGAAGGAGTGCACCTTGAAAGCGGTGCGTTCGGTGGGGACGGCGGCCGGGGACATCGGCACCCACTGCCCGATCTCGAGGTTCTGCAGCGCGGGCAGCAGGGTGGTCGCACTGGGGCGGGCGAGGTTGTCGAGCAGATCGTTGCTGTAGAAGCCGGCGCGTTGGCAGCCGACCTGTACGAGCCACGGCCAGACCGCGGTCGGCGGGGCCTCGATTGTGATCGCCCTGGTGGCCTGGAACTGTGCATTCGGCAATAGGCCGTCACCCGGCAGCGCCGCTCTGACCTCAGCCGCACAAGCACCCCAGCGCAAGTGCCACCGGCGATACAGCGGCGCAGTCAAGAAGGTCGGCAGGTCATGGATGACATCGAGCACCTCGGTGACGAACTCGCCGGCGGTCGGGCCGGCGGTCTTGACCACATCGACCACATCCCTTGCCGCGCAAACCGTTTGGCACGACTCCAACTTTCATCCCGGTTGAGCGGTCGGCAACAGGGCCGAAAGGCCTCCCCACGCGACCGCGAACCTGATGCACAGGTGGCGATCGCACCGCCGGACATGCCGCCCTATCGTGCAACGGCCACCTGTCGGCAAGAGGAGGCCGCGTCTGGAGTTGGTGGTGGCACTTGTGCCTAAGTCAGCGTCTTCTCCTTGCCCTCGAGGGCTCATCTCCGGTGCGGTCTTCGGGCGACTGGCCGGCCTGAGCTGCCGACCTGCTTAATCAGCGTCCTTGCTGCGCTGGCAGTTGCGCTTTACTGTGAACCTGAACCAGCACTCAAAGCTCCTGCCGTCGAGATCCCGCGGCCGCGTTCGGACGGGATTACATGGTTCAAGAAGAGAAGTTGTCGTCGGTGCTGAGCGAGTTCGCTCGGACGCTGGTGACCGACTTCCCGCTGGAAAGCATCTTGGGGCATCTGGTGAATCAGATGGTCGAGGTGCTGCCGATTACGTCGGCCGGGGTAACGCTTATCGCTCCGGGGGTCAACCCGCGATATATCGCTGCCTCTGATGACGCGGCGCTGCGGTATGAGGCGGTGCAAACCGAACTCGGTGAGGGTCCGTGCCTGCTGGCCTACACCTCGGGCGCGCCGGTACTGGTGCCGGACCTTGCCAAGGACGACCGTTTCCCGCAGTTCGCCGCGCGTGCCGCAGC
Organism: Mycobacteriales bacterium; assembly: GCA_038245655.1. Classification (GTDB taxonomy): domain Bacteria; phylum Actinomycetota; class Actinomycetes; order Frankiales; family Frankiaceae; genus DATAZK01. Next base: position 12,409 of record JBBRSE010000044.1, on the reverse strand, counting down.
GGCCGGGTTGGCGGCGGTGTTCACGTTTCCGTTGCACCAGGACGACATCAGACTGGGGGCGCTGGACCTGTACCGGGACACTCCCGGCCCGCTACAGGAGCATGACATGGTCGCCGCGCAGACACTGGCGGATATGGCGGCGGCCTACCTGACCAATGTGCAGGGCCGCGAGGACGCTCACGCGCTCGCTGACGGGTTCCGCCAAAGCGCCCTGCATGATCTGCTGACCGGGCTGCCGAATCGGCTGCTGCTGCAGCAACGGCTCGAGCACGCCACTCAGCGGGGGCAGCGCTCACATACCGCCGCCGCGTTGCTGTTCGCCGATCTGGACCGCTTCAAGCTCGTCAACGACACGCACGGCCATCAGGTGGGCGACGGGCTGCTGATCGCGGTCGCCCGGCGGCTGACGGCGTTGCTACGGCCCGGTGACACGCTGGCTCGTGTTTCGGGGGACGAGTTCGTCATCTTGTGCGAGGACCTGCAGGACGCGGGCGATGTGGAAATGCTGGCAATCCGCATCGACCAGGCGTTCGCGGCACCGTTCAACGTGCTAGGCGTCGACCTCACCATCAGCGCCAGTGTCGGGATCGCGTTTGCCGGGCTCGGGGAGGACATCTCCGAACGGATGATGACGGATGCCGACACCGCGATGTATCAGGCGAAACGCAAAGGCGGCGCCGGACATCAGGTCATCGACCTGCCGGAGGCGACCCGCGTCGTGGAGTGGCACGCCCTGGAACGCGACCTGCGCGGCGCCGTGGCCAACGAGCAACTGCAGGTGGTTTACCAGCCAGTAGTCAGCAGCGCCGATGGTCGGGTGACCGGAGTCGAGGCGTTGCTGCGCTGGGACCGGCCCGCTCACGGCCCCGTGGCACCGCAGACGGTCGTCGCGGCGGCCGAACAGAACGGCCTCATCGGGCAGATCGGCGCCTGGGTGCTGGAACGCGCCTGCCGCGACCGGATCCAGTGGCTACGGCACTGCGGCACCACACCCCTCGAGATCGCCGTCAACGTGTCGACGACCCAGCTGATGGCATTGGGCTTCAGCGGCAGCGTGGCTACGATCCTGCAAGCGACCGGCACCGACCCCGATGCGCTGATCCTGGAGATGACCGAAGACATCTTCATCGACGATAGCGACCGCGCCCGAACCGTCCTGCAGCAGCTCAAACGACTGGGCGTCAGGGTGGCCCTCGACGACTTCGGCACCGGCTACTCCTCACTGAGCTATCTGCGCCGCTACCCGGTCGATGTGCTGAAGATCGACCGCACCTTCCTGATCGACATCGGCCAGGACCCGGTCGGCACCCGGCTCCTTGCGGGCGTCACCGACCTGGCCCACATCCTCGGACTCAGCGTGACCGCAGAAGGCGTCGAAACCGAACAGCAACGCGACGAAGTTGCCGCCATCGGCTGCGAGCACTCACAAGGCTTCTACTACGCCCGACCCATGTCAGCGCGTTGGATTGGCGAGCTGCTCATGGACACGACCGGCCACCCGCTGCACCTGCCGCTACCGGCACCAGTGCGTCTGGCCGACAGCGCATAACTGATTCGTGATCCGGGCGGCTGAGGGTTGCCTCCCAGGGCCAGAGGATGAAGCGCTGCACCCCCCGATGGCCGCGGCGCTCGGGAGATGGATGACCCGGACCTGCGTGCGCTCATGCGGCTGTTCCTCGCCAACCGTGGCGTATGGGAGTCGGGCTGGTGGCTCGGGCCGACCGTCGGGGTTGCTGACGGGGGCCTGCTGGTGTCGTCTTCGCTTGCCTGGCTCGAGGACTGGCGGGCCCTACGTCGCGCGGGGGTGCCGGACATCGCGACCGTCGCGGAATTGGCGCTTTCCGGCGTCGCAGAGTTTCCACTCGACGAGGTCGTCCTCCTGCGCGCCCGTCGAGTCGGTCAAGATCAGCTACGGTCCCTGGACGCGATGCACCTCGCGGCTGCAATCGCCGTGGGTGCAGATGCGCTGCTGACCTACGACGAGCGGTTGGCGAGTTCGGCACAGGCTGTGGGGCTCGACGTCCTCGCTCCCGGCGCCCGAGTCATCCCTACGCGGTCGTACCTTCCTCTGGCACGTTGCCTGGTGCGGCATCGGCGCGCGCACGCTGCGCAGGCGACTGATTTTGCCCGGCGTGGTGTCATCGTGGGCTCAGCGCGGCGCTCCTGGAGGCGCCGGATCTGCTGCGCCCGACGTGCGCCTTCCGGTGGACGTCACTGGTCTGGCGTTCGAACGCTCGAGGTTGACCCAATATGTGCCCGATGCAGTCGTGGTCAGCGAGGCCCAACGTGAGTACGACACGAACCCCGATCTGCCCGACCTGCTGGCTCGTGCTGCCTCCTCACCGACCGTCCGGCGCGCACGCCAACGCCGCTCCAAGTGAGTGACGCTGACTATTCCGAAATCGCTGACGAGCAACTCGACGCTCGAACGAGGTCCTGACGCGGACCTTGACAACGCGATTCTCGACGCCGTCGCCCTGATTTTCGCGGCGTCCAGCCAGGCGCAGGCCGCATCGTCCACCGTCGTTTCGCAGGGCGGCGGCACCGTCCCGCGCTATCCGGTTCCAGGGCACCAGCCGTACAAGGTCTTTTGGACCTCGACTGGCCCGCGCATAGAAGCGGTCTTCCCGCACCCTTAGCGCCGGCACGGACGCGCAGCTCGTCGTCAGCGGATCGGTGGCGCGACGTTCTGAGCCCGCTCCAGCGCGGCCTTGAGTCGTGGTTACGAGGCCGGGGCCGAGTTCGGTGGGTAGCCGCTCGCTGTCGTTGGTCAAAGTAGCGACGTGATTGACCCGCTCAGCAGCGTGGATCGAACTCCAAAGCCGGCGTGACGTTGCCGCGGCTACTCCGCAAGCGCGCAGAGCCGTGAGGCACTTCCTGGTGTCGAGCCGCCCCTAAGTGGGCAGGAGCCGAACTACTGGCTAGGGGGTCACCCCAAAGTCTCCGGCCGAGTCCAGATCGTGTCCAACCGTGACCCAGCAAGCCGGCTGTCGTTGCACTGCCAGGACCCGCGACGGTGGATTTCCCTGCGGCCCTCGAGTGAGGGCTTGCTGCGACCGATAGAGAACTCATGCTTGCCCCGGAGGCGTCCCCAATGCCTGCTCAGCCCGTGAACGATCCGGTGACGTTGCCCCGCCTTCGGGTCATCGCGAAGCATGCCATTCCGAATCTGGTCGAGTGCACTCTCGTGCCGACGCTGATCTTCTGGCTGGTGCTGCGCTTCGCAGGCCTGACTCCCGCGGCGGTCGCAGCGCTCGGCTGGGCGTACGCGATGCTCGGCCGGCGGCTGCTCGTCAAGAGCCGGGTCCCGGGGTTGCTGATTCTTGCCTGCGTGGGCCTCACGGTGCGCACGGCACTGGTTCTGGCGAGCGGCAGCGCCTTCATCTACTTCCTGCAGCCGATCGCCGCGACGGCGCTGGTCGGGTTCACCTTCCTCGCGTCATCGATGACTCGTAGCCCGATGGTCGACCGGCTTGCGAAGGACTTCTGCCCGCTGACGTCCGACATCGTCGCTCGGCGCCGCGTGAAGCTGCTTTTCCGCCGGTTGACGGTCTTCTGGGCCGGGGTCAACCTGCTGAACGCGGGCGTGACCTGCTGGCTCCTGTTCAGCCAGTCTGTCGGAGTGTTTGTGGCGGTGAAGCCGTTGACGGCAATGGTGGTCACCTGGAGCGCCGTCGGCATCACAGTGTTCTGGTCGTTGCGGGTCGCCCGTCAGGAGGGTCTGCACGTCGGCCGCGGAACCTCGCTCGCAAGCATCCCGGCACCGGCGCTCGCCGCGGGCGTCTGACGCCAACGCGCCGGCCTACACCGCACGGGCGGATGCGGCTCGAACTGGTCAGACCGGGAACGGCAGCAGCGCCTCGACCCGGTTGCGGCCAGCGTGCTTCGCCGCGTAGAGGGCGGCATCGGCACGGCCCAGCAGGCTTCCCTGGTCCTCGTCGCCGTCCCAGACGGTCAGGCCCGCACTGCTCGTCTGACCGGAGGGGACCTGCGCGCACATCTTGATCAACAGCTGGCGGGCCGCACCCGGGCCGGTGTTCGGCAGCGCGACGGCGAACTCCTCGCCGCCCAGGCGGGCCAGCGTCGCGTTGTGCGGAAGGCTCCGCTTCCAGCGCGCTGCGACCTTGACGAGTAGCTCGTCGCCGGCGGGATGTCCGCGCTGGTCGTTGAACAGCTTGAAATGGTCGAGGTCGAGCAGTGCCACCGTAAGCGGCCGGCCGTCGATGCCCGCCTGATGCAGATATCCTGTGAGCGCTTCGGTCCACGCGCGGCGGTTGGCCAGGGCGGTGAGCGGGTCGGTGTTGGCGAGCAGCCGCAGAGCGTCGAGGGCCTCCTCATGCTCAAAGCGCAGCAGGACCTCGGCGGTGATGTCCCGATAGCTGACCGTCAGACCGCCGAACAGGGGCGTGGCCGCGATTTCCCACCACAGCTGGCGTCCGGCTGCGCCGGTGATCGGGTAACGCCGGCGTACGGCGACTCCCGTGAGTGCGACCTCGAAGAGTGCCTGGCGCACACCTGGATCGCAGTCGTCGCGTGACTCGGACAGCAGCCGGTGGCCGATGAGGGCGGGGGCCGTCCGCCCGGTGAGCTCCGTGCCGGCGGGGTTGACGTACGAGCAAACAAGGTCGACGAGACGGTCGTCGCTGGCGCGCACCGGGGACCACAGGGCGTGTCCGTCGAGGGCAGCGTCGAGGGCGGCCTTCAGCGCCGCATCCGGCACCGCGGGGGCGTCCGATGCAGGCTGATTCATACCCGTTAAACGACCATTGCTTCAGCGGACCATTGCTGCGTTCGGGCCTGTTTCGCGTGGCATAGGGGTGACGTTCGACGCGTCTGCCGCCGGGCGTCTGCCGCCGTGCACCGGGCACAAGGCCGGGCGTCCACCTTCAGGCCGCCGCGAATACAGCCGATGGGACTTTCGTCCCTACCGCCGCTGAAAGCCTGGATTTGAGAGTTTTGAGCGATCTATCCGCGCCGACATCCCCGAACGTGGTTGAAGTTGGCGGCGACGGACCACCCGATTCGGAGCTGTTCGAGGCGGCCGAGGGAGCTCCCGTCCGGCATGCACGCGTCCTCAGCTCTTGGGGTGCAGCCGCCCTCGCCATGGGCGGCAGCAATCAGAGCCTCTTCCTGCTGACGGCTCTAGTCGCGACGCAGGGCACCGCGGCGATCCCGCTACTGGCGATCGGGCTGGTGCTGTCGTGGGCGGCCGCTCCGGGCTGGACCGAGCTGTCGCTGATGTGGCCCGATCGGGTGGGCGGAATTGCTGCCACCTGCGCGGAGGCGTTCCGGCCCTACAGCCCCGTGCTGGCAAACCTCACCGGCGTCTGCTACTGGTGGGGCTGGGTCCCGACCTGCGGCCTGACGGCGCTGCTGTCAGCGTCGGCCCTGCACCATTGGTACTTGCCGGCCGTGCCGGTGACCCCGATGGCGGTCGTGATCGTGCTGGCGTTCACCGTGCTGAACTTGTTCGGCATCGGCCGGGTCACGCGGCTGGTCAAACTGATCGCCGCCGCTTCCGCTTCACTGGCGTTCCTGAGCGCGGCGCTGCCCGTACTGAACGGCAATGTCGACACCGGCCGGGCCTTCGCGTGGGAACTCACGACGCCTTTCTCAGGCGTCTTCGGAGGGATCACCGGTGCAATGGCCGGGCTCTACCTCATCGGGTTCGCGGCGCCGGCGTTCGAGGCAGCCACCTGCCACGTCGGCGAGATGCGTAACCCCGTCCGCGACCTTCCGCGGGCGATGCTCATGAGTGGCGGCATGGCGGGGCTCTATTTCCTGATCCTGCCGGTCGTGTGGCTCGGGGTTTTCGGCGGCGCCGGGCTGAGCGCTGCACATGGCGTGCAACTGGCACACGTCCTCGGCCCCACTTTCGCGCCGCTGTTCGGAGGGCTGGCCAAGAGCGCCGCGATCTGGTTCATGGTTCTGAACATGTTTCACGGCACCGTGCAGCCGCTCGCCGGAGCCGCTCGTACGCTCTCGCAGCTTGCGGAGGACGGGCTCCTGCCGCGCATGGTCGAACGACGTAACCGCTTCGATGTCCCGTGGGTCGCCACGTCCATCACGGCCGGGTCGGCGCTGATCTTCCTGCTGGCCGGCGATCCGATCTGGATGCTCGCGGCCGCCAACTTCACATACCTCATCGGCATCGGGCTCCCGAGCCTCGCGGTATGGCTACTTCGGCGCAATGCCCCCGATCAGGTAAGACCCTGGCGTGCGCCCCGCGGCGCCATCGTGCTGGGGCTGATCGCTGCCGCCGGCTGGTTGGCCTCCACGGTGCTGGGCTTCGAGCAGTTCGGCCTGCCCACCGTGCTGTTCGGGTTGACGCTTGCCTACTCGGGGGCGGCCCTTTACTCGTGGCGCAGTTGGACGGATCAGCGTCGCTTGGGCACCGCCCGGGTGAAGCGCAGCCTGCACCTCAAGCTGACCGGAGCCATGCTCGCCGTCATCGTGCTCGACGGGGCTGGATATGCCCTGGCGGTGGCGGCTGTCCCGCACGGGGATGCCGCGCTCGCAACCGTCCTCGAGGACATCTTCGTGGTCGTCGCCATCCTCACGGTGGCGGTCGGGCTCGTGTTGCCAGGGATGATCGCGCACAGCGCGATCCAGGTGACGCTGGCCGCCCGGCGATTGGCATCAGGGACGCTCGCCGACCTGACCGGGGCGATGGAAGCGCTGGGCCGGGGTGACCTGGAAGCCGCGCGGGCCAAGGCCATCACCACTCATGTGCCGATCACCAGCCGCGACGAGGTCGGGGCGATGGCGGTCGCATTCAACAGCATGCAGGACGAAGTGAGCCGGGCAGCCACGTCACTGGACGCGGCCCGCGGTGAACTACGCCGATCGCGTAGCGAATTGGAATACCTGGCCACGCACGACCCGCTGACCAACCTCGCGAACCGGCGCCATCTGGAAAGCGAGATCGACCGGATCGTGCAGGAGTGCATATGCGATGGTCGTCCCGGCGCCGTCGTCGTGTTCGATCTCGACGGCTTCAAGTACATCAACGACAGCCGCGGACATGCCGTCGGCGACCGGGTCCTCGTCCGGGTTGCCACGCTGATCAAGGCCGGGCTGCGTCCGAGCGACATGGTCGGACGCCTCGGCGGCGACGAGTTCGCCGCCGTTCTCCCGGGGGCCTCGGCGCTGGACGCTCAGGCCGTCGTCCACCGACTCCTGAAACGTTGCGGGCCGAGGCCATCATCGCTGACAGTGGCCGGGCGGTACGGCTCACCGCGAGCGTCGGCATGGCGTTCTTCGACAGCCAGCGCCCGCGCCCCGCTCGCGAATTGCTGGTGGACGCGGACGTCGCCATGTACGAGGCCAAAGACACCGGCCGCGACCGGCTCGCGCTCTCCTCGACCGCGCAGCCGCGCCAGGCTGAGTTGCGTGGCCGCTACACCTGGGTCGACCGCATCGTCGAGGCGCTCGAGGACGACTTCTTTGTCCTGCACGCCCAGCCAATCCTGAACCTGCGGACGGACCGGGTGGACCGCTACGAGTTGCTGCTGAGAATGCGCAATCCGGACGGCTCGCTGGTGTTGCCCGGTGAATTCTTGCCCGCTGCAGAGCGGTCGGGGCTGATTACCCAAATCGACCGATGGGTCATTGCGGAGGCCTGCCGGCTCCTCGGCGAAAGCCAGCGAGCGGGCCAGCGGCTGCACTTCGAGGTCAACCTGTCGGGACCGTCCATGGGCGACCCGCAGCTGCTGCAGCTCGTCGAGCGTGACCTCGCGTTACTTCCGCACCGCGGCGGGCTGGTCATCGAGGTGACCGAGACGGCGGCGATCATCGACGTGGAACGCGCGCGGTCCTTCGCCGAACGCCTCGCCGTTCTGGGCGTCGCGTTTGCCCTTGATGACTTCGGCGCCGGGTACGGCTCCTTCTACTACCTGAAGCACCTTCCGTTCGATTACCTCAAGATCGACGGCGAGTTCATTCGCGGCCTGGTCACCAGCCATGCGGATCAGGTCCTCGTCCAGTCCCTGGTGGGGATCGCGAGCCAGCTCGGCAAGCAGACGGTCGCCGAGTTCGTCGAGGACGAGCCGACTCTCGACATGCTCCGAGAACTCGGGGTCGACTTCGCCCAGGGCTACTTCATCGGTAGGCCGGCCCCGCTGCCGCCGATCCGCATACCGTCGCCGCAGTCGCGACGCCGGTATGCGCTGCCGTCCCAAGCGGTCGTCGCTACCCGTACCGCGAGCTGAGTGGCCGGGCCCGGTCAACGTCGACGGGTCGCCCGCAGTCTCACCGCCTGCTCTTCGCGGGTTTCGGCATCAGGAGCTCGTGGACCGACTCCCTGACAAGCTATTCCGCTGGTGCTGCGGAGCATCGCCGACTGGAATCCGGTGAGCGCCGTGACAGCGGCTCAGATGGGCAAGCTGCTGGATCAGGCCTCGTCGTAGGAGGCGGTAGCGCTCGCGTCGTCGACGTAGCTGTCAGCGGTGGACGCGTAGTCGGCGGCCGTGTCGGCGTAGTTAGAGGCTCCGTCGGCGTAGCTCGACGCGTTGTCGAAGTCGTACTGCGCGGTCTCGGTGTCGCCGGACTCGAGTGCGGTGGTGCCGGCGTCTTCGTAGCTCTGCGCTGATGCGCTCCAGTCGTCGGCGCTGGCCTCGTTCCAGTTCGACCAGTCCTCGCTGCTGGCGGCGTTCGACAGGTCGGTGCCGACGTCGCCCTCGCCGGTGATGACCGAGTCGAAGGAGTCGAAGCTGGCGGTGCTGTCAGCTGTCGTGAGCTCGGCGCTGCTATCGAGCGCACTCACCCCTGCGCTCGTGTCGGTGCTGGTGTAGTCATCCCAGGTCTCGGACATTGCGGCTTCCCTTCGAAGGCTCTTCCCCCGACGGGAAGGCGGCGATCTTGCTTCCGGTTCAACCTCACTCCACGATCACCCCATCCGGTGCCGGTTGTCCGGCGAACGACACAGTTCAATGCTGCCCGAGCAGCGATCGCATCCATGCCCCCTTAGCGGTCGGGTTGAGCACCCCACGTGCCGATGCCCTATTGACAGCAAGTCGCAAAGGTGGTGAGTGCATGGGCGACGATTCCGATTCGGATCGGATGGGCCGGCTGGCCCCGGTCATGCTCGACGCGATTGCGCAGGCGGTCATCGCACTCGACCTGACGGGGTGCGTTACCTACTGGAACGCTGCTGCGGAGAGGTGTTTTGGCTGGTCAGCGGCTGAAGCCATGGGCCAGAGTGCCGACGCGCTCATGCATCCTGATCTCACTGACGACGAGGCGCTTGCCGTCTTCGAGCAGCTAGCGGCCGGGAAAACATGGTCCCGCGAATCCATCGTTCAGCGCCGCGACGGCACCCGTTTTCCGGCGCTGCTCGCCAACAGCGGCATTTACGCGGACAACGGCGAGCTGGTCGGAATTATCGGTGTCACGACGGATTTGACGGAACTCAAACGGGCGGAGTACGCGCGTCAGGACAGCGAAGGGCGGCTGCAGACGGTTGTCGATAACTGCCCCGTGGTGCTCGTCGCGTTCGACGTGACCGGAACCATCACCCTCGCCGAGGGACGCGATCTGGCGGCTATGGGGCTGCATGCGACCGGTGTGGTCGGGACTCCCCTCGACATCCTGCGGATTGGGGTGCCGGCGATTGCCGAGGCTGTTGAGGGCGCGCTCGCGGGGGAGCCGCGAGATGTTGAGCTTTCACTGCGCGACCGACGCTTTGATTTCCGCTGCTGGCCCAAACTGGACGTGACCGGCAACGTGGTGGGGGTACTGGCGGTCGGCAACGACATCACCGAGCGGGTCGCTGCCGCCGAGCGGCTCAGCCGGCGGGAGGCCCGCTGGCACGCGCTGGTGTCCCAGTCGGCCGATGCCGCGCTTATTGCCGACGTCACCACCACCGAGATCACGTACGCCAGCCCCGCGGTCACCCGACTGTTCGGCTGGCAGCCGGAAGAGTTGCACGGGACGATGGGTCTGGCGCTCGTTCACCCGCAGGACGTTGAGCACGTCACGGAGGTGCTCAAGGATCTGCTCGATGACCCCGAGGGCCATGCCACCGTCGAATTTCGGTTCAAGTGCTCCGACGGCTCGTATCGCTGGGTCGAAGAGAACCTCAGCAATCTGGCCGACGTTCCCGGTGTCCAAGGATTCGTCGGCAACCTTCGTGACATCAGTGACCGCCGTGCCGCCGAAGAAGCCGTTCGCCGGCGCGCTCGGCGCACCAGAGCCTTGGCCGCGAAGGCTGCCGACGTGGCGCTTATCGTGAGTCTGGACGGACGCGTCAGCTACTCCAACCCGAGTGCCACGGCCGTGCTCGTCGCCGCCGAAGGTGACACCCTGGACACCAGCCGTCAGTCCTATGTGCACCCCGACGACCGCGCGATGGTGAGCGACATGATGCGCGGGCTCGCCGCCCCGGACGCGACGGCACGCATGACGTATCGACGGCTGGGGATCGACGGCACCTGGCGGTGGGTCGAACACATCGTCACCAATTGCGCCAACGATCCGGACATCCGGGGCATGGTCGTCAACCTGCGGGAAATCACCGAACAGGTGCAGGCGCAGCACGCACTTCGGTCCTCCGAAGCGCGCTACCGCCTCATCGCGGACACGGCTCAAGAAGGCATCTGGGCCACCGATTCGGAGGGCCAGACGCTCTACGCCAACCAGAAGATGGCTGATCTGCTCGGCTGCCCGATCTCCGACATCTACGCGTATCGCAGCGATGAGTTGGTCACCGGCATATCGCGGATCGACGTGGTAACCCGTCAGCTCATACGGTCGCGTCTCGTTTCCGAAACGTACGAGCTGCGCCACCGCCGCCCGGATGACTCGCAACGGATCCTGCGAGTCTCGGCGAGCCCCCTCGTTGACGATGGACAGTATCTCGGCTCGCTGGCCATGATCTCGGACATTACCGACGCGCGTGAGGGCGAAGCTCAGCTGCGCCACCGCGCTACGCACGACCCGCTGACCGGCCTGGCGAATCGCGATCTGCTGATCAAACGAGTCGAGAAGGCGCTGGCCCGTACGGCGGCCGAGGGCGCGGAAACGGTCGCCGTCCTGGTGGCCGACCTCGACCAGTTCAAGCTCGTGAACGACTCCCTCGGGCACGCCTCTGGCGACGATCTGCTGATCGAGGTCGCCAGGCGCTGGCAAGGCCTGCTGAACCCTTCTCAGGTGCTGGCGCGCCTCGGCGGCGACGAGTTCGTCGTCGTTTGTGATCCGGCCACCGAACGTGAGGCGCGCCACCTCGCCGACCAGCTGCTGGGGGCACTTGACGAACCGATCATGCTGTCCGGCCGATCGGTGACTATCAACGCCAGCGTCGGCATCGTGGTGACGAGCGCCGGTGACGAGGCGGACGCCCAGACACTGCTGCGTTACGCGGACGCCGCCATGTACTCCGCCAAGTCCCAGGGACGCGGGCGGACCGCCGTGTTCACCGCCTGCCTGGCCGATCGGGCGCGCCACCGACTGGACCTGTTCAACGATCTCAAGCGGGCGCTCGAGCAGGTGCAGCTCGAGCTGCACTATCAGCCGGTTGTGGAGCTCGCCACCGGCCGCCTGCTCGGCGTCGAAGCGCTGTCCCGCTGGACGCATCCGGTGCGGGGCAGCGTGTCCCCCTCGGAGTTCATCGCGGTCGCCGAGGAGCGCGGTCTGATCGAGGCATTGGACCGCTGGGCGCTGCGTCGGGCCTGCCAGGACGCCGCGGCGATGCGCGCCGACGGGATCCTGTCGCCTGACGCGTACGTCGCGGTCAACGTGTCGGCCGGCCATCTCGCGCAGCCCGGGTTCGAGCAAGCGGTTCGCACCGCGCTGAGCGAGGCTCAGCTGCCCCCGCAGCGCCTCGTCATCGAAGTGACCGAAAGCGCCGTGATGCAGGACCCGGCGGCGGCGCAGGAGGTGCTGGAGAGTCTGCAGGCGCTCGGGGTGGAGGTGGCGATCGACGACTTCGGTACCGGCTACTCCTCACTCGCGTACTTGCGCCGCTTCCCCGTCAGCAGCTTAAAGATCGATCGCCGGTTCGTCACGCAAATCACCGAAAGCACGGACGACCGCGCCATCGTGACAGCGGTCATCGATCTGGCCAATGCGCTCAACGTCCGCACCACCGCCGAAGGAATCGAGACCGCGGCAGGCCTGGAACTGCTGCAGCGGCTCGGTTGCCTTGCGGGTCAAGGGTTTCTGTGGAGCCCGGCGCTGCCGCCCGAGCGGCTGGCAGCGCTGCTTGGCAGCCTTTCGAAGGGTCGCTTCCCCATCCGGCCGGAGCGTGAGATGTCAGGGCAGGCGCTACCTCCGCCTCGAAGCGGTGGCTCGGTTACGTCGGTGGGGTAGCGCTGCGTGAGGCTCGCCTCACGCGTAACCAACCCCGCACCGCGGGAGGTGTCGCGGTGAGGACGTTTGCTACCCGCCGGGTACGCAGGACGACGAGACGGTC
>JBBRSE010000043.1:0-31827 GCA_038245655.1 Mycobacteriales bacterium | reverse complement strand
CGCATCCTCGCGACGCTGCTGAAGCCCGACGCCGGCAGTGCGCGGGTGCTCGGCCTCGACGTGTTGCGCGAGGGCGTCAAGGTGCGTCGCCAGATCGGGCTCACCGGTCAGTACGCCTCGGTCGACGAGGACCTCACCGGTGCATCTGCTGGGTGTCGGTGTTCATCGGCATGCTGGCTCGCGAACCCGGAGCGGTGCAGGGCTTCGGTTTCCTACTGATGTTCCCGCTGACGTTCGGCAGCACGACCTTCGTGAAGGCGGACACGCTGCCCGGCTGGTTGCAGGCTTGGGTCCACGTCAACCCGGTCACCCACCTGGTCGAGGCTGCGCGCGGGCTGATGCTCGGCGGTCCGGTGGCGTGGCCGGTGGTCCAGAGCCTGCTCTGGTCGTTCGGGATCCTGGCGGTCTTCGCGCCGCTCGCGATCCGCGCATACCGCCGCAAGGTGTGACGGCTAGCGCACGGTGAGACTTCCGGCTCCCGTGCGCAGCGTCATGCGCAGCGCCGCCGCGGGCGACTCCGGCAGCCGGATGTCGGTCGACCCGTCGCCGGTGCGGTGGGAGATGGCGTACGGTCCGCTGCCGGTCGGCATCTGCACGTTCAGGCTGCCGTCGCCAGTGGACGCCACCACCCGCCGCGGCGCGGCCGCCCATTTGAACGTACGCTCGCCGCTCGCTGCCGGTAGCGGCGGGCCGGGCGCTCGCCGAAGGAGGCGTTGGCCGTCGCCGCTGCCACGTCCGGAAGGTCGGTGCTGGTCTCCGGCCTGACCGTCGTCGTCGCCATGGCGGGGATATTCCTCGCCGGCGACGCCACCTTCTCCGCTGTCGCCGAGGCCACCATTCTCGTGGTGTTCGTGGCGGTCATCGGCTCGGTGACGGTGTTGCCGGCCCTGCTGGCACTGCTCGGCGACCGGGTCGATCGGGGTCGCATCCCCTTGCTGGGTAGGCGATTGCGGCGCGCGAGCTCGGGTCGGGGCTGGGACTTCGTCCTGCGCGGCGTGCTGTGCCGGCCAGCTCGCTCGGCGGTCCTGGCGGCCGCGGCGCTCATCGCCCTGGCCATCCCCGCGTTGGGCATGCGGATGGCCAGCCCCGGCGCCAACGACATTCCGGCCCACCTGCCGATCATGCAGACGTACGCCCGCATTCAGCGGTCCTTCCCGGGAGGTGCGGGGCCCCGCGCGGATCGTCGTGCAGGCACCGGACGTCACGGCGTCCAACGTGACCACCGCCCTGGATCGGCTCGAATCCAATGCCCTAGCCACCGGAAAGCCCTGGGCCCGTTCAGCATCCGGGTCAATGCGAGCCACACCGTCGCCGTGGCGAGTGTGGGTCTGATCGGCGACGGGACTGATGCCGTATCGAGTGACGCCTCGAAAACCCTTCGCCGGCGGGTGATTCCGGCGGCCTTCGCCGGGTCAGTCGCCACCTGGGTCGGCGTGACCGGCCAGACGGCCGAGTCGGTCGACTTCAACCACCAGCTGCACCACGCGATGCCGATCGTCATCGGATTCGTGCTGGCGTTCGCGTTCTTACTGCTGCTGTTCGTTTCGCTCGCTGGTGGTCCCGTTGCTGGCGATCCTGGCCAACCTGATCTCGGTCGCGGCGGTAATACGGGGTGCTGGTGCTCGTCTTCCAGCACCACTGGGCCGAGGGCATCCTGGACTTCACCTCGACCGGCACCATCGCCAACTGGCTGCCGCTCTTCCTGTTCGCCTTGCTGTTCGGCCTGTCGATGGACTACCACGTCTTCATCCTCAGCCGCATCCGCGAGGGCTACGACGAGGGCCTGCCGACCACGGAGGCCATCGCGCAAGGCATTCGCGCGACGGCCGGGGTGGTTACCAGTGCTGCGGCCGTGATGGTCGCCGTGTTCGCGATCTTCGCGACGCTGTCGCAGGTTTCCATCAAGCAGGTCGGTGTCGGACTGGGGGTGGCGGTGCTCGTCGACGCGACGGTCGTCCGTACGGTGTTGCTGCCGGCCACGATGGCCCTCCTGGGCGAGCGCAACTGGTACTTGCCGCGCTGGCTCGATTGGCTTCCGCGCAAGGCACGCACCCCGACTCCGGTGCGTGAGTTGTCGACGGTGGCGGGCTGATGAGGCATCGTGGTGGCGTGCCTGCGCTCGAGGAAGATCGATCAGAGCTGGTGATGCTCGATCGCCGCTACCAGAGCAGATCTCGCGGGTTGACGACGTTTCTGGCGCTGTTCGACCTTGCCTGGCTCGTGGCGTTCATCGGATCCGGATACGAGCACGGCTACGTCATCGGCTGGGCGATCGTCACTACCGCAACGATCGTGCTCGCCCTCGCCGACTGGTTCATCCCGCGAACCGTCCTCACCGAGACGGGAATCCACCGGTACCTCACCGGATCGCGCCGCGAGTTGGCATGGTCCGAGGTCGGCGGATTCGCCGCGGTGGATCGGCTGGTCAGCCCGGTCGACGTGTTGTTGGCGGAGGGTGGATCGCTGCCGCTACGCGGCGTGCCGGCGACCGACGTCGCCGAGCTGTGGACCTTTCAGAGCCGGGCTGTCACGTAGAAGCTCGGGCCCTGGTCGCTGGGAACGCGAACCTGATACCCGGCATTGCGCATGGTGTTGAGGGCGGTTTCGAGCAGGGCCGTGGCCTGCTGAGCCGTCGGCAGGTCGGCGATTACCAGCACCTCATCGGGGCCGTTGGAGCTCACGTGGAGCCCGTCGCGGGTGCTGGCGGCGGGGGTCAAACCGGCGCGGCGCAGGACGGCCGAGACGGTGGGGGCTGAGAGAGACACCGCTACAGCATCCTCTCTCTGGACGCCGGTGCGAGCGCGGGGTCTTCCCGAGCGCTAGCCAGCATCCCTATCGCGGGACGACGGTGATGGGACAGCGGATGCCTGGGGCGCGCGCCAGCCGGGCGTCGGCGGTAAGGACGCTGCACTCCAGGAGCTCCGCCACAGCAACGTAAGAAGCGTCGTGGACGGACAGATTGTCGCGCAGTTCCCACACCCGATCGAGGAGCGCGAAGATCGGGTACCTGTTCATGCCGAGGTGTCGGAAGGCGTCGAGAGCGGCCCAACCGGCTTCGGCGTTGATGTGCTGCGTCGCGACTTGTCGGCGCAGCACATTCGCGACCTCGGAGTCGATGAGGTGCGGAGCGTGAAGTTGCTCGGTAGCCAAGGCCTTTCGGGCTGGTCCGTCGTTCAGCAGGGCCGACAACGCTGCCGAAGCATCGACCACGATCACCGATCGGCTCTGCCGGCCTCGACGTCGTTGACGATCGTGGCCGCGTCCACTCCGAGGTCTGCAAGCGCGCCGAGCAACGCTGGGTTGTTGGCCCGGCGTGAGACCTCGGCGAGTTCTCTTACCGCCACCGCGCCCACCGAGGTCGCGTCACGGGCGGCGAGCCGTTCGAGCCGCTCAACGACGTCGTCCGGAACGTTTCGCAGGTACAACGTCTTCATGTCGCAAAATGCTGGCATCATGCCAGCAGCGCCGTCGCGCTCACCCACCGCCCAGACTCGCAACGCGCATTCGGCCAGTCTCGGATCAGCCCGCCCTCGGTCGTGACGGAAATTTCTCAAGGTCAGGTTCTGGCCTCGGTGTTTCATCGCGACACGCCGTGTTTCGGGCTCCTCCGCCTCACACCTTGAGAAATTTCTGTCAGGCACCCGTCGGCTGGCTCACCACGAGCCACGGGATGACCTCCACTTCGAGCAGCCCGGTCGACACCGACGCGTCCTCGGTCCTGGCGAGCCGGGCCGCCGTCTCGGTGTCCAGGTTGCGCACGATGGTTTGCCCCTTGCCTGCCGACGCGGGCAGCGGGCCGGCCGCGACGAGCAGGCCACGTGTGTCGAGCGACTGGATGAAGGCGAAGTGCTGGCCGAAGCCCTCCTGCTCCCAAGGGCTTAGGTCCGGCTGCCAGCGGGGGCCGGGGGAGTGAACCAGGACGTGCCAGAGCTCGGGCGCCTCTTGCGCGTCGAGGTGGTCGGCGAGGCGCGCAATGACGGTCGGCCAGCCGTTCTCGTACTCGCTGCGCGCGGCCTGCGGATGGGGCAGCCGCTCCCAGCCGCGGTGCAAGACCTCGACCAGGCATCGCGTCTCGGCGAGTGGGGTCGAGCGAGTCAAGAGCGCCGACGGGGCCGGGGTATGCAGTGTGTCGCGATCCACGTGGTGACACCCCGCCCGCGAGTGCGTGGATCGCGAGCGCATCATCGGGGGACGGCTTGCACCCCATCTGACGTCGTGTCAGGATCTGCCACATACTCGCCTGGGACCCAGGTCACAATTTCGAGCCCGAGATCGTCGAAAGGGCGCCTTACTTGAACACCGCTGACCGCTACATCGTCGTCTCCGCCGATTGCCACGGGGGCGCTGACGTTGCGGGCTACAAGCCCTACCTCGAGCGCCGCTGGCACGACGATTTCGATGCGTGGGCGGCGACGTACGAGGTGCCGTACGAGGACCTGCTCGGCGACAAGGGGCGCCGCAACTGGGATTCCGAAAGGCGGCTGCGCGACCTGGAGAGCGACGGCATCGTCGGCGAGGTCATCTACCCGAACACGGTGCCGCCGTTCTTTCCGAAGGTCTCGCTGGTCGACCAGCCGCCGGCCGCTAATGCGGGTGATACGACGATGCGCTGGGCCGGGTTGCAGGCTCACAACCGCTGGCTGGCTGACTTCTGCCGGCAGACCCCCGGACGGCGCGCCGGGATCGCGCAGATCATGCTCCACGACATCGACGCGGCCGTCGCCGAGGTCCGCTGGGCCCGGGAATACGGGCTGACCGGCGGGATCCTGCTACCCGGGACGCCGTATGGCTGCGGGCTGCCTCAGCTACACGACATCGAGTACTACGACCCGCTGTGGAGCGTGTGCGAAGAGCTCTCGATGCCCGTGAATCATCACGCCGGCAGCGCTGCGCCGCCGATGGGCCCCAACCACGTCGACTCGGTCATCTTCCTGCTCGAGGTCACCTGGTGGGCGCACCGCGCGCTGACCAGCCTCATCACCTCGGGGGCACTCGAGCGTCATCCCGGGATGCAACTCGTCTTCACCGAGCAGGGCACCGCCTGGATCCCGCCGGAGCTGGCCAGACTCGACTACTTCTTCGGACGGATGGCCTCGGCGGTCGGCTCGCAGGAACACGTCTGGGGCGCGCCGGTGGTGGCAAACCTCTCGCTGAAGCCGAGCGAATATTGGGCGCGCCAGTGTCACGTGGGCGCCAGTTTCATGCGCGCAGACGAGGCGAAGCTGCGCCACGAGGTCGGCGTCAACAAGATCATGTGGGGGAGCGATTACCCCCACAAGGAGGCCAGCTTCCCGTTCTCGCGGGAGGCGATCCGGCTGGCGTTCGCCGACTGCACGCCGCAGGAGACGGCGAAGATGCTGGGCGGCAACGCGGCCGCGCTCTACGGACTCGACCTGGACGCATTGGCGTCGCACGCAGCGCGGGTCGGCCCGTCGGTCGAGGAGATGTCACGCCCGCTCACGGTCGGCGAGGTGCCGCTCGATGCGCAGCGCTGCCCGGCGTTCGTGGGCTTCACGGGCGCCGCCTGATGAGGTCGCTGACCGGCCGGGTCGCCGTCGTCACCGGCGGCGGGAGCGGTCTCGGGCGCGCGATGTGCCAGCGATTTGGCCAGGAGGGCATGCACGTCGTCCTCGCGGATGTGGTGCCCGATCGCGTCGAGCAGGCGGCCAAGCAACTGACCTCCGAGGGCCTCGACGTGACGGGCGTCCAAGCCGACGTCACCTCGCAGGAATCGGTCAACGCGCTGCGCGACGCGACCCTCTCGAGGTACGGCGCCGTCCACGTCGTCTGCAACAACGCCGGCATCGGCGCGGGGGCGGAAGGCAAGCTCTGGGAGCACGAGGCCGCCGACTGGAAATGGGCCTTTGCCGTCAACCTGTGGGGAGTCATCCACGGCATCAACGCGTTCGTGCCCGCGATGCTCGCCGGCGGCGATGAAGGCCACATCGTGAATACGTCCTCGGGCAACGGCGGTATCTCGCCACTGCCGAGCACCCCGCAGTACGCGGTCACCAAGGCGGGCGTTGTCACGCTCACGGAGTGCCTCTACGCGCAGTTGCGTGACGTCACCGACAAGGTCAGCGCTTCGCTGCTGTTCCCCGGTCCCCACATGCTGCGCACCGGCCTGTTCGAGTCATGGCGTACGCGCCCCGACACCTTCGCGAAGACGCGTCCTCGGCAGACTCCGTACGTCACCTACGACGCGCTCGAGGCCCAGATGGAAGCGGCCGGCGTCAATGTGCAATACACGCCTGTCGAGGACGTCGCCGGCCAGGTCGTCAACGCGATCCTGACCGACACCTTTTGGATCTCGCCGCCGAGCGAGTCGAGCGACAGCCAGCTGCGGGCGCGTACCCAATCGTTGCTCGACCGCACCAACCCCGACTACCTGCGCGCCGTGCCCGGCTGACCCTCGGAGGAATCCATCGTGGACCCGTATCTGATCATCACCTCCGACAGCCACGCCGGCCTGCCCACCGCGGCCTACCGGCCGTATTTGGAGCAGAAGTACCACCAGGCGTTCGACGAATTCCTCGGTGAGCGCGGGGTGCAGCTCGAGGAGATGACCAACCTCGGCGTGCGTAACAGCGCGTTCGCCGACTCCTGGTACGCCGAGCACGGCGACGCGCTCAACGCCGGCTGGGACGCTCTGAAGCGCGACCAGGAACTCGACGCGGAGGGCATCTGCGGCGAGGTCATCTTCCCGGACGCGGACGCGGTGGAATCCCGTACGTGCGCGCCTTTTGGGACGGGCCTCGGGTTGTCCGGCGACACCGATCCAGAGCTGGGGATGGCCGGCGCGCGGGCGCACAACCGGTGGCTGGCCGAGCTGTGCAGCCACGCGCCGGAACGCCGGTGCGGAGCCGCGCTCATACCGATCACGGCACCGATGGACGACGTGCTCGCGGAGATCAAGCGCAGCAAGGAATCTGGCCTGGGCGCGGTGATGATCCCAGCGATGTGGATGCACGGCCGGCCCTACCACGACCGATACTACGACCCGGTCTGGGCGCTGTGCGAGGACCTGCAGATGCCGATCATGACTCACAGCGGGCCGACCCCGCGCGATGAGTTCGGCGACCATCTCGGGATCTATGTGACGGAAGTGACGTGGTGGCCGGCGCGGCCGATGTGGTTCCTGCTGTGGTCGGGTGCGTTCGAACGCTTTCCGGGCCTGCGCTTCGGCGTGACCGAAGCGGGCGCCTGGTGGATGCCGGGCCTGCTCTGGTTCTGGGACCGGCTTTACCTGGGCCAGAAGGGCTCGGAGAAGCTCGGCGCGCGCCCGTTCGGCGACAACGTGACCATGCGCCCGAGCGAGTACTTCGACCGCAACTGCTTCATCGGTGCGTCCAACACCAAGCGCCGCGAGATCGGGATGCGGTACGAGATCGGTGTCGACAATCTGTTGTGGGGCAGTGATTTCCCGCATCCGGAGGGCACCTGGCCGAACTCGCGCGAGTGGTTGAAGAAGACCTTCCACGACGTACCGATCGACGAGACGCGCCGCATGCTCGGGCTCGCCGCAGCAGAGATCTTCAGCTTTGACCTCGCCGCCCTGCGCCCGCTCGCCGACAAGATCGGCCCGACCCCCGCCGAGCTCGGCCAGCTCGACGGCGACCCCAGTGGAGCCGACCTCGTGGCGCGCTGGGAGAAGACGCGCACGGTCGGACGGCACTGGCTCACCGGCCACGACTTCCCTCTCATGGACATCTGAGAGCAGGGCACATGTCAGTCAGATACGGACGCCGCGAGCTGCAGCGCAACCGCGTCAGGCTTACGCGACGTCGACCGGGCTCAGCAGGTAGATCTGCGGCGCGCCGTCCAGGGCGTCACCCGCACTCGCGAAGGCAGCGCCGAGGTGCGGTGACTTCATGTGCTCGTTGAGGTCCTCCTCCGATGCCCACGTCTCGATGTTCACCAGCGTTCCGGGGGCGCCCTTGGCCTCGTAGAGGTCGTACCGGATGCAGCCCTTGTCCTGCCGGCTCGGGCCGACGAGGCTCTTCATCGCCTCGGCCACGACCGCTTCCTTGCCTTCCTTCGCCTTAAGCACTGCCACGACCTGAAGATCAGCCATTGGGTCCTCCTTGACCTCTTGGGGTGGGAGCGATGGCCGCCCGTACCTGCGGACAGGCTATCGGCGTACCCTCGCGGCCTGAACAGGTGGCCGGAAAACGTGATGGTGAAGGAGTCAGGGTGACAATCACCGACAGTGCCCAAGACGTCGCAGCCGCACAGCAAGATCTGGCCAGCTCCGCGACGACCGGGCAACAGCTGTACATGCCCCTGCCGCCGACGTTCGAGACCGTTGAGCAGGAGCGGATGCACCGCAAGGTGCGGCTCGCCGCGGCCTTCCGCATGTTCAGCAAGGCTGGCATGGACGAGGGCGTCGCCGGCCACATCACCGCGCGCGACCCGCAGTTCACCGACTCTTACTGGGTCAACCCGTTCGGCATGCACTTCAGCCTTATCAAGCAGAGCGATCTGGTGCGGGTCGACCACACCGGCCAGGTCGTTGAGGGCAATCGCTCGGTGAACGGTGCCGCCGTCGCCATCCACTGCGCGGTCCACGCCGCCCGCCCGGATGTCATCGGCGCTGCTCACGCGCATGGCCCGTACGGCAAGACCCTCTCCGCGCTCGACCAGACCATCGAGCCGCTCACGCAGGATGCCTGCGCATTCTACCAGGACATCGGACGCCACGACACCTACACCGGTGTGGTCCTGGACGAGGCAGAAGGCCGGCGGATCGGCGAGGCGCTCGGCAGCCACAAGGCGGTCATCCTGGCCAACCACGGAATGCTGACCGTGGGCGACACGGTCGACAGCGCGGCCTGGTGGTTCCTGACGCTGGAGCGCACCTCGCAGTCGCAACTGATGGCATACGCGGCCGGCACTCCCCGCCAGATCGACCACGAAGCGGCGCAGCGTACCTACGGTCAGGTCGGCTACGAGCTCGCGGGATGGTTTCAGTTCCAGCCGATTTTCGACCGCATCTTCGTCGACAACCCCGACATCGTTGAGTAGCTAGCGGCGATCAGCGGCCGACGAGCGGCCAGGTTCCCGGGATTTCGCGCGGCGGCGCGCTAACGTTCACTCATGGCTCGTTGGCGTGACAGCAGTGGCAAGGCGCTGCGCGATTACCCGCGCCCAGCAGTGGGCGTGGACATCGCGGTGGTAACCGTCCCCGACCCGCTTTCCGAGACCTCGCAGTTGCATTTGCTGCTGCATCGCCGTGGTGACGGTTTCGCTGCGGGCAACTGGGCTTTGCCCGGCACTCTCGTCCGCAAGAGGGAGCGGCTGGGCCCGGCGGTTGCGCGGGCCTTGCGCATCAAGACCGGTGTGAAATCCGGTCCCGATCCGGTGCAGCTTGAAGTCTTCGACGATCCGGATCGTGATTCGCGCGGCTGGGTGATGACGGTGGCGCATGCGGGGCTGATGGCTTACGCGCCACTGGCCGCTGCGATCGGCCAGAGCGACGACGCGACTCTCGTGCCCGTCGAGGAGGGGCTGGCGCTGCTGCCTGACCGCCAGCGCCGGCTCCCGTTCGACCAGGAGCGGATCGTCGAGCTGGCTGCGCATTGGGCCGCCGGCGAGTACGCCCGCACGACAGATCCGTACGGACTGCTGGCCGAGCCGTTCACGCTGACCCAGCTACGCCAGCTGCATCAGGCCGTGGAAGGGCGGCGCTGGCAGAAGGACGTGTTTCGGCGCCGGGTCGAGGGCACGGTTGCTGATGTGGGTGCGCGCACCGTGGTGACGACGGGGCGTCCGGCGGCCCTCCACAAACGGGTCAGCTGACGACCCACGCCGAGCTCGAGCACGGTGCGTCCCAGTAGGCCGTCAGCTCGTCGTCGAGCTTCGCGATCGTGAGCGAGAAGCCCGCCATGCCCAGCGAGGTGACGAGCGATCCCACCATCGAACGGGCGACCGTCAACCCGGCCGCCTGCAGGTGACGTAGGGCGTAACCATGAGCGGCCAGCAGTTCCAGACCCGCCAGCCCACCGAGCCCATTCGTATACAGCAGCACCGGCTCTGCGCGATCGAACTCCGGGTCTTCCAGCAGCGCCTCGCACATCCGCGCCACGAGCTGGTCGGCCGGCTGCTGCGCTCCGCGCTCGCGACCCGCCTCGCCGTGGATGCCGACACCGAACTCCTGCTCGCCCGCTTCGAGCGTGATCGCCGCCTCGCCGCCGCCGGGCAGCGTGACGCCCGCGACGGCGACGCCGATGGTTCGGATGGTCGCCGCCACCCGGCGGCCGAGGGCAGCCAGAGCGGCGAGATCCGTACCGGCTTGCGCTGCCGCCCCGCAGATCTTCTCGACGACGATGGTCCCGGCGACGCCGCGCCGGCCGACGCCCTCGAGTGCATCTGGATCGATCTCGCTGCTGGCGGGACCGAGTGCGATGTCATCGGCGACCAGCACGGTCTCGACCTCGTGTCCCGAGGTACGCGCAAAGTCGGCGCCGAGGCGGAAGTTGAGCACGTCTCCGGTGTAGTTCTTCACGACGAGCAGGACGCCGGCGCCGCTGTCTACGGCTTCGATGGCCGCCTCGACCTGCGCGGCGCTCGGGCTGGCAAAGACCTCGCCGGGGCAGGCGGCTGCCAGCAGCCCGGGTCCGATGAGGCCGGCATGCATCGGCTCGTGCCCTGAGCCCCCGCCGGAGATCATCGCCACCAGCCCCGGAGCAGGAAGGTCGGCGCGCGCCACGAAACGCGGCGACGCATTGGCGCGCAGCCGGTCGGCGGACGCGGCGACGAGCCCGCTGATCGCGTCGTCGACCAGCCGCAGCGGGTCGGCGACGACGTGGCCGGGGCTGGCGAGGACAGCTTCCTTGGCAGTCGCAGCGGGCCCACCCGCGAGCGGGGTCGCGCCGCCCACGGCCGCCTCAATGAGGTCGGCAATCGCCTGCGCGCCCGCATCGACGGTGCCGACACCGCCGCCCGGCACGTAGCTCGCGCGACCGCGCCTGGCTACCAGATTCGCGGTGTGCTCGGCGCCGCGCCGCGCCGCCTCACCCGGGTCACCGCCGGCCTCCATCGCGGCTGCCGCCGGTAGCAGAGCGTCCAGGAGCGTGCGGTCGCCCAGCTTCGCCCCACCGAGCTCGCCAATGCCCTCCGCAGCGGCGCGTAGAGCCGCCGCGCTTCCCCGCTCGATCGCGTCAGCCGCCCGCAATAGCCCCGCACCCCAGAGCGGTCCGGTCGTCCCGCCGACTCCTGCAACCGCGCGGCTGGCGGCGAGCAGCAGCTCGCGATCGCTCGCGCCAGGCGTCACCACATCCAGCGCCAAGCGCACCTGGCGTCCGGCTCGGGCCAGGACCGCGCCGAAGTCACCGTCGCCCGCGGCGGCATCAAGCCGGCCGTACGCGCCCTCGTTGACGATCGCGACGCCGGTCGCCGCGAGCAGCAGGTCGCGCAGGCTCATTTCTTGCGTAAGGCGTTAGCAACCTTGTCGCAGGAGGACTGGTCGCTCGCCGAGAACACGACCGAGAGCTTCTCGGCCTTTGCTGGTGGGTAGAGGCGGGCGCGCAGGTCGAGCACGTAGCCACCGGCGACCAGCGCCCGTGCGTAACCGTTGGTGACGACACTCAGCCGGTCGATGATCTCGCCGTACTTCGCGGCGGACTGGAACGTGACGGTGCAACCCGCGCTGTCCTTGGCCGTCGTGACTTTCGTGGCCCGGTCCACGAAGCCGAGGACGGGACCGACTACGGCGCAGCCACCGCGTCCGCGTCGCACGACCTCCTGGCCGGCGGTCACCTTCACGTCGCTCGGGGTGCCGGGATTGGTCGAGGTGCAGTCGAACGTGGCGACGAGCTGGCGGACCTCCAGCGGGTTCGCGGTTTGCTTGGTGCCGTCGCCTCCTCCCAGCGTCAGCACGAGGATGCCGATCACGATCGCGAGCACCACGACGCCCGCGACGATGAACAGCAGCTTGCGGGCGCCCGCGCGTACTCCGCCGGCTGGACGTTCCCCGGTGCCGGCGGCGGGTTCGATCGGCCTGGTCCCCCCGCCTGTCCCCGGGGCGCGGGTGGGGGCAGGCAGGTCGCTCTCCGACCCTCCTGCGGGCAGGTCCTGCGGCGGCTCACTCACGGGGTCATCCTGCCCGCTTCCGGCTGTTTGCATCGGCTGACGTGCCAAGGATTCCGAGAAGTCGCAGGTGACTGCAAGACTGACCGCCATGACGGGGGCAGAGGTGCACTACACGGTGGACGAAGCCCGGGCGGCCCTTGCCGCGCTCCTGCCCCGCCTCGACGCGATCGTCGCGCTACGTGCAGACACTGCCGAGCTGGCCGCCGCCGTCACGACGGGAGCCGCTACCGACCTCGGAGGCACGCCGGAATTCAAGGCTGCGCAGGCCCGGTTGGATGAGCTCATCACCGAGCTCCAGGAGGTGGACGTACAGCTCAAGGGGCTGGCGCCGCTGCTGCTGGACTTTCCCTCCGAGCTGGAGGGGGTGCCGGTCCTGCTCTGCTGGCTGGAGGGCGATCGCGAGCTCGGCTGGTATCACCGGCTGGATCTGGGTTTCGCCGGGAGACGCCCGTTGCCTCCTGCCTGACGTGGCCCTCGACTCGGCTCCCGACTCTCCGGCCCGCGCATAGAAAACGGTGCGCTTGGGGCGGCAACGTCGTCTGCGTCGTGCACCCGATCGGGTGCAATTGCGCCGGATCGGGTGCCTCGCCTCAAGACGCCTCGTTCCCTCGGCGCACCGGATCAGGTGCCGAGCCGCGCCCGAGCGGGCGGGAGCCACCCCTGCCAGGCGGTGTCAAGGGTGAGTGGTGGCTAGTCGAGAGCGGCGCGGACGAACCCGTCGAACAGCTGGTACGCCGCCTCCGCGGCGGCCGGAGCCAGCCGCGCCGTCGCGGAGGTGAGCGCCGCGGCGTCGAGCGTGTCTCCGCCGCGTGCGTCCAGCTGGCGCTGGCGTTCCTCGAGCCAGCCGGGCAGCATCGCCGGGGTGAATTCGGGGTGGAACTGCACGCCGAACGAGCGCCCGATCCGAAACGCTTGCGGGCACAGCGGCGTGCACGCGAGCTCCTCGGCGCCCGCCGGAACCGTGAAGACGTCGTCGTGGAAGGAGAACCAGGGCCCCGCGTCCACCACCCCGACGTGTTGCTCGGAAGGCTGGATGCCGATCCAGCCGAACTCGGAGTAGGCGCCGCGCGATACCGTCCCCCCGAGCGTGCGGCTGAGTTGCTGGCCGCCGAAGCAGATGCCGAGCAGCGGGGTTCCGGAGGCATGCAGGCCGCGTATCCACTCGCGCTCGCGGGCGATCCACGACTTGCTGTCGTCGTAGGCCGCCTGCGCGGACCCGAGGACGGCGACGAACTCGCCAGGGAGCACGTGCGGAAGCTCGGCGCCAACCACGGCACCGGCCATACGCAGCAGGACCCCGCGCTCGATGGCCCAGGGGATCAGATGTCCGGTCTGGGTGCCGGCGACATCAGCAGCGACATCATGCGAGACGATCAGCATGCGAAGCCATTCCGATGAGGTACGCGGCACCAAGACCCAACTTTCCGCGCGCACGCCTTCGCGCTTGCGCACATAGCCTGTGAATTGCTGTGCTTGTCAATCTGGATGCCGTCTCCCGCACTCGCGGCACGACTGTGCTGCTGGACCGCGTGTCACTGGGTGTCGACGATCGCGATCGTATCGGTGTCGTGGGGCGAAACGGCGCCGGCAAGAGCACCCTCGCGCGCGTCATCGCGGGGCAGGAAGAGCCGGACAGCGGACGGGTCGCAGCGCGCGCGGGCGTGCGGCTCGCGTTGCTGGCCCAAGACGATCTGCTGCCCGATACGACGGTCGGTGACCTGCTGCTCTTCGGCCGGGCCGAACACGAGTGGGCGGGTAATGCCGGCGCCCGCGAGGTGCTCGACGGCCTGGGCCTTCGCGACCGGCTCGACGCACAGCTCTCGGTCATGTCAGGCGGGGAGCGCCGCCGAGCGGCACTCGGCGCGCTGCTGGTCGCCGACGCGCTGGACGGCATTGACCTGCTCATGCTCGACGAACCGACCAACCATCTCGACGTCGAAGGCGTCGACTGGCTCGCGAGCCACCTGCGGCGGCGAAAGGGAGCCCTCCTGGTCGTCACCCACGACCGGTGGTTTCTCGATGCGGTCTGCGAGACGACGTGGGAGGTCGGCGACGGGGCAGTCGCGTCCTATGACGGTGGCTACGCCGCCTACGTGCTGGCGAAGGCGGAGCGCGAGCGGATGGCGGCCGTCAGCGAAGGTCGCCGGCAGAACCTGCTGCGCAAGGAGCTCGCGTGGCTGCGCCGGGGACCGCCCGCCCGCACCTCAAAGCCGCGCTTTCGGATCGATGCCGCCAACGAGCTGATCGCCGACGAGCCGCCGCCGCGGGAGTCCATGACACTGCGGCGCACCGCGGCTGCCCGACTCGGAAAATCGGTGTACGACGCGGAGAGCGTGAGCATCGCGTACGGCGGCCGCCCGCTCCTGGACGACGTGACCTGGCGCATCGGGCCCGGGGATCGCTTCGGGTTGATCGGTGTCAACGGTGCCGGGAAAAGCACGCTGCTGAGGCTGCTGGACGGTCGCCTGGCCCCCCAATCCGGGGTGGTCAAGGTGGGCTCCACCGTCCGGCCGGCGTATCTGACGCAGGACGTGGCCGAGCTCGACCCTGCCCTGCGCGTCCTGCAAGCCGTGGAGGAGACCGGCAACTCGATCACGACCGTCGACTCGCGGGGAGCCAGCGGTTCGGCCCGCGAGCTCACCGCCGGGCAGCTGCTCGAATCCTTCGGTTTCCCGGCCGCCCGCCAATGGACGCGGGTCGCCGACCTCTCCGGCGGAGAGCGCAGGCGGCTGCAGATCCTGCGACTGCTCCTGGGCGGTGCCAACGTCCTCCTGCTCGACGAGCCCACCAACGATCTGGACATCGACACCCTGCAGGCCCTCGAAGACGTGCTCGACACCTGGCCCGGCTCGCTCGTCGTCGTAAGCCACGATCGATGGTTTCTCGAGCGGGTCACCGACACCATCGTCGCCCTCACCGGGGACGGGAAGCTGGCGGCGCTGCCCGGAGGGGTGGATGAGTACCTGGAGCTGCGCCGGCGGGCGTCGACCCGCACCATCGCGGCTCCGGCGGGCAAACGCCCCGGCGATTCGCGGGCGGAGGAGCGGCAGCGCAACAAGGAGCTGCAGAGGCTGGAGCGAGTCATGGAACGCCTCGAGCGTCGCGAGCGTGAGCTGCACGAGCAGCTCGCTGAGGCGGCGACGGATGCCGACGCCGTTTTGCGGCTGGATGCGGCGTTGCGCGAGCTGATCGCGGAGAAAGCGGCGGCCGAGGAGAGCTGGCTGGCGCTCGCCACGGACGATTGAGTCACACTGGGCGGGTGAGTCTCGCCGCTGACATTGCCGACATCGATCTGTCCGCCGACGCCTTCTGGGGCGCCCCGCTCGATGAGCGTTTCGACGCATTCCGCCGCTTGCGCGCGGAGCCCGGTCTCGCTTACTACGACGCACCTGATCCGCGCAGCGCGATGATCGATCCTGGTGCGGGCTATTTCGCCGTGACCCGGCATGCCGACATTCGTACCGCGAGTGCCAATCCGGAGATTTACTCCTCGGCGGCGGGCGCGACGTCCATTCCGGACCTGCCGCCCGAGTTTCTCGAGTTCTTCGGCTCGATGATCAATATGGACGCCCCACGCCACGTTCGGCTGCGACGCATCGTTTCGCAGGCGTTCACGCCGCGGATGATGAGCCGCATCGAAGACGACATCGCACAGGTGGCCCGCCGCCATGTGGTGGATCTCGCCGAGGGACCCGCCGCCGGCGGCGCCGAATTCGATTTCGTACGCGAGATCGCCGCTCCGCTGCCTCTGCAGGTCATCTGCAATCTGATGGGCGTGCCTGACAGCGAGGCCGATCGGGTCTTTCGGTGCTCCAACGTGATCCTGGGCGCGGCTGACGCCGAATACGTGCCCCAGGGCGGCGACCTGGCGGAGGTCCTGCTCGCCGCCGGAGCCGAACTCGCCGAACTCGTATCCGGCCTGTGCCGGCTGCGCCGGGAAACCCCCACGAACGATCTGGTCACCGCGCTCGCCGCCGCAGAGGTCGACGGAGAGCGGTTGACCGACGCCGAGATCGCCTCGTTCTTCGTCCTGCTGTCGGTCGCCGGCAACGAGACGACGCGCAACGCGATCAGCCACGCGCTCGTGGCACTCACCGCCAATCCGGAGCAGAAGTCCGCCTGGCAGGCCGACTTCGACGCGCTCGCCCCGGCGGCCGTCGAGGAAATCGTGCGCTGGTCGAGCCCGGTGATCTGGATGCGGCGCACGCTGCTTCGCGACGCCGAACTGGGCGGCCAGCAGCTCGCGGAAGGCG
Source organism: Mycobacteriales bacterium (assembly GCA_038245655.1). Lineage (GTDB taxonomy): Bacteria > Actinomycetota > Actinomycetes > Frankiales > Frankiaceae > DATAZK01. The sequence continues at coordinate 15,484 of JBBRSE010000043.1, read as the reverse complement.
ACCGGCTGCTGCTGTTCTACCCCTCGGGCAATCGCGACGAGACCGTCTTCACGGACCCAGAATCGTTCGATCTGCGGCGGGATCCGAACACCCATCTCGGCTTCGGGGGTGCCGGTCCCCACTACTGCCTCGGAGCTCACCTGGCCCGCCGGGAGATCACGGTGATCTACCGCGAGCTGATGCAGCGGCTCCCTGGTATCCAGGTGACGGGCGAGCCGGTGCGACTGATGTCGAGCTTTGTCAACGGGATCAAGCACCTTCCGGCCGCCGTTGTGTAGGCCGCGTCCCACTCACCCGGACCCGGGATCCACTCCGGGCTGGTCGCTTCGCGTTGAGTCGGCCGCAGGCGGCGCGGTGATCCGGGCACTCGGTGAGTTCGACATCGCGGCCGTAACGGACGTCCATCGCGTCATCAGCCAGACCGTCGAGCGGGCCGGTGCGCTACGGGTCGTCATCGATCTGTCCGGCGTGACCTTCCTCGACGCGGCCATGTTGAGCGCCCTCGTGACGGAACGCCGCAAGTTGCTGGACTCCGGCGGTGACCTCGTGCTTCAGGATGTCAACAGTTGGTCGCTGCACATCATCGACATCTGCGGGCTGCGCGAGACGTTGGGCGTTTAGCCGGACCGCCTGCGCCGGTCGCTAACTGCCCGCGGCGGCGGTCACCGGGGCCTGGAGTCCGTACGCCAGTCTTCCGTCGGAAGCGACGCTGAAGTACTCGACGCCGACGCTCACGACGGCCTGGTCGGCTTGGAGCGCGACAGCCACCTTGTTGGCGGCATTGCGGACGACATCGAGCACGATCTCGATGGTCTCCTGCGGAGTGAACGTGTCGCGTACCTGCTTCACCAAGGTCGGCGGGTAGGCGGCCGGCTGCCAGATCACCGCATCGGTGAGGCGCAGGGCGACCTTGTGGCGCTCGTCGAGGTCCGAGGACTCGTAGAAATCGATCTTGTCGAAGGTGCTCTCGTCGGCGCCTCTGGTGACCGCGGTGACATTCCGTCGCGATTGGCAGATCCGGCAGTTGTGCGCTCGCGCGCCGCGCAGCCTGATTAGTTCGGTGGTGACCGGATCGAGGTGGTCGAGGGCGGCGACCACCGTCAGGAAGGTGTCGAGGGCCGGCCAGAGGTCGACGGGTTCTTGCGACGCTCGAGGCGCCGGCGAGCCCGACGCCGGGTCTGCCGCGGGTTCCTCGAAGAGCTGTTCCAGCGCCATCCGAAGGCGAAATCCAAGGTCGTGGACGTACACGGTCTGAAAGAACGGATATGTGCCCGCGCGCAAAGCTGACCCGACGGCATCGCGCTGCGCGTCCGACATCGCTGCGACGTCGATGATGAATTGCTCGGCTGCTTCGGCGCACGCCCGGTCCGTGTCACTGGTGGTCACCGCGGGATCGGCTTGCGCGCCAGCGAAGAGTACGGCGATGCGCTCACGAATCAGGGCTGCCATCGCGGGTGGGACGGCCGACATTGCTTCGGACCTGAGGCGGTCCCAGGCGTCGAAGGAGCTGGGGGCAAGGCTGCGGGGTGCGGGAATCGGATCCCAGCTCATGGCGGAACTCTTCTCGGGTGTACGTGGGCTGGCCGGGTTCGGAACGTACACCTTCAACGTATCCGTGCCAGCCATAGTCGTGTCGACCGCCGACGCGGCGTGGGCCGATGTGGACGCCGGCGTGCAGATCCGCGTGATTCGCGGCTCCTGATGGGTTACGTGAACGAACCGCCGGCCCGAACCGGGCCGCGTGCCGAGCTTTGGATGGTTCGGGAGACCAGCGCCAGTAGGGAATCTTTGGCGACGGGTTTGCTGATGTAGCCATCCATGCCTGCGGCCAGGCAACGTTCCCTATCTTCCGGTCGCGCTCCAGCGGTCATAGCGATGATGGGGATGCGACGGCCCTCGGGTTCGTTCGCTCGAATGGCGAACGTCGCCTCGTATCCGTCGAGTTCAGGCATTTGGCAGTCCATGAGGATCGCCTCGTAGCACCCGGTGGCTGCTGCCCGCACGGCCGCCGCCCCATCGGGCACGGTGTCCACCTGGTAGCCGCCGCTGGACAGCATGGCAACGGCCACCTTCTGGTTGACCAGGTTGTCTTCGGCCAGCAGCAGCAGCCGAGTGGCTTGGCCGATGCGTTCTTGCGAGGGCAATTTCGGGGTCACCTTGCTAGGCAAAGCGTCCGGTACCTCTAACTGCAGCACCGTCCGCAGCTTTTCCAGCAGGTCCGTCCGGTGCACCGGTTTGGACACGTAGACGCCGCCGGCCGCGTCGCCACCGGGGTCGGACACCTGGCCCAATCTGGTCAGACTTACCAGCTGAACGTCGAGGGTCTCATCGTTGTGGATAGCCGCCCGCAGCAACTCCCAGTCCGTGCGTGGCAGTGAACGATCGATCAGGGCTATCGCCACCGGGGGGCCCTGCTGAGCCGCCGCCCGGAGCTCGGCGAGCCCGGCGCTTCCCGACGAAGCGGTGCTGACGGTCACGCCCCACTCCGCCAGGTATTGCGACAGGACTTGGCGCTGGGCGGCGCTGTCGGCAACGACGAGAATGCTGACTCCAGCAAGATCGGCGACGGGCGTGGCGACTCGGGCCGTTTCGGGGTCGACGGCAACGCGGATGGTGAACCAGAAGCTGCTGCCTTTGCCGAGCTGGCTGGAGACGCCGCACTCACCTCCCATCAGGCCGACCAGTTTGCGGCTGATGGCCAAGCCCAGCCCGGTGCCGCCGTGCCTTCGTGACGTGGACGTGTCCGCCTGGGAAAAGGGTTCGAAAATCATGCCGAGCTTCTCGGCTTCAATACCGTCGCCAGTATCCGTGACCTCGAAGCGCACGACGGTCTCCTGCCCAGATTCTTCCGCCACCGAGACTCGTGCGACGATCTCGCCGCTCTGAGTGAACTTGATGGCGTTGCCTATCAGGTTGATCAGGACCTGGCGCACCCGACCAGGGTCGCCGGTCGCGATCATGGGAACCGAGTCGTGACAGCACGCCACCAGCTCAAGCCCTTTCGCCTGGGCTGGTCCGGCGAGCAAATCGACGCTGTCCTGAACGACCGCAAGCAGGTCGAAGGGGACCCGTTCGATTTGAAGCTTTCCGGCTTCCACTTTCGAGAAGTCCAAAAGGTCGCCGATGATAACCATGAGCGCCTCGCCGGAACTGCGCACCGCTTCGACGTAGTCGCGCTGGCGGGAGTCGAGGTTGGTTTCCGCCAGCAATTGCGCCATACCGACGACGCCGTTCATCGGGGTGCGGATCTCGTGACTCATATTCGCGAGGAAGTCGGACTTCAGCTGCGAGGCCTCGGTGGCCCTGTCCCGAGCGTCCGACAGCGCCGCCTCTGCCCTCGCCTCATCGGTGACGTCGGCGATCGTGCCGACCCATCCCGCATGTCCTCCGCAGGTATCAGGAATGGACTTCGATGTCATCAGAACCGTTTTCACGCAATCCTGGTTCGATATCTCGAACCGGCCGCTCAGCTTCGCTGAATTGGCCGGGCTGACCGCCGGTTCGCCAGCATAGATCGACCTCTGCGCGGGGTTGAGGATCGTGTACCAGTCCTGATCAGTGGCCTCTTCCGGTGAAACACCGGTGATCTCGCTCCAACGCGGATTGGTATATACGTATCTGTTGTCGGCGTCTGTCTGGAAGATCCCGATGGGCGCGGATTCGGTCAGAAGCCGTAACTGGTCGGCTGACCTCTGAACATCCCGCGCTTGTTCTGCGAGTTCCTCCGCCCGGGCGAAGAGGTTGGCGAAGACGGCAACTTTCGCCCGCAGCTCATCGGGCTTGACCGGCGCGCAGATGAAGTCGACCGCGCCCTGAACGTATCGCTCAGACACGAGCTCATCGGGCGTGTGGGCCGTTATGAAGATGATCGGGGTCATTTCGGACTGGCGCCGTTGCCGGATGAAAGCCGCGGTCTCGAACCCGTCCATGATCGGCATACGCACGTCGATCAGAATGACGGCAAAATTTTGCACCATGACGCAGCGCAGCGCGGCGTGGCCTGAGTTCGCCTCCACGATCTGGTGGCCCAGCGGGAGCAGGATTGAGCGCAGCGCAAGTCTCTTGTTGGTGTTGTCGTCCACGAGCAGTACCGGGATGGAAGCACTCGGAATCCCGGTGGAAGGGTCAACAGGCTGCGCGCTGCCGATAGCTGCTGCCCAGCTTTCCGTCACGGCGACTCAGCCGCGACCGGCAGCCATGGCTCGAGGGCGGCCAAGAGCTCGACGGCACTGACGGGCTTGGGAACGTAGTCGTTGGCTCCGGCGTCGAGGCAGCGCTCGCGCTCGCCGCTGACCACCTTGGCGGTGACGGCGATCATCGGGACGGCTTTGTAGTTACCGTTTGCGCGGATGGCCCGCATGGTGGCGTAGCCGTCCATCAGTGGCATCATGATGTCCATTAAGACGATGTCGATGTCGGACACCCGCTCTAACAACGCAATTGCGTCGGCGCCACTCTCGGCGACGCTGACGATGGCCCCGCTGCGTTCGAGGAGGGCTGTCAAGGCGAAGACGTTGCGATAGTCGTCGTCGACGACGAGCACGTGGGCGGCGCCGCCAAGGGCGTTGCCGCCGGACAGATTGCTTCTGCGCGGGGCCGGCGGACTAAGGGGGCGCGGAGCTGGCTGGTCGGCTATCAGCGGCTGGATAGCTGGCTGGTCGCTGAAGTGGGCTCGTGAGACAGCTTGGTCCTCGTTGGAGAGCCGGCTGGCGGGCAGGGCGGCAGCCGGCGCCGCTGCAACGGGGACATAGGTCAACGGCAGGAAGATGGTGAAAGTGCTGCCACGCCCGGGCGTGCTGGCCACCGTGATGTCGCCGCCGAGAAGAACGACCAGCTCGCGGCTGATGGAAAGGCCGAGGCCGGTGCCTCCGTAGACCCGGGCGGTGCTGCCGTCCCCCTGCGCGAACGGTTCAAAGATGCGGTCGTGCTGCTCCAGGTCGATCCCGATGCCGGTGTCGGCGACCGCGAGAGCGAGCACCATCGGCGCACTGTTAAGGGTTTCCGCATCCCGGTTCCAGCCGTCGCAGGCCACGTCTATCTTGACGGTCACCGTGCCGCGGTAGGTGAATTTTATCGCGTTAGCGAGCAGGTTCCTGAGTACCTGGTGGAGTCGCTGGGAATCGGTGACAATATCGTTCGGGCAATTGGACGCAACTTCGATGGAGTAGGTGAGGCCCTTGCCGCGGGCGACCGGCTCGAACTCGCGAAACAAGTTGTTTTTGAGCTCGTTGATCGCCAAGGTGACATATTCGACGACGACCTTGCCCGACTCGACCTTGGCCAGATCCAGAATGCTGTTGAGCAGGGTCAGCAGGTCATTGCCGGAAGACCGGATGACGCTGGCATATTCCACCTGAGCGGGGGTCATGTTGCTGTCCGGGTTTGCTTCGAGTTGCTGGGCGAGAATCAACAGGCTGTTCAGTGGTGTACGAAGCTCATGCGACATATTGGCGATGAAGTCGTTCTTGTACTGCGACGAACGAGTCAGCTGGCCGGCTTTCTCCTCGATGAGGCGCTTGGAGTGCTCGATCTCCAGCGTTTTTTGCTCGGCCTCGATGTTGCGTTCGGCCAGGAGCGTCGCCTGCCGTCCCAGGTCTTCGTTGGACTCGCGCAGTTCTTCCTGCTGGGCGCGCAGCTCTTCGGCCAAAGAGAGCGACTGCTTGAGCGAATTCTCGGTGAGCGTGTTCGCTTCGATGGTGCTCAGGACCAAGCCGATACTTTCCGGAAGCTGGTCGAGGAACGCCTGATGCGTTTCGCTGAACGGCGAGAAGGAGGCGAGTTCCACCACTGCCCGCACCGCCCCCTCGAACATCACCGGCAGAACGATGATGTTGAGCGGCGGCGAACTGCCCAGCCCGGAATTGATCCGCACGTAGTTGTTCGGCACCTCGGTGAGCAGGATGCGTTTCCCTTCCTTTGCGCACTGGCCAACCAGGCCCTCACCGACGCGGAAAGACGTCGAAAGGTTCCGGCGTTCGTCGAAGCCGTATCCGGCCTGCAGCTCGAGTACTGGCTCACCACCCTCCGAAGGCGTGATCATCGAATAGAAGACGCCGTGTTGCGCCGAGACCAGTGGGGCGAGCTCGGAAAGAATCATGGCCGACACAGCCGCGACGTCACGCTGGCCTTGCAGCATGCGGGTGAAACGCTCCCGATTCGTCTTCAACCAGTCCTGCTCGATGTTTTGCCGGGTCGTTTCCCGCAGGTTGCGGATCATCTCATTCAGGGTGTCCTTGAGCACCGCGACTTCGCCGCTTGCCTCGACCCGAACCTGCCTGGTGAGGTCGCCCTCGGTGACGGCAGTGGCAACCTCGGAGATCGCCCGCACCTGGTTGGTGAGGTTCGCCGCCAACTGGTTGACGTTGTCGGTGAGGTCCTTCCAGACCCCGCCGACCTCTTTCGATTGCGCCTGGCCGCCCAGCCTTCCTTCCACGCCGACTTCCCGGGCGACTCGGGTCACCTCCCCGGCGAACGCGTTCAGCTGGTCGACCATCGCGTTGACGGTGTTCTTCAACGCGAGGAACTCGCCCTTGACGTCAATCGAGATCTTCTTGCTCAAGTCGCCATTGGCGACGGCCGTCGTCACCTCGGCGATGTTTCGCACCTGGCCGGTCAGGTTGCCGGCCATCAGGTTCACGTTGTCGGTCAGGTCCTTCCAGACCCCGCCGACCTCGATGGTGACCGCAGCGGCCTGCCCGAGCTTGCCCTCGGTGCCGACCTCGCGGGCGACCCGGGTCACCTCCGAGATGAAACCGTTCAGCTGGTCGACCATGGCGTTGATGGTGTTTTTCAGGTCCAGCATCTCACCGCGGACGTCGGCCGACACCTTCTTGCTCAGGTCGCCGTCGGCGACCGCACCGATCACCCGCTGCATCTCACTCGTCGGCCGAACCAGCGCGTCGATCAGGCTGTTCACCGATTCGACGCTCCCCGACCAGCACTGGGTCCATCCACCGAGTACCAGCCGCTGGGACAGTTCGCCCTGCTTGCCCACCACCCGGCTCACCCGGGCCAGCTCCGTCCCGAGCGCCTCGTTGGCCGCGATGACAGCGTTGAACCCGTCCGCCACCTTGCCTGCGACGCCGGTCCAGTCGAGCGGCATCCGGGCCGAAAAGTCGCCTTCCTTGACGCTGGCCAGGACAGTCAGGAGGACCTTCGCTTCGAGGGTGTCGGCAAGGGCCGCTTCTGAATCAGACATGGACGCTCCATAGATGTGAACCCTGGTACCGGAACCGCCAGGTAAGTGCTTCTGCCCCGCTCATCGGCGCCCGGAGCGACTTGATGAGCGAGCGGATGTGGGCCGCATGACTTGAAAAGGGCACCCGGACGACGCTGGCCAGGGGAGATACCGCCCCTCAGGCGTATCCCACCCGAATCGGGGCCGTCCGGACGCTTCAGCGCAGCGTGGAGAGGGTCGATGCAACCGTGCGGTGTTCCACCTGGCAATCGCCACGGCGAAAGCTGTGGGTGACGTACGCGGCTCGCACCACCCGGCTTGTCGTCTGAACATGTGGGGAGTAGGCGTGAAGGTACTCGTGGTCGACGACGACCCAGTCTGTCAGCTGGGTCTGGAAGCGATGGTCCGTGCCCTGGGCCATGAGTGCCTGGTGGCGCTGGATGGTCGGGCGGCCTGGAATATCATGCAGGCGGAGCAGATCGACCTGCTTATCACCGACCGGGAGATGCCCCACCTCGACGGTGTGCAGCTCACTAAGCGGGTGCGCGAGGATCTGACGTCGGGTCACGTGTACGTCATCCTGGCGACGGCGTACGGGTCGTTGGACCAGGCGCGGGAAGGCATGATCGCCGGCGCCGACGACTATCTGGTCAAACCCATCCAGCTTGATGATCTTCAGCTCCGGCTGATCGCCGGGGAGCGGGTGAACGCCCTGCATCGCACGCTGGAAACCGCCAACCAGGAGCTGCGGGTGGTCGCGCGGCGGGATGGACTCACCGGGCTGCGCAACCGGCGGTGTTTGGCCGAGGACCTGGTCGTGATGGCGGATCGGATGCACCGCTACGGGCACCGGTTCAGCCTTGCCCTGCTCGACGTCGACAACTTCAAGGGTTTCAACGATTTGTACGGTCACCAGAAGGGTGACGAGGCGCTGAAGGCGCTCGCAGAGGTGATGCAGGCGATGTCGCGCGGCGGAGACACCTGCTACCGCTACGGTGGGGAGGAGTTCTTGTGCATCTATCCCGAGCAGTCCATCGCCGGTGCCGAGGTTGCCGTTGAGCGGCTACGGACCCACGTCGCCGCACTCGCCATTCCCCATGAGGGAGGCGTCGCCGACGGTGCGCTGACGCTCAGCGCAGGCATCTCTGAGATGAGCGAGGAGTCCGGCATGGATGCCAAGGAGGCAGTGCGTGCTGCTGACATGGCCATGTATGAGGCGAAGAAGCTTGGGCGTAACCGGGTTGAAGTGGCCATTCCCTCGTTGTCGCGGCTCCCGCGGACCGGCTGAGTGTCCCCGGTCTCGATGGACACCCCAGGGACGCCGCGCATCGTCGCGCCCGAGGACAACCCGGACGCGGTGAATACAGCAGTGCTTGACGCGCTGACCGAGCAGCTGGCGGACGCGAGCGGCGACCTGCGTGAGCAGCTCCTGAGTACATATCTCGACCAGGGAATCGGCCTCATGGCGACACTGCTTGCGGCCGCCGGGGAAGGTGACCTGGTCACGGCGGCGAAGGTGGCACACAGAATGCGGTCCAGCAGCGCGCTCCTTGGCGCTGGTGTCCTGTCCGGCTTGCTGGGCAAAGCTGAGGCTCTGGGGCGCGAGGAGACAGCTGAGCTGGCCCCCTCGCGGGGCTGATCGAAGTCGAGTACGAGCGGGTGGCAGAGGCCATGACGCGCCTGCTGAGAAGTCCTTCAACCAGCTGAATCCGTTAGAGGTGCCGGCGGCGGCCGGTCCGTAACGTGTGCGCGGCCTCAAGAGTGCCACTGGCAGTGGCTGCGCTGATCCGCGTATGCGTTGGCAAATTCAGCAACCGTGGTCAGCCGCGTGAGGCGGCAGTCACGCCGATCTCTGACAACCGCTTGCCGACTCTCAGGCGCCGCGCATGCGATGCGAGCAAAATCACCCAGACAGTGCTTCGGTAGCGTATGACACAATCGGTGCGTGAAGTTCCGTGTGACGCGAACCGCGCGGCGTCACCGTATCGGCAACGCGCACATCCTCGCGGCCATTCAGCATGCCGGAACACCCACGGTCGTCGAGACCGAGCAGGGTCCGCAGCTGCACTGGGTCGGTACCGACGATCGGGGGGTCGAAATGCACGTGGTTGCCGTCCCCGACACCGCCTCGAGGACGGCCTAGCGATCATCCACGCCATGCCGACTAGCTTCACCGATCCCGACGACCCGAACGCCGATGCAGAAGGAGACACATCGTGAGTGTCGATCCCACCCGCTACGTGGCCGGCCCCGACTCCACCATCGAGGACATTGATCTCGACGAGGAGGACGTCCGGCTTGCTAACGGCACGCGCCTGACCGAAGAGCTCGCCGAGCAGCTTGCCCGCAAGGCGGTCGCCGAGGCGCGTCGACGAAACCTCATCCCTGGCCGTAAGTCGTTGGCCGGCGACGGCAGCCATTCGCCGCGAGTCCAATTCCGGGTGCCAGAGTCGCTGCGCGCCGCCGCCGAGGCCAGAGCAGCCGCAGAAGGAGTCAGCCTGTCCGTGCTGGCCCGGGAAGCCCTGGAGCACTACCTCGCGTCCTGAGCGAGCCGGATCATCTGACGGGCATATTCCCCAGCGAAACGCTGGCACCCGCGACCACCGGAGAAGCTATTGGTAGAGCCCGACGCTGCGGCGCTCGTACTCAAGCTGCTCCTGCATGATCTCGTCGACCGATGCGTGGTAGGTGCCAACCAGGTCGCTTATGCCGGGCGAGGTGGCCGACGCCGATATCCGACATAAGCCTGGTCAGACGGCTGGCAGGTGGCGGTGGAGGTGGGATTTGAACGCCCGTGAGGGGGTGTCTGCCGCGGTCCGTACGTGTCCGTAGTGTGGGTATCTCAGCTGGTCAACAGCCTAACCGCGTCCAGTCCTGTCCGGGCCGGACCGCCCGCGTCCGAAACTTCTGTGACCACTTCTGTGACCAGCGGAGCCCCGCGAGCACTCGCCACTCGCCGAGACGTTCCTGACGGCCTTGGCTGTGCGTGACCAGTCATCGAAGGTGACGATCCCCAGACGGGCGCTTGAAACCTGACGTTCGAGGTCGTTCATCGTGGCCACACCTCGCCGCGAGTCCCCCTCCATGGCGCGTGCGACGTCGGACTCGCACCGTTGCGCCGATGCCCTCGAGCCGTCATGTGGCGACCGCGTTGGCTGACAGGGCACTTCCCCTGACCGGTGGCGAGTAGCGGGTGAGTGACGGGACTTGAGCCTGCCTGGGGCGATCTGCTGAACAGCCAAACAGTGTTTGCGCAGCTCAGGAGTTGCTTGGGGTTTGGCACCGGTGCTTTTCCGCGATGCTTCATCAGTCTTCTGCCCCCAGAACTGCCCCCACGAGATCCTGAAAGATCGGAGCGGCTCGACGGCGGCCCCCCTTGACGACGAGGTGCGCTTCCTGCCTGGGCTTGAGCTTGCCCCGCAGCCGTCCCTTGGCCTTGGCGACCGCCATGCCCTCCCGGGTGCGGGAGCGGGTGAGGTCGGCCTCGAACGCGGTGACTGTGGCCAACACGTTGAACAGCAGTCGTCCGACCGGGTCGGCCGGATCGTGGATCGAGCCGCCGCGGTTGAGCCGGACGCCGCGGGCGGTGAGCTTGTCGACGATGTCGCGGGCGTCGGGGAAGGAACCAGCGAGCCGGTCGAGCTTGGCCGCGACGAGGGCGTCACCGGCCTGCCACGCGGCGAGCGCCTCCCGTAGCCCGGGCCGGGCCCGATTGGACGGCCCATAAATCGTCAAGAAGCGCTTGCTCGGCGGACGCGCCAGCCAGCCGCAGCCATAGGTCGCGGAAGTGGTCATAGCGCGCGGCGGCACCCCGCATCGAGAACCCTCCGCGCCCGGCCGCAGATCAGGCTCACGTGACACCCGTGGAGGTGAGGGGACTCGAACCCCTGGCCTTCCTCCCGGGCCCGCACAGATCACGCTGCTTGACGCTGATGCAGCCAGGGGGTATCCGTCAGAGTCTTTCGGCCTGACCTCACCGGCCAGCTGTTCTAACCGGCGACACGGTCGTGGTGAGCGAGTTGAAGATCGGCTAAGCCCGGGTCTCCACCGATGCCCGAGACCTGACCCCCCAGCGCAACGCGCTGGCGGCGCTGGGCGTCGGGGCGGAGCGGATCCATGTCGACCACGGTCTCACAAAAAGTAGCCGCCATGCGCGACGCGATCGCGGACGTGGAGCTCGTGCTCAGCGCCCCATCCGGGGACGTGCCGGCGCTCGTAGTAGCTGTGAAGCTGCAGGGCGCGGTGGGGGTGGAGCGAAGGGGCCGGGTCGTCTGTGGCTTTGTTCGTCGGTCAACCGGCGTGATCCGGGAGGAACTGGATGGGCGAGTTGAAGTTGGCAGAGAAGTCGTTCGAGATTTCCAAATGGGAGGTGTGGGAGGCCTATCGGCGGGTGAGGGCGAATCAGGGTGCACCGGGGGTGGATGGGGTGAGCCTGGCGGTGTTCGAGGCGGATCTGAAGAACAATTTGTATCGGATCTGGAATCGGATGTCGTCGGGTAGTTACTTCCCGCCGCCGGTGAAGGCGGTGCAGATCGCCAAGGCGCACGGGTCAGGCACCAGAACGCCGGGGGTGCCGACGGTCACGGCATAGTGCCGCGTCGTCCAGGGATCCTTTGGGATCGTTGCTCGTCACCCATCCGTTCCATCCGCTGGCGGGGGTGCGGCTGGAGATCTTGTATGTCAAGCGCCGCGGCGATGCGGTGGTGTTCGTCTGCTCGGGTGGGGTGAGCGGGCAGATCACGTTGCCGCAGGCGTGGACGGATCGTGGTGAGTCGCCGGGGGCGTGTCGGCTTTCGGCGGACGGGCTGGCCGTGCTCGACACGCTGACCCGTGCGGTTCAGGGTCGTTGATCGCGATGCGTGGCAGAAACTTGTGTGATGAAGAACAACAAGAACGATCTTTCGGTGATGTCGACACGGCGGCTGTTGGCCCGGCGCCGCTCGCTCGCGGCTGGCATCGGAGATGTGGAGCGGGTGCTGGCCGGGTCGCTGGTGGAGCAGACCCGGCGCTGTGGCAAGCGCGATTGCCGGTGCGCCGACGGCCAGCCGCATGGCCCGTACTCCTACTTCAGCCCGCGTCCGCATGGCCGCGGCCGGTTGAAGTATGTGCCGTCGGCGTTGACCGAGGTGGTGGTCCGCTATCTGCATCGCCACGGCGAGATCGACGCTGCGCTGACGGAGATCTCCGCGATCAACGCCGAGTTGCTTGCCCGGCGCGAGTTGACCTGAATGGCCGGCCCGGTCGTGTTGGTAGGCCGGCCGCGGGCCGAGGCGGTCGCGGTGCTGGCCAACATGACGATCGCAGCGCTCGGAGGTGGCGGTGAACAGCGAACAGAAGATCACCAGCGGTCACCGGGACCGGACCGCGGTGATCTACCTGCGGCAGTCCTCGATGGCCCAGGTCCGCGAACACACCGAGTCCACCGCCCGCCAGTACGGGATGGCCGAGGAGGCGGTGCGGCTGGGCTGGGCCCGGGCCAACGTGCTGGTGATCGACACCGACCTGGGCGTGTCGGGCAGGTGGGGGGTGGCCCGGGCCGGCTTCACCGAACTGGTCGGCAGGGTGTGCTCGGGCGAGGTCGGCGCGATCTTCGGGATCGAGATCTCCCGGCTGGCCCGCTCCAACGCCGAGGTGGCCCGGCTGATGGAGTTCGCGTCGATCACGCAGACGCTGCTGATCGACGCCGACGGCGTCTACGACCCACGCGATGTCAACGACCGGATGCTGCTGGGGATGAAGTCCACACTCGGGGAGGTGGAACTGCACGTCATGGCGCAGCGGCTGCAGGCAGCAAGCGGGCCGCGGCCGCCCGCGGCGAGCTGCGCACCCCGTTGCCGGTCGGCTACGTCCACGACACGGACGGCGAGGTCGTGATCGACCCCGACGCCGAGGTCCAGGCCGCAGTCGCGGACGTGTTCACCGCGTTCGCGGCCTGCGGCTCGGCCTACGGCGTCGTCGCCGCGTTCGCCGGACGCCGCTTCCCGCTGCGCGCCTACGGCGGGGTCTGGGCCGGGCAGCTGCGCTGGGGTGCGCTTACCCACGCCCGCGTGCTGGGGGTGCTGCGCAACCCGTGTTACGCCGGGGCCTACGTGCACGGCCGTTACGCCTCCCACCGCCGGGTCGAGCCCGACGGCACCGTGCACAGCGGGCTGATCGAGCGACCCCGCACCGAATGGCCAGTGCTGCTCACCGAGCACCACGAGGGCTACCTCAGCTGGGCCGACTACCTGGCGAATGAGGTTAAGCTCGCCGCCAATCGGACCAACACCGGGGCCCGGCCGCCGCGGGAAGGCTCAGCGCTGTGTCAGGGGATTATCTTGTGCGGCAGCTGCGGCAAACCGATGCGCACCAACTATCACAGCGATCAACGGCCGTCCTACGAATGCAGCTCCCGTGCCGACCGGCTGACCACGCCGACCTGCCGCAGCGTCGTCGCGGCGACCGTCGACGATGCCGTCGCCGCCACGCTGCTCGACGTCCTCACCCCCGGGCAGATCGCGCTGGCGTTATCGGCCGCCGACCGGGCCGAACGCGCCTTCCACGCGTGCGAGCCGGAGAACCGGCTCGTCGCCCGCACCCTCGAGGCGCGCTGGGAAGCCAAACTCGCCGCCGCCGCCGAAGCCCACGCCGCGCTGGCGGCCGCGCAGGACACGCTGCCGCCGCTGCCCAGCCGCGCCGACCTGGAACGGCTCGCCGCGGATCTGCCCGAACTGTGGCACGCGCCTACCACCAGCAACAAGGACCGTAAACGGCTGCTGCGCACGGTGATCGCCGACATCACCCTGCTGCCGCAGACCCGCCCCGACCAGGTCCGGATCGGGATCCGCTGGCACACCGGCGCCACCGATGAACTGTCCGCGGACCGCGTCGTGCACCCCGGCACCGCGAAGCGAACCGTGCCCGAAGCCGTCCGGGTGATCGAAAAACTCGGGCCAAGAATGACCAACCGCGAACTGGTCGAGCATCTCACCACCGCCGGGCTGCTCACCTGCATGGGCCGGGCGTTCGACGTCGCCGCAGTGCAGTGGGTCCGCTGGGCCTACAAGATCCCATCACCGGACCGGTACGCCGCCGGGGAGATCGGCGTCGCCGCCGCCGCGGCCCGGCTCGGCTGCAGCACCAGCGTCGTCTACTACTGGATCGAGACCGCGCAACTCGACGCCCGCCGCGGCTCCGGCAACCGGCTGTGCATCCCATGGACGCCAACCATCGAGGCAGCCTGCCGACGACGCATCGCCGAGTCCGGCCACCTCAACACCGCGGCCCACCGCGCCCTCGCCGCCGCCACCCGTTAGACGTCACCGAAACTGTCGGACCCCTAGCAGGCCCGCCGATGGCGACTGCACCGGCGTACCGGCCTCACCCTCACCGACCTCGCACAACGGATCAACCCGATCGTGCGAGGGTGGATGCAGTACTACGGCGCGTCCTACCGCAGTGAGCTGGATCCGCTCCTACGACGCATCAACGCCTACCTGGTGCGTCTGCTCCGAATGAAATATCGACGGCTGCGGTCCTCCCGTAAAGCTCGTGCCTGCTGGCGCCCGTCATCAGCCAGCAGCCACGGCTGTTCGCCCACTGGGCGTGGGAAACCAGCCTCTGGTAATCAAGGCGACAAGAGCCGCATGAACCGAGAGGTTCACGTGTGGATCCGTGGGAGCCGGGGGCTGCAATGCCCCCGGCGACCCGACCCCTATATCCGGAGCTCAGAGGCCCAGAGGCTGTTGGGTGTGAGGCGTTCATCGACCCGCTAGGCCGCGCTGGGGCCGCAGCCGGGCCGCGACAAGTCGGTGGTTGTCGTCCCGGGTCAGATCCGCAGGACCGGCGCCGCGGGCTCCGGGACAGCGGCTGAGATCAGAGCATCGAGCCGCGTGAGCAGCGCGTCGTCCGCCTCGGGGTACAGGTGGCCGTACCGGTACAGCGTGAAGCTCACGGACGCGTGACCGGCCCGGGCCGACACCTCCCTGGGATGTCGCAGCCCGCCGGCGCTTAGCTCGGCGACCCAACGCCCGAACCTCCCGCTGGCCGATCGATGCCAGCGGGCGGCGGCCGAAGACGGGCACCGCGTGAACCCGCAGCATCATCTCGTCCCGAGCCCGGGTCGAGGGGCGCAAATTGACCGTCGTCGACCACCACTCCGCAAGCCAGTCGTCGAACAGCACCTTGCCCAACGACGGGTCGGTCCAGGTTCCGCGAAGCTTCGAGGCCTCGATGTCGGTCAGGAACCGCTGCGCGTCGGTCCTTCGGCCAAAGACCCTCGCCCGCTCCTGGCCCGATGGATCACGGTAACGCGCCCGGTAGCTCGTT
>JBBRSE010000042.1:0-32602 GCA_038245655.1 Mycobacteriales bacterium | reverse complement strand
GCGCCTAGTGATCGTGCTTTTCCCGACCCCTGAGGACCCCGTGACGACCAAGATCGGCGCTGGCATGCCCCAACGATAGGACCCATTGGCCACGTTCATCGTCACGTTGATAGGAGCGAAAGGAAGCGCATAAGTGCCGATAGCGCGCGGCTCGATCCCGCCCGAGAACCGGCATTCTCGGGCGCATACTGCCTTCGTGACACTGATGGAGCCCCGAGGAATCCTGAGGGCGCCCAAGACTCCCCGCGCGAAAGTGGCGTGCGCCGCGCTGCTCTTACCGCTGACCGGTCTTCTGAATGTCGTTGTCCAACTGGCTGGGGTCCACGCCAAGTCCGGCGAATGGGCATGGAGTCAAAGCGCAACACCGCCCAAAGTCCACTTCAACGGAGTCGAATACCTGCGCATTCGCCATCCGACGTTTCCGGATCTACCTCCAGAAGACGTCGTGGTCGGCAAGACGCCGGGTGGTGGGGTGATCTTCGCGGCCCCAGCAGATCCCTCGTCCCAGTTGATCTACGTTCACGATGATGCGCATTACGCCGTGTACGTCCGGCCAGGCGGCGGCTGACCATCTCGGCAGCGGCTGTCCCGTCGGGGTCGCCGCTCAGAAGTGCCGATACCGCGCGCCTTGGATCCGCGCTGGAACCGGCAATAGCGGAGGCTCCGCGAAGCACCCATACGCCGACGGGCTTACTCCCAACAATGCTCGCGGTACGACACGCAATCCCCTTGCCGGTAGTCGCTCTTGTAGACCCCGAGTCCTCGGAATCGGTAGTAGGCCGTCATCGCCTCAAAGTGGCTGTCGGCTTCTACGGTCCAGACCAACCGGGCCGGTTGCGCGAGAAGGCCGTGTGCACCGTCACCATGAGACCCGGCGAGACAGAAGGTGTCTAAGCCGTCACGGTCGACCCACAACTCGTGCAATATCGAGCGCCTTATCTCCGCGGCATCGCTTTCGAACACTGACATCGAGGCTAGTTACTGGCACCTGACGTGACGCGCCCGGAAGTGTAGATATAGGGCTTGTTCCAAGCACCGCAGGGACCTGGAAGTGCCCAGCCTGCATGCTTCCCACCTGCGGATTGGTGAGATACACTCGAACACATGTTCGACAGCGGCGACATCGCAGGCAAGGTCGCGCAAGCCCACGCCCTGCTCGCCGATGTCGCCGCCAGCATCACCGCCGACACCACCGGACCCGCCGCCGGCGAAGCCCTCATCGAAGCCATCGCCACCGCCGGCCAACTCGACCTGCTCACCTGCCTGCTCACCGAACGCGTCGACCGCACCGGCTATGCCGCCGTCGACGGCGGCGTCTCCATGGCCGCCTGGCTACGCAACACCGCCCACTCCAGCCCGGCCTGGGCCACCGCCCGCGTCAAACTCGGTCGCGCCCTCACCGACACCCTGCCCGCCACCCTCACCGCCTGGCAGAACGGCGATCTCACCTTCGAACACGCCGCCGTCATCCGCCAGCAGACCAAAAACCGTTCCGCGCAGCACACGGCGACCCTCGACCGGGCCCTCGCCGCCGCCGCCACCGCCAGCCCCCAAACGCTCCGCGACATCGCCACCGTGCTGCTGGAAGAACTCGCCCCCGACGACCGCGAAACCGAACGCGACTGGCGCACCGCCACCCAACGCGTCCACCTCTCCGACGTCCCCGACGGAGGCCGCCTCGACGGCGACCTCGACGCCGAAGGCACCGCCATCCTGCGCGCCGCCCTCGACAAATACACGCCCAAACCCGCCCCCACCAGCAACGCCGACGGCACCCCCGGCCCGCCGCTCACCGCCTCCCACCGGCGCGCCCTCGCCCTCATCGAAATGGCCCGCCAAGCCCTCGACTTCGGCACCGACCACCCCGGCGCCGCCAACAAACCCCATCTCATCGTCACCATCTCCGTCGACCAACTCCGCGACGAACTCTGCATCGGCTACCTGCCCGACGGCACCACCCTGCCCGCCACCCTCCTACGCCAATGGGCCTGCGACGCCAAAATCATTCCGCTGCTGCTCGGCTCCGAAGGCCAACCCCTCGACGTCGGCCGCACCAGCCGCACCGTCACCCCCGCCCAACGCATCGCCCTCAACGAACGAGACAAAGTCTGCCGCGCACCCGGCTGCGACCGGCCGCCCGCCTGGTGCGACGCCCACCACGTCCAAAGCTGGCTCGACCACGGCGAAACCAACCTCGACAACACCCTGCTCCTCTGCCGAAAACACCACACCGCCCACCACAAAGGCCACATCCGTATCCAAGCCCACGGCAACCAACAATTCACGATCACCATGATCAACAGGCGAACATGACGCGCATCGCCGCCACCGAAATGGTGGGCGAGCAGCAGTCTTACGCGAGTCCCGGTTGTGCAAGCATCCGATCTCATGGAGATCAACGCGGGCCGCTGGACGGCACAACTCGATGGTGACTTCGTCGTCTTCCTTATCGGCGCCGAGCTCCGCGACCCGGAGCAGGCCGTCCCGCTGGTGAGCTGCTCATGTCGATGGTGAACATGCTGGCCGAGCTCGAGCAGGACTGGGCCAAGGGGCTCCTCGGCTACCAGACTTTCGGCGGCATCGGTGGGGTGATCGTGCAGTACTGGCGTTCGTTCGAGGCCCTTGAGGCATACGCCAAGAACCCCGACGGCAAGCACGCACCGGTCTGGCGGGCCTGGAATCTGCTGGCGGAGGGTGAGCGCGCACCGGCGGGGATCTGGCACGAGACTTTCCAGGTGTCGGCCGGCAGGTACGAAGCTGTCTACCAGAACATGCCGATCACCGGCTTGCAGAACGCTGGTACCCCGTTGACGCAGGCGCGGGCATCGGCGCGCTAACGCATCCGCGCCTCACGGCACTGCTGACCCCGGCCGCCGACGTCCAACTCCTGGCGTTCTTCCGCTGAAGCGTGCGGCTCACTCGATCTCGAGTTCGTCGCCGCGGACGGTGACCTTCCCGCGACGCAGCGGCCAGGCCTTGGTCAGTGCGACGAACGAAGGGCTGAGGCCAGGGATCTTGGCGAAAATCCCCTGCGGGCCGCGCACCATCCGGCCGCTCGTGACGTCGTACTTAGCCTGGTGCCAGGGGCAAACCAGGCAACCGTCCGCATCGACGCTGCCGCCGGCCAGGTCGGCCCGCAGGTGGCGGCAACGACGGCTTACCGCGAAGTAGTCACCGTTGTTGCCTACGGCGTACTGGCCTGATCCGGTCACGGTGCCCTCTGGGACCTCGGCTGCGGGCACCCGGCTTGACGTCATCGCGCTGCTCCTCGGTCGGACGGCTGAATCCCTGCATCGTGGCACACGTCAGAGCCCCAAGCGAGGCCGCTGCGAAACGCCGGACGTGCGGTGAGAGCATCAATGCGACCGCCTGTGCTCGACGATGAGGAGCCCGATGATCCGCTTCAGCGTGCTGTACCCCGCCACCGAAGGTGCGACCTTCGACCACGACTACTACACCAACACGCACGTGCCGCTGGCGGTGAAGACGTGGGGACTGGATTCGGCGATGATCGACAAGGGGCTGAACGGTCCGTACGTCGCCGCCGTGCACTTCGTTTTTGAGTCCACCGGGGCGATGGGTGCCGCCATGGGCCTTCCGGGCACCGCCGACGTGATGGCCGACGTGGCGAACTACACAACCATTTCGCCGGTCGTGCAGACGAGTGAGATCGTCGCCTGACGCCAGCAGGCAAAGGCTTTCCAGGCAGTTCTCAGGTAGGCGGGGCAGCGGTGACGTCGCCTGCGCGGGTGCCTCGGCAGGCGGTGATCGTCTTCATCGGGCTGCAATTGGCCATGGTGATGTCGTCGCTGGACGGCACGATCGTCGCCACTGCGCTGCCCACCATCACGCGGGATCTCGGCGGTTTCTCGCGAGTTACCTGGGTGGCAACGGCGTATCTGCTGGCCCAGGTTGTGTCGATGCCGCTCTACGGCAAGCTCGGCGATCAGCTCGGCCGTAAGCGCGTGTTGCTGTCGGCGATAGTGCTTTTCATCATCGGTTCGATGGCCTGCGGGTTGGCGCAGACCATGAACGAGCTGCTGGCGGCTCGCTTCGTGCAGGGCCTCGGCGGCGGCGGGCTGGGGGTGGTCGCGATGGCCGTGACCGCCGACATCATCCCGGCCCGGCAGCTGGGGCGCTGGATGGGCTACCAGGGCGTCGCGTTCGCCGTCGCCAGCATCCTTGGACCGGTGCTCGGCGGGCTCTTCGTCGACCACCTGACCTGGCGCTGGGCGTTCTACATCAATCTGCCGATCGGGCTGCTGGCGCTGGGGATCATCGCGACGCAGCTGCGGGTGCCCTACAGACGCCATGCGCATTCCCTCGACTGGCTCGGTGCCGTGCTGATCATGACCACGCTGAGCGCGTTCACCGTGCTTGCGAGCATCGGCGGTACGGGCTTTGGCTGGACGTCTGGCGAGGCATTGGTTTTCGGCGTCGTGATCGTTGCCGCGGCGGTTGGGTTTGCGCTGCGGGAGCGCCGGACGGTCGAGCCGGTGTTGCCGCTGCGGCTGTTCGCCGATTCGGTGATTCGCGGCAATGTGGGTGTCAATTTCACCAGCGGATTGCTGCTCTTCTGCGGCATCTATTTCGTCCCGCTGTACATGCAGGAAGTGCACGGCATCAGTCCCACGGCCTCCGGTCTGGTGCTGGTCCCGGTGATGTTCGGGGCGGCGTTCGGCACCGTGATCTCCGGACGCAGAGTCGAGCACGGCAGCCGGATAAAGCCTTGGCCGATCGCCGGAGCGGTCTGTGCGATGGGAGGCATGGGGCTGCTGTCGTCCTTGACCGAGCACACGCCCACGTTGGTGGTCGGGTGCTACGTGCTCCTGCTCGGTACGGGTTGCGGATTGATGATGCAGCCGTCGCTGCTCGCCGTGCAGAATGCCGCTCCCGCCGCCGACCTGGGCACGGCGACGGCGACCGGCCTGCTCTTTCGCATGCTGGGCTCCACCATCGGCGTGCCGGTCTTCGGTGGGCTCATCAACGGCAGCCTCGGCGCGGGTCCGCGTACGGCCGCGCGCTTCGCCCACGCTCTGACTCCGGTGTTTCTGGCGGCGGAGTTCGTCGCGCTCCTGGCGCTGGTTTTCGCGGTCAGTACCCCTGAACGCGCCCTCAAGGAGCACATCAGCGAACACGCGGCCGATGAGGGATTGCTGGCCGAGTCGGTGCTATGAGCGCCGTCCTCCTAGGATCGCGGCATGGCGATCGGGATTGCAGATGAACACGTCCAGCTAGCGGCTGTGGCCGCCGACTTCATGAAGCGCAACGGCGAGCGTGAGTCCGCCCGGATCGCGCTCGAAGCGCAAGCCGACGCGCTCCCGGCTTTCTGGGACGATCTGCGCGCCGTCGGCTGGTTGGGCCTACACCTTCCTGAGGAGTACGGCGGCTCTGGCTACGGGCTCGCTGAGCTAGCGATCGTCGTCGAGCAGTTGGGACGCTCGCTTGCTGCGGGGCCGTACGTGCCGTCCGTGATCGCCAGCGCCGTCATCGCCGCCGCCGGTTCCACCGAGCTCCAGAAGGGACTGCTGCCGGGCCTTGCCGACGGTTCGTCGATCGCCGGTGTGGCGCTCGACAGTGATCTTGAAATGCGCGACGGCACGGTTCACGGTTCAGTTGCTGCCGTGGCCGGCGGGGGTGTGGCCGGCCTGCTCCTGCTGCCGCTCGGTGCTGACGTGGTCATCGTCGAAGCCGCCGGGGACGGTGTCGAAGTGGCGGTGCCGAAGAATCTGGATCCGTCGCGCCGCTCCGCACGGGTGCGCCTGACGGGAGCCACGGGGCAGGTCATCCCGGGCGGGCGCCGAGCGCTCATCGATACCGCGCGACTGATCTTCGCGGCCGAGGCGGTCGGGATTGCGGCCTCATGTGTCGAGCAGGCGAGTGCTTACGCGGGCATCCGGCTGCAGTTCGGGCGCGTCATCGGCACGTTCCAGGCCGTCAAGCATCACTGCGCCAACATGTCTGTCGCCGCCGAACTGGCCACGGCCGCGGTCTGGGACGCGTCGCGAGCGGCGTCGGAGGGTGGCGACGAGTTCTCGTACGCGGCAGCCATCGCGGCCGCACTGGCATTGCCGGCGGCCGACCACAATGCGCAGCTCAACATCCAGGTGCACGGGGGAATCGGCTTCACCTGGGAGCACGACGCCCACCTTTACCTGCGTCGCGCGACTGCACTGGAAGCCCTCGTCGACGCGCAAGCGGCGGCCTGCGATGTGGTACGCATGTTCCGCAGCGGCGCTCGCCTGACCCGCTCGGTGGAGCTGCCGCCGGAAGCCGAAGGCATTCGCGACGAGGTGCGCGCGTTCGTCGCCCAGATCAAAGCTCTCGAGGGGGACGAGCGCCGTTCGGCACTGGTCGAGTCCGGCTATGCCGTGCCGTCGTGGCCGAAGCCGTGGGGCCGTGACGCGGGTCCGATCGAGCAACTCGTCATCGAGGAGGAGTTTCGCGCCGCCGACATCAAGCGGCCGAACTACAACATCACCGGCTGGGTCATCCTGACCTTGGTGCAGCACGCGACCGAGGAACAGGTCTCGCGTTGGGTACGCCCGGCGCTGGACCAGGAGCTCATCTGGTGTCAGCTCTTCAGCGAGCCGGAGGCAGGCTCTGACGCCGCCGGCATCAAGACCCGGGCGACAAAGGTCGACGGCGGCTGGCAGATCAACGGCCAGAAAGTGTGGACGAGCGGTGCGCACCTCGCCCGATTCGGGATGGCGACCGTGCGTACCAACCCTGATGCGCCCAAGCACCAAGGCATCACCACGATGGTGATCGACATGAAGGCGCCGGGGGTGACCGTACGGCCGCTGAAAATGACCTCCGGTGCCTCGGAGTTCAACGAGGTCTTCTTCGACGACGTCTTCGTGCCGGATGACGATGTCGTCGGGCCCATAGACGGCGGCTGGACCGTGGCGCGCGCAACGCTCGGAAACGAGAGCGTCAGCATCGGCGGCGGCCAGGGAGCGATGTCGATGCCGCGGGAGACCATCCTCGCCGCATTCGACGCGCATCCCGATCGCCTGCGTGGGGGCGTGGGACGCGTGGGTCGTCACCTGGCCAGCTCGGATGCCTCGGCGGCGTTGAACCTTCGCAGCGTGCACCGGGCCGTCTCTGGTGGGGGGCCCGGGCCGGAGGGCGCGCTCAGCAAGCTGCTGCTCTCGGAGAACCTGCACGAGGCAGCCGCCATCCTGGTCGACACCACGGGACCGGCCGGCGCCTACCTCGAAGGCGCCGGGGCGATCAGCGGCGGTATCGCGCTGATGCACCGCGGAATGTCCATCGCCGGCGGCACTTCGGAGATCAAACGCAACCAGATCGGGGAGCGCATTCTCGGCCTGCCGCGCGATCCGCTGATCCGGTAAAGCCGCCGAGCGTCGGGTCGGCGGCTGCCCGGTGCTTGCCGGCCACGGCGCTTCCAGTACAAGTGACGCCATGGCGATCCCGACCCAGCGTGACCCGGAAGCGACCCGTTCGGCCCTGCGCACCTGGCTCGCCGGGAAGCTGGCGGGCGGCCAGGACCTGGAGATCTCCGAGCTCTCCTCACCGGCGGCCACGGGCTTTTCGAACGAGACGATCCTGTTCGACGCCCGCTGGGTAGAGGACGGGGAAAAGTGCGAAGAGGAATTCGTGCTGCGGGTGAAGCCGACCGGCTACACCGTCTTCCTGGAGTCGGAGTTCGAGGCCCAGTTCGAGGTCATGAAGACGCTGCACGAGCACACCGACGTGAGAGTCCCGAAGATCTGGTGGTACGAGACCGATCCGACCCCGCTCGGCGCCGACTTCTATGCCATGAGCCGGGTTCACGGTCGCACCCCGCCGGACACGCCGCCCTACCACGCTGGGGGATGGGTGGCCGCGCTGGCGCCGGCCGAGCGCGAGACGCTCTGGTGCAGCGGCATCGAAAACATGGCCCGCGTCCACCGGGTCGACTGGCGCGCCCTCGGGTTCGATGCGCTGTTCGACCGTCCGGAGCGCGGCGCGCTGGGCCTGGATCAACAAATCGCTTACTACGACGAATATTTCGACTGGGCGCAGGCGGGCCGCAGCATCCCGATCGCGGATGCAACGCGCGAGTGGGTACGCGATAACCGGCCCGCCGAGATCGAGCTGGGTCTGGTCTGGGGTGACTCGCGTGTCGGCAACATGATCTTCAACGACCAGCACGAATGCGCTGCCGTCCTCGACTGGGAGATGGCGACCGTCGGTCCGGCCGAGGAAGACCTGGGCTGGTGGCTCTTCCTGGACAGCCACCACAGTCAGGGCACGGGCGTACCCAGGCTGGAAGGCTTTCCGACCCACGAGGAAACCGAGGCGCGGTATGCCGAACTGCTCGGGCGGCCGCTGCGGGACATGCACTACTGGAAAGTGTTCGCCGGATACCGGTTTGCCGTCGTGATGATGCGGATCACGGCGATGACGGAGGAGATGGGGCTCGTACCGGCGGGTGGGTCTGAGCCGCTGGCCCGCAACAACGGTGTCACGCGCGTACTCGCCTCGCTGCTGGATCTGCCGAGTCCCGGCGAACCCGCCGTCCCGGGGAGCTACTGAGATGTCGGTCAACCACTGATGCGGACTGATGCGGAGCGCTTCGGCCAGCCCTCCGTCGTGGCCCGAATCGGGCGGGTGGCACGATGCCGCCATGACGGAGTTGGCATCGCGGGCGAAGTTCAATGAGCTGATCGGCGTTCTTCAGCAGGCGGCGGACACCTGGGTGGTGCCCGGCCCGGGGATGGATGACGCCGATGTGGCGGAGGGCTTTCGCAACCTGACGCACATCCTGCAGAGCGCCCTGTATTCCCACCAGGAGTTCGACCCGGACCGGCCGGTTTTTCACCGCATCGTGTCGCCGACCCGCAGCTTCACCGGTGACAACTCCGACGCGACGTACTACGAGACGCCCGTGGCGCCTGGCCGCGAGTACATCGTGAAGGGCAATCTCGCGGGTGCCGTCTACACGTCGTTCACCATGGAGTCCGGCGCGGCGGAGGGTGCGTACGCGACCAAGACTTCCGGCGTGCTGCGCGACGATGACATCGACGTGGACGCGGGCGGCAACTACGAGATCCGCCTCGGCGGCCCGCCCGCCGAGCGCAACTGGCTGGGGATTCCCGACGACGGCGGGCGGATCACGACTCGCCACTACTTCGAGTGGCCACACTCGGCGTCGGCCTCGCAGACACTGCATGTCCCGCTGAGCATCCAGGTTGTTGACCCGCCGCCGCCGCCGGGACGCTGGGACGACCAGCGGGTCGCGGCGGCGCTGCAAAGGGTCATCAACCATGTGTACGACAAGACCGTCGGCCAGCCGCCGCGGCCGCCGGGCCCGCCTGCGCCGTTCGTCTCGATCGTCCCCAACGAGTTCCCGACCCCGCAGCTACCGGGCAACATGGCGTTCGCCGCGTTCGACGCCGCCTACTCGATGGCGCCGTACCTCATCGGCCCGGACGAGGCGCTGGTCATCACGGCACGCTGGCCAACCTGCCGTTTCGCCAACGTGTGCCTTTGGAACCGCTGGTCGCAGATGTACGACTACGTGAACCGTCAGGTCAGCCTCAACCGGTCCAACACGACGCTGGAGCCGGACGGCAGTTTCAAGGTGATCCTCGCCCACTCCGACCCCGGGCTGCCGAACTGGATCGACACCGAAGGCCGAGTGCTGGGCACTGTCTTCTGGCGGTTTTTCCTGCCGGAAGGCCCGATCGAGACGCCGAAGGCGACCGTCGTGAAGTTGGCCGACCTTCAGTAGGAGCAGTCGCTCGTGCTTGTCGATTCGTCGGAACTAATGGCCTTCGTGCAGGCCATCACCCACGGCGACACCGCGTCGGCGTTGCGATTGCTCACGGCTGACCCATTGCTGGCGCCCGCGGGACTCGGTCGCCGGCGCCAGTGCCTCGGCGTCACATGGACCCCGCTGGCAGTGGCACCGGCCGAACGCGGCCGACGAACCTGCGACTGGTCTGCGCTAAAGGCTCTTACGCCTCGCAGCTGCGGGGAGATTTAGTAGCCCGGGAACACCCGGCGCAGATCATCGAGCGTGACGTTGCCGACCACGTCGACGTCATCGCCGGTGTACTTCTGCGTGAGCCGGCCTCCAAAGAGGCGGATCGCCGACTCCAGCGGCCCGATGAACGTCGCGGTCGAATCCTGCGCCGCTCGGGTGAGCTTGGCCCGGCCTTCGAGGTGAAGGCTGAATCCGGAGCCCTGGATGTCGACGACGGCAGGCTCTGACAGCTCGTCGGCCTTGCCGGTGAAGCCGAGCAGAAAGCCCAGCCCGTCGGCAAAATGCTCGGCGAGTACGGCCGCGGTGTCGGCGGCGATGGCAGCGTCCTCATCAAGGGCGACGCACACGTCCCAACCGTGCTGCGCTGCCTCGTTGAGACGCATCGCCAGCACCGAGACGAACGGCAGCGGCGCAGGCAGGAAACCGATGTCGATCTGCAATGTGTCGCGCTGCTCGGACGTCATCGCCTCGACCGCGGCGACCAGTTGCTCGTCGGCTCGCAGGAATCCGGCGGCCAGCTCCGGAGGGGTCCGGGAATTCCAACGGTCCCAGACACTTTGGTTGAAGCCGTCGCCCGGCAGCGGCTTGCCGGTGAGAGCCGCCTGATAGGTGGCGAGGGCGATCTCGGCCCCACTGCCCAGATGGGAAAGCACTTGGGCAACCGACCACTCGGACGCCCCGGAAGGGGCGCTGAGCTGCTCGGCTGGGGTGTCGCGGACAAGGGCGGAGAGTTCATCGTGCTGGGCGCGGAGGGCGGCGACCGTGCGGTCAGCGAGCGAAGTCATGCCTAGAACAGCGTCGAGCGCTTGGCGGTTCTTCCCCAGTGATCATTATTGCGTCGCAGGTGGGTGAACCGTGCCGATGACCTCACCGAGTCCGAGGGTGACGCCACCGGGTCCCGGCGCGGTCGCCGTGACCGTAACAGTGTCACCGTCCTGGAGGAAGGTTCGGGTCGATCCGTCGGGGAGCGCGAGGGGGCGTTCGCCGTTCCAGCTCAGCTCGATCAGCGAGCCACGCTCGTCATCCGCGGGTCCACTGACGGTGCCGGAAGCGAACAGGTCACCGGTACGCAGCGCGGCACCGTTCACGGTCAGGTGGGCAAGCTGCTGGGCGGCAGTCCAGTACATCTGGCGAAACGGTGGGCGCGACACCAACTGACCGTTGAGTCGTACCTCGAGCGTGAGATCGAGGCCCCAGGGGCAGCTGGAATCGTCCAGATAGGGCAAGGGAGCGACATCACGAGTCGGGGGCGGTGTCCGCGCGCCTTCGAGGGCAGCCAGCGGGACCACCCACGGCGAGACCGACGTCAGGAAGGACTTCCCGAGGAATGGTCCGAGCGGCGCGTACTCCCAGGCCTGCAGATCGCGGGCAGACCAGTCGTTGACCAGGCAGACCCCAAAGACGTGGTCTGCGAAATCCTCGAGCGCCACAGGCTTTCCGAGCGGAGAGGGTACGCCCACGACGAAGCCCACTTCGGCCTCGAAATCGAGCTTGCCGGAGGGCCCGAAGACCGGGGCTTCGGCTGCGCTGGGGCGGCTCTGCCCCGACGGGCGCACCACGGGCGTATCGGAGACGCGGACTGTCCCCGCTCGCCCGTGGTAGCCGATGGGCAGGTGCTTCCAGTTAGGGGTCAGCGGCTCCTGGCCAGGACGGAGCAGCTGTCCGAGCCGGGCCGCGTGGTGTTCGCAGGAGTAGAAGTCGACGTAGTCCGCGACCTCGAAAGGCATGAGTAGTAAGGCGTTTGCGAGCGGCAGGAGATGCGGCTCGACGACGGCGCGGTGCACGTCGTCGGTGAGCCAGCGCCTGAGCTGCTGCCGAAAGTCGTGCCACACCGGCGGTCCGGCTGCCATGAACGGGTTGAGCGTGGACGCGTCCAGCGTGCGGGCGTAGCGCAAGCCTTGGTCCGTCGCCAGGGCTCCCGCGGCGAGGACGTATTCCCCAATGGCGACGCCCACCCGTGGCTCAGCTCGATCTGGGGTGGTGAAGATGCCGTACGGCAGGTTCTCCAGCGGAAAGGGGGAGTCGGCGGCGATGGAAAGCCAGGTCACGTGGCTCGGCGTCCTGACCACGACCAGGCGTACGAGCTGTCCTCGCAGTCGGCGCCCGCCGCGCCGAGAGCGAGCGGGCGAAACGTGTCGACCATGACCGCCAACTCGTCGACCTGCTGCACTCCGACGCTGCCTTGGTACGCGCCCGGTTGCGGTCCATGGGTGTGCCCGGCGGGGTGCAGGGACACCGAACCCGGCCCGATCCCGGAGCCTTTGCGCGCCTCGTAGTCACCGGCGCAGTAGAAGATCACCTCGTCGCTGTCGACGTTCGAGTGGTAGTACGGCGACGGGATG
The DNA here is from genome assembly GCA_038245655.1 of Mycobacteriales bacterium. Classification (GTDB taxonomy): domain Bacteria; phylum Actinomycetota; class Actinomycetes; order Frankiales; family Frankiaceae; genus DATAZK01. The sequence continues at coordinate 20,263 of JBBRSE010000042.1, read as the reverse complement.
GCCAGCGGGTGGTAGTCGACCTTGCGTGGCACGAAGTTGCAGATGACGAAGCCGTCGCCCTCGAAGACCTGATGCGCCGGCGGTGGCTGGTGAACGCGTCCGGTCAGCGGCTCGAAATCGGCGACGTTCAGCGCGTACGGATACAGGCAGCCGTCCCAGCCCACGACGTCGAAGGGATGTGTCGCGTGTGTCAGGACACTGCCGGCGACACCACCCGGCGCGCTACCGCGGTGCTTCACGAGCACCTCGATGTCCGAACCCGCAACGTTGAGCGGCTCCGATGGACCACGCAGGTCGCGCTCGCAGTACGGCGCCTGTTCCAGGTGTTGCCCGTGGCTTGATAGGTAGCGCTTCGGCGGGGCGAGATGCCCGGCGCTCTCGATGCAGTACGCCCGTAGCGGACCGCCGGGGTCAGGCAGCCAACGCTGCGTCGTCCCGGTGGGCAGCACTACGTAATCGCCGGCCCCCACGCGAAGTTCGCCAAAGACCGTCTCGACGATCGCACTGCCCGCCTCGATGAAGACGCACTCGTCACCAGTGGCATTCCGGTAGTACGGCGACGTCTCGCCGGCAGCGACGTAGGAAAGCCGTACGTCGGCATTGCCGAGCAGGAGGCGGCGCCCAGTGACGGCGTCGGCGCTCTTCCAGTCTTCGTCCGGGAAGAGGTCGTGGAGCCGGAAATGCCTTGGCCGCAAAGGATGATTCGACGTCGTCGACACATCGGGGAGGACCCATTCGCGCGTATCGACGATCGCGGCCGGAATCCGCTGGTGGTAGAGCAGCGCGGAATCGGAGGCGAAGCCCTGCGCGCCCATCAGCTCCTCGAAGAGCAGGGCGCCGACGGCGTCGCGGTGCTGGGTGTGCCGCTTGGGTGGGACGCTTCCCACGCTCCGGTAGAACGTCACAGCCGGCCCCTCATAGGTTTCCCCGCCGCTCCTGATCCTGCTCGACGGCCTCGAACAGAGCCTTGAAATTGCCCTTCCCGAAGCCCTGCGAGCCGTGGCGCTCGATCAACTCGTAGAACACTGTCGGACGATCCTGGACCGGCTTGGTGAAGATCTGCAGGAGGTAGCCCTCGGCGTCGCGGTCGACCAGAATGCCGCGCTGCTGCAGCGCCTCGACGGGCACCCGCACCTCGCCGATGCGCGCCCGGAGCACGGGGTCGCTGTAGTAGGAGTCCGGAGTCGCGAGGAAGGCGATTCCGGCTGCCCGCAGCTCGTCGACGGCGCGCAGGATGTCGTTTGTTTGCAGCGCAATGTGCTGAACCCCCGGCCCGCCGTAGAACTGCAAGTACTCGTCGATCTGTGAACGTTTGCGGGCGGGAGCGGGCTCGTTCAGCGGGAACTTGACCTTGCGCGTGCCGTCCGCCGCCACCTTCGACATCAGGGCAGAGTAGGTGGTGGCGATGTCGTCACCGACGAACTCGGCCATCACCGTGAAGCCCATCACCCGACGGTAGAACTCCACCCACTCATCCATCCGGCCCAGCTCGACGTTGCCGACCACGTGGTCAATCGCCTGGAACGTAGGGGTTTTGGCGCAGACCAGCGGCGGGTGCTCGACGTAGCCCGGTAGGTACACCCCGCTGTAGGCGGAGCGTTCGACGAACGTGTGCCGGGTCTCGCCGTAAGCCGCGATCGCAGAGAGCACCACCTTGCCGGTCTCGTCTTCGCTCAGCTCGGGTTCGGCCAGGCCTTGCGCGCCGCGGGCCACGGCCAGCTCGTACGCTCGCTGCGCATCCGGGACCCGCAGCGCGATGTCGGTGACCCCGTCGCCGTGACGCGCCACATGCTCGCCAAGGGGCGTACCGGCGTGCAGGGGAGCGGAGACGACGAAGCGTGCGCCGCCGGACTCCAACACGTATGACGCGATGTCGCGCGAACCGTTTTCCGGACCTCGGTAGGCCGTGACGCGCATCCCGAAGGAGGTCGAGTAGAAGTGCGCGGACTGGCGCGCATTGCCGACCGCGAAGTGGATCGCATCGATGCCTTCGAGCGGAAAGTCCTCGCGGGCTGTTTCGTGGGCTATTTCTCTGGAGAATTCGTGCGTTGCGGTCACGCGATGGCCTTCCGGTGAGTGAGCGCGAGGATGGAGTCGTCGTCGCACCCGGCGAAGAAGCCGCCGATGGCGTCCTCGACGTGATCGAAGGAGCGCGCGGCGAACAGCACGGGCTGATAGGTCGTGATGTCGTAGCCCGCCTGCCCCATCACCGCGACGTCGAGCGGGCGGACTTTCATGCCGCGAAAGTCGCCGAGTTCGCCGTACGACGACAGGATGCCGGCGCCGTACACCTTGAGTGCGTTGTCTTCCTGGACGACGCCGAATTCGAGGCTGAACCAGAACACCTTGGACACGAACTCGAGCGCCTCGTCTGTGGTCACCCGCAGGGCCGCCTGCCCGGCGGCTCGGTAGAGAGCGGCGTAGCGATCGCTGGCGAGGCAGTTCGCGTGGCCGACGACTTCGTGGATGACGTCCGGTTCGGGCGTGTAGAGCGGCACCGAATGGTGGCGGACGTACTGCGTGGAATGAAACCGGCTAGCGGCGAGCGATTCGTAAAAGGCGCGCAGCGGGACGAGGCCCGCGGCGGGGATGTAGCGAAAGCCGGTGAGCGGCGTGAGGTGCGCACTGACCTCGGCCAGCTGCGGAATCCGGTTTGGCGGCAGGGCCAGTCGCGCCTTACCGGCGAGGAACTCCCGGCAAGCGCATTCACGGTGGCGGGGCTCCAGCTCCCGGGCGACCCTGCGCCAAACGCCATGTTCGACCTCGTCGTACGGCGCCGCCGGCAACGGCCGGTCCGGCTGCCAGCGGAGAGCGAGGGCGGCAATCTCGTTGCGCCGGGCACGGTAGGCCGGGTCCGAGGCGCCGGGATGGGCGCTGCCGAGCTGAACTTCAACCTGCCCGTCACCGCGCTCGAAAACGGGGGTGTAGGACTGGCGGTCGTCCATCAGCGAAAATCACCTCCTTAGCAAAAAGACAACAGTTCGGCAGGGAATGTGGCAAGAGTGACTAGCGACGGTGGCCATACTGGACACTTCGTCGGCTACTTGACCCCCAAAGGCTGGTCAGAATGACCATCGACAGGCTCGATGAGCAACTCCTCGCACTATTGCGTGCGCGGCCGCGAATTGGGCTGGTCGAGGCCGCACGGGTGCTCGGCGTGGCTCGCGGGACCGTTCAGGCTCGCCTCGACAAGTTGCTACGCACGGGAATCGTGACCGGCTACGGGCCCGACGTCGACGTCCGCAGGCTCGGCTTCCCGATCCTCGCCTTCGTCAGCGTGGAGCTTCAGCAGGGACGCCTGGACGAGGCCATCGCGGTGCTGCGTGAGGTGCCCGAGGTCATGGAAGTCCACGGCACTACCGGTCCCGAGGACCTGCTGTGCCGGGTGGCTACGCGAGACACCGAACATCTACAAGACGTGATCGGGCGCATCCTCGCCTCCCGCGCTGTCGAGCGAACGAGCACCCACATTGTGCTCACCGAGCAGATCGCGTTCCGCACCGCACCGCTGCTGAACGTGGCGGCCACGCACACCGACCGCGAGTAAGGTTCGCCGCCATGACCTCCAGCAGCACGACCGACAGCATCGCGATCAATCACCAGGTACGGCTCGCGTCGCGGCCGGTGGGACTCCCGACCGACGAGAATTGGCAGTTCACGGAGGAGCCGGTCGGGTCGCCGGAGGCCGGTCAGTTCGTCGTGAAGATCAGCCACATCTCGCTCGATCCGGCCATGCGTGGCTGGATGAACGCCGCGCGGTCGTACATCCCTCCGGTGCAGGTCGGCGAGGTGATGCGGGCCGGTGCGGTCGGCCAGGTTGTGGCGTCGGCCCATCCCGGGTTCAGCGCGGGGGATGAGGTCTACGGCGGGTTCGGAGTCCAGGAGTTTGCCGTTTCGGACGGTGCCGGCGTGCAGAAGATCGATTCATCACGCGTGCCATTGACGACGTACCTCGCGGCTCTCGGACTGCCCGGCATGACGGCGTATTTCGGCCTGCTCGAGGTCGGCGCGCTAGTCGACGGGGAGACGGTCGTGGTGTCGGGTGCCGCTGGTGCGGTCGGCAGCATCGTCGGGCAGATCGCGAAGATCAAGGGCTGCACGGTGGTCGGGATCGCCGGTGGCCCGCAAAAGTGCGCCTGGCTAACGGGCGAGCTCGGTTTCGACGCTGCGATCGACTACAAGTCCGAAGACGTCCACCAAGCGCTACGAACGCACTGCCCCAAGGGCATCGACGTTTACTTCGACAATGTCGGCGGCGACATTCTCGACGCAGCCCTGACCCGGCTCGCGCGCGGTGCCCGGATCGTCATCTGCGGAGCGGTGTCGCAGTACAACGCCACCGAGGCGGTCAAGGGTCCGGCGAACTATCTCAGCCTGCTGGTTTTTCGGGCCCGTATGCAAGGCATGGTCGTCTTCGACTACGCGGACCGCTACGGCGAAGCCGGCGCGCAGATGACCGGTTGGCTGGCCAACGGAAGTCTGGTCTCCCGCGAGGACGTCGTCCAAGGCGGCGTACGGGCGTTTCCCGAGACGCTGCTGAAGCTCTTCAAGGGCGAGAACACCGGGAAGCTTGTTCTCGCCCTTTAGGGTTCGCCCATGACCTCCCCAACGACGCCCCCACCTACCTTGTCCGCGTGGGACGACTACCCCGTTCACCAGTCGGCCAACTGGATCGCTCACGTCGCGACCAGCAGCATGTCGTGCGGTCCTCACGCCCGTTGACCGACCGCTCCGACGTGTCGGTCGGCCCGCTGCGGGTCGAGGTCAAGCCGCTGAAGAAGCTGCGTTTCGCAGTCGAGCCGACCGAACACGGCGTTGCTGCGGACCTCACCTGGGAGGGTGCCGGTCCGGCAGTTCCTGAGCCCAACGAGTTCATCCGACACGGCGCCCGGGTCTTGTTCGACACCCAGCGGCTGGCCCAGATGGGCTCGTGGAGCGGCACGCTCAATGTCGCCGGCAAGGACCTGAAAGTCGACCCGGAGACGACGTGGGGCTCGCGGGACCGGTCGTGGGGAGTGCGGCCAGTCGGCGAGAAGGAACCCGACGGCATGCGGCAGGGCGCCAACGTCATGGGCGGCGGCATGTGGAGCTACTTCCCGATGCGCTTCGAGGACCACTCGATCTACTACATCTGCTCCGAGCGCGCTGATGGCGTACGCACTCTCAAGCAGGCCGAGCGGGTCTGGCTGGACGGCCGGGTCGAGCAGTTGGGTCGCACCGAACACGCGCATGTGTTCGAGCCCGGCATACAGCTGCTCACCAAGTCGACGATCGGATTCCCCGACGCAGGCTTCGAGATTCACTGCACGCCGCTGCTCGCCAACTTCCTTGCTGTCGGTACCGGCTACGGGCTCGAGGCCGATTGGCGCCACGGCATGCGCGCGGGAGTCACGGGGCTTGCCCACCGTGACCAATGACCCTGTCGGCGAACTGATTGGGGCGAGATCCTGCAGGTGTGACGCAGCTGGACTATGCCCGCCGGCCGATGCTGGTCTTCTGGGAAACGACGCGGGCGTGTGCGCTTGCCTGCCGGCATTGCCGGGCCAGTGCCGACGCCACGCCGCTGCCGGGTGAGCTGACTACCGCCGAGGGCCGGGAGCTCATCGAGCGAGTGGCCGGCTTCGGGAGACCCTTCCCGATCCTGGTGTTGACCGGGGGAGACTGCTTGGCGCGTCCGGATCTGTTCGAGCTGGTCGCGTTTGCCACGGGTTTGGGACTGATTGTAGGGCTCTCGCCGTCGGTCACCCCATCCCTGACTCCGCAGATCATCGAACGGATCGCGGCCAGCGGGGTCAAGGCCGTCTCGATCAGCCTGGACGGTTCACGGGGCCCTACTCACGACGGGGTTCGCGGTATCTGCGGCCACTTCGAAGCGACGGTCGCCGCCATCCAGGCGCTTGCGGCCGCTGGATTGACCGTTCAGGTCAATACGACGGTGATGCGCGCAAACGTCGGCGAGCTTGCGGAGATCGCGGCGCTTCTCTCGCGTACCGGCGCACATATCTGGGAGGTCTTCTTTCTGGTCCAGGTCGGGCGCGGCGCGGCGACCGACGCCGTCGATCCCCAGGAGCACGAGGACATCTGTCACTTTTTGTATGACGCCTCGCACTACGGATTCATCGTTCGTACCGTGGAGGCCCCATTCTTCCGCCGGATCGTGGTCAGGCGCCGGGCTGGGGACTCGCCGCCGGACACCGGGTTGTATCGGGCTCTCTCGTCGCAGCTTTCGGCGCTCATGGGACCGCCCACCGGTGCCAGCCGCGCGCACACTGCCGCCACCCGTGACGGCAAGGGCATCCTCTTCGTCGCGAGCAACGGTGATGTGTACCCCGCGGGTTTCCTGCCGCTTCCGCTGGGGAATGTGCGCAAACAGCCGATCGCGCAGATCTATCGGAACAACACGCTCTTGCGTCGGATCAGAACCGCCGACTTCACCGGGCGATGTGGCCGCTGCGAGTATGCCGATCTGTGCGGCGGTTCGCGGTCGCGGGCGTTTGCCGCTACCGCAGATGCACTGGGGGAAGACCCGGCGTGTGCCTATCAGCCGGTCGGCGCCTGACGAACGGTGCTCAGCGGCGCAGGCTCGCCAGGTTGTCGACAGCCGGATGTTGCTTTCCTGCCGGTCCTTCGGCGAAGGTGCGGAGCAGATTGGTGGTCACGACCGTCGTGACCCGTTTGGAGATCGGGCCGTACACACCAGCTAGCGCATCGATCCACGAGTTGGTCCCCGTCGCGAGTACGCCGGCGTCGCTGGGCGTCGTGTAATACGCCATGTCCGAATAGCTGGCGCGGCCGTTGCAGACGAGCGGCGACCTCGCCAGTACCTGGATGGGCCGCGGTGTGGGCTCGTCGAGATTGACCCGGTCGTATTCACCGCCGACCAAGTTGGGAAGGTGAGTGCCTGCAGCGACCTGCGCGCCGCGGAAGAGCCAGTGCGCGGGATCCACGATGACCATGTCGGCGCGTACCGGGTTCGACTCGTAGAAGACGCCGGTCAATACACTCTCCGGACGCGGGTCGGGGGCGTAGCGCCATTGGCCGGTTACTTCGGCATTCTGGTGGCCGTAGAGCGGATCCTCGGTCGGGTCCTTGTAGCAGGTCTGCAACCGGTTCGGGCCAGTGCTCGTCGCGCTCAGCCGGATATGGCGGTAGATCGCGTTGGAGCCGAAGAAGGCGACGTTGGTCCCGCGATCGCGCGCTCTCGTGAGGGTGTCTCGCATGACGGTCGAGTAGTACTCGTCATGGCCCGGGCTGAGGACGCCCAGCGCACCCTCGAGCACCTTAGGATCCGCCTGCAGGTCGGTGTCGCTGAGGTACTCGGCGCGAAGTCCGAGTCGCTCGACGATCGTCAGCAACGGCAGCAGATTTGCTTGGAATTCGCCGTCGCCCTGAGCCGAGATCCCGCCGTAGGGGCGGTCGAACGACACCGCCCGCGAGCGTGTTGCGTATGCACCGTTTGGACCTTGATAGAGGCTGTAGCCACCGAACGGGTTGTAGGCCTGCCAGGTGGTGTCGCCGTTGACGAGCACGAGCTTGCCGGCAGCACTCCCGGATCGCACCACAAGCGGGATGTAGCGCTGGCCACCGGTGCTGGCGTCAAGTCGGAAGCTGTAGAACCCCGGCACCCAGGCGGAAGTATCGATCGTGAGGGACACCGGCCAGTCGGTCACGACGGTGTTGGTCGGGGGGAGTAAGCGCGGCGGTTCGCCGCGCCGTCCCGCGAGCACCGGCGAGCGCCACACGCGGCGACCCTGAGTGCCGCGGTACCAGCCGGTGCGAAAGGCGGTTACGCGATAGCGGGGGGCGGTCGTCGAGACGTGCAATCCGACGGTTTGTCCGCGGATCACGCTGGCGCGGTCCGCCCAGCCTTCGATCTCATCCGGCGCGCCCACCCGATCGATGCGCCAGCGAGGGTCGCCGCGGCGGGCGTTTTCCTCGGCGGTGGACGTCAGCGAGTGGCGCACCCGGGCGGCGGGCGGCGGTCTGGCGACCGTCGTTCCCTGGCCGGTTCCGGGGGCTTTGCCGGGTGCGGGTCTCACCGACGATCCGCCGCAGGCCGCGGCGGTTCCCAGGAGCGTTGCGGCGGCCGCCGTGAGGGCCTGGCGCCGGTCGAGCGTCGTCACACCGTCCCCTTGTCAGATGGGTTGATTGCTGGCTGTCGCGAGCCATCAGAACACGTTCGAATGCGTTGACCGGGCAGCTGTCGAAACGTTTCTTACGCCAGATGAGAGGGACATTTGCAGGGGTTTGCATTGCTTCCAGCGGGCTGACACGCTGCCGTCGGACAAATAGCGAGTAGGGAGACCGATGATCCAGACCAGGATACGGGTGAGGGCACTTCTCGCGACCGGTCTGGTCGGTCTGGCAGCCTCAGCAGCATTAGCCGGAGCGCAGCCTGCATCCGCGGTCACTCCCGGCGCCGTGGTGCGGGTCTCAGGTCCGAGCCCTTACGCACGTTGCCTTACACCGGCCCCGACTACGTCGGTCTTGAACCTTGCGCAGGAGGTCGAACCCTTCGTCGCGGCCGACCCCACGTCGCCGCGCCACCTGGTCGGCGTATGGCAGCAGGACCGGTGGTCGGATGGGGGAGCCAATGGGCTGGTGGCCGGAGTCAGTCGCAATGGCGGTGGATCATGGCTGCGCAGCCCGCTGCCATTCAGCCACTGCGCCGCCCACGGCCTGAACTACGAGCGGGCGTCCGACCCATGGGTTTCTATCGGCCCGGATGGCACGGTCTACTCCGTCGGCCTCTCATTCGACCTCAGCGGCAACCAGCGCAACGCCATCGGTGCGGCCGTTTCCCATGACGGTGGGCTCACGTGGGTGCACGCGCAAGCGATCGTCACGGGCGTCGGTGGAAACCTCGACAAGGAATCTGTGACGGCCGACCCGACGAATCCCGGGGTCGCCTACGCCACCTGGGACAGCTTTGATCTGCTGACTAGCACCCACTATCGGATCCCCGGTTACTTCTCCCGCACCAGCGACTTCGGCAAGACCTGGAGCAAGCCAATCCCGATCGTGGCCCGCGGACTCGACCAGCAGTCCATCGGCAACGTCATCCTGGTCAATCCGCAGAATGGAAACCTCTATGACGTATACGGTTTCTACCCGAATACGGCACCCCAGATCCGCATCGCGACGTCGACCGACGGCGGTAAGACATGGGGCCGCGATCACCCTGTCGCCGCGCTCGATTCGGGCGGGGTGAACGACCCCGGCAATGGGCAACCGCTGCGAGTGGGTGACGGTTTGCCGGCAGCGACGATCAACGCAGCCACCGGGCGGCTCTACATCGCCTGGCAAAGCCGCCGCTTCTCCGCCGGTAAGTACGACGAGATCGCGCTGACGACGTCCACGAACGGAGGCGGAAGCTGGTCGACCCCGGTGCGGGTCAGCACACCCACGCGGGGAGCCGCGTTCAACCCTTCGATCGCTGTCAATCCGGCGGGCGTCGTAGCGGTCGGCTACTACGACTTCCGGCGATTCAGCGCGGGCAACCACAGCAACCTGCCGACCGACATTTGGCTACGTACCTCGCGCAACGGCGGTCGCACCTTCGGCCCCGATCAGCATGTCGACGGCGCGTTCAATTTCCGCGCGGCGGCTCACACCGACGGCGGCTTCTTCCTGGGTGACTACCAGGGCATGACGACGATCGGCCAGAATTTTGTGCCGTTCTACGCGAAGGCGAACTGCCTGACCACCTGCCCGGCCAACGGTTCGGACATTTACGCCACCGTCGTCCCGCCCGTGGCATTCACCGCTGCAGGAACGGCGGCACCCGAATCACCGGTGACGGCGCAGGCGAGTCCGGCGTCCGGTCACGCAGGGGTACGCAGGTCGACGCGCTAGCGGACGTGGACGACCATGCGGCCGATGGTTTCGCGCCTCTCCCGGGTACGAACGGTGGCTGCCCGCCGTTCCTGTTCACCCGCCGCGCGACCTATCGTGGCGCCATGGCCACCTGGGACGATGTGCCCGGAGTGACGGCGTCCTCGAATAATCTGCCGCTGCACACAACGACGGCGGCGACAGCGCGACTGCTGAGACGTCCGTTGCCGTTCGCGGCCGGTGGTGCCCGCCACAAGGTGGGCGCTCGCAAGGTGGAGCCGGCGGACTGGCTTGAGTTGACCGGCGACGATGTTGCCGGTCAACTCGCGCAGAAGCGCCGGCTGTTCGAGGACCGGCGCGGCGATGTGCTGCGGGCGCTGCCCGGCAGCGCGCAGGCCTGCGAAGAGCTGCTGGGAATGGTGCGGGAGGCAGCGGCTGGTACGCCCTCCGACACGCCAATGCCTTCGGGTGTGAACCCGCTTGAAGAGGCCGGAAGCCCGGCTCCAGAGGACTTCTGCCTGCACCTGCCGGACCCCGCGTCCGGCGAGCTCGTCCTTGTTGCGGGCAGCGTCTGTTTCCCGAACCGGTGGCTCCTCGCCGACAAGATCGGCCGGGCCGTCACGGCGGTTCACACTCCCGTGCCGCGGTACGCGAGTCAGCTGGGCTCACCGGTGGACCGCCTCATGCAGCGGTTGCCTGCCGGCCGGGTCATGGAGCGCTCCAACTGGGGGCTGGTGGACGGTCCCGAGCTCTACGCCCCGCTGGGTCGCAACGTCGAGCCCGGGGCGGAGCGCGGTCTCTTCGAACGGCTGTGGCTGCGCATCGAGCGGCAGACGCTGCGGCGCCTCCCGCAGACCGGCGCCATCGTCTTCACCATCCGCACGCTTCAGGCGCCGGTCAGCGTACTGCGGTCGGATCCTGAGGCCGCGGCGCTGCTGGCTCGTGCCATCGGTGAGCTGCCGCCCGATGTCGCGGACTACAAGCTGGGATCGGTCGCGGTCAAAGACGCGGTGCTCAGCCGTCTCGCGGCGTTCTGATCGCTCATCAGGGAGCGAGCGTCCAGCTGCTGCCGCAATCGTTCGTGGTGATCGACGCGTCGACTCCTGCCACGGCAACGGCGGCGCATTTGCCGGGGGCCGAAGTGACGGCGAACAGCTCGCTGTTCGTGCCCGATCGGACGAGGTGCCAGGAGCGCAGGTCGCTGGAACGGATGATGGTGCCGCCACCGCCGACGGCTACCCAGCTTCCGCCGATCTTCGCGACCGCCCTCAGGGTGACGTCGGTGACGGCCGGTCGGCGCCGCCAATGCAGGCCGTCGGCTGACGTGAGTACGGTCCCCGAGGCCCCGACCGCGACATAGCCTTTCGAGTCGCCCGCCACGGCGCGAAGCGTCTGCGTCGACGCGGCTTTCACGGTCGTCCAGTGCAGGCCATCGGCAGACTGGATGGTCGCCCCGTCCACGCCGACGGCCACGAGCCCGGCGGGTCCGGAGGCCACGGAGAAGAGCGTGTCCTGCTGCGGATCCGGTGCTGACGACCAGGTCTGGCCGAGGTCCCCGGAGACGAGCAGTGCACCGCCGGCTCCCACCACGACGAGTCGCGCTGTGGACGCTGGGCCGATCGAGGCCGTGCTCCACAGTTCTGCCTTTGATCCGCTGGTGCGCGGGCTGAAACTTGCGCCGTCGCCGGAGGTGAGGATCGTGCCGCCGCCGCCCGTGACGACCCATGTCGACCCGAGATGCGTCGCGCTGCGCAGCTCGCGCTTTGCGGGAGCAGTGGCGACCGTGGTCCAGCTGCCGTCGGTCCCGCGACTGGCCACGGTGCCGTTGACGCCTGCAGCGAGGACAGTCGCTGCGTCGGAGCCGGCACCGTAGAACGCGGTGCGAGTGGAGTGGCCACCGGTCCAGGTCGTGAGATCGCTCGAGACCAGCCGGGTGCCGCCCGCTCCGACGGCGAGCCACCGCGTCGGGGTGGCGGCCGGACGCCACAACTCGACGCCTTCGTCGCCCGTGGGACGAGGCGTCCAGGTGATCCCGTCAGGCGAGGACACGGCGGCGGCATCGGATCCGACGGCGAGGTAGCCGCCGGGGCCGTACACGACGCCGCGCAACACCTGCGTCGTGACGGATGAGCGGGCGGTCCATTGGCTGCCGTTGGGCGACTGCAGAATCGTGCCGCCAGCGCCACTGGCGAGGAAGCCGCCCGGGCCGTAGGTGATGCCCCAGAGCCACAGCCCGTCCGCCGGCCTGGTGGTCGACCAGGACGTCCCGTCGGTCGAGACGACGATGCTGCCGGTGTCGGCGACAGCCGCGAAATGGCCGGCTCCGTAGGCGATTGCGAAGATGTCGCCGTCGGTGCCCGAGGATCGCTTGACCCAATGCGTGAGATCGGTGGAGGTGACGACCGATCCGCTGCTGCCACCGACGACCCACGTGCCGCTGCCGGACGCGACACCCAGCAGCGGGGTGTCGATGCCGGCCGGGTGGACGGTGGCCGAACCGGGCGCGGATCGCGGCCAACTGGCGATCGTTCCGCCGGTGCCGACCGCGACGACTGTGCTGCCATCGCTGGCCATGCCGCGCAGGGTCTGGCCGGTGAAGCGCTTCTGCTGCTGCCAGGACTTTCCGTCGGTCGATGTCACGACGACGCCGCTGTTGCCGACGGCGGTGAATCCGGTCGGGTCGCCGATCGCGTCCCACAGGAGGTCGGTTCCGCTCCACGAGCTGGCGGCCGTGGCGGTGGGTTGGGCGCTGGGTACTCCGCCACCCGTGGTGCTTGCGCTGCAGGCCGCGACCAGGACCAAGACCAACGTCGCGCCGGCACCCCGGAGCGGTTTCACCGTGTCCTGAACCTAGCTAGGACGTCGATCGCCTTGTCCAGGTCCAGCCCGGTCGCCCAGTCCGCGATGGCGTCGTCGATGCGGTCGTGCGCGGCCCGCCGACCCGCGTGGTCGGCGAGCGTCGGATCCGCTGCCAGCTCGGGCCGTCCGATCGCATTCGCCAACGCGCGCCACTGCTCATCGGTCGCCGCGGAAAGTGCCAGCCAACGCTCGACGCCGTCGCAGGCGTACAGGCCCTGCGGCGCAGCTTCCGGGCTGCGATTTCCGTCGCGGGCGACGCGGTTGCCATAGGCCGACCACTCGAGCACCGGCTCGACGGCGACATTCAGCGCCGCCTCGAACATCGGCGCCTCGACCAAGCAGCCGCGGCCGGTGCCGTCGCGTCGGGCAAAGCCCACGAGTGCGGCGAAACCAGCGTGCAGCCCCCCGTTCGGATCGCACGGCCCACGCTGGATTCTCGGCTGGTCGTCGGCATGGCCGGTCATCCACGCGAGCCCGGTGATCTGCTCCATGGTCTGCGCGAAACCGGGGCGATCGCGCCAAGGCCCCGAGAGGCCGAACGCTGGCATCCGCACCATGACGGCTCGCGGATTCGTGGCAGAAACGACGTCCCAATCGAGGCCGAACGCCGACATGACGCGCGGCGTGTAGTTCTCCACGACGATGTCGCACTGCTCGATGAGGCGGCGGGCCAGCTCTCGTCCGTTTTCCGCGCTCAGGTCCAGCGTGATGCCGTACTTGTTGGCGTTGGCCGTCAGGAAGAACGCGCTGTACTCCCACCACTCGGCGCGGTCGTAGAACATGCCGCCGGCGGTGCGCATCCCGTCCATCCGACCGATCGATTCGACGTGAATGACCTCCGCGCCGAGCGCCGCGAGCACCCCGGTCGACGTCGGTCCGGCCCACCAGGCAGTGAAGTCCGCCACCCGAATCCCCTTGAGGGGCAACGCGAAATCGACATGACCCTCCCGTGGCGCTCGGTCGCGCACGGATCGCGGCGGTGGCTGCTCGTCGTGCTGGCCGAGAGTCGGCGCTGGTCGCGCGGGCGGAGGCGGCTGGCCGTCGATGGTCCACGGCCGGCGCGGCATCGAGAACTGACCGGCGGGATCGACGCTGAAAATGCCGCGTGCGTGGGCGTGTTCCAGGTCAAGCACGGCTTGCCCGTCACACACCGGAGCGACCGGGATCCGCAACAGGGCCGCCTTTTCCACGATCTCGGCCGTGTTGTGGCGCGTCGTCCACTCCCTGACGAGAGCGTTCCACTCCGCCGCCTTGGCCTGGCGGGTGGCCAGCCGCGGCCAGCTCTCGTCCTCCAGCAGATCAGGCCGCTCGATCAGCAGGCAGAAGGAGTCGAACTGCTCCCGCGTATTGGTGTTGAAGCCAACCCACCCGTCCAAGGTCGGCTCGATGGAGGGCAGCTCCACCGAACGTGCCGGACGATCGAGCGGGGGACGTCCCGCGAGGGACGCGAACAGATCCGAGAAATTGTTGCCGGTCAGGTTCGCGACCTCGCAGAGCGAGACGTCCAGCAGATCGCCGACCCCGTCCAGCTCCTGCCGGCGGCACGACGCGAGCGCCCCGACGGCCGCGTACGCCCCCGCAACCCACTCGATGATCCGGCCACCCATTTGGATGGGCGGGCGATCTGCCGTGCCACGGATGGCCACGGCTCCGCTGTCAGCCTGAACCGTGAGTTCGGTCGCCGGCCGGGCGGTATACGGGCCGGTCAGTCCGTAGGGCGTGATCGAGACGACGATGAGATCCGGATGATGTGCAGCGAGTTTAACCGGTGCTCCGAGAACGCTGTCGCCGGACGTGACGACGATGTCCGCACCGGCCACGAGTGCTTCGAGCTGGGGACTTGCGGGCTCGGCCACCACGGATCGTTGCCCATGGCGCAGGTAGCGAAAGAGAGCGCCGTCCTCCCCGGTCGGCAGGGTGCGTGACCAGCTCCAGCGGCGCAGCGACCCGCCCTCCGGTGGTTCGAGCAGCGTGACGGTCGCTCCTGCGTCGGAAAAGAGCTTTGCGCAGTACGCGCCGCCGAGGGACGTCGAACAGTCCAGTACGACAAGCTGCTCGACCGGAGGCACAGGCAGCACCGTAGTACGGGTCGCACCTGGCCTCGCCGCCAGGGACTCACGAGGTTCGTGCACGATCGACCGCCGACCCGAGGAGATCCGATGGCCGCAAGCGACTGGCCGTCCTGGCAGCCTCCGGCCGTAGATCGGCGCTGGATGAGTTGACGGGACCGGGTGTGGAAGGGCTTGCGTGCCCGGACTTAACGCAGTCAGCCCGCGACGCGGTAGTGCAGGTGGACGACCCCGCTGGCGAAGCGACGCTCGTCCAGCAATTCGAGCGGTAGGCGCAGGTTGTCCGGAAGTGAAGGGAGGCCGGCGCCGATCAGGATCGGATGCAGGAACAGGTGGCATTCGTCGACCAGTCCGGCCCGTAGCGCGCTTGCCGCCAGGGTGGGACCACCCACACTGATGTCCGCGGCGTCGGAGGCTTTCAGCGCCCGTACGGCGGCGGGGTTGAAGTCGCGCTCTATCCGGGTGCGTGCAGTGGACGGTGCCGCGAGCGCCGTCGAGTAAACGACCTTCTCGGCCGCCTGCCAGATCGCAGCAAAGTCCTGCGTCACGCCGGATTGGAGGGCCGCCGTCTAAGGCCTTTCCCATGCGGCCATGACCTCATACATCCGGCGCCCGTAGAGGTACGTACCGATCGGCCGCTCGAGGTCGTTGACGAACGCGTGCACTTCCTCGTCCGGCGCGGCCCATTCGAAGTTTCCGGCCGGATCGGCGGCGTAGCCGTCGAGTGACGTGATCGCCGAGTAGATCAGCTCGCCCATCGTCAGTCCCCTCCACCGTAATAGACCTCGTCGACTATGCGCCTCGGCCTCCGCGACTCGCGCGCACGGCGATCAGGCGCGCGCGATGTGCTAGTAAGCCGCCGGCTTCCGCCTGCCGCAGCGCCGCATCTGCAAGCGCGGATACGCCTTCGTCCCCACGCGCCAGCGCCAGTTCGACCTGCGCGAGACGACCCTCGTAGTGACCCAACGCCGGACCCGTAGCGAGCGCCTCTGCGACGAGCGACTCCGCCTCGTCGAGGCGACCCAGAGCGACGCTGGCGAGTGCCGCCCGCGCGGCCGCCCAGGCGTGGAACAGCTCGAGATTCTCCGAGAGCGCAAGCGAAGTTCGGAAGGCGTTCAGGGCGGCGTCGTGGTCACCAGCCGACTGCTCCGCGATGCCAATCGCCCGCCATGCCGTAGCCGTCCACCCGCGATGGCCGAGCCACTCGGCGAGCGACAACGCCTCGCGCCCATCGGCCAAAGCGTCCTCACATTCCCCCAGCGCCGACAGCGCCTCCGAGCGATGCCAGAGTGCGTACGCCTGCCCCTCCGGATGTCCGAGGCTGCGGGCCAGGTCGAGCGCGGCGGAAGCGTCGCGTAGGCCTTCAGCGGCCTGGTCCAGGAAGACCAGTCCGTGGCCACGTGTCGACCGCGGGGTGACCATCCGTAGCAGGTCACCGGAGTCCTCGAAAAGATTCGCCACCTGGTTGAGCAGCCGCGTCCCCTCCCGAACATCGCCCTCGAAGAATGCGGCCATCGCCCGGGCATCGAGGACGCGGGCAGCCCCGCCCGAATCACCCTCGCGCTGATACGCGAGGAGGGCCTCCTGCGCCCGCGTCGCCGCACGCTCCCGGCGCCCGAGATTCATGTCCAAGACCGAGGCCACCTCAAGCGCCTGGGCGCGTGCTGCCGGCTGATCGCCCGCTTCGACGATGGCGAGCTCGGCCAGTTCGGAGGCACGCAAGATGTCATCCGCGCCTGAGGCGAGCATCGCGAGTTGCGCCAGCACGCCCGCGCGGGACGGGCCGGATCGATAGGCGGCGAGCGCGGCACGCAAATCCGTGCGCGCTCCGGCGATGTCACCACGGCGCCGGCGTACCTGCGCGCGTACCTCAAGGAGTCGGGCCCGCACCTGCGGTGACGTCGGATGGGACAGGCCCGCGTCTGCCAATTCCTCGGCCTCGTGGTCGGCGAACGAGTCCAGCGCCCGCTGGGCAGCATCCCCGAACGCGGCCGCTGCACGTGAAGCGTCGCCCGCACCTCGCCAATGGCGCGCGCGTTCCGCGGGATTGCCCTCCTCGTCCTCGAGCGCTCGCGCGATCAAGCCGTGCAGCCGGCCACCTTCATCGGGGTCGAGTCGGTCGCTCACGACCTCGGACACCAGATCGTGCGACGTCGTCCACCCGCGATCCCCGAGGCGCACCAGGCCCGCGGCAGACAGCACCGTGACGGCCCCGAGCGCCGCGCTCTCCGCAAGACCCGAGGCGGCCGCCAGCGTTCGCGCCGGCGTCTGGCGGCCGAGCAACGCGAGAAGACCGAGAATCTCCCGCTCCGCGCCGACGTGGCGGGCGGCCCTGCGGGCAATGGCCCGACGCTGGCCGAGCGCTCCAAGTTCGATCGCCCGCGCTGCCGCCCCTGGAGAGCGAAGCCTCCAGCGACCCTGCTTGTCCGGGACAGCTTCGCCGTCGCGCGCCAAGGCGCGCAACACCTCCGCGAGCGCAAAGGGCGTCCCGTCGGTGGCACCGGTCAGAGCTGCCGTCAAAACAGGATCCGCGGACAACTCGCGGATCGCCGACCCGTCCAGCGCGGTCAGGCGGATCTCAGCAGCCACCGGAATCCGGTTCAGGAAGGCGGCCACTTCGCCGGCCGGATCGATTTCCTCGGATCGATAGGCCAGCACCATTGACAGCCCAGGCACCCGATCCAGCAGGGTGGCCAGCAGCAGAACGCTGCTCGGATCGGCCCACTGCACATCGTCCACCACGACCGGGGTATCGCCCATGTCGGTGACCAAACGGACGGCGGACTCCAAGATGAGCGCGCGACGACTCTCAGCATCCGCAATCGCGGCGGAGGCCCCCTCAAGCTCCGGAACGATGGACCCGACCGCCGATCGAAGCGAAGCAGGCAACCCGTCTGCGCCGGCGACATCAGCAGCCATCACTTCCCGCAGCAGCCCCCGCGCAAGGCTCCAGGCTTCCGAACGCTCAGGCCAGTACGCGCGTATCGAAGCCCCGCCCGTCGCCGCCGTGATCTCACGGAGCAGCCGCGACTTACCGGTCCCCGGCCGTCCGGCGATAGTGACGACGCCAACGCCGGACGAGCCAAGAGCGGCTAGGACCGTGTCCCGCTCGCGTTGCCGGCCGACGAAATTCAGCGTCCCGAACGTGCTGGGCTCGCGCGTGAACTTCAGCGGCCGGTCACCGGCGACCGCGCCCTCCTGAGGCCCCCGTAAGAGGGCGGCCTGTACGGCCAGCGCGACGGGTGAGGGATCGAGGCCGAGTTCCTCGGCCAGCGCCCGGCGGTACCGGTCGTACTGCTCGAGTGCCGCCGCCCTGTCACCGGCGGCATCCAGGGCACGCACCAGCGTCAACGCCGCCACTTCGCGCAGCGGCTCATCAGCGGCTGCCACGGCCGCGTACTCAACCGCCAGTGCGGCCTGGCCCTGCTCCATGGCCAGAGCGGCCGCCTGCTCGAGGGCGTCTTGCCGGGTCCGGAAAAGCTGGACGCGGTAAGGCTCGGCCCAGTCCGCGTAACGATCTTCCGCGAGCGGTTCCCCGGTGAAATCGGCCAGCGCGATCCGATACGCCGCAAGCGCATCAGAGCCCCGGAGCAAACCGCAAGCCTTCAAGGCGGCGCTGAAACGCTCGGCGTCGACCGCATAACCGGGATCAGCGCTCAGCGCGTAACCGCGAGTACCCGTCTGCACCAGTGCGGGCTCCCCTGTCGCGCGCCGGATGCGATTCACCAGAACCTGCAGATTGGCCGCCGGTTCGGCGGGTGGCCGGTCCAGCCAGAGCAGGTCGGTCAGGACGTCGTGGCTCTGGAACTCGCCGCGGCGGGTGGCCAGGATTCGCAGCAGCGTGCGTACCTTTCGGCCACCGAAGGCGGCCGCCGGAATCTCGGCACCATCGCGCAACACGATGAAACGCCCCAAAAGGCGCATCTCCACACGCGGTCCCGAGGGCACCGCGCCATCCTCCCGATGATCCGCTCGGGCTGCTAGATATCCGCAAGGTCGACTGCCTAGCTTAAGTGCAGCCCACCCACTCCGCCCGAGCCCGAGGAGCACGCATGAGCACCCTGCAACAGACCACAGAACACCGCCAGTTCGCTGCGCCGGATGAGGTCCGGGCCTTCGACCACGGGCAGTTGGAGTTGCTCCATGTCGGCGGTAGCGACATCGGACGCCTTGTCCTTCGGCCCGGCTGGCGCTGGTCGAACGACGTGAGGCCGATCGCCGGAACCGAGCTGTGCGAGGCCCCGCATTTCCAGTACCACGCAAGCGGAACCCTTCGGATCCGGATGGCGGACGGCACCGAGTTCGACGCTCACCCCGGCGATGTGACATCGCTGCCGGCGGGTCACGACGCCTGGGTCGTCGGTGATGAGGACGTCGTCGTCATCGACTGGTACGGCGCCAGCAACTACGCGCGATGAGCACCCCGGACATGGCTACGAAGATTTCCGCCGCCGAACTCTACGAGCGCGCCGCACTGGCTTGCGACGCCCTGATCCGCACGGTCACGGCAGAGCAATGGAAGGCTGCCACGCCGTGCGACGACTGGACCGTCCACGACCTGGTGAACCACCTCGTCAACGAGAACCGGTGGATGCCGCCGCTGTTGGCCGGCTGCACGATCGACGAGGTGGGCGACCAGTTCGACGGCGACCTCCTCGGTGCCGATCCGGTCCAGGCCTGGAGCAGCGCCCTTGAGGCAGCGCGCGGTGCCGTCCTGACCGCCAAGGACAGCGACCGTCCCGTGCAGCTGTCCTTCGGCGAGACGCCGCCCCGCGAGTACCTGATGCAGGTCGGGGCCGACCATCTCGTGCATTTCTGGGACCTCGCAAGCGCCATCGGCGCCGACCCCACACTGGACCCGGAACTCGTCGCCGAGGTCAGCGGCTGGTTCATCGATCTCGAAGAGGCCTATCGGTCCGCCGGCGCGACAGGCCCGCGTCCCGAGCAGGCGGGCGATGGCGGGCCGCAAGCCAAGCTGCTCGCGATGTTCGGGCGTACCGAAGCGTCCGGTGCTGCGCTCGATGTCGTTGACCGTTTCGGGGTCGCCTTCGACGCGAAGGACGTCGACGCGGTGATGGCCGCCATGACGACCGACTGTGTCTTTGAGTCCACGGCGCCGCCGGATGGAAAACGGCATGTGGGGCAGGAGCAGGTACGCGCTGCGTGGACCCAGTTCTTCGCCGACTCCGCCGGTGCCGTATTCACGACCGAAGACCGGTTCGCGTGTGGCGACCGGGTCGTCGTGCACTGGCGCTACGACTGGAGCGGCGAGCAACCCGGACACGTCCGCGGGGTCGACATCTTCCGCGTCGAGAACGGTCTCGTCGCCGAGAAGGTCTCGTACGTCAAAGGTTAGGCCCCCTGGCCGGAGTTCCGAAGATCACAGGCACATGGGGGTTTGATCGACAGGGTCTGTCCAGGTCACGGGCTGGTCAGCCTCGGCTGGAGCCTAATCCGTGTAGGCACACGACTTTGGGCGTGTCGCTCGACGGTGCCGGTTG
>JBBRSE010000041.1:0-33417 GCA_038245655.1 Mycobacteriales bacterium | reverse complement strand
TGGTGCAATGCGCGGGTCTCTGCGCAGGGGTTCTACGAGCGCGCCGGCCTCGTCGTCGTGGGCGGGCCGTGGGATGAGCCGGGGCTCGGGCCGCACGTACGCATGCACGATTGCCCGCCCAACGTCTCGGCCGGGGCCTAGCTAGGGCGGCCTAGCGCAGCGCCTGGGCCAGGTCCGCGACCAGGTCCACGTCGGCTTCGATGCCCACCGATAGGCGTACGAGATCTGCCGGCACCTCGAGCACGCTCCCGGCGACGCTGGCGTGCGTCATACGACCCGGATGCTCGATGAGCGACTCGACCCCGCCCAAAGACTCGGCGAGCGTGAACAGGCGCGTACGCCGGCAGACCTCCAGCGCGGCCGCCTCGCCGCCCGCCAGTCGGAACGAGACCATGCCGCCGAAGCCGCTCATCTGGCGCCGGGCGACCTCGTGGCCCGGGTCGTCCGGCAACCCTGGGTAGAGCACCTGGCTGACCGCGGGGTGAGCGGTGAGCAGCTCCACGATCGCGTGGGCGTTGGCACAGTGGCGGTCCATGCGCACGGCGAGCGTCTTGATGCCGCGCAGCGTGAGCCAGGCGTCGAACGGCCCTGGTACGGCACCCATCGCGTTCTGCAGGAAGCGCAGCCGCTCGGCGAGCTGGGGGTCGGAGGTGATCAGCGCTCCGCCGACGACGTCGCTGTGGCCCCCGAGGTACTTGGTCGTGCTGTGGACGACCACCCCGGCTCCGAGCGCCAGCGGCTGCTGCAGGTACGGCGAGGCAAAGGTGTTGTCGACGACCAGCAGGGCCCCAGCCGACTCGGCGATCTGCGCAAGTGCGGCGATGTCGGCGATACCGAGCAGCGGGTTGGTGGGCGTCTCGCACCAGATGACCCGGGTCTGACCTGGCCGGATGGCCGCGCGTACAGCCGCGAGATCGTCGGTGGCCACCGGCGTCGCCTCGACCCCCCACTCGGCGAGCACTCTGGCGAAGAGCCGGTACGTGCCCCCGTAGGCGTCATTCGGGATCACGACGTGACCACCACGACCCGACGCGTCAGGAGCGCAGGTCGCGCGCAGCAGGCAGTCTTCTGCCGCCAGCCCGGACGCGAACGCCAGCCCGGTCGTCCCTCCTTCGAGGCTGGCGAGGCATTCCTCGAGCGCCGTACGCGTCGGGTTTGCCGATCGGCTGTACTCATAACCCGACCGGAGCCCACCGACTCCGTCCTGCGCAAAGGTGCTCGTCGCATAGATCGGAACGACCACGGCGCCGGTGGTCGGATCCGGGTCCTGGCCGGCGTGGATCGCCCGCGTGGCGAAGCCGTCGCTCGGCGTAGTCGAAGGACGGGGGTGAAGCGGATCCTGCGCAAAGTCCGACACGCCCGCCGACCCTAGTGGTGTCTCGTCGGACTCGTTTTGTCGCTCCGTTCCCTTAGCCTCTGGGGCGTGGTATTCCCCACGATCGAGTTCGCCGCGTTCTTCGTCGTTGTGCTGACCCTGTCGTGGCTCCTGATGCCGCATCCGCGGCTCTGGAAGCCGTTCATCATCGCGGCGTCGTATTTCTTCTACGGCTACGCTGACCTGCGCTTCACGCTGCTGCTGGCGACTGTCACGATCGTCAATCAGGCGGCAGCGCTCGCCCTCGGCCGCTGGCACGACAAGCGCATCCTCATCGCCGCCGTCGTCGCGGATCTCGGCCTGCTGGGCTGGTTTAAGTACTACGGATTCTTCAGCCTGGCCGTCGACCATGCGCTCAAAGACGTGGGCTTCGGCATGCCGCTGCCTTTGCTGCAGGTGGCGCTTCCCGTCGGCATCAGCTTCTACACGTTCCAAGCAATGTCCTACGTCGCCGACGTGTGGCGCGGCAAGATTCACCCCTGCAAGAGCCTCGACTTCGCCGTCTACCAGGCCTTCTTCCCGCACTTGGTCGCCGGGCCGATCGTGCGGGCCAGCGAGTTCGTGCCGCAGCTGGCTACCCCGCGCGACCCCCGCAAGGTGGAGGCCACCCGCGCGTTCTTCCTCATCGGCGGCGGGCTGATCAAGAAGGTGGTCATCGCCGACCTGCTGGCCACCCGGCTGGTCGACCCGGTGTTCGCCACCCCTGGCCAGCATTCGAGCCTCGAAGTGCTGGTCGCCATCTACGGCTACGCCGTGCAGATCTACTGCGACTTCTCCGCCTACACCGAGATGGCCATCGGGCTGGCGTTGCTACTCGGTTTCACGTTCCCCGACAACTTCAACCGGCCGTACACCGCGACCAGCCTGCAGGACTTCTGGCGCCGCTGGCACATGACGCTCTCGCGCTGGCTGCGCGACTACCTGTACATCTCGCTCGGCGGCAATCGCAAGGGCGTTCGCAAGACCTACCGCAACCTGGCGCTCACCATGATCCTCGGCGGCCTCTGGCACGGGGCGGCCTGGACATTCGTGATCTGGGGCGGCATCCACGGCACCGGGCTGGCGGTCGAGCGGTGGTGGGGTGACCGTCGCAACGTCGTAGCGCTGCCTCCGTCGACGGGACCCGGCTCCGGCGGCGGTGTCTCAGGGGGCGGTGTCTCAGGAGGCGGCGGGGGCGTCCTGACGCGCGAACGCCTGCTCGCTCCGGCGGGCTACCGCATGCCGGCGGTCATTCGGGGACTGATCACCTTTCACATCGTGACGCTGGCCTGGGTGTTCTTCCGCGCGCCAGATTTCGGTACGGCCATGACCGTCTTCGGCCGGTTGTTCAGCGGCGGCGGACCGTCGCCGCTGGTGACCTCGACCGTCCTGCTGGCGATCTTCGCCGGACTCGCCGTCCAGTTCGTGCCGCAGGGCTTCTGGCCTGCTGTTCAGGTCCGCTTCGCCACGCTCAGCCTCATCTGGCAGGCCGCGCTCCTCGCCGCTCTGATCGTGGTGTGCAACGCGATCGTCGGCGAGCAGGGTGTGGCGCCCTTCATCTACTTCAGGTTCTGACCCTGTGACCGACCTGCGACCTGACCTGCAACCTGACACGCGACGCGGCTATGTGCGACAGACTGGCCCCAGCATGGAGTCGACCCAAAGCCACGCGCAGCTCCGCGATCCGGGCGAGCTTGACGCGCACAGCAACGGCACCGGCAGTGGATCCGGACCTGACGGGCCGAAGCGCAAGCGTCCGGTCGCGGTCCCCCGATTGCTGCCGGCTGGTCACGCCATCGCGGTCACCGTCGGCGCCCTGGTGCTGGCCATGCTCTTCAACAGCCACGCGATGGTTCACGCCGGCCAGGGCATGCCGGATGGCACCACCCGCGACCTCGTGCTCGACGTCGCCAAGCCGCTCGACTCGTTCGCCCACGCGGTGTATCTGGACCGCCCACGAAAGGCGCTGGACTCACTCTTCGGCCATCAGGCACTCACCGGTCCCTCGGCGCTGTCCCAACTGCCCGCGAAGGTCGACAGCAGGCCCCTCGGCGCGGCCAAATCGGGCGCGCCGCCGACCCCTGGATCCAAGCCCAGCACGCGCGTTCACGTCGCACCCAAGCCGACCGTCACGCCGCTGCGGGTGCCGACCAAGGCAGCGCCGCTGAAGCTGTTGATCGCCGGCGACTCGATGACGGAGTTCATCGGCCCATCGCTGGTCAACCAGGCAGCGGCGCAGGGGAAGGTGGCCGGCAATACGGTTACGAAGTACGGCACCGGGCTCGTTCGACCCGACTTCTTCGACTGGTCGATCTTCGCCCAGCAGCTTGTCAACGGGCAGCAACCGGAAGCAGTCGTCGTGATGATGGGCGGCAACGACGGGCAGGGCATCACCCTGGCCAACGGCACGGTGCTCCCGGACGGCACCGATGCCTGGGCGAAGGAGTACCGCCGCCGGGTCGAGGTCGTCATGCGGATCTTCAGCGGCAACGGCAAGCGACGCGTCTACTGGGTGCCGATGCCGGTCCCGCGCAGCCCCAAGCTGGCCATCGATTACCACCTCATGGACCTGGCGGTCGCCGATGCCGCCGCCGTCGTGCCCGGGGTCGTCGACGTGGACATCGTCGGGCGGCTGTCGAACAACGGCCAATACGCGGACTACCTGCCCGGTTCCAACGGGCAGACCATCCTCGCCCGCACCCGCGACGGCATCCACCTGAGCACCGACGGGGCCAACCTGGCGGCGTCGCTGGTCCTCGCGGCGATCAACAAGGACTGGCACGTCACCTGATGAAGAGGCCAGCGGCCGGCTGCTAGGGCGAGAGTCGGGTCGCCAGGTACGCGAGCGACAGCGGGTAGCGGTAGTCGATCGCCGCGTGGGTGCCCTCGAAGAGTTCGAAATGCACGGTCCCGTGCGGATCGTCGGATTCTTCGACTACGCCGATCGCCGCCAGTTCGCGGCGGAAGGCCTCGGCGCCGAGATCGAGATACCAGTCGTCGCTGCGGCCGGCATCGATCCAGATCGCCTGAGCGCTGCGCAATGCGTGCGCATGAGCGCGGACCATGCGCACCGGATCCCAGTCGAGCCAGCGCTGCCAAACGTCGTCGATCAGCAGCCCGGTGTTGATCTCGAACGGGAGCGTGACGGTGCCGTCGGGTTCTGCACTGAAGGCGGCGGCGCAGCCGTAGACCATCACCAGCGAGCCGTCGTCCGGGCGCGACATGGCCTGCCCGACCCGGGCGCGCGTCCAGAAATCCGCCCAGAACTTCTCGTACGAGCCTTCGTAACGGTCCCGCAGCGCCCGGGCGGCCCGCAGGAACTCGGGGATGTAGCAGCCCTCATAGAGGGTGTCGCCGGCGTGGGTCGCGAAGCCGCCGAACAGATCCGGCCGCAGCATCCCGAAGATCATCGCGCCGAAGCCGCCGCTGGACTTGCCAGTCACGCCGCGATGCCCCGGGGCGTCCAGCGTCCGGTAGTGCGCGTCGACCCAGGGCACGATCTCGTCGCAGATGTACGTCTGGTAGCGACCGGTTCCGGGCGAATCGACGAACTGGCTGCCTCCGTACGCGGTCCAGGCGTCGACCAGGACGACGATTGCAGGCGCCACCCCACCACTCGCGAAGAGCGCATCGGCGTTTTCGACGAAAGTCGTGCGGTACGCGGTGCGGTTGGACCACATCGGCAGCGCACCGGTGTAGCCCTGGAGCATGTAGATCGTGGGGTAGCGGCGATCGGGCTGGTCGTCGTAGCCCGGCGGCAGGTAGACGCTCAGCGGGCGCGTCGCGGGGTCCCCGAGCGGGTTGTCGGCCAGCACCGTACTGGTGAAGGTCGTCGTCACGAGCTGGCCGCTCAGCTCCACCGGCCAGGGGTTGACCGGCGCGGCCACCACCTCAGATCGGGGCGGGATGTGGCGATCTTGGCTCCCCCGATTCCCAGAGCTCATGCCCGCTCCTGGGACGCTGCCTGATCGAGGGGATGCGACGCCAGGAAGCCGAGAATGTCCGAGCGGGTCACGATGCCGAGCGGGCGGCCGCCGTCATGAACCAGCAGTGCAGAGGCCCGTTCGAGCACCGGAATGATCGTGGATACAGGCTCGCCGACCCCCGCCGTCGGTAACGCCGGCGACAGGTACGCCGAGATCGGCGCGTCGAGTGCGGCGCGGTCCCGGAAGACGGCGTCGAGCAGCTCGCGCTCGGCGACCGAGCCGACGACCTCGGCCGCCATGACCGGCGGCTCCTCCTTGACGACCGGCAGCTGGGAGACGCCGTACTCGCGGAGCACGGCGATGGCGGCGCCGACCGTCTCATCCGGGTGGACGTGGACCAGGTCCGGTAGCTGATCGCCCTTGCGGGCCAGCACATCCCCGAGCGTCGGCTCGTCACCGCCGCCCGCCAGGAATCCGTACCGACTCATCCAGTCGTCGTTGAAGATCTTGGACAGGTAGCCCCGGCCGGAGTCCGGCAGCAGGACGACCACCATGGCGTCAGCCGGTGATTGGCGCGCCACCCGCAGCGCCGCCACCGTCGCCAGCCCGCAGGAACCGCCGACCAGGAGCGCCTCTTCGCGGGCAAGCCGCCGCGTCATCACGAACGACTCCCGGTCGCTCACCGCCTCGACTCGATCCGGGACGGTCGCGTCGTAGGTCGACGGCCAGATGTCCTCGCCGACCCCTTCCACCAGGTACGGCCGACCGGTGCCCCCGGAGTAGACGGACCCTTCCGGATCGGCGCCGACCACGGTGACCCGCCCGCCGCTGACCTCTTTCAGGTAGCGCCCGGTGCCGCTGATGGTGCCGCCGGTACCGATACCCGCCACGAAGGCCGTGATCCGGCCGGCGGTCTGCTCCCAGATTTCCGGACCCGTCGTGCGGTAGTGGGCGAGCGGGTTCATCGGGTTGGAGTACTGGTCGGGACTCCAGGCGCCCGGCGTGATCGCGACGCGGTGACGAGCCACGGAGTAGTACGAGCGCGGATCCTCCGGCGCGACGGCGGTCGGGCAGACGACGACCTCGGCCCCGTACGCCTTCAACACGTCGATCTTCTCGACGCTGATCTTGTCCGGCATCGTGAACACGCAGTGATAGCCCCGCTGGGCGGCGACAATCGCCAGCCCGACTCCGGTATTTCCGCTGGTCGGCTCCACGATAGTGCCGCCAGGCGCCAGCAGGCCCGCCGCTTCGGCAGCCTCGATCATGATCGCCGCGATCCGGTCTTTGACCGACCCGCCCGGATTCAGATACTCAAGCTTCGCGTAGACCGGGCAGGCGATGCCCTCGGTGACGCTGCGCAGCCGTACCAGCGGGGTGTCCCCCACCAGTTCTGCCAGCGATTCGACGACAGCCGCCACGTCTGCACCAACTCCCGCTCGCCGCCGGTGATACCGGCCGGGTGCCTGCGAGCGTACGAGCTCAGCAAATTGGCATCTTGGCGGCTCGCCAACCGCCAGCAAACGCCGATGGGAACGCGAGATGAGCGCACTCGACTTGCGGCTGCTGGGTCGCCTGGGCGGCGCCGGCCTGCTGGCCGGGGCCGTGGCTCTCTTTGTCCTCACGGCCGTCCCGCGTTGGGACAGCGGTAGCGCAGCCGTCACCATCACCGTCGCCATCCTCACGGCGATCGGTGGAATCGTGGCGCTGCGCACCCGCTGGCGGCCCGAGGCAACCCGGGCGGGCATGGTTCTCACCGGCGGCGCCTACGTGGCACTCGGTGTTTCCGGCTGCACCGGCGGCAGCCAGGCCGCGTACGGACCGCTCTTCGTCGTCGTGGCCGCCTGGTGCGGGCTGGCCCTGGGACCGGCGTTCGCGCTGAAGCTCTCGCCCCTCGCCCTGCTCTGCGACACGCTGCCGGCCTGGTTCGGACGCCCGGGCACCGCGCTGACCGGCTTCGGAGCGGTCGCCGTTGCCACCCTGACCGGGGAGATCTTCGCCCGCCTCGCCGACCGCGTACGCCATGACGCCCGCCGCGACGCCCACCGCACCGAAGTCCTGGAGCGGCTGACCGCGGGTCAGGTGAAGCTCGCGCAGGCCACCGATCCGCACGAGGCTGCCGCCATCGCCGCGATCGTTGCCCGCGACATTCTCGACGCCGGTGAGACCGCCGTTCACCTGGAGCGCGACGGGGAGCGCATCGTCCTCGGCCACTGTGATGAACCCCGACGCACCCCCCACTCGTACGCGCCCAGCAAGCCGGCTTTCGAGGTGCCGCTGAGTGGTCGTGACGGGACCGGGGTTCGCGGGGTGCTCGTCGCGTATCCACGCCCGGGTCACCGGCTGGATCCCTTCGGCTGCGCCCTCGCCGTCAGCCTCGCCGCCGCCACGTGCGCAGCGCTGGAGAGCATCGCCCTGAACGCCCGGCTGCGGATACGCGCCGAGGTCGACCCGCTGACCGGCCTGGGCAACCGGCGCCGGCTCGAGACCGCGCTCTCCCGCCTACAGCCCAAGGACCTGGTCGTGGTGCTCGACCTCGATCATTTCAAGGCCGTCAACGACACCTTCGGCCACGACATGGGCGATGAGGTGCTGCGGGCTTTCGGCAATCATCTGTCATCTGCGACGCGCGCCGGCGAGCTGGCGATCCGCACTGGCGGCGAAGAGTTCGTGCTCATCGTCGAGGCTGGCGAGCGGGCCGAAACGGCGGCGGCGCTCCTTTCCCGGCTGGCCGCGGGATGGTGGCGTCAATCACCCTTGACGACGTTTAGCGCCGGGGCGGCCGTCCACCACGGCGGCGATCCGGCCACCACGATGCGCCTCGCCGACCAGGCGTTGTATGAAGCCAAGCGACGCGGTCGCGCCGCCGGCTGGCTGCATGAAGGAGATCTCGCAGGTGGGGAGCTCATTGCGTTCCCCGGGCAGCCTTTCGCGGGCACCGCCGAGCCGGCCAGCATCGTTCTCCCGCGGCCCGCGTCGCTGCGGCTTTCCGACGCCGTTCTTTGAGCCGGCGGGCTTGCGCCGAGCCGCCAGGAGCGCAACCTGCCCGCGTAGGCTGCCGTCAGGATATCGCATCTACTGACCAGTAGCTTGCTCGACTGCGGAGGAGTATCCATGCCCGAGGCTGTCATCGTTGCCACTGCCCGGTCGCCCATCGGTCGCGCTTTCAAGGGTTCGCTGAAGGACCTGCGCCCCGACGATCTGGCCGCCACGGTCGTGCAGGCGGCCCTGGACAAGGTGCCGCGGCTGGACCCGAATGACGTCAACGACCTGCTGCTCGGCTGCGGCCTTCCCGGCGGCGAGCAGGGCTTCAACATGGCTCGCGTCGTTGCGGTGCTGCTCGGCTACGACTCGATTCCCGGCGCGACCGTCACCCGCTACTGCTCGTCCTCCCTCATGACCACCCGGATGGCGATGCACGCCATCAAGGCCGGCGAAGGTGATGTCTTCATCTCCGCAGGCGTCGAGCTGGTCAGCCGCTACATCAAGGGCAGCAGCGACTCGCTGCCCGACACGATGAACCCGCTCTTCGCCGACGCTGCCGCCGCCGGTGACACGCTCGCCCTGGGCGGCCAGCAGTGGGCCGACCCGCGCGATTCCGGTGCGCTGCCGGACGTCTACATCGCCATGGGTCAGACCGCCGAAAACGTCGCCCAGCTGAAGGGCGTCTCGCGGGCGGAGCAGGACGAGTTCGGCGTTCGCTCGCAGAACCTCGCCGAGAAGGCGATCGCCGACGGCTTCTGGGAGCGCGAGATCACGCCGATCACGCTGCCCGATGGTTCGGTGGTCTCCAAGGACGACGGCCCGCGGGCCGGCGTCACCCTCGAGGGCATCTCCGCCCTGAAGCCGGTCTTCCGCCCGGACGGCACGGTCACGGCCGGCAACTGCTGCGCGCTTAACGACGGCGCTGCCGCCGTCATCGTCATGAGCGACACCAAGGCCCGCGAGCTCGGCATCACCCCGCTCGCGCGTGTGGTCAGTACCGGCGTCAGTGGCTTGTCACCCGAGCTGATGGGGCTCGGCCCGGTTGAAGCCACCAAGCGTGCGTTGAAACTGGCTGGGATGAGCATCGGCGACATCGACCTCGTCGAGATCAACGAGGCCTTCGCCGCCCAGGTCATCCCGAGCTACCGCGACCTCGGCATCGACATCGACCGGCTCAACGTCCACGGCGGGGCGATCGCCGTCGGCCACCCGTTCGGCATGACCGGCGCGCGCATCACCGGCACCCTGCTGAACGGGCTGACCAGCCGCGATGGCACGTTCGGTCTCGAGACCATGTGCGTCGGCGGCGGCCAGGGCATGGCCATGATCCTGGAGCGCCTTTCCTAGGGCTCGCCTCAGAGCATTTCACCGGCACGCTCGACGGCCGCCGTCGCCTCCTCGGCAAGGGCGGCGGCCTCGGGCGCGGCCAGTAGCTCGGCGCCCAGCACCACCAGCTGATCGGCGATGGCATGCGCCGCCAGGAGCGGCGGCGCGATCGGCGGGGCGCCGTTTCCGGCCCGGCGTGCCAGGTCGGCAAGGGTCACGGCCAGGTCGTACGCCACCTCCTCGCGTACGCGACCGCCGCGGCTGCTCGCCCGCCAGCGGGTCGTCGACCAGCGCCGAATCCGGTTGTCCAGCCGTTCAAGGCTGCGCTCCAGCGCGCTGATGCGCGCCTGCTCCTCGTCGTGGCCTGACGAGGCCTCCGCAGGCAGCCCGGCAGCCGGTGACGACGGTTCTTCGGGCACCCGGGCACCGTAGCTCCCCGCAGCCGTCCGCAGCGGTGTGTGACGGGCCGCCGGGGGTGTGACGCTGAGCGCGGGGACTTGTTTCCGGCGGCTGCGTGCGGCACGCTTTCTGCCATGTACCGCTGACGGTCCATCCCACAGGAGGCGCGCATGTCCGTTCACCACTCGGCGCAGACCCACCAGACCCTGATCTCGCGGATGCCCGAGGTGACCGGATCGCCAATCTCCCATTGGCTCGACTGTCTTGAGACCGGCCCTGGCCTGCTGCGCTTCGAGGAGCGCGTCATCTGGCTGCGCGACGAACACAGCATCCCCCACGGCTACGCGTCCGCGATCGTCCACGAGCAGGACCTGCGGCGCGGCGCTCTGCGTACCACCTGACCTGGCGTGGAGCTAGCAGCCGCACGGGACTTCATCCGCGCACACCACCAGGCCGTGTTCGCGACGCTGCGCGAGGACGGCAGCCCGCAGCTGAGTCCGGTGACCGCCGGGGTGGATGACGCCGGCCGGGTGACGATCAGCACCCGCGAGACCGCCTTCAAGGTCAAACACGTCCGCCGAACCGGCCGGGCCTGGCTCTGCATCTTGCCCGACGGCTTCTTCGGAGAGTGGATCTACGTCGAGGGTGACGCCACCATCGAATCGCTTCCGAGCGCGATGGATGGGCTGGTCGCGTACTACCGCAGCATGTCCGGCGAGCACCCTGACTGGGCCGACTACCGAGCCGCGATGGAACGCGACCAGCGCTGCCTGATCCACCTTGACCTGACTCGGGCCGGGCCGGACCGTCACGGCTGATCGGGGGCGTCAACTCGTTCTTGCCGGGCATGGGCTCAGCACGGCGTAAGGCGAGCGGATGGAGCGGGCGTGAAGATCGGCTACACGATGATGTGTGAGCAGCGGGGTCCGAAGGACCTCGTGAACGACGTGGTGCTGGCCGAGCAGGCAGGCTTCGATTTCTCGGTCATCAGCGACCATTTCTCGCCCTGGCTGGAGGCGCAGGGGCATTCGCCGTACGCCTGGTCGGTGCTGGGCGCGGCGGCAGCGAAGACCGAGCGCATCGGGCTGATGACGTACGTGACCTGCCCGACCTTTCGCTACCATCCCGCGATCGTCGCCCAGAAAGCCGCCACGGTGGCGCTGCTGTCGGACGGCCGCTTCCGGCTCGGGCTCGGTGCGGGCGAGAACCTCAACGAACACGTGGTCGGCGGCGGCTGGCCTCCCGTCGATGTGCGCCACGAGCGCTTGGCGGAGGCCGCCCGGATCATCCGGTCGCTATGGGACGGTGGTTATGTCAACTACCGCGGCAAGCATTTCAACGTCGAGTCAGCCAAGGTTTACGACCTGCCGGATGACCCGATCGCACTCGGCATCGCGGTGTCAGGCGAGCAGTCGTGCAGCCTCGCTGGGGCACTCGCCGACCTCGCCATCGCTGTCGAACCCGACAGCGAGATCGTCAGCCGCTTTGAAGCGGCCGGCGGACGCGGCAAGTCGATTGTCGGACAGGCCGGCTGCTGCTACGGACCCGACACCCGGTCCGCTCTCGCCCTGGCCCACGACCAGTTCCGCTGGTTCGGCGGCGGCTGGAAGGTCAATGCCGAACTCCCGGGGCCAGCGGCCTTCGAAGCGGCCTCGCAGTTCGTACGTCCCGAGGATCTCGCCAGCCAGCTCCCCCACGGCCCCGACGTCGAGAGCTACGTGAAGAGCGCGCAGCAGTTCGCCGACGCCGGGTTCACAGAGCTCGCCTTCGTCCAGATCGGCACCGAGCAGTCGGCCTTCTGCGAGTGGTACGCCGAAACCCTGCACCCGGCACTGGAGTCAGCCGGCGTGACGGACTGACCCGCTTCGGCGGCCGCTACTGGCGCAGCTTGGACAGCAGGCGCAGGAGCTCCAGGTAGACCCACACGAAACCGACCAGCAGCCCGTAAGACGCCCGCCAAGCCTCGCTGCGAGGCGCGCCGACGGCGATGGCCCGCTCGATGAAGTCGAAGTCGAGGATGAACTGCAGGCTCGCCACCACCAGGATGACGAGGCTGAAGATGATGCCGAGCGGGCTCGCGTCGTTGATGATCGGTAGGTGGCTGCCGGTGGTGGCCCGGATGACCAGGTCCACGAGGCCGAGCACCACCACGCCCATCAACGTCGAGAAGACGATCCGCGCCATGCGCGGGGTGGCCCGCAGGCGGCGGCTGCGGTAAAGCACCAGCATGAGGATGAAGATCAGGCCGGTACCGAGCAGCGCCTGCAGCACGATGCCGTGGTAGGCAGCCTCGTAGAAGCGACTGATCATGCCCATGGCCGCGCCTTCGAGCAGCGCGAAAAGCACCACGAGCGGCGGGCGGATCACCCGCGAGAACGCGAGGGCGAAGGAGAGGGCCAGCGCCCCGAGGCCGGCCGCAATGCCGATTCCCGGGCTCGACGGCGCCGAGGCCCAGCCCACCGCACCGGCGACGATGAGCAGCGCGAACAGGCCAAGCGTGTGCATGACCACGTCGTCGATGGTCAGGCGCGACGGCGCCCGATACATCTGCGACAGCTGCTCCGGCGTGAGAGCCGGCTGGGTCGCCGTTGCCGACGTGACGAACCCCCGCCTAAACGCCGGATTTGAAGACCTCAGCTGGGCCATTCCGCCGAGCCCCTTCCAGGATTGAGACACGATTTGGGCGGACCCACGCAAAACCTCGTGTCGATGTTGTCAGCAAGATTGCCAGTAATAGGTCAAACGCGCATCGGTAGCCACCCGTTCCGGCCTTAGCGTTGGGCACATGCCTGCCGAAGCTGCCGACGCCGCGCGGTGGTTGTCGAACCGCGAGCAAGAGGCGTGGCGCACGTTTCTGGAGGCCATGCAGCTGGTCAATGCTCAGGTCAGCGAGCAGCTGCAGCGCGACAGCAACCTCTCCCACGGCGACTACGAGATCCTGGTTCGACTCTCGGAACAGCCTGACCGATCGCTGCGTATGAGCGAGCTCGCCGAGCGCAACCTTTTCTCTCGCAGCCGCGTGTCCCACGCTGTCGGCCGGCTGCAATGCGAAGGGTGGGTCACCCGAAAGCCGAGTGTCGAGGATGGCCGCGGACTCGTGGCCACGCTCACAGATCGGGGTTACCAGAAGCTGGTCGCGGCTGCCCCCGGCCACGTCGAAGCCGTCCGCACAGTTCTGCTCGACCCCTTGACTCCTTCGCAGGTCGACCAGCTCACCGCCATAGCCCGCGCGATCGTCTCCGCTGCACCGCGCGCGTAGTGCGGGCGACGCGGCGCCACTGCCAGCGGGAGCTATGTGACGCGTTGACAGCGGCACCGTCGAAGCTGCGACACCTGACACCTCGCCCAGCACCACTACGCTCGCGAGTTGTGCTCGCCAACGTAACGGCCCTGCGTTACGTCACACCCCTTCGCGAAGGCGGCTCCCTGCCCGGGATCATGGAGGGTGACGACGACGGCACCTACGTCGTCAAGTTCACCGGCGCGGGGCAGGGCCCGCGCACGCTGGTTGCCGAGGTCATCTGCGCCCACTTGCTGCGGGCCTTCGAGCTCCCGGTGCCCGATCTCGTCACCATCGACCTCGATCCCGCGCTGGCCGTCGGCGAGCCCGACGAGGAGGTGCAGGATCTCCTTCGCGCCAGCCCGGGGCGAAACCTGGGGATGGACTTCCTTCCCGGGGCGCTCGACCTCGACGTGAAAGCGTTTCCGGTCGAACGTGAGCTCGCCGGCCGGATCCTGTGGTTCGACGCGCTCGTCGGCAACGTCGACCGTTCGTGGCACAACCCCAACATGCTGCTCTGGCATGCCCGGCCGTACCTCATCGACCACGGCGCGACACTCACCTTCGCCCACAACTGGCCTCGCGCTGGAGCCTGGATCCCGCGCCCCTACGATGCACGCGAACATGCCCTGATCCACAGCTCCCCCGAGCTCACGAGCGCCGATCGCACCCTGGCCGGCCTGCTCACCCCGGATCTCGTCAACGCCGCCGTCGCTGAAGTCCCCGCCGAATGGCTGGCCGACGCCGCCGAGTTCGGCGGCCTGACTGAGCTACGCGCGGCGTACGCGAGCCAACTGCTCGGCCGGTTGGCAGCGCGTACCCAATGGCTCCCGCCACTGCTGGCTACCGTCGAAGCCGCCGGCGGCACACCATGAGCGCTGCGCGCCAGGTCTTCGAGTACGCCCTGCTGCGGGTGATGCCCCGAGTCGAGCGCGGCGAGCAACTCAACGCTGGGGTGCTGCTCTACTGCCGGCAGCTCGACTACCTCGCCGTCAAGGCCGACCTGGATCCGGCCCGGCTCGCGGCGCTGGACCCCGGCGCCGACGTCGACTCCATCCGCCAGGCGCTGGCGGCCACCGCCGAGTCGTGCCGCCTCGCCGCTGCCGCCGGTCGCGACGAGCGCGGCCAGTTCTTCCGCTGGATGACGGCCCCGCGAAGCACCGTGATCCAGCCCGGACCGGTCCACACCGGGCTGACGGACGACCCCGCCGCGGAGCACGAGCGCTTACTTGAACTGCTCGTGCGCCCACTGCCAGGTACGACACAGGTCCGTGGACTCTAGGGCTCAGCACTCCCCGTTCCAGCGCGAGCAGAGCCGGACCTGGACGACGCCCGGCAGACCCTGCAGGCGGGCTCGCAGAGCCGTGCGCTGCGCCGCCTTGATGCCGCTGTGGAAGTAGACGTGCCACTGCCGGGCGCTCGTACTGACGCCGGTGGCCCCCGATCCGATTCCCGAGCCGTCGCCGAGCACCGCACCGGACGCTGAGGCTCCCGCCTGCGACCGCGTGGAGTCGAAGATGACGAGGTACGCGTCCGGAGGCCGAAGCGCCGTCTGGTAGATCGCCGCGCCCCATCCGACGGCAGCCACAATGCCGATGACGGTGCCGGTGGTGGCCAGCCGGCGCGCCTGCCGCCCATCAGCCCGATCAGCGTGGGAAGCGAGGATCAGCAGCAGCGCAGCCGGCCAGAACCAGAACAGTCCCCAGAAGAGCCCGAACAGGCCGATCAGAAGGAGCAGCAGCGCGCCGATCCGGCACACCTTCTGGAAGGCTCTGGCGTTGGGGGCCAGGAGTGGGCTCGCGACTAAAGCGGCGTACGCGAAATAGGCAACGACCCCGCCGCCGGCAGCCTTGGAGAGCCAGACCGCGGCCAGGAGCGCAGTCGCCGCGGCGACCCCCACGATCCAGCGGGCCTGCACGTTCACCGGCGATACGCCCCCTCGACGGGAGACTAACCGTCAGCCCACCCGTACGGCCTCACTGACGAGTCCGAGCGGCGGCGCGCCCAAGCCGAGCAACGAGTCGTGAAAGCGCAGGTGCGAATAGTCGGCGCCCCACGCAGCGCGGGCCTGGCCCTGCAACTGGCGAATGACGAGCTTGCCCCACGTGTATCGCCCGTAGGTCGGGTCGAAGGTGGCACGCTCGGCCTCCGCCCGGGCTGCGGACCCGCGCAGGAAGGCGTCGGCGGCGAACCGCTTGGCGCCCTCCACGACGTCGTAAGCACCCGTATGAATACCGATCGAGACGGCGAGGCGGGTCACCCGGATCAGAGCCTCGATCGCCGCGCCGATCGCGTAACGCGGATCGCCGTCGCGGAAACCCTCGTCAATGAACAGTTCCTCGACGTAATGTGCCCATCCCTCGGTGAACGCGACAGAGCGGAAGGCGCGCCGCACGTCACTGGTCAGCAGCCGCCGCCGGCGGCCGTGGGCGTAATGGCCGGGGGTCACCTCGTGGACGGTGATGGCGGGCAGCGTCGTGCGGCTGAAGACGGCCAGCCAGTCTTCACGCTCGCTGTGCGGCCAGGACGGATCGGGCGGGGTCACGTGGTACCACGACGGCGCGTCGGCTTCGTACGGCGCCGCCCAGCTCATCATCGCCATCGCCCAGCGGCGCGATTCGGGAGCCGGCCCGACCAGGCACTCGCCGCCGGGGTCGGCCAAGATGCCGGCACCGATGGTGAACGCGGTCGTCTCGGCGATCAGGACGCGCGCCTCAGAGTAGATCTGCTCAGGAGTACTGGGATAGTCGCGGAGGAGGCGCTCGACGACCAGCCGCGGCGCGGTCTGACGATCAAGGCGCGCGCAGGCCTCGTTGAGCAGCGCGCGCAAGCGGTCCCGCTCGGCATCCGCGGCCTCCGCGAGACTCCCAAGGTCGACCTGCATCGCTTCACCCGCGCCGAGCATCCGGGAAAGCGCGGCGGCGCCGAGCGTCGCATCGGATGGCCCCCGCTCGCCGGCCCGGTGCAAATGCGCGACGAACCGTTCATGGGCCGCCGTAGCGGCGACCGCCACCGGGTCGGACTCGGCAGCGCGCACCGAAGCCGGCAACAGGCCGGACGCAGCGGTCACCAGAGCGCGCGCCACCGGCTGCGGAACCCGGTCCAGCGATTCCACGGCGGCGTCAACCGCGTCGGGCCAGGCCGCCAGATGCTGGCGGCGAGCCCGATCCCGCTCCTCGGCGGGCGCGTACGTACGGTCGTAGCAGGCCAGGTCCAGGTTGGCGATGTGCCAGATCGGGTTACGCCGATGATCTTCGAACTCGCCCAACATCGCGCCCAGGCCCGCTTCGACGGCCGCGAGATAGGCCGCGTCGAAGGAGTCGCTCGGCGGCGGGCCCTGACCGAGCGCAGTGAGTCCCGCTCGCACTCCCGCAGGAGACAGATCCTGGACAACCCCGTCGTACTCGTGACGTCCAGCGCTCTCCCGCACTTCGGGGATCTGCAAGTCAGCGCACGCGCGCAGGCGGGCGGGAAAGTCAGTGCATGGCATATGAAGGTTGCTGTTCGGCCGCAGGGGTAAGTGGCGCCCGCCACCCTACGTGTGTGGCTGTCAGCCACGGTCAAATGCGTGACTCGAGTGCCCCCGGTCGGGCTCGAACCCACCATTCCCTCTGGTGCGGGCCTCGACCCCACCGCACCCACCGAGGCGTGGCTCAGTGCCCCCGGTGGGGCTCGAACCCACACTGGAGCGGGTTTAAGCCGCTTCCCTCTGCCGATTGGGGTACGGGGGCCCTGCCGGCAGTTCCAGCATCACAGATAACGCTTGCGCGGGTGGATGCCTTGCGCGCCCGCGGCGCGGTCGAGGAACAGCAGGCCGTCCAGGTGATCCAGCTCGTGGCCGAAAGCACGGGCCTCGAACGCGTCAGCCTCGACGATCAGCTCGCGCGGCGTCGGCCCCGGGACCAGGCCGCGGACCGTCAGCGTACGAGGGCGGCCGACATCGCCGGTGAAGTCGGGAACCGACATGCACCCCTCGCGACCCTTGCGCGCCTCCCCTGCCTCGACCACGACCGGGTTGACCATCACGACGAGTCCCGCGCAGCTGCGCGCCTTCGGATGACCCGTCACGTCGAGCGCGAAGACCCGGACCGGCTCCCCCAGCTGCGGCGCCGCCAGCCCCACGCAGCCCGGCGCGACCCGCATCGTCTCCACCAGGTCCATCGCCACGGCGAGCACCTCGGGATCGCTGGGATCGACGGGCGCTGCCGGACGTGACAGCACCGGATTCGGGGCGTGCACGACTGGCCTGATCATCGCGAACGAACCCGGTCAGAGCAGGTCGGCATCGGCGGGACGCAGGTGGGCGTCGACCCCGAGTTCGCTCCCGATGGCGCCCAGCGCCTGCTCGAGCGGCACCGGGTCACCTGCCAGATCGACCTCCGCCACCAGGACGTACAGGCCTGCGGCGAGCCGGGTCGACAGGTCGGTGATGTTGCCGCCGGCCTCCGCTATGGCCGCCGCGACCCGATGGACGATGCCGGGTCGATCGGCGCCATGAACGCTGACGACGTACGACTGCCCCTCCGGGCCCGCCTGCGCGCCCGTGACCTCCCGGACCCAGACGAGCAGGCCGAGCCGCTCCCCGACCGGTTCCAGCTCGGCGCGCACCGACGCCACGTCACCGGGGACGTCGACCACGAGCGTCATCGCAAACTGGCCGCTGAGCTGGTGCATGGAGGCGTCTTCGAGGTTGCCCGAGCCGGCGAGGAGCACCTCGGTCAGGGCCGCGACCACGCCCGGACGGTCAGGGCCGAGGGCGGCGACGGCGAGCAGCGGCACGGATGCGAGCTTGCCAGACGCGGCCCATCTGAAACTGCTCCGAACGGGCCGGAGCTTGTTCAAATCTGCCCAAAGTTCATGATTATCTCATGATTTGTCGGGGTTTGGAGGTCGATGATCAAGGGATTGGGCAGATTTGCACGGCCACCGCCCTCAGCTCGCCTCTCGCGACGCCTCCGGAGGGCGGGCAGCCAGCCGGAAATCCTCGTGCGGATTCTGGAAGGCCCCCAGCGAGACGATCTCGCGGCGGAAGAACAGCGCGATCGTCCAGTCGGTCAACACCCGGACCTTGCGGTTCAGGGTCGGTACGCGGGCCACGTGGTAGGTCCGGTGGGCGAACCAGGCCGGGAAGCCGCGCAGCTTGATGCCGTAGATCTCAGCGACTCCCTTGTAGAGCCCGAGCGACGCCACCGAACCGGCGTAAGCGTGCTCGTACGGCACGAGGGGCTCGCCCCGCAGCTCCGCCAGCAGGTTCAACGCGAGCCGCTTCGCCTGCCGCACGGCGTGTTGCGCGGAAGGGCCGGTCGTCGCGTCGCCGCCTTTGGACAGGTCGGGTACGGCGGCACTGTCGCCCGAGCCCCAAGCCCCTGGGGTGCCCTTGACCTGCAAGAACGGCGTGCACAACAGCCGCTTCTTGTCATCGAGCGGCAGGTCGGTGGCTTCCAGCATCGGGTTGGGACGCACGCCCGCCGTCCACACCAGGGTCTCGCAGTCGAACTCGTCGCCGTCGTCGAGCATCACGTGGCCATCGACGACCGACTCCAGGCGCGTGTTGCGCCGCACCTCGATCCCGCGGTTGGTCAGCTGCTGCACCGTGTACTCGCCCATCGCCGGCGAGACCTCCGGCAAGATGCGGCCGGTCGCTTCGACCAGAACCCACCGCATGTCGCCGTGATGCAGGTTGGGGTAGTACTTGCACGCGTCGCGAGCCATGTCTTCCAGCTCCGCCAACGCTTCGATTCCGGCGTATCCACCTCCGACGAAGACGAAGGTCAGCGCCCGCCGCCGCAGTTGCAGATCGGGCGTGGACGAGGCTGCGTCGAGCCGCTCCAAGACGTGGTTACGCAGGTAGATCGCCTCGGCGACGGACTTGAACCCGATGCCCCGATCGGCCAGCCCAGGGATGGGAAGGGTGCGCGCGATCGACCCGGGGCAGACGACGACGGTGTCGTACTCGAGCTCTCGCGCCGGACCCTCGATCGGCGCGAGCAGGGCCTTGCGGGCGGCGTGGTCGATGCGCACGATCCGGCCGTTGATGATCTCGCACTTGTGCAGCACCCGGCGAAGTGGTGCGACGACGTGGCGCGGTTCGAGGTTGCCGGAGCCGGCCTCTGGCAGGAACGGCTGGTAGGTCATGTACGAATGCGGATCGACAACGGTGACCGACGCCTCCCCGGGGCGCAACCGCTTCTGCAGGTGCATGGACACGTAGAGGCCGACGTAGCCGCCTCCGACGACGAGGATTCTCGGCGGGGTGCTCATGAGGCGTCTCTACCTGCCTTTCGCAGCTCACCGCACCGCAACGAGC
The DNA here is from genome assembly GCA_038245655.1 of Mycobacteriales bacterium. Classification (GTDB taxonomy): domain Bacteria; phylum Actinomycetota; class Actinomycetes; order Frankiales; family Frankiaceae; genus DATAZK01. Next base: position 13,840 of record JBBRSE010000041.1, on the reverse strand, counting down.
GCCGCGGCACGACCGATGACATCGTCGAGCATGTCAGCGGTGAGCTTGCCCGTGAAGGTGTTTTGCTGGCTGGGGTGGTAACAGCCAAGGACCGTGAGGGGCCCCGCAGACGCCTGCGCCCCGTGTCCGAAGCCGGGCCGCGGCGCGGGCACCGCATAGCCGGCGGCAAGAAGAGCGGGCCAGAGCGCCGCCCACGCGAACCCGCCGAGCACCAGCACCGTCCGCAGGGTCGGAGCCAGCAGCTCCAGGTCACGTACCAGCCAACCCCGGCAGGTGTCACGCTCGGCCGGGGTCGGCTTGTTGTCCGGCGGTGCGCAATGCACTGCGGCAAGGATGCGCGTCCGGATCAACCGCTGGTCGTCGTCGGCGGACAGGGACGTCGGGATGGCGGCCAGCCCGGCCCGGTGGAGCGCGGCAAAGAGCCAGTCGCCGCTGCGATCACCCGTGAAAATGCGGCCGGTCCGGTTTCCTCCGTGGGCGGCCGGCGCCAGGCCGAGGATCGCGAGGCTCGCATGGGGCGGCCCCCAGGAGGGCACCGGGCGTCCCCAATAGAGCTGGTTGGCGTACGCCGCCCGCTTGGTCACCGCGACCTGCTCGCGCCACTCGACCAGGCGCGGGCAGGCCCGGCAGCCCACGATCGCGTCATCCAGCTCACGGATCGTGTGGCAGCCGGCTGCGGCAGCGCTACTGCGCTCGGACGTGACCTGCTCGCTCATCACGGCGACGCTACCCGCCTTGAGAAAGGGCGATCCCGTCCAGGATGTCATGCTCACCGGCCACCATCGCGCCGGTGCCGACCGCACGGACGACCTCGCGCAGGATCAGCGCCCCGGCGACGATCACGTCGACCCGGCCCGGGTGCATCGGGCCGAGCGCCGCCCGCTGCGCGGCGGTCATCCGCGCGAGCTCCTCGTAGACCCGCTCCACATCAGCGAGCGGGGTCGCCGAGAGGTGAATGCGCTCCGGGTCGTACGCGGGCAGCCCGAGCGCGAGCGCGGTGACGGTCGTCGCGGTGCCGGCTACGGCCAGGAGAGTGGCCGCCGCTTCGATCGGGGCCGTGCGGCGCACCTCAGCAATGGCTGCCCGGGCGTCTTCGGCGGCCGCGGCCAGCTCCTGCGGCGCTGCGGGGTCTGAACGAAGGTGGCGCTCCGTGAGGCGCACACAGCCGATGTCGACCGACCGGCTGGCTGACGGCCCCTCGACGCCGCCCAGGATGAACTCGGTCGAGCCGCCGCCGATGTCGACGACGAGGTACGGCGCGGCGAACTCTGGCCGCGCCGCCAGATCACCGGTGGCGCCGACGAAGCTCAGCGCAGCCTCCTGCGCCCCCGTGATCACTTCGGGGTCGGCACCCAGGATCTCGCGTACGCCCGCCGTGAAAGCATCGCGATTGCGCGCGTCGCGAGTCGCGCTGGTCGCGACCATCCGCACCCGCTGGGCGCCGAGGTCACGCAGCTGAGTCGTGTATTCGCGAAGGACGCCGAAGGTGCGGCCGAGGGCGGCTTCGGACAGCTCGCCGGTGCGGTCCACCCCTTCACCGAGGCGCACGATCCGCATCTCCCGCGCGACGTCGACGAGCGTGCCGTCCGGCTGCAGGTCAGCGACCAGCAGGCGGAGTGAGTTCGTACCGCAATCGAGCGCCGCGACCCGCAGGCTCACGGCGCGGGGTCGGGGTCGACGCAGGGACCGCCCCGCCCCCAGTCCGGCATCAGTGCCAGCGCCTCGTCGCCGAGCGGGTTCACCCCCGGCCCGACCGCCAGGCTGTGACCGACGAGCACGTGCAGGCACTTGACGCGCCCCGGCATCCCACCCGCGGTCGGGGCGCCGGGCAGCAGGCCCAGCGCGTCGCGGCGGCGCAGGTAGTCATCGGTCGCGCCCTGATAGGCGGCAGCCAGCTCCGGATCGGTGCGTATGCGCTCGGTCATCTCCCGCATGAGCCCGGACGCCTCTAGCCGCCCGATCTCCTTCGACGCGCGCGGGCAGGTCAGGTAGTAGAGCGTCGGAAAAGGGGTGCCGTCAGGCAGCCGCGGCGAAGTCTCGATGACGTCGACGAGCCCGCACGTGCAGCGATGAGCGACCTGACGAATCGCGCGCGGTCGGCGGCCGAGCTGCTCCGCGACAACCTCGACGTCGCGGGGGTCCAGCGCAGGCGCAGCCGGCCCGGGCCGATCGGTCACTTCCCAGCCACGACCGTGCTGCGGTAGAGCTGGCTGTACCAGGGCTGGGCGGCGCGACCAGGCAGCACCGGCGTCCGGATGGAGCCGACCTGCTGCTTGCCGGCGGACTTGGGGAGGACCACCGGGACCTGGTATACGAGATCGCCGGGGCGCAGCATGTGAAGGCGCTGGCGGGCCTGCGCCTCGACGTAGCGCGGATCGGAATCGCGCAGGCCAGCGGCCTTCAGGCTCGCCAGGTCGGCCCGGTCCTTGGCTACTTGGGACGCGAGTTGGTTGATCTGGCGATGCTGCGCGAGGTATTCGCGGGCCGGGTAGGCGAGGGTCAACACGACAGCGCAGAGCGCGAGCCCGAGCAAGGCGGCCCGGGTCGTGATCGTGAGGCCGCCCACGTGAGCGCGGGCGTAGCCACGCGTGGAGCGTGCCGGAGGCTGGCGGCGGGCCGGGCCGTTGGCTCCCGATCCGGAAGCGGCGGCGGCGCGGGCGGCCGACTGCGGCCGAGGCCGTCCGCGGGTGGGCGCTGCCGCTGCAGATGAGTAGCGGCGCGCCGAATTGGCGTTGTTGCGGCGGGGCGGGGAGGGCGCTGTCACGCGGGCGCCTGCCCGGCTCGCGGGAAGGCACCGCGCCCGGCGTATCGCGCCGCGTCCCCGAGCTGCTCCTCGATGCGCAGCAGCTGGTTGTACTTGGCCACGCGCTCGCTGCGGGCGGGCGCACCCGTCTTGATCTGCCCACAGTCGAGGGCGACCGCGAGATCGGCGATGGTGGTGTCCTCGGTCTCACCCGAGCGGTGACTCATCATCGTGCGGTAGCCAGAGCGGTGCGCCAGCGCGACCGCGTCGAGCGTCTCGGTGAGCGTGCCGATCTGGTTGACCTTGACCAGCAGCGCGTTGGCACAGCCTTCGCGGACCCCGCGCGCCAGGCGCTCAGGGTTGGTCACGAACAGGTCATCGCCGACCAGCTGCACCCGGCTGCCCAAGGTGTCGGTGAGCGTCTTCCAGCCGGCCCAGTCGTCCTCGGCCAGCGGGTCCTCGATCGACACGATCGGGTACGCGTCCACCAGCTCGGTGTAGTACGCCGACATCTGCGCGTCCGTACGCGCGCTGCCCTCAAAAGCGTAGGTCGCCGTGTCGGCCGTAAAGAATTCGGTCGCCGCGACATCGAGCGCGAGCGCGATGTCCTCCCCGGGGGTGAAACCCGCAGCCTCGATCGCGCGCAGGATCAGGTCGAGCGCCTCCCGGTTGTGGGGCAGGTCGGGAGCGAATCCACCCTCGTCGCCGATCGAGGTCGCGAGGCCGCGCCCCTTCAACACGCCCTTGAGGGCGTGGTAGACCTCAGAGCCCCAGCGCAAGGCCTCGCGGAAGGTCGCGGCGCCGACCGGGGCGATCATGAACTCCTGGATGTCAACGCTCGTGTCGGCGTGCGCACCACCGTTCAAAATGTTGAACATCGGAACCGGCAGGACGTGTGCGGTCGGGCCGCCGACGTAGCGGAACAGAGCCAGTCCCGCGCTCTCCGCCGCCGCCTTCGCCGCGGCGAGAGAGACGCCGAGGATGGCATTGGCGCCCAGGGCGGACTTGTCTGGCGTGCCGTCGATCTCGATCAGCTTTTGGTCCAGCAGGCGCTGCTCGCTCGCCTCGAAACCGATGAGCTCGTCGGCGATCTGATCCTCGACCGCCGCGACGGCGTGAGTGACGCCCTTGCCCCCGTAGCGATCATCGCCGTCGCGCAGCTCAACGGCCTCGAATGCGCCGGTGCTCGCGCCGCTGGGAACGGCCGCCCGACCGAAACTGCCGTCGTCAAGGACGAGTTCCACCTCGACCGTCGGATTGCCCCGTGAGTCCAAGATCTCCCGGGCGGTGACGAGTTCGATGAAGGGCACGTGCAGGCTCCTTGCGCGGGATTTGCGAACGGGTGAGGCGCCGTCCGGCCGACTGTAACGCTAGGCGACGCCCGTCCGGGGACGCACCGCCGTGACCTTAGGTAACTTGCGGCCACGGGGCTGCGCGCAGCGTGGCGTTCGCCTATGCGGTCAGCTCGTCACGCAGCCGCAGCGCACGGCGCCGAAGCGCGGCTTCGGGATCGATGCCTGCAGATCTGGCCAGCGTGACGGCCGCCAGCAGCAGGTCGGCCACGGCGGCCTCGGTGGGGTCGCCAGCCGCGACCCGGGCCGCGTCCTGAACCTGCTCGCCCGGCTGGTCCGGAGGTGACCAGACGCCTGCCCGCGATCCGCGCGACTGCAGCTTCGCCGCCAGAGCCAGAGCGGGAAGGGCCAGCGGCACCCCTTCAGCGACGCCGCGCGACGGTCTCTCGGTGGCCTTGATGGCGTCCCAGTTGGCTTCGACATCAGCGCTGCCGGCCACCTGGGTGTCCGCGAAAACGTGAGGGTGGCGTCGGACCAGCTTGGCGACCAGACCCGCGGCGACATCGTCGATGTCCCAGCCACCCGGCTCTTCCGCGGCCACTCGGGCGTGGAAGAGCACTTGCAGCAACACGTCACCCAACTCATCGCGTAGGGCTCCGGAATCGCCGTCCTCGAGGGTCTGGTAGGCCTCGTACGCCTCTTCCAGCAGGTACGGCGCGAGGCTGCGGTGGGTCTGCTCGGCGTCCCAGGGACAGCCCCCCGGAGAGCGCAGGCGGTCCATGACCGCTACCGCCTCGAGCAGCGCGCGGCCGACCGGTTCGCTCACTTCTTGGTGGTCGTCGACGACAGGTCGTTGGCGGCGGCGACGATCGTCAGGGTCTTGGCGTCCCATTTGCCGAACCGTGGGTTGATCCGCACGTTGATCTTCTGGGCCGCTGTGGTCAGCGCCTTCGCAAAAGCCGTGCTGTCGGTAGCGCCGAACTTGGTCTGCAGCTTCGTGATCAGCAGCTTCTCGCGGACGACCACATCCAGATCGGTCGCTGACACACCGCCCTGCTCCGACTGGGTGATCAACGCCTTGTCGCCGCCCGCCGCCTTCGCTTCGGCGGCGCGTTCAGCCGCCAGCTCCGAGGCGCTCGCGCTCACCCCTCGCGACTTGCCGATCTGCTCGAGGAGCGCGTCACGCACCAGCAGGTTGAGCACCCCGCGCTGCAGATCCGCCTGCTGCCCGGCCGGCACGGTCGTACCGGACGCCTTCAGAGCGGCGGCAGATCGGGAGGTGACGGCGGTCAGCTGTGACGTGTCGATCGTGCTGTCGCCGACTGAGGCGGCGAGCCCGAGCCGGGTCTGGCAGCCGGTGGTCAGCGGCAGCGCGACGATCGCCGCTCCCGCGAGGCCGAGCCTGACAAGGGAAGCGGGCCGGCTGATTGAGCGCAGTTTCACGAGTCTGAGCCTACGGGCGGCGAGCCGATCAGGCGGACTGGGACGCCGATTGAACCGCGGCCGCCGCTGCGATGTTGTCGCCCAGGACCGCGTCCAGCAGGTCCTGCGCCCACTTCAGCAGCGCCCGGTCGCGCAGCGGCGGCGAGCCGCTACGCCCGGTCTCGGTCGGCATCGGCACCAGTGCGGTGCTGATCGCCGGCTTCACCAGGGTTCCCTTGTAGAGCCGCTTGATCCGCAGCTCCTGCGAATCGCGCAGGTCCATCGGCGCGAACCGGATCGAACGACCCTGCAACGCGATCTCGTGGACCCCGTAGCGCCGCGCATGCAGCCGGAACGCGGCCACCGCCAGCAGGTTTTCCACCGGTTCCGGCGGGGGTCCGTAGCGGTCGGCCAGCTCGGCGCGTACCTCCGCCAGCTGCTCCGGGGTCGCCACCTCCGCCACCCGGCGATAGGCATCGAGGCGCAGGCGCTCGCCGGTGATGTAGTCGCGCGGCAGGTTGGCGTTGATCGGCAGCTCGACCTTGACCTCGGGCAACTCCTCGGCAACCTCGCCGCGGAAGTCGGCCACCGCTTCGCCGACCAGCCGGATGTAGAGGTCGAAGCCGACCGCCGCGATGTGTCCGCTCTGCTCGCCGCCGAGCAGGTTGCCGGCGCCGCGGATCTCGAGGTCCTTCATGGCCACGGCCATGCCTGCGCCGAGGTCGGTGTTGGCCGCGATCGTCGCCAGCCGGTCGTACGCCGTCTCGGTCATCGGGCGCTGCGCGTCGTAGAGGAAGTACGCGTAAGCCCGCTCCCGACCGCGACCGACGCGACCGCGTAGCTGATGCAGCTGGGAAAGGCCGAAGTTGTCGGCGCGCTCGACGATCAGCGTGTTGGCATTCGCGATGTCCAGGCCGCTCTCGACGATCGTGGTGCAGACCAGGACGTCGTACTCACGCTCCCAGAACGAGAGCATGTGGGCCTCGAGGGTGTCCTCGTTCATCTGGCCGTGAGCGGTCGCGATGCGCGCCTCTGGCACCAGATTGCGTAGCCGCGCGGCCGCCTTTTCGATCGATTCGACGCGGTTGTGGACGTAGAAGACCTGCCCGTCGCGCAGCAGCTCACGCCTGATCGCGGCGGCGACCTGCTTGTCCTCGTACCCGCCCACGAACGTGAGCACCGGATGGCGCTCCTCCGGCGGGGTGTCGATGGTCGACAGCTCGCGGATGCCGGTGATCGCCATCTCCAGCGTGCGCGGGATCGGCGTGGCGCTCATGGTGAGCACGTCCACCGCCGTGCGCATCTGCTTGAGCAGCTCCTTGTGCTCGACGCCGAACCGCTGCTCCTCATCGACGATGACCAGGCCGAGATCCTTGAATTTCGTTCCTGCAGACAGCAGCCGGTGGGTACCGATGACCACGTCGACGTCGCCGGCGGCCATCCCGTCGAGGACCGCCTGCTGCTCCCGCGGCGAGTTGAACCGGCTCACCGCTTTGACCGTGACGGGGAACGCCGCGTAGCGCTCCGAGAACGTGCTGAGGTGCTGCTGCACCAGCAAAGTCGTCGGCACCAGCACGGCGACCTGCTTGCCGTCGGTCACCGCCTTGAACGCCGCCCGGACGGCGATCTCCGTCTTGCCGTAGCCGACGTCGCCGCAGACCAGCCGGTCCATCGGCACGACGCCTTCCATATCGCGCTTGACCTCATCGACCACGCGCAGCTGGTCAGGTGTCTCGCGGTACGGGAACGCATCCTCAAGCTCGCGCTGCCACGGCGAATCCGGACCGAAGGAGTGACCCGGCGAAGCCATCCGCGCGCTGTAGAGCCGGATCAGCTCCGCCGCAATCTCCTTGACCGCCTTGCGGGCCCGGCCCTTGCGCTTGGCCCAGTCGGCGCCGCCGATGCGGTCCAGGCTCGGACCCTCGCCGCCGACGTAGCGCGTGACCTGCTCGAGCTGATCGGTCGGCACGAAAAGCTTGTCGCCGCGGGCGTATCCGAGCACCAGGTAGTCGCGGGTGGCCCCAGCCACCGTACGGGCGACCATCTCCAGGTAGCGGCCGACACCATGCTGCTCGTGGACGACGAGGTCGCCCGGCATGAGCTGCATCGGGTCGATGCCCTTGCCGCGCCGGCTCGGCATCCGGCCGCGCAGATCCTTGGTTCCGACTCCCCGGGTGCCGGCCAGGTCGGTTTCGGTGAGCACGGCGAGCTTCAACAGGTCCGAGGTCCAGCCCGTCGTCAGGCAGCCGGTCGTGACCGTCGCGACGCCGTCGTCGAGCGTGAAACCCACCTCGTCCGCCGTCAGCCGAACTCCGACGTCCGAGTCGCGCAGCACCTCCGCGAGGCGCTGGGCCGGGCCGTGCCCCTCGGTGACCAGCAGCACCCGCCAGCCGGCCGCGAGCCATCTGCGCACGTCACCGATCGCCGCCTGGGTATCGCCTCGGTACGCCTGCGGCGACTTGGCGGCGGCCAGCAGGCTGTCGTCCTCCAGCGCCAGATCCGTGTCATCGCCGCTGCCCGGGTCGGCCGCGAACGGGGTGACCGTCCACCACGGCACGCCGATCGCCGCCGCATGCATACGCACCTCGCCGAAGGGTTGGTACGCGGCGGCGCCCAGGTCGATGGGGGCGGCGCCACCGACCGAGGCCGCTGACCAGGCCGCCTCCAGGAACTCGGTGGAGGTACGGGTCAGATCGCCCGCGCGGGTACGCACCCGCTCCGGATCGGTGACCACGACATGAGCGCCCGCGGGAAGCTCGTCGAGCAGCAGGACCATGTGGTCGGTGAGGACGGGCGCGAACGCCTCCATGCCCTCGACCGGCCGGCCGTCGGCGAGCGCGTCGAGCATCTCGGCGAGCTCCGGATGCTCCTTGGACAGCGCCGCCGCACGCTCGCGGACCTGCGGGATCAGCAGCAGCTCCCGGCACGGCGGAGCCAACACGCCATCAGGAGCCGCCGCCAGCGAGCGCTGGTCAGCCACGGCGAAGGAGCGGATCTCATCGACCTCGTCGCCGAAGAACTCGACCCGCAGCGGATGCTCCTCCGTCGGCGGGAAGATGTCGAGGATCCCGCCGCGCACCGCGAACTCGCCGCGCCGCTCGACCATCTCCACCCGCAAGTAGGCGAGCGCTGCCAGCTGGCGGACCACGTCTTCCAGCGGGACCTCGTCGCCCGGCCGAAGCCGGACGGGCACGAGCTCACCCAGACCCGCCGACTGCGGCTGCAGCACGCTGCGCACCGGAGCGACCACGACGCGAAGGGGGCCGGCCGCGTACTCCTCGGGATGGGCCAGCCGGCGCAGGATCGCGAGCCGGCGGCCGACCGTATCGGCGCGCGGCGACAGCCGCTCGTGGGGGAGCGTCTCCCACGACGGGTAGAAGGCCACGGACTTCGGGCCGAGGAGGCTGCCGAGCGCCTCGGCGAGGTCCTCGCCGTCACGTCCGGTCGCGGTGACGGCCAGCACGAATCGCTCTCGCGCCAGCGCAGCCAGCGCCAGCGGGCGCAGTCCGGCGGGAGCCGTCAGGTCAAGGGCGGGCTGACCTGCGGAATCGACCCAGCGGCGGATGGCCGGATCGTGCGCGGCGGCGTCGAGCAGGGGGGCGAGATCGGCGGGTGCGGGCGGGGCTGGGGTATGCGTGAGTGAAGTAGACATGGCCTGCTTGCAGACTACGGCGACCGGCGACGTCCGGTTTCGAGCAGTCGGGCCAGATAGTCGCCGTAGCCGCTAGCAGCCAGTGGTGCGGCGAGCGCGGCGAGTTGGTCGTCGTCGATATACCCCTCGCGCCAGGCAATCTCCTCCAGGCAACCGACCTTCAGTCCCTGTCGGCTCTCGATGACCTGCACGAATTGAGCGGCGTCCATGAACGAATCGAACGTGCCGGTGTCCAGCCAGGCCGTGCCGCGGTCGAGCGTGTGGACCGCGAGCTTCCCGCGGGACAGGTAGATCTTGTTGACGTCGGTGATCTCGAGCTCGCCACGCGCAGAAGGGGTGAGGTTGGCGGCGATCTCGACGACGTCGTTGTCGTACAGATACAGGCCGGTGATCGCGTACGGGCTGCTGGGCTTCTCGGGCTTCTCCTCGATGGAGACGGCCTGGCCGTCGTCGTCGAACGTGACGACGCCGTACCGCTCCGGATCGGCGACGTGGTAAGCGAAAACGACGCCGCCGGCGGGCTGCGTCCACCGTTTGAGCTGATCGCCGAGGCCGGCGCCGTAGAAGACGTTGTCGCCCAGGATCAGTGCGACCGGGTCGGCGCCGATGAACTCGGCGCCGAGCGTGAACGCCTGGGCCAAGCCACCCGGCTCCGGCTGAACGACGTAGTCGAACCGGCAGCCGAACTGCGTCCCGTTACCGAGCAGCCGGCGGAAGGCGTTCTGATCGTCCGGGGTCGTGATGATCAGGATCTCCCGGATGCCGGCCATCAGCAGCGTGGAGACCGGGTAATAGATCATCGGCTTGTCGTAAAGCGGGAGGAGCTGCTTGCAGACCGCCCGGGTCACCGGAAACAGCCGGCTCCCGGTCCCGCCCGCCAGCACAACTCCTTTCATCGCCCCGCTCCAAAATCGGCGGTCAGCGGGACGAAATCGGCCAGCGGCGCCGCTGCCAGGTCCTTGGCGGACAGCACGGCTTGCTCACCCGTCAGCGGCCAGTCGATCCCGAGGGCTGGATCCAGCGGCGACACCGCGGGATAGACCACGTCCGCCGACCACAATCCGGTCGTCAGATAGATGTAGGCGGTCGCCGGCTCGAGCACCTGATACGAGTTGCCGCACCCGGCCGGGATCAGCAACGCCCGCTCGGGGGTCAGCTCGCGGCACACCACCGTCCCGAAGCCGGAACCCGCCCGCAAATCGACGATCGCCGCGAACACCCGCCCACACGCCACCGATACGTACTTCTCCCACGGCTCCGCATGAATCCCGCGCGTCACACCAGCAGTCGCGTTGAAAGCGACGTTCTGCTGCACGAAATCCAGCCTCGGCAGCCCGGCCGCCGCCATAGTCTCGGCCTGCCAGTTCTCTTTGAACCAGCCGCGCTCATCACCATGGACGGGAATGGTGACCTCGAGCAGGTCAGCAATAGCGGTCGACGCGACGACCACACCACTCATCGGCCCGACACCGCATATTTCGCTTCCGCAGCCGCCTTCTGCTTACGCCACCACGGCTCGTGATCGCGATACCAGTCCACCGTCGCCGCCAGCCCCTCGCCGAAATCGGTGTAGTGCGGCGCCCAACCCAATTCCGCCCGCAACTTCGACGCGTCAATGGCGTAACGGCGATCATGACCAGGCCGGTCGGACACCAGCTCGTAGTCATCCGCCTGCCTGCCCATCGCGACCAGCAGGGACTCCACCACCTGCCGGTTCGATGCCTCCCCGTTAGCGCCGACCAGATACGTCTGACCGATCCGGCCGGACTCCAGCACCGTCAACACCGCCGAGCAGTGATCCTCCACGTGCAGCCAATCCCGCACGTTCAGCCCATCGCCGTACACCTTGGGGCGCACCCCATCGAGAATGTTCGTGATCTGGCGCGGAATGAACTTCTCCACGTGTTGCCACGGCCCGTAATTGTTAGAGCAATTCGACATCGTCGCCTCGACCCCGAACGAGCGCACCCACGCTGCCACCAGCAAATCCGAACCCGCTTTCGTCGCCGAATACGGGCTCGAAGGCCGGTAGGCCGTCTGCTCGTCGAACTTTCCCGGGTCATCCAGCGTCAGATCGCCGAAAACCTCATCCGTGGAAATGTGGTGAAAGCGCACGTGATGGCGACGAACCGCCTCCAGCAGCGTGAACGTCCCCACCAGATTCGTCGTCACGAACGGCGACGGGTCATCCAACGAATTGTCGTTGTGCGACTCCGCGGCGAAATGCACCACCGCATCGGCGGCCGACACCAGGTCATCCACCAGCACGCCATCGCGAATGTCGCCGTGCACGAACGAGACACGCTCATCAAGCCCGGCCAGCGTTTCGCGGTCACCGGCGTACGTCAGCGCATCAAGCACCGTCACGTCCCACCCCGGACGGGCGCCCACCACATACCGGACGAAGTTCGCCCCGATGAAGCCCGCGCCTCCGGTCACCAGCAACCGCATGATCAGCCAGACTAGCGAGAATCGGCGGCCGACAGCCTTTCCCGGACCAGCCGCGCAACGTGTTGTCCGATGGGTAACGAAGCCGTCGCCGCTGGTGAGGGCACGTTCAACACGTGAACGGCCAGCGGCCCCTGCGTGATGAGGAAATCGTCGAGCAGGGTGCCGTCAGGGCGTACGGCCTGAGCGCGTACGCCCGCGGCCGCCGGAGCGAGATCCGACGCCTGCAGGTCCGGAACGAGCTTGCGGAGCGCGCGTACGAACGCGCGCTGGGAGAGTGACCGCGCGTATTCGCCCGCTCCGGTACGCCAGTAGCGGCGGGCGAGGGCCCACGTGCCGGAGAAGCGGGCGAGTTCGGAAAGCTCGAAGCGTGAGGTCGTCCACCGGTCGTAGCCCTCACGCTGCAGCGCCAGCACAGCGTTGGGGCCGGCGTGGACCCCGCCGTCGACGCCGCGCGTGAAGTGCACGCCAAGGAACGGCAAGCGCGGGTCAGGGACCGGATAGATCAGCCCCCGCACGAGATCGCGGCGTTGCGGCACCAGCTCGTAGTACTCGCCGCGGAACGGCACGATCTGGGCCGGCGGCTCGTCGCCGGCCAGCCGGGCGACGCGATCGCTGTAGAGGCCCGCGCAGTTGACCACCATCCGAGCCGTGAATTCGCGGCCGTCCGCCGTGGTGACCGCGACCCCGCTCGATCCCGGCCGGATGTCGACGACCTGCGCTCCCGTGATGACCTGCGAACCAGCCGCCTCCAGATCGGTACGGAAGGCGCCGGAGATGGCCGTGTAGTCGGTGACCGCCGTCTCGGGGACGAAAATCGCCGCGACCGCGCGGACAGCAGGCTCGCGCTCGGCGAGCTCGGCGAGGCTCAGCTCCTGCACCGCCAAACCGTGGCTGCGACCGCGGTCGGCAAGGGCGGCGAGCCGGACGGCCTGCGGCTCGTCAGTGGCGATGATCACCTTGCCCGACGCGGAGTACGGCAGCCCGCGCTCGCCGCAATAGGTGGCGAGCGCGCGGCCTCCGGCTATCGCGTAACGCGCCTTGAGGCTGTCGGGCGGGTAGTAGATGCCGCTGTGGACGACGTTGCTGTTGCGCCCGCTCTGGTGGGCCGCGATGACGCTTTCCTTCTCCAGAACAGCGACGCGGCAGGCCGGACCGGCTGTCGCCAGCGCCCGCGCGGTCGCGAGGCCGACGATGCCCGCACCGATCACGACCACGTCCGGTGCGTCGAGCATGGCCGGGTCAGCCAACGCTGTGAAAGCCGTTCTGCGCGGTCTCCAGACCCTTTTCGAGCAGCGTGACGACGGCATCCGCCGCCCGCTCGCGCAGCAGCGGGACCTCTTTGCGCTCCGCCGGGCTGAAGTCGCGCAACACGAAGTCGGCGGGATCCATCCGGCCCGGCGGGCGCCCGATGCCGACCCGGACCCGGCCGTAATCGCGGGTGCCGAGCGCGCTGTCGACGGATCTGACGCCGTTGTGGCCGCCCGGGCCGCCGCCGACCTTGAGCCGGATCGCCTCGAACGGAATGTCAAGCTCGTCATGAACGACGACCAGCTGCAAGGGCGGCACCTTGTAGAACGCCAGCACGGCCTTGACGCCGCCACCCGACTCGTTCATGTACGAGCGCGGCTTGGCGAGCACCACCCGCCGCCCGGCGATGCGCAGCTCCGCAAGGTCGGCGAGCCGGCGCGCGCCGCTCTTGAAGCGCACGCGGGCCCTCTCCGCCAGCAGGTCGACGACCTGAAAGCCGAGGTTGTGACGGTTACCCGCGTAAGCCGGTCCGGGATTGCCGAGCCCGACGACGACCACCGGCTCGGCCGCCAGGAACGACTCGGCTGATTCGGGACCCCCGGGGCCCACGGATCACGCCTCGGCGGGCGGCGGGGTGTCGCTGCCGGACTCGCCGGCGCTCTCCTCGGAGGCGGCCTCGTCCACCGTCGGCTCCTCCTCCTGACCAGCCTGACCGGCGCCAACCTCGGCCTCAGCCTCGGCGAGCTCCGCGTCGAGCTGTTCGGCGGTCGGGGCAGCCAGACCGCTGATGACGAGCGCCTCGCCGTCAGTGACCAGGCTCACGCCCTCCGGCAGCACGATCTGGCTGGCGGTGATGGTGCTGCCGACGGTGAACCCGGCGATGTCGACCTCGAACCCGTGAGGGATCGCCGTGGCGTCGGCCTCGACCGACACGCTGGTCAGGTCGTGGTTCAGCAGCACATCGGACGATGCCGGCTCGCCGACCAGGGTCAGCGGGACGTCGATGGTGACCTTCTCGCCGCGGCGCACGAT
>JBBRSE010000040.1:0-34833 GCA_038245655.1 Mycobacteriales bacterium | reverse complement strand
GGGCGGCAACCCGCCGAGCGGGGCTGGACGGGCTGCGGATCCACGACCTGCGGCACACCGCTGTTGCTCTGTGGATCGCAGCCGAAAGTCATCCCAAGGAGGTGTCGGCCCGGGCCGGTCACGCGTCCGTGAGCTTCACGCTGGACCGGTACGGCCACCTGTACCCCGAGGCGGACGACGCGCTGCGCACGCGGCTCGATGCGCTGACTCAGCCGCTGTCCCGGAGCCCGCGGCGCAGGTCCTGCGGATCTGACCCTGGACGACAACCCCCGACCTGTCGCGGCCCCGCCGGCCGATGACGCCTCACACCAAACAGCCTCTGGGCCTCTGAGCTCCAAATATAGGGGTGGAGGTGAGGGGACTCGAACCCCTGGCCTCCTCCGTGCGAGGGAGGCGCTCTACCAGGCTGAGCTACACCCCCGGAAAGCCTATCGAACGTACCACGCAGAGGGGGTCCGGCAGGCTGGCGAGCAGGTCAGACGGTCAGCTGGCCTGGGCGGCGATGAGCTCCTCGGTGGGGGCGTCGGTGAGGTCGAGGAGCGCCGGCTGCTCGAGCGCTGTGAGGTCGATCTGCCGGGTCGCTTCCTCGGGGTCGTCGTACTCGGCCGCGTCGACGAACTCGACGGCGTCGTACGGCTGGGTCTCAGGCAGCGGGGCAGCGGGCGTCTGCCATCCGTCGAGCTGGCTGGCGCGCTCCTGCGCCGACGCCTGCTCCCAGGCCTGCCTCGCTACCCGCGCGCGCTTCTCACGCGCTGCCTTCGCGGCGCGCTGGCGGGCGGCGTTACGCAGGTGGCGGACGTAGCAGAGCAGGGCAAGGTCGGCCACGACGTTGACGACGATGAACAGGCCGCCGCTGAGGACCGCGACGAGCAGCGTCACCAGAGCGATCGCGGCGAGGGAGACGAGCCGCCGGGCGCGGCGAATGCGCAGCGTCGGCTTCTTCCTGGCGGGACGCTTGGGGTCCTGGCCGAGGCTGGCGCGCACGGCACCACCCAGCCGGCCGCTGCGTGAGGCAGCCGCTACGCGTCCCTGCGGCGCGGCCGCTGAAACCCGCTCGGGTGTCGGGAACTCTTCCCGCATCACAGCATCCTGCTCGGCCATGGCCTTCACCTCAACAGACTTCTCAGCATGAGCACGACGGCGTAAATGCATAGCTGGCAGTCGGCGGCGACTGCGGGAGTTGCTGGCGTCAGCGCCTTGAGTGACGACGGCTGCGCCGCGATGCCAATGAATGTCGCCGCGGCGCACCCAGGTGGGAATCAGCACAAAGACCCAGACGGCCACGATGCCGCACCAGATGACTGCGCTCATGGGCCCTCCGCGGCAAAGGGTTTCGTCATGCGACGGAACCTGCCTTGAAAGCTAACGAGAGAGCTGCTAAACGGCCCGCACGCTGCGCGGCGTGTCGCTGATCATCCTTGCTGGCGGCGTACCTGGTGCCAGCGCCGCACCATGCCCTCGGGCACGTCCTCGACCGTGACCGCGTACCCGATGTGGTCGCGGTAGGCCCCGTCGATCGCCAGATAGCGCCTGTGCAACCCTTCCTCGCGGAAGCCGAGTTTCTCCACAACCCTTTGGCTGGCAACGTTTTCCGGCCGGATGTTGGCTTCGATCCGGTGCAGGCGGCCGGCTCCGAAACAATGGTCGACGACGAGCGCGAGCGCGGCCGGCATGACCCCGCGGCCGGCGATCGCCTCGTCCACCCAGTAGCCGACGTAGGCGCTGTTGAACGCCCCGCGCACCACGTTGCCCACCGTCAGCTGACCGGCGAACCTGTCCTCGTACGTAATGGCGAAAGGCAGCGCGCTTCCGCCCCGCGCCTGCTTGCGCAGGCTTCGCAGCATGGCCGTGTAGATGCCGACCGACTGCCGATCGCCCCATGACGTCCGGGGATTGTCGAATCCAGGCGGGGTGGCTTCCCAGCGCGCGAGCCAGTCCTCGTTACGGGTGCGAACCTCCACCCACGAGGCGCTGTCGCGCAGCCGAAGCGGGCGGATTCCCACCGGCCCGTCGGCTAACCTGGCCGGCCATCCCGGAGCGCTCAGCCGTGGTCACCCCCGCCGCGGACCTGGGCGATGGCGTGGCCGATGACGGGCGCGAGAATGGCCACCCCGTCGCGGACACCGCCCGTCGAACCGGGCAGGTTGACGATGACGCTGCCGCCCGCGATCCCGGCGACGGCACGCGACAGGATCGACGTCGGTACGCGCGCCCGGTCGGCGGACCGCAGCACCTCCACCAGACCCGGCGCCTCCCGATCGAGTACGCGCAGGGTGGCCTCAGGCGTCACGTCGCGGGGAGCGAACCCGGTGCCTCCGGTCGTCACGACGAGGTCGATTCCCGCGTCGACGGCACCACGCAGCGCGGCGACAATGTCGTCGGCGACGTCCGGGACCACCACGACAGAGTCGACGATGAAACCCAAGTCGGCCAGCAGCGACGAGAGCAGCGGCCCCGATCGATCGGCCCGCCTGCCTTCATGTGAGCGATCAGAAACGGTCACCACCCGGGCCAGCGCCCCATCGGGAGGGCCAGGAGTGCGCCCGGCGCCGGCCTCCGGTAGCGGCTCCGGGCGGGTCTCCCGTGTCCAGTCGCCGGAGCGCCCGCCCGCCTTGCTCAGCACCCGCACGTCGGTCAGCACCGCCAGTGGGTCGACCGCCTTGACCATGTCGTGCAACGTGAGGCCCGCGACCGCAACGGCCGTCAGCGCTTCCATCTCGACGCCGGTGCGACCGGTCGTACGCACCGTCGCCCGAATCTCCACCGCTTCGGCCGTCAGTTCCAGGTCGACCGTGACACCCGAGATCGGCAGCGGATGACACAGCGGCACCAGATCGGGCGTGCGCTTCGCGCCGAGAATGCCCGCGACCCGTGCGACACCGAGAGCGTCGCCCTTTGGTACGCCCTCGCCGCGCAGCAGTTCAATCACCCGCGGTGCGACGACAAGCCGACCACCTGCAACCGCCGTACGGGAGGTGATCTCCTTGTCGCCGACATCGACCATCCGCGCCGCGCCCGTCTCATCGACGTGAGTCAGCCCGCCGTCGGCGCTCACCGACCCCTCCGCTCCAGCAACAGCGCGAGCACGCGCCCACCGACCTCCACCCCGGCCTGATCCTCGGGTACGACGAGAAGTGCGTTGCACGCGGCTAGGGCGGCCATCTGGTGCGAACCCTGCTCCCCCGCTAGCCGGGCCACCAAACGGCCGTCCGGCTGGCGCTCGACGATGCCGCGCAGGAACGAGCGGCGACCCAACGGCGACGGCAGCCGCTCGGTCGCCTCCGCCGTCACCTGCGGACGCAGCAACACGTCTGCGGCGACCATCCGCCGCAGCGCCGGCCGTACGAACACCTCGAACGACACCATCGCGCTCACCGGATTGCCTGGCAGCGTGAGGATCGGGATCTTCTCGGCGCCGAGCGTCCCGAAGCCCTGCGGCATGCCGGGCTGCATCGCGACCTTGTCGAACGTGACGGTCCCGAGCCGCGTGAGCACCGCCTTCACGACGTCGTAGGCACCCACACTCACCCCGCCGGAGGTCAGCAGCAGATCAGCGCGAATGAGGTGGCCCTCGAGCGTCTCGAGCAGCAGTTCCGGATCATCCGGCACGAGTCCGACTCGGTACGCGATCGCCCCCGCCTCGCGGCAGGCCGCGGCGAGCATGTGGCTGTTGGAATCCGGAAGCTGCCCCGGACCCGGCGTCTCACCGACATCGACGAGCTCGCTACCGGTGGAGACGATGACGACGCGGGGACGCGGGCGGCACATCGCCGACGCTCGGCCGGACGCGGCCAGCAGGCCGATCTGAGCCGCGCCGAGGTAGGTCCCGGCCGGTAGGACCAGCGCCCCCATCGCGAGATCCTCGCCCGCTCGACGGATGTGCAATCCGAGCCGTGGAGCCTGGCGGATCACGACCGACTTCACCCCGCCGTCGGTCCACTCCAACTGAATGATCGCGTCAGCACCCGGCGGGATGGGCGCGCCGGTCATGATCCGCGCGCAGAAACCCGGCTGAATGCTGATGCCCGTGTTGCTCCCCGCGGCAATGTCGCCGACGACCGGCAAGGTCACCGGGGTCTGCTCGCTGGCGGACTCGACGTCGGCCAAGCGCACCGCGTAGCCGTCCATCGCCGAGTTGTCGAAACCGGGCAGGGGGGCGGCAGCGACCACGTCTTCGGCCAGCGTGCAGCCATGCGCGTCGACCAGCGGCAAGGGCAACGGCGGCAGCGGGTGCACCGCCGACAGCACGTCGGCGATGTGCTGGTCGACCGACTTCACGAGTCGCCTCCGGCATCCGGACCACCCGCGCGTACGTACTCCTGCAACCACGCCCACAGCTCCGGGCCGAGGTCCTCACGCTCGCAGGCGAGCCGCACGATGGCCTTGATGTAGTCGGCGCGGTCACCGGTGTCGTAGCGCCGGCCGGTGAAAACCACCCCGTGGACCGGCTCGAGATCGATCAGCGCCTTGATGGCGTCGGTCAGCTGGATCTCGCCGCCGCGGCCAGGCTTGGTGCCCCGCAACACCTCGAAGACGGTCGGCGAGAGCAGGTAGCGCCCGATGATGGCGAGGTTGCTCGGGGCCTCGTCAAGCGGCGGCTTCTCCACCAGATCCAACACGCGGACCAGCCCGTAACGACCCGACGCCGCAGCCGGCTCGACGGTCGCGACCCCGTACATCGAGACCATCTCCGGCGGGACCTCCATGAGCGCGATGACGCTCCCGCCGTGGCGCTCCTGCTCGGCGATCATCTGCTCGAGGAGGGGATCGCGCGCGTCAACCATGTCGTCGCCGAGTAGCACGATGAACGGCTCATGACCGACGTGTTCGGCCGCCACGAGCACGGCGTGACCCAAACCCGCCGCGGTGCCCTGCCGTACGAAATGGACCTGCGCCACGTCGGTCGACGCCCGCACCCGGGCCAGCCGCTCGGTGTCGCCCTTCTTCTCCAGCGCCGCCTCGATCTCGGGGGCCCGGTCGAAGTGGTCCTCGATCGCGGTCTTGCCGCGCGCGGTGATGATCAGGACGTCGGTTGCCCCGGCGCGGGCGGCTTCCTCAACGATGTATTCGAGCGCCGGCCGGTCGACAACCGGCAGCAGCTCCTTGGGAATCGCCTTGGTGGCCGGAAGGAAACGCGTGCCGAGTCCCGCGGCCGGGATCACAGCCTTGGTGACGGGCATGTCGGCAGACTATTCGGCATGAGTACGAAAGGAGCACTTCGACAGAGCCTGCTCACCGCCCGGCGGGCCGCAAACGCCGATACGCCCGACGCGTCGCAGTGCGAGGCGCTGCTCGCGCTGCCAGAAATAGCCGCGGCCACGGTCGTCGCCGCCTACGCGGCGCTGCCCGGCGAGCCGGACCCAGGCCCCGCGCTGGCGATCCTTCAGAGGCGGGGAGTATGCGTGCTGCTCCCTGTCACGCTCCCGGGCCGCGATCTCGAGTTCCGCGACGCCGCCGGCACGCTGGTCGAGCTCGGCGCGGCGGACGTTGTCGTCGTGCCGGCGCTGGCCTGCGATCGCCGCGGCCAGCGCCTCGGGCGCGGCGGTGGCTCCTACGACCGCGCCCTCCCCCGCCGCCGAGACAACGCGTTAGCCATCGCGCTCGTCCACGTCGAAGAACTGCTGGACGCGGTCCCGGTCGAGGACCATGACGTACGCGTGGATGCGGTGCTGGCAGGCGCCGAGCTCGTACGGGTGACGTCGTGACCGTCGAAGCGCTGCTCAGCGCCCCGTGCTAGAAGCTGCTACGCGTCGAGCCGAGCGCTGCCGTCGCCCAGCCGCGGCGTGAAATCGACCGGACGCGCGACGTGCAGCCGGCGGGTGTCGGTCGTTAGGCGGTAAGCGTCGAGGTGGCGCTGCTCCAGGTGATGCCGGTGCGAGCAAGCTGCTGCCCCGACGGATCGACCACCTTGGCGTGGCCGAGAAAGCGCAGCTCTCCCATCCCGCCGGTGGCGAGCGCGTCAGTCTGGTTCCAGGCGGAACAAACACTCGTAAATTGAGCGGCCTCACCCGTTACGCGGATGTCACCTTTCAGCACCCGGCCGGCAGTCGCACGCTGCTGCGCTCATACAACACCGAGCCGAGCGAGAGCACGGCCAGCCCCGCCGTCGCGATGAGCAGCACGGGATAGCCCGCCGCCCCATGCAGCGCGGAGAGTGCGATCGGCGCCGCAAAGCCCACATAGGTGATTGCGTAGAACACCGCCGTCAGGCCCGCCAACTCGCCGGGGGCCGCGATGCGTTGCACCTCCAGCAATCCCGAAACCAGGCACAGCCCGTAGCCGGAGCCAAGCAGCCCCGCGGCCAGCAGGACCAGCGGCCAGTTGACGAGTTCGGCGGCGAGCGCGGCGACCAGCAGCCCGGCGATGACCGCGAGGAGGCCCGCCACCGCGCCTCGCGAGGCCGCACCGGCGTCGAGGCGACGGGCGTAAGGCTGGATCGCGACGCCGAGGCCGAGCGTCGTCCCGGCGGTCACGGCAGCGAAGGCGAGCCCGTACGGCGCCGTATGCGTGCTCACGACGCCGGGCATGAGCGCGAACGAGATCGAGGCCGCCATGAAGACCCACGGGGCCAGCGGCACGACGACCGCCACGAAACGCCGGCTGGACGCGAGCGGGACCTTCAGCCGGGCGCTGAACCCGGCGACTCCCGGATCGGTGACCGTCTCCGGCACCCGCCACGCGGCCGGCACCACGACCAGCATCACCAGCAGATGCGGTACGTACGGCGCCACGAGCGGGGCGGGCGCCCATTGCGCCAGCAGCCCGGCGACCACCGGACCTAGCCCGAACCCCATCGACAGGGCGATGGCCGCCCGGCGCGCGCCTGCCTGCTCGCCCGCGCCACTGCCGTACTCGCCGCTGGAGAGCTCCTTCACCCAGGCCGTACCCGCGGCGAAGATGGACCCGCTGCACGCGCCGGCCAGGAAACGCCCGACGTAGAGCAGCGGCAGGCTGTCGTGGCCGAGCATCAGGATGAGGGTGGCGAGCACCGAAAGCACGACGGCGGGACGCGCGATGCGGCGCCTTCCATACAGGTCGGACGCGGGACCGCACAGGAGCAGGGCCGGGATCAGGCCAAGCGCGTAGACGCCGAAAAGCGCGTCGGCGACCGTCGTGGACAGGCCCCGATGAATTCGATACGCGAGCAGCAGCGACGCGAACTGGTTGGCGCCCCACCCGACCCCAAGCAGCGAACCGGCCGCACGCAGCCACATCGGCACCGAAATGGGGTGGCGAATACCAGCCAGCGCTCGAGCGTTGGTCATAACGGATGTGTCGTGGGGAGTGATGCCTTCCACCATGCCCCACACGTCCGTGCCCTGAAGGTCCTACACTTGGCAGTCGAGACTGCCGAGTGCTAACTACCCGGCCCATTGCGGAGGATTACGTGCCGACCTATCAGTACGTCTGCACCGATTGCGGTTCCGATCTGGAAGCGGTGCAGAGCTTCAGTGAGGCAGCGCTCTCGGAATGCCCCACCTGCGGAGGCAAGCTGCGCAAGCGTTTTGGCGCGGTTGGCGTGGTCTTCAAGGGTTCCGGCTTCTACCGCAATGACAGCCGAAGTGACCGCCCCGGAGACAAAGACCGCAAGCCCGAGCCGGCCTCCGTCGGGGCTGACAAGGGCAGCGACACGAGCGCGGCGAAGTCCGACTCGAAGGCGGACGCGTCCGCGTCGAAGTCCACGGGGTCGTCCGGCTTGACTGGATCGTCGGGCTCGGGTTCCAGCTCCGGATCGTCATCGTCATCGTCATCGTCATCGAGTTCAGGCAGCGGGTCGAAGGCCAGTAGCGCCGCCTGACACCGGCTGTCCACAGGCCTCCGGCAGCGAACGCCCAGCGCCGCTAGCGTGACCTCCCAACCAAGGGGGGACATGCGCGATCAGCCTGAACGGTCCGCTCAGCTCGACCGGCCGGCCGCAGAGATCGGCGTCATCGGAGGCTCCGGCTTCTACGCGCTCAGCGATGAGCTGACCGACGTCGTCGTCGACACCCCCTACGGCTCGCCCAGTGACCCGCTGAGCGTCGGTGAGGTGAGTGGCCGGCGCGTCGCCTTCGTCGCCCGCCATGGTCGTGACCACCGGCTGCCTCCCCACCGGGTGCCGTACCGCGCCAATCTGTGGGCTTTGCGCTCCCTGGGGGTGCGCCAGGTGCTCGCGCCGTGCGCTGTCGGCTCGCTGCGGTCCGAGCTGGGTCCCGGCGCGCTCGTCATCCCTGACCAGCTCGTCGATTGCACCAGCGGGCGGGCGAGCACGTACTTCGACGGACCGATCGTCCATCACGCCAGCTTTGCCGACCCCTTCTGCCCCCGCCTTCGTGCCCAGGCCGTAGCCGCCGCCGAAGCCGGGTCCTGGCCGGTCACCGACGGCGGCGCCATGGTGGTGATCGAAGGCCCGCGCTTCTCTACGCGCGCCGAGTCGCGCTGGTACGCCCGTGCCGGCTGGTCGCTGGTCAACATGACGGCGCTTCCGGAGGCCGCCCTCGCGCGCGAGCTCGGCATGTGTTTCAGCTCCGTCGCGCTGGTCACCGACCGTGATGCAGGCGTGGAGGACAGCGCTCATCCGAGCGTCACGCAGGCCGAGGTCTTCAGCTTCTTCGCGGCTAACGTCGAGCGGCTGCGAGGGCTGATCGGCGACCTCGTCGCCCATCTCCCGGCCGGCGGCGAGCTCGGCTGCGAGTGCGCCGCCGATGCGCCGCCGTTTCCGTGACCCCCGCGAGTTCCGCTGCCGCGCCTCGCATCGGTTGGAGCCGCGCCTGGCTCGCGCCTCACCTGCGCCGCCGCGCGCTGGCGGCCGTGCTCGCCGCTGCTGCGGTCCTGCTCGCGGTCGGCTCGTTCGGTTCGGCAGATCCGGTCGGCAAACCGAAGCCGGCCGTAGGCGCGCCCAGCCACCAAGCCGCGACGCACCTGGCGCCCGGCCTGGTCGCGGATCCGGTACGGCTGGCCGACCCCGGGCTCACTCTCCTGCTCTACCCCGGCATGACGGTCGACGTGTTGGCTGCGACCGACTCCCCGACCGGACCTGCCGACGCCGTCACCGCGCCCGCGCGGGTGGTGGCACACGGAGCCCGCGTCCTGGCTGTTCCGGCCACCTCGGCGGTCGATGCCGCCGGCGGCACGCTGGTGCTGCTCGCCGTCAGTTCCCACGACGCGCAAGTGCTGGCGGGTGCGCAAGCCGGCGGACGGCTGTCCGTCACCATCGGCACCGGCTGACAGTGACGAGGACGAACCGGGTTGACGTCGTTAAGAGGTCGAATAGCCACCTCAAGCCGGTTCGCGCGGCGGCCTGGTGAGCCTAGTGCTCCCGCTCCTCGTGATGCGGCGGCCGATCGGCACCCAGGCGCTCAAGGTCGGGATCGTCCGCACCGCTGCCTTCACCATCGGCCCACTCGCGGCCGCCCCAGCCAAGGTCGCGTTCGTCGGCGCTCGACGGCGACTCATCGTTTGGAGGCGGCGCCGCGGAGTCGGTCATCCTCCCATCCTGCCAAGGGTGATCTGCGGCACTCCCTTTCGCCCTGACGTCACTCAGGGTTCTCTGACAAACTCGCCTGTAGCCGCAGCTATGCGCCGATGCGCCGCAAGGGAGCCGTCTCATGTCCGACGCTGATTTCAACGCCGTATCCGACTTCAAGCTCGAGCACGCGAACGGGACCCTGACCCTCCCAGGGACCCTCGGCACCGAGAGCCCTTCCGGTCTGGGCATCAGCAAGTTGCTGGCGGAAACCGGTCACGTGACGCTCGATCCCGGCTTTATGAATACGGCGTCCTGTACGTCGGCGATCACGTTCATCGACGGTGACGCCGGCATCCTGCGCTATCGCGGTTACCCGATCGAGGAGCTTGCCGAGCGGTCAAACTTCCTGCAGGTGGCGTACCTGCTGATTTACGGCGAGCTCCCCACCTCGGATGAGGAGGAGGACTTCCAGGCGCGCATCCGCGAGCACACGATGCTCCACGAGGACCTGAAGGAATTCTTCGCCGGTTTCCCGCGCGATGCCCACCCGATGGCGGTGCTGTCCTCGGCCGTCAGTGCCCTCTCGACCTTCTACCAGGACAGCCTCGACCCCTTCGACCAGCAGCACGTCGAGATCTCGACCGTGCGCCTGCTCGCCAAGCTGCCCACCATTGCCGCTTACGCTTTCAAGAAATCGATTGGCCAGCCGTTCCTTTACCCGGACAACCGGCTCGGCTACGCCGAGAACTTCATGCGTATGACCTTCGGAGTCCCTGCGGAGCCCTACCAGCCCGACCCGGTCACCGCGCAGGTGCTCGACATGCTCTTCCTGCTGCACGCCGACCACGAGCAGAACTGTTCAACGTCGACGGTTCGGCTTGTCGGCTCCAGCCATGCCAATCTTTTTGCCTCGGTCTCCGCCGGTGTCAACGCGCTCTTCGGGCCGCTGCACGGCGGTGCAAACCAGTCCGTGCTGGAGATGCTCGACGGGATCCGGCTCGACGGCGGCGACGTCAAAGCCTTCGTCGAGCGGGTGAAGAACCGCGAGCCCGGCGTCAAACTGATGGGCTTCGGCCACCGGGTCTACAAGAACTACGATCCGCGCGCCGCCATCGTCAAGCAGGCCACCGGGCAGGTCCTCGAGCGCCTCGGCAGGCCGGACCCGCTGCTCGACATCGCGATGAAACTCGAGGAGATCGCCCTCGCTGACGACTTCTTCACCGAGCGCAAGCTGTATCCCAATGTCGACTTCTACACCGGCGTCATCTACAAGGCGATGGGCTTCCCGACCAAGATGTTCACGGTGCTCTTCGCGCTCGGCCGGCTGCCGGGCTGGATCGCCCAGTGGCGCGAGATGATGAGCGACCCGGCGACCAAGATCGGTCGGCCACGGCAGGTCTACATCGGCTCACCAGAGCGCCACGTGCCCCCGTTCCAGGCGCGGCATGAGCTGTTCTGACCGGTCCTAGATCGGCTGCAGCTCCGACGCCAGCCAGCGGCCGTGAACCTTCGTCATGGTCAGCTGGATGCGTAGCGGATCGATCCGCGTCGACAGCGACTTCTCTCCCTTGAGCTGCCTGATCGACTCCTGGTCGACGTACATCAGCATGCTCACCCGGTCGGACTGGGCGCGTACCACGGCCTGACCGGAGACGGTCGCGGTCACGATGGCCTTCACCGACGGGGCTTCGGGAAGCAGCTTCTGCGCGCTTGCCGTGTATTCGGTGAGCAACTGACCGGTGACGTCCTTCTTGGCGGTCGCGATGTCCTCGGCGATCTTGCGATAGTCGTAGCTCAGGACGTCCTTGACGGCATGGTTCGCCGCCGCCACCGCGTCAGTACGCGACTGCTGCAGGGTCTTGATCCGCGACGTGTCGCGATGCACGAGGAACGCGCCCAGTGCGCAGGCCACGGCCAGCACCAGGACGACCGGGATCACAAGAGCCCGCCGCCTGCGCTGGCGTACCGCCTTGGGTGGCGTGGGTATATTGGGTGGCTTGGAAGTCTTCGCCGCACGATGGCGACCGCTGCTCGGCAGAGTCGGCTGATCAGTGGCCTGATCCTCGGTCGTCATCTCGGTCCTCATGATTGCACCTGCGAATAGGAAGGCAGCCCGGCGAACGCCAATTGCGAGGAGCGCCAGCCAGCCTTCGTCTGCTGCATCTGCAGCCGGAATCGGTAGTGCACCCGCACCGTTCCGGCCTTGGTCTTGCCCGCCGCCGGGAACTTAACCGTCGCGTCGCCGGCCACCAGCACCTCGGCCGTCTTGCCCTTCAGCGACGAAAGGCCGACCGAAAGGATCGTCCCGGTCGACACCGACTTCTCGCCGGTGGCCGTGGCAATAGTGCCTGACTCGGCCTGCGCGTACTGGTCATGCATCTTTCCGATGGAGCCATCGACCACGCGCTGCAGATCGCGCTTCGCGGAGCGGTAGTCCAGCGTCATGATGTTCAGCGCCTGCGTACGGCCCGCGGCGACGGCTTCGTCGCCTGCCGGCAGGCTCTTGGCGTCAGCCCGCTGGACGATCGCCAGCACGAGATACGTCACCGCGCCGGCCAGCAGGAGCGTGGCCAGGGTCGCAGCTAAAGCGCGGCTCGCGCCGCGGGGAGACACGTTCGTGTCCAAGACCTCTGTCAAAGCTTGCGCCTCTCACGATTTGCGGCGTCCAGGCCGATTCGGCCAGCGGGGGCAGTGCTGGGGATCGCACGCAGCGAGCTGGTTGCAGATGGGCGAACTTGGCGGGCTAGTGACCCGCCTCACCAACTGTTGCTCTGCCCAAAAAGTTTCGGGTCAAGCGGAGACGACTTTCGGGCAGCTGCCGATTTAGCCGTTCTGCCCCGAGTTGTATACATACGCGTCACGCGCAGGAAACAACAGCCGGATGTGACGTGGTTCACCAGGCTTCGGGATGGGACAGGGCGAGCGGGGGGGCAAGCGACGACCTGAGGTCGTCACTTTCTGACGAACCGGTCGTTGCGTGTGTTCGACGCCACGCTCGACAAGCGCGCGGCGAACGTTTCGGTGCGGCACATACTCGTAAGGGGGCTGGGTGGCTAACGCGGGAAGCGCTTTCCTTCGGGAGACCGGCAGCTTCGCAGCGATGTCGCTGGACACGGTTCGGGTGGCATTCAAGGCGCCATTCCAGTGGAAAGAGTTTATCCAGCAGTGCTGGTTCGTCGCCAGCGTCTCGATCCTGCCGACGACGCTGACGTCGATCCCCTTCGGGGCCATCATCGCCTTGCAGACCGGTGCGTTGATCCGCCAGCTCGGCGCGGTGTCGCTCAACGGCGGCGCGTCGGTCATCGCCGTGGTGCGCGAAGCCGGCCCGATCGTGACGGCTCTCATCATCTCCGGCGCCGCCGGCTCGGCCATCTGCGCCGACCTCGGCGCCCGCAAGATTCGTGAAGAGATCGACGCCATGGAAGTGCTGGGCATCAGCCCGCTCCAGCGTCTCGTCGTCCCCCGCGTCCTGGCCATCTCCCTGGTCTCCGTGCTGCTGAACGGCCTCGTGTCGGTGGTCGGAGTCGCCGGCGGCTACTTCTTCAGCGTCGTGATCCAGCAAGGCACGCCCGGGCCGTACTTCGCCTCGTTCACCGAGCTGGCGCAATTGCCGGACCTTTATCAGGCGGAGGCCAAAGCCCTGGTCTTCGGGATCGTGGCCGGGCTGATGGCGTCGTACAAAGGCCTCACCGCGAAGGGCGGACCCAAAGGGGTGGGTGACGCCGTCAACCAGACGGTGGTCTTCACTTTCATGCTGCTTTTCGCTATCAATTTCGCGGCGAGCACGCTGTATCAGCAACTCGTCCCGCAGAAGGCGTTGTAGATGGCCACCCACGCCAGGCCGTCCCGTACCGGCGCGCTGATCCCGGCTCCGCTGCGCAAACTGGGCTCGATCGGCGGCCGGGCCGCCACGACTCTCGACGAGCTCGGCCGCTCCGGCTCGTTCTACGTCCGCACCGTCGGCTGGTCGTACAAGGTCATCGTTCGCTACAAGAAAGAAGTCCTGCGGCTGCTCGCGGAGGTCGCCTTCGGCACCGGCGCGCTCGCGGTCATCGGCGGCACCGTCGTGATCGTCGTGTTCATGACGTTCTTCACCGGCCTCGAGGTCGGCCAGCAGGGTTACACGTCGCTGAACTCGTTGGGCGCAGCCGTCTACACCGGCTTCATCTCGGCCTACTTCAACACGCGGGAGATCGCGCCCATCATCGCCGGCATCGCTCTCTCGGCAACGGTCGGCTGCGGTTTCACCGCTCAGCTCGGCGCCATGCGGGTGAATGAGGAGATCGACGCCCTCGAGGCCATCGCCGTGCCCTCGGTGCCCTATCTGGTGACCACCCGGCTCATCGCCGGTGCGCTCGCGGTCATCCCGCTTTACGTGCTGGGCCTGCTCGCGTCGTACACCTCGACCCGGCTCATCACGACGAAGCTCTTCGGTCAGTCATCGGGTACGTACGACCACTACTTCAACCAGTTCCTGCCGCCGACGGACATCATCATCTCCTTCTTCAAGGTGATGGTCTTCGCCTTCATCATCATCCTGACCCACTGCTACTACGGCTACAAGGCGTCCGGCGGTCCCTCGGGAGTGGGCGTCGCGGTCGGGCGCGCCGTCCGGCTGGCCATCACCTCGGTCGTGGTCGTCGATCTGCTGCTCGACCTCGCCCTTTACGGCAACGCCGTCAGCGTCCGGATAGCGGGCTGACCGACCATGTTCATGCCGCGTCCGAAACGTCACCCGTACGCCCTGTACGGCGTGGCCATGCTGAGCGTGGTCGCGCTGCTGTCGACCCTCAGCATCATGACCTTCCAGCAGGTCTTCAAGAGCAGCACTCCCGTCACGATGCACATCTCGCGGGCCGGCCTGCAGTTGCTCAACGGCTCTGACGTGAAGATGCGCGGCCTGATCGTCGGTGATGTGAAGTCGATCGACAGCACCGGCGACGGCGCGACGCTGAAGCTCGAGCTCAACCCGAAGTACATCGGCGACATCCCGGAGAACGTCAACGCGCGGCTGATTCCGAAGACGGTCTTCGGCGAGAAGTTCGTCGACCTCACGCTCCCGCCGAACCCGTCTCCGGTGCACATTGGCGCCGGTGGCGTCATCGCCGAGGACCATTCGACGCCCGCGTTGGAGATCGACCAGGCGTTGAACGACTTACTGCCGCTGCTGCGCACCGTCCGGCCGCAGGACCTCAACAGCACGCTGTCGGCCATGGCCTCGGCGCTGTCGGGACGCGGCGAGAAGCTCGGCCAGACCACCGTCAAGCTCGAGAACTATTTCAAGCAGCTGAACCCGCACGTGCCGCAGATCCAGCATGATTTCCAGGCGCTGGCCGGGGTTGCGACCACCTACGACAAAGCGGCCCCAGCACTGCTTGCCCTGCTGCGCAACCTGACGGTCACCAGTGACACGTTCACCGCGAAGGCGGCGACGTTCAGCGCGTTCCTCAAGGACGTCACGGGGACGGCTGTCGTCACCCGCGACTTCCTGGCCCGCAACGCGCAAAACATCGTGCAGGTCAACGTCGTCAACCGAAGCACCCTCGCGCTGCTCGCGGAGTATTCGCCCGAGTACGACTGCCTCTTCAAGGGCATGGCGAATCTCATTCCGCATGTCAAGGCGACCAAGGCCACGAAGCACACGGCCAACGTCAAGGTCGAGTTCCACGGTCCGAAGCCGGCGTACAGCTATCCGCTGGACTACCCGCAGTTCAACGACGTTCGTGGCCCGGCCTGCTACGGCCTGCCGAACCCGCCGATGACGCTGCCCACCATCCAGTTCGCCGACGGCACCGAGGACGACCCGCGGTTCTCGAGTCGCAACGGTAAGACCGCCGCGCAGCCACTGAAGCCGTCGGCGGCGAGCCTCGCGACCCCACTGGCGTCGATGGGCGACGCCGGTACCGCTTCCGAGCGCACCGGGATGAACGTGCTGCTCGGCCCGATCATGGGTAGCCCCGCAAGCAAGGTGCCCGGCGTGGCCAGCCTGCTGTGGGGCCCGATGGTCCGCGGGACGCTGGTGGACCTGAAATGATCTCGACGACCCCGGCGGCGATCAAGTTCGCCATCTTCACGATTGTCACGCTGCTCGCCACGGCGTTGCTGGCGCTCACCATCGGCAACATCACCTTCCGTGACACGTCCAAGTACAAGGCGCTGTTCACCGACACGGTCAACCTCAACGCGGGCGACGAGGTGCGCTACGCGGGTGTCCAGGTTGGCAGCGTCGCGGGCGTCAAGCTCGTCAATGGCACGCAGGCCCTCGTCACGTTCTCGGTCGAGAAGGCCGTCCCGATGACGACGGAAACGACCGCCGCCATCCGCTACCGCAACCTGATCGGCCAGCGTTACCTGTCGCTCGGTGACCTCACGAGTGACGTCAGCACCAATACCTCCCCCGCGAAGACGGCCGGCGGCCGGCAACTGACCCCAGCGGCCAACACCCCGGCAGCCGGGCTCTCCCTGAAGCCGGGCGGCACGATCCCGCTCTCGCGCACCTCGCCTGCGCTGAACCTGAACGCGCTCTTCAACGGCCTTCGCCCGCTGCTGACCGCGCTCAGCCCGGGCAACGTCAACCAGCTCTCCCTGGAACTGATCCGGGTGCTTCAGGGCGAGGGCGGCACCGTCAACACGCTGCTGAGCCAGGTCGGCGACCTGTCCAGCTCGCTCGCCAACCGCGACCAGCTGATCGGCGACGTCATCAACAACCTGAACGCCGTGCTCGGCCCCATCGACCAGCGCGATCAGCAGCTCGGCAAGCTGCTCGGCAACCTGCAGACGTTCATCAGCGGCCTGTCGGGTGACCGCGTAGCGATCGGCAACTCGCTCGCCAACATCAACGCGCTCGCCGGTACGACCGCCGACCTGCTGACCAAGCTGCGCCCGTCCTTCAAGGAAGACGTCAACCAGCTCAGGCAGCTCGTCGGCAAGCTCGACACAACGCAGGCGCGCCAGTACCTCTACAACTTCGTGGTGAACACCCCGGCGAAGCTGCGCAACATCGCACCCGCGGCGGGCTACGAATCGATCTTCAACGAATACTTGTGCGCGGTCTCCTTCGTCCTGCCGAACGGCTCGAAGACCTCGCCATACACGAACCCGGCTGCGAGGTGCAGCTGATGGCCCGCCGCCGGCTCATCGCGTTCAACATCCCGTCATTTCGGTCGCTGAATCCGGCGCCGGTGGGCGCGCTGTTCATCGTCGCCGTACTGAGCCTGCTGTACTTCGCTTTCACCCTGCAAAACCTGGGCTTTATCAAGGGCAAGAGCTACACAGCGGCGTTTTCGGAAGCAGCCGGCCTGCGCAAGGGCGACAAGGTGCGGGTCGCCGGCCTCGACGTCGGCCAGGTCGACCAGGTAAGGCTCGAAGACGCTCACGTCCAGGTGCGCTTCAACATCAAGAACAAGTCCGTGCGGATGGGTGAGCAGACCACCGCGAGCATCGAGATCTTCACGCTCCTCGGCAACAAGTACGTCGGCATCGAGCCGAAGGGCCGCGGTACGTGGCCGACCAGCCGCGAGATCCCGCTGACCCATACCAGCTCGCCGTACGACGTGAGCCCGGCCTTCCAGGACCTGGCCAAGACCGTCGGCGACATCAACAAGACGCAACTGGCGACCGCGTTCAACACGATCGCGGCGACCTTCAAGAACTCCCCCGCGCCGCTGAAGTCGACGCTCTCGGGTCTCACCAGGTTGTCGCAAACCATCTCTTCACGCGACGCCCAGCTCGGCGAGTTGCTGCACCATCTCGCCGGAGTCACCGGGGTGCTGGCCCAGCGGCGGTCCCAGTTCGTGACCCTGCTGCAGGACGGCGACAAGCTGCTGCAGGAGCTCGACAAGCGGCGAGACGTGATCACTCAGCTGCTCAACAACACATCGGCGCTGGCCATCCAGCTGAAGGGGCTGGCCGCCGACAACAACGCGCAGCTCAAGCCCGCGCTGGACCACCTGAAGAGCGTCGTCTCGATCCTGGACAACAACCAGAAGTCGCTCGACGAGACGATCACCCTGCTCTACCCGACGACCCGCAATCTGGTCGACGTCGTCGGCTCAGGCGGCTGGTACGACGCGACCGTCATCAACGCCACCAACCCGGTGACGCTGTTCGGGGGCAAGGGTCAGACCACCGTGCCCATTCCCCAGGACCTCGCCGGCCTGCTCGGTATCGGGCAGCTCGCCAAAGCGGCGGGGGGCTGATCATGCTGGCCCGGCTGGGGATTGGAGAGGGACTGCGCAAGGCGGCCTTCGCGCTCGCGGCGCTGCTGCTCATCACCGTCATCTATTACGCATGGCCGTCCAAGGCGATGAAGCGGGCGACCGTCTACTTCCCGCGCACCGTGCACATCTACGCCGGCGGTGACGTCACCGTCCTCGGGATCAAGGTCGGAAGCATCACGGCCGTCAAACCGCAGGGCGACCGGGTACGCGTCGACATCAAGTACGACGCCGGCCAGCGCATCCCGGCCAACGCATCAGCGGTGATCCTGACGCCCACCCTGGTGGCCGACCGGGTGGTACAGCTGACGCCGGCCTACACAGGTGGTGCGGTGATGGCCGACAAGGCCGTCATCCAACTGCGGAAGACCGGGATCCCGCTCGAGCTCGATCAGGTCTTCCAGAACCTCAACGACCTCAGCAAGGACGTCGGCCCGACCGGCGCCAACAAGAACGGCGCGCTGTCGAACCTCTTCCAGGTCGCCGCCGACAACCTCGACGGCCAGGGCAACAACATTCACTCCACGATCACGTCGATCGCCGACCTGGCGGGCACGCTGGATGACAACAAATCCGCGCTGTTCCAGACCGTCCAGAACCTGCAGGCCTTCACCAACACGCTCGCTGCGCACGATGGCGACACCCGGGCCTTCACCGCTGACCTGGCCAAGGTCGGCGCGCAGCTCGACGGCAACCGCACCGCCCTCGCCGCGGCGCTCAGCAATCTGAACAGCGCGCTCGGCACGGTCACGACGTTCATCCACGACAACAAGACCAACCTCACCACCAACATCGCCTCGCTCGCCCGCGTGACGAACGTTCTCGTCAAGGACAAGGACTTGCTCGGCAAGCTCATCGATATCGGCGCGGTCGGCGCGACCAACTACACCCACGTCTACGATCCGGCCAGCCAGTCATTCGACGGCCGCTTCGCCGAGTCCAACGTCACCGAGACGCCCGCCCTCTTCATCTGCTCGGTGCTCGGGGCGGTCGGGAAGAGCGACCAGCAGTGCTTGTCCATCCTGCAGGGCCTGGGGTTGGACAAGCTGAAGCTGTCGGCGGACGGGCTCAAGCAGCTGTCGTCGACCAGCGCGCCCAGCAATCCGGCGACCTCCCTGTCCGGACTGCTCGGAGTCGGCAAGTGAACGCCCGCCAGGTGCGACGCCTCGTCGCCGTCCTGTCCCTCGTCGTCATCGCCTCGACGGGCTGCAAGTTCAACGGCATCTACTCCTTCCCGCTGCCCGGCGCGGTGGCGAACGGGGGCCACACATACACGTTCAACATCCAGTTCCGCGACGTGCAGGAGCTGGTGCCGTACTCCGCGGTGAAGGTCAATGACGCCACCGTCGGCCACGTCAAGTCCGTCGCGGTGCAGGGCCACAACGCCCTTGTCGTCGTTCAGCTGAAGGACAGCGTGAAGTTGCCCGCCAACACGACGGCGCTGATCTCCCAGACGAGCCTGCTCGGGGAGAAGTTCGTCGCGCTCCAGCCGCCGACCAACCGCAAGGACTGGCGCGGCACGCTGACGAAGGGCATGACGATCGCCCTCGCGAACACCGACACCGACGCGACGGTCGAGGAGGTGCTCGGCGCACTCTCCCTGGTGCTCAACGGCGGCGGCCTGGAGCAGATCCAGACCATCAGCCGCGAGATCAACACCGCCCTGTCCGGACGCGAGGACAACACCCGCGGGTTGCTGGAGCAGCTGAAGACGTTTGCCTCCGGCCTGAACCATCAGAAGAACGACATCATCACGTCGCTGGAACGCGTCGACCACCTCGCTCAGACGATTCGAGCGCAGGAGTCCTCGATCACCAACGCGATCGACCGGCTGCCGACGGCTCTGAAGGTGCTGTCCGACAACCGGGCTCAGCTGACCAAGATGCTGGGCGCGCTGTCGGGCCTCGGCGATGTCGCGGTCAAGGTGATCAACGGATCGCGGGACGACCTGCTGGCCAACCTGCGCAACCTGCAGCCGACCCTCACCGAGCTCGCAAAGGCCGGCTCGCAGATCCCGTCGTCACTGCAGATCCTGTTCACCTTCCCGGAGGTCGACGGCACCCAGGACGTCTACCGCGGTGACTACACGAACGTCGCGCTGACCCTCGATCTCTCGACCCAGCAGCTCATCAAGAACTTCGGCTCCAACAACCTCACCGGCGTGCTCGGTGCGACCGGTAGTTCCACGACAACAACGCCGGGCGGCACGACCGGGTCGCAGAAGTCGACGCCGAGCATTCCGATCCCTCCGGTCGCATCGATCCCCGTGCTGCCCAAGCGCAACCCCACGACCGGAACGTCCGGGAGCGGCGGAAGCGGAGGTAGTGGCGGCGGCCTGCTCGGCGGGCTGCTGCCCAACAGCTACGGAGTCGCGTCCGTGAGCGGCGGGGCTGCCGACAACCTGGTGACGCCCATGGACGTGCTCCTGATGGGGGTTCTGCAGTGATCGGCCGCAGCGTGCTCATCAAGGTCAGCGCCTTCGCCGTCATCACCGTGCTCGGCGTCAGCTACGTGCTCTTCCACTACATCGGCCTCGGCGCGAGCCTGTTCGGCAACGGCTACACCGCCTACGTCGACATGCGCGATTCGGGCGGCATCTTCACGTCAGCGAGCGTCACATACCGCGGGGTCGATGTCGGCCGCGTCGGCCAGATCAAGCTGACCAAGTCGGGCATCCGGGTCGCCCTGAAGCTCGACGGCAAGCTCCCGATCCCGTCGGATCTGGAAGCTGTGGTCGGCAACGGCTCGGCCATCGGCGAGCAGTACATCGACCTGCAGCCGAAGGCGCCGATCACGCGCACCACGGCCTACCTGCACGGCGGCATGGTGATTCCGGTGAACCGCACGTCGCTGCCGGTCTCGACCCAGGAGTTGCTCGTCAACCTCGACAAGCTGGTCAACTCGCTGCCGAAGGACGCGCTGAAGACGACCGTGAAGGAGCTGGGCAACGCCTTCCGCGGCACCGGCCCCGCGCTGGGCCGGTTGCTGGACGCGACCAACTCGCTGGTCTCGACCGCGACCGACAACCTGCCGCAGACCATCGACCTGATCAACAACGGCGGCAAGTTTCTGGACACCCAGAACGACCTGAGCTCGCAGACGCTCGACTTCACGAGCGAGTTCGCCTCGTTCTCTGATCAGCTACGCAAGAGCGATGCCGACCTGCGCGGGGTGCTCGACAAGGGGCCGGCAGCCGGCAGCGAAGTCACCGACCTCGTCCACAAACTGGACGTACCGCTGAGCGCGCTGCTGAAGAACGGGATCGACATCGGGCAAGAGGTGGCACCACGTACGCAGGAGGTGCGCACCGCGCTAATCCTGTACCCGTACATCATCGCGTCGTCGTTCGGCGTCTTCCGCGACGGCTACACGCGCTTCGGGGTGCCCACCCCGCCGGCCGGTCAGCCGAGCGTCTGCGCGCAGGGCTATAACAACAAGTACGACCGGCTGCCCTCCGAGTACACGACGACCAACCGGTTCCCGTACAACATGACGTGCACGCTGGCGACCACCGCCAACCAGCTGGTCCGCGGCGCGCGTAACGCGATCACGCCCACCGGCCGGCTCGGTGACCAGCCCGGATACGGCAGCAACGACGTTCGATACCCCGGGGTCCCGTAAACCACAGGTTCGCCAGGGCACTATGGCCCGGTGCCGTTCACCCGTCGTTCACTCCTGCGAGCCAGCCTGATCGTTCCCGCGGTCGCGGCTGCCGACGCCTGCAGCAGCTCGAAGTCCAAGCCGTCGCCGAGCCCGTCCGGCTCGTCCCCGCCCGCTTCCGCCTCGCCCTCCGCGGCGGCCCGCGGGACGACGACGCTGGAGCAGACGCTGCTGCGCGGCCCGGCCGGAACGGGCGGCTTCGTCCAGCTGCTCTCCGGTGCCGGCGAGCCGCATCTGGTCCGCGCCGACCTCGGGGTGGCCGCCAAGGCGGGCCGGGAAGCCCATCGGTCGGCGCTGCTGACCTTCGCCCACCTCACCGACATGCACGTGGTCGATGCGCAGTCGCCGGCGCGGGTGGAATTCCTGGACCGCTACGACGACAACATGCCTAACGGGATCCTGATCGCCGCTTACCGGCCACAGGAGTTCCTGACCGCCCAGGTGGCCGACACGATGGCCGCGACCGTCCGCAGCCTCGGCCCGGGTCCGGTGAGCAAGCGCCGGGCCGCCTTTGCGATCAGCACCGGGGACGCGGTCGACAACTGCCAGCAAAACGAGCTGCGCTGGGTCATTGACCTGCTCGACGGCGGCGGAACGCTGCGCGCCGACTCCGGAGACCTCACGAAGTGGGAAGGGGTCGCCGACAGCGATCCGCGCTACTACGACACGCACTACTGGCATCCGGATGGCCCGCCGAGCGGCAAGCCGGCGGATTTGGCGATGACGAAGTACGGCTTCCCGAAGGTGCCCGGGCTCCTCGATGCCGTACGCCAGCCGTTCACCGCCAGCGGGGTCGGCATGCCCTGGTACGCGGCCTACGGCAACCACGACGGGCTCATCCAGGGCAACGCTCCCGTCGGCGGCGCGTTCTCCGCGATTTCTACCGGGAACGCGAAGGTCGTCGGATTGCCGGCGGCGATCAACCCGCTGTCGTTTGCCGCGGATCTGCTCGCAGGAAAGGGGCTGCCAGAGGGCCTGCCCACCCGGAGCGTCGCGGCGGATTCCAAGCGCAAGGTGATCGCGCGTGGTGAGACAGTGGCCGCCCACTTCACGACGACAGGCACGCCGGTCGGCCACGGGTTCACGTCCGAGAACCGCTCGAAGGGCACCGCCTACTACACGTTCGAGGCCTCCGACCAGGTGCTGGGCGTCGTGCTCGACACCGTGAACCCCGGCGGACTGTCGAACGGCTCGCTCGATCCCACGCAGTTCGCCTGGCTCAAGTCGACGCTCACGGCAGCGGGCCGGCGCATCGTGGTGCTCTTCAGCCACCACACCATCGCCACGATGGACAACGCGCGGCTGGCCCCCGGCGAGAAGGGTCCGCGGGTTCTCGGCCCCGAGGTCGCCGCGTTGCTGCTGCGGTATCCGCAGGTGGTGCTCTGGGTCAACGGCCACACCCACGTCAATTCGGTGATCCCCCACCGGCGCGGCGCCTCCGTGGCAGGTGGGTTCTGGGAGCTGAACACCGCGTCCCATATCGACTGGCCGCAGCAGAGCCGGCTGGTGGAGATCATCGACAACCGCGACGGGACGCTCTCGATCTTCGGGACGATCCTGGACTTCGCCGCGCCGACCCCGGACCCCAAGAAGCTCGACAGCCCGGCCCACCTGGCCGCGCTTTCGCGGCTGCTGTCGGCCAACGACTGGCAGGAGCGCACCGGTCACAGCGCGACGCTCGACGGCCGGCGCGGCAAGGCCGGCGACCGCAACGTCGAACTTCTCGTCCCGGACCCGCGCAAGGCAGGCGACGCGGCCAGCAACCTGTAGCCCACGCCTCTCACACGGTAATAACACAATTACCTGACATTTCGCTGCGCCGTTCACCCGGTCGGCCGAATATGAGCAAGCATGCGGACACCTTGGGGTGACACGCCCGGCGGCGCGGGCATCAGCATGGCCGAGCAATACGACTTCTTACGGACCCGGGTCTCCCGCCGTGGCCTCCTCGCGGGTGCGGCCCTGCTTTCGGCGAGCCCAATGCTCCTGCGCACCGGGGTCGCTGACGCGGCAGTTCCGATGGGCCCCCGGTGGCTCAGCTTCGGCGACGATCCGCAGACCGCGATGACGGTGGGCGCGTCAATTCCGGGATCGTTCGTGGCCGCAACCGTCGAGTACGGCGTCGACACCACCTTCGGTGCCTCGATTCCCCTTGATGTCCAAGGGGTCGCGGGCGTTTCCACGGTCTACGGCGCCGCCCGGCTCACCGGATTGACCCCCGGCTCGAGCTACTTCTACCGCGTCCGGGTGGACAATCAGACGACCAACCCAACGACCTTTGTCACCGCTCCCGATGTGGCTGGACCGTTCACGTTCACCGCCTTCGGCGACGAGGGCACGACCTCAGCAGCGGCCACGGTCGTCGGCCAGATCGCGCGGATCAAGCCGCAGGTTCACCTGCTGGCCGGCGACCTCTGCTATGCCGACGGCGACGGTCACGGCACCGTGACCACCAACCTGCATCTGCCAATCTGGGACAAGTGGCTCCGGCTGATCGAGCCGGCGGCCTCGCAGATCCCCTGGATGACCACCGTCGGCAACCACGAGATGGAGCCGGGCTTCGGGGCACAGGGCTACGACGGCTACCTCGCCCGCTTCGCCGTCCCCGACACCGGCGCCGCCGGATGCCCTGCGACGTATCACTTCCGGTACGGCTCGGTGGCTTTCGTCCAGGTCGACTCCAACGAGGTCTCGTACGAGATCCCGCACAACCTCGGTTACTCCACCGGCGCGCAGGACACCTGGCTCGACTCGGTGTTGAGCGGCTACCGCCAGCCCGGATCCGGTGTCGACTTCATCGTCGTGTCCATGCACCACTGCGCCTACAGCACCAACAAGGCGCACGGCTCCGAAGGCGGGATTCGTGACCGCTGGGTACGCCTGTTCGATCAGTACGGCGTCGACCTGGTGATCTCCGGCCACAACCACGCCTACGAGCGCACTCATCCGCTGCGCGCGGGCGTCGTGGTGAAGAAGGTGGCCAAGGGCGGCGTGGTGGATTCGTCCATCGGTACCACCTACCTGACCGTCGGCGGCGGCGGAGCCGGGACTACGGCCACCTTCCTCACCGGCAAGAACGTGGTCGCCACGTCCCCCGGGAAGCCGAAGCAGACGCTGCCGGCGAACTGGTCGGCGCGCAAGAGCGGCTCGTTCTGCTACGCGGTCGGCGAGGTGACCCCGTCGAGCGCCACGTCCGGAGCGATCCTGACGATCAAAGTTTTCAACCGGTGGGGCAACCCGCTGGACAACCTGGTGCTGACCCGCGCCGCGCCGCCGCCTCCACCTGTCGTCATGGCCGCTCCCACCGGTGTCAGCGTACGATGACATCGCTTGATGACATCTGCTGATTTCGCTCTGACGGAGCCGCCCATGGCAGCGACGATGACGAGACTTCGCGAGCGCGCGATGGTGCCGACGCTGATCCTGGTCGGGCTGGTGGTCGCGGTGATGAGCAGCGTCGGCGCGCCGCTGATCCCGTCGATCGCCCGCGAAAGCCACGTGTCGCTGAGCGCGGGAGAGTGGCTCCTGACGATTGCGCTGCTGGCCGGCGCACTCGCCACGCCGATCATGGGCCGGCTCTCGGACGGACCCCACCAGCGCCGCGTCATCCTGCTCGCGCTTTCGGTCGCGCTCGTCGGCTCCGTGCTTGCCGCGCTCACGAGCGTGTTTTCACTGCTCGTCGTCGCCCGGGCGATGCAAGGGTTCGGCCTCGGCCTGATGCCGGTCACCATGGCGATCGCTCGTCGCCATCTACCGACCGACCGATCAGCGCCCACCATCGCGGTGCTCTCGGTCACCGCGGCGGTGGGCGTGGGACTCGGCTATCCGATCACCGGCTTCCTCGCCCAGACCTCCGACTACCACGCTGCTTTCTGGTTCAGCGCGGTCATCGTAAGCGCGGCGCTTGTCTCCTCGGTTCTCGTGCTTCCCCGCAGCGGCGGAGCCACTTCACGCCGGTTCGACACGGTCGGGGCGGTCCTGCTCAGCCTGGCCCTTGCCCTTCTGGTCCTGGTCCTGAGCGAGGGCGAGACGTGGGGTTGGGTCTCGGCCCGCGTCCTCACCATGCTGGCCGCGTCGGTGGCCCTGCTGGCGTGGTGGGCACGCCATGAGCTACGCACTCGCGACCCGCTCGTCGACCTGCGCCAGGCCCGTAATCGGATGGTGCTGACCGCCGACCTGGCCGGGTTGCTCATCTCTGTGACGATGTACCTCTTCCTGCCGATCGTCGTCGAGTTCGTGCAGGTGCCGCGCAGTCGCGGCTACGGGTTCGGCACCTCCGTCCTGGTCGCCGGCTGTGTCCTCATACCGCTGTCCGTCGCCACGCTGGCGGCCAGTCGCATCGCGCCGGTCGTCGAGCGCCGCTTCGGGCGGCGGGTCATGATCCCGTTCGGCTCGGTGCTTTTCGCGCTTGCGATGGGCCTATTCGCGGTGGAGCACTCCGCCTTGTGGGAGGCGTTTCTCGCGATGGCCGTGGGCGGCATCGGCATGGGTTTCACCTTCGCAGCCATGCCCGGCTTCATCGTGGAATCCGTCCACGTCAACGAAACCGGCAGTGCCATGGGCTTCTACCAGGTGCTGCGCAGCATCGGGCTGGCCGTAGGCAGTGCCCTCAGCGGGCTGATCCTCGCCGCGTACACCAGCGGACACGACGCCGCCCCTTCGGTCGACGGATTTCGTACGGCGCTGCTCATCGGTGCGCTGCTCTGCCTGCTGACCGCGGTGCTCTGCTACTGGCTTCCGGGGCCCGCTGCCAGGGGGCCGGTGCGTCTGAGCGTGGCCGACACCGTCGACATGGAGGAGAACGCCGAGCTCGGCGGCGCCGGGCTGATGCTGACCGGTCAGTTCGAGGCGCGCGAATGACCGCGCAGACCCGTGCAGCCCGGCCGCGCAACTCTGCCGCCAGCCGCGATCTGCTGCTGGGCGCCGCCCGCACGCTGTTCAGCGAGCGCGGCTTCGAGCAGACCACCGTGCGCGACATCGGCGAGCAGGCAGGCGTCGACCCGGCGCTCATCGCCCGCTACTTCGGCAGCAAGGTCAACCTCTACCTCGCGACGGTGACGGCCGAGGACACCGATCTCGGACGTCCGCAGGACCTTGCCGACCCGGCCGCCCTCGTCGCGTGGCTGGTCGGCCGGGTCGACCGGCGGGGACCAGGGCCGGTGCTGCAGGCGCTGGTCCGCTCCGACACCACACCCGAGATCCGCGAGGCCGCCCGCGGCCATCTGACCCGGCGCCTCGTCGAACCACTGGCGCTGATGCTGGAGCACCGTGGTGCACCGCGACCCAGACTCCGGGCGGAGATGGCAGCCTCCGCCCTGATCGGGGTCCTGCTGGCGCGCGCACTCGAATCGTTCGACGAGCTATCGCGCCTGCAGGCCCCCGAGCTGATCGCCCTGCTCGGCGAGCTACTGCCCGACCTCGGCTGAGCGCCTCAGGTGTCGTCGGGCGGCGGTGCTCCTGGCACTTCCAGCGCTGCACCCAGCTGATCTGCGAAACCGGCGTCAGCGAAGATCAG
The DNA here is from genome assembly GCA_038245655.1 of Mycobacteriales bacterium. Lineage (GTDB taxonomy): Bacteria > Actinomycetota > Actinomycetes > Frankiales > Frankiaceae > DATAZK01. Next base: position 7,994 of record JBBRSE010000040.1, on the reverse strand, counting down.
CACCTCGTCGCCGGCCCGCAGCCGGGTGTCTGCACGCACCGAGACCAGCTGCCCGTTGCGTACGACCGAGCTGACCCAGACGTCTGCCGGCAGTTCGGAAATGCGCTGCCCCGCCGCCGACGCCCCGTCGGCCACGACGAGCCGGTGCAGGCCCTCCGGTTCCGCACGCAGTCGTATGCCGAGCGAAAACGGCGACAGCGGCGCGATGTGCATCGGCAGGTGCAGGGCGCGAGCGAGCGTCGGCACAAGGCTGCCCTGCACCAACACGGAGAAGACCACGACGACAACGACAATCCCGTAGAGCCTGCTGGGGTTGTCGACATGCGCCGCCAGCAGGGAGACGCCCAGCAGGATCGGTACCGCGCCCTTGAGCCCGGCCAGTACGACGAAATTGCGCTCATTGGAGGGCAGCCGCGCCGGGATCAGGCAGAGGCCCACGAGCAGCGGCCGGATCGCCAACGCCAGCACGGCGCCGAGCACGATCCCCGGTACCCAGACGTTGGCCCGGGCGAGCACCGACAGGTCGACGGTCAGCCCGAGGACCACGAAGGCCACGATCTCGGCGATGCTGGCCAGCGCGGCGTGGAAGCGTTCGATCTCCCGCTTGTACGGGGCACGGCGGTTGCCGAGCAGGATGCCCGCGATGAAGACAGCAAGGAAGCCGGATCCGTGCGCCAGGGTCGCGATCCCGAACAGCGCGAGCACGCTAGCCAGCGACCGCAGCGGGTAAAGCCCCTCGCTCGGCAGCGGTACCCGCCGCATGAAAACGAGGATCAACTCGGCACCGACGACTCCGACGACCGCACCAACCCCCATCTGCAGCAGGAACTGGCCCAGTACATCGAGCGCCGCGCCGCCGCTGAGGCTCCCGGCCGAGATCAGGCTCGCCATCAGCGCGATGCCTACCGGGTCATTCGCCCCGGACTCGCCCTCCAGAATGGTGCCTGCCCGGCCGGCGACCTCGCGCTGGCCGAGGACGGAGAAGACGACCGCCGGGTCGGTCGGGGAAACGGCCGTACCCACGAGGATCGCGGCGTACCAGCTGAGGCCAAAGGCGTAGTAGGCCAACGCCGTAGCGCCGGCGACGGTGAGAAACGTTCCGAGCACTCCGACGACCGCGATGGGCCCGGCCGCCGCCCGAAAGCGGCGCCAGCCGATGTGCATCCCGCCGTCGAACAGGATGGCCAGCAGGGCGAGGGTGACCAATCGCTCGACCGCCTGCTCCGACGGGGCATGCAGGTCAGGGATCACCTTGACGGCGATGGCAGCGGCGACCAGGAGCACCGCTGGCGTCGGCACTTTGACCCGCTCGGTCATCCGGTTGGACAACACCGCGGCCAGCCCCACCAGGGCGGTCAGCAGCACCGCCAGCGCGAAGGGCTCGGTGTCGGGCATGGGAGGCGGCGCTCCAGCGGCTTGGGGCGGTCAGGGCAGGCGGTTACGCACTTGCCGAGCAGTCTTCCCGGCGCACCGAGAGCCACCGTAGTCGCCCATCTACCGTAGCGGGATGTGCCGAAGCATCAAGACGCTGCGCCCGCCCTATGTCGAAGCTCCCACCGAGCAGGAAATGGCCGCCGCCGCACTGCAATACGTCCGCAAGATCAGCGGGATGCGGGCGCCGGCCAAGGCAAACGTCGAAGCCTTCAACCGAGCGGTCGAGGCGGTCACGCTCGCCACCTCTGACCTGCTCGGTCAGCTCGAAATCCGCAGTGCTACTCGGCCGCCTTCCAGTGCGCAGCGATCTGCGTCGGGCTGAGCACGAACGGGTAGACCGCGAACTCGTCGACACCGCCCGGGAACACCCCGTTGGCCGGCTTCTGCGCCGCGCTGGAGAGCGAGGACACGCCGACCTGCCAGACCCCGTTGCCGCCCTTGGCGTTCAGCGAGTGCGCGTCCGTGGTGGAGGCCACCTTGACGCCGTCGACGTACATCGCCATGCCGCTGGTGGTGCTCTGCGTGAGGACAACGTGGTGCCAAGTGCCGTCGTTGTACGCCTGCTTCGACCAGACGTAGCACGAGCCGTTGAAGCCGTACGTCTCACCGAAGTGGCAGGTGCTGTTGTCACTCGTGAGGATCGAGTAGATCAGCTGCCCGCTGTTCATCATGTACAGCGTGCGGTTGGAGGTGACGCTCGTTGCCGTCGTGGTCGGGCTGAAGCCGAGGATGCGGCCGCCCTTGCGGTTGGTCGGATCGGTCTTGATCCAGGCCTCGAGGGAGTAGTTGGCCATCGGCGCCTGAACGCCGCCGACCGTGACCCCGCTGGTCGGGGCCAGCCCGATCGCCGTGTCCGAGCCGATCGCCCCCGGCTGGCTACGCGCCGGGCTTCCGCGGTAGACGCCGTTGGCGTGGCTGGCGCTGCTGTCCACGGCGGCGGAACCGGAAGGCTCGTCCAAGCGCAGGTAGTACTTCGGGTTATCGGCAAGGACCGCGGATCGGTAGCCGCCGGTGGGCGCCGCCGCCGGGGAAGCCACCACCGACGACGTGGCGGTGAGCCCGTTGGCATCGGTCACCAGCACCGTGTACGTATGCGGTCCGGCCGGCACCCCGGTGTCCCGGTAGACCAGATCCTGGCTCTGCCAGAACGGTGAGGCCTGCGGTCCGACGGTGGCCAGGACGACATCGTCACGGCTGATGGCGTACGTCAGGGTCGCGTCATCCTGGTCGCTGGCGCTGATGTAGCGAAGTGTCACCGATCCCGGTGCGGCGCTCGTCGCGGTCAGCGCGGACGCCGTCGCAGTGGCACCGTTCCCGCTCGGCGAGAACCGGGTCAGACCCCGCTGGGGAAGTCCGCCGATCTTGGTGAACTGGCCGCCCACGAAGAGGCTGGTGCCGTCGGTGGTCATCGCCCGCGGGCCGAGGTACTGAGCGTCGGTCACGACGGGGCCGTTGTTGATCGTCGGGAACCAGTTCAGCAGCTGGCCGGCGCTGTGCGGGGTGGCGTCGGCGTTGACCTGCTCGGCGATCAAGTGATGCCAGGAGCGGTAGTCACCGTTGTACGGCAGCTGCGGGAAGCCTCCGTTGGCCAGGAAGCTGCAGTTGTGCGAGTGCGAGCCGACGTACAGCGCGTTGTCGATGACGGCGATCGCCTGGGTTGCCCCGAGACAGTTGTCCCGCCAGTTCGGGTTACCGGTCGCTGGATTGATCGACGCGGTGCCGTCGAAGATGCCGTAGCCGGTGCCTTCCGCGCCGACGAAGATGCTCGTGCCGTCGGTGGCCAGCGCCTTCACGTCGGAGCGGGTCTTGCCGGCAATGCCCGGAATGATGCTGTTCGACATCGGGCCGTTGGCCGCGGTGGTCTGGTTCAGCTGCGCGATGCCGCTGTGGGCGACACCTTGGACATTGCGGAACTGGCCGCCGAGAACGACAAAGTTCGAGTCGGCACCCGGCCCGATCATGAGCGCGTCGACCAGCCCGTCCACCGACGGCGCCCAACCCGGGCGCAGCGCCCCGCCGGTGGCGTTGATCGTGTACGACGCGAGTCGCACGTGGCCGGTGTTGGTGAACGCACCGCCCATGTACAGGTTGGTGCCATCGTTCGCGATCGCCCGGACCGAGTTGTTGAGGTTCGGGTTGAACGGCAGGATCGGTTGGCCGGGAAGAGTGAGGTTGATAGCGGCGCCGCGGGCCCGCGCGACCCCCTTGATCGAGGTGAAATTGCCGCCGGCGTACAAGGTGCTGCCGTCAGGGGTCACCGAGAGCGCGTAGACCCGGCTGTTCACCCGCGGGTTGGTCCAGGCTCCGATCCCCGGGCACGGGGTTGCCGCGGTGCACGGCATTCCAGCATTGATCCCGGAGGCGTTGAACGCCGCGATGCGGGCCATCGGCGTATCGCCGGATCCCGAAGCCGTTCCGGGCGCGTAGATCGTCGTGAAGTCACCGGCCGCGTAGACCACGCCATCGTGGTAGGTCAGCGCCCAGACGGCGTCGTTCGTCTGCCACATCGGGCTGTTGATCGCCGGCAAGGTGACCGGGGTCGAGGGACCGCCGGTGATCGCGCTGGCGCTGGTAGCGGACACGGTGGTGGCGGCGAGCACAGCCACGAGAGCGGGTGCAGCTATACGGCGGGGCCAGGATCGACGCAGACGTGTCGAGGGCATACGAGTTGCCTTCCAGCGAGTTGCCTTTCAGCGAGTTGCCTTTCAGCAAGTAATTTGCCCGAATTATAGGTCCCGGCGATTACCCGGCGCAGCCGTTTGGGCAATCTGGTAACTCGCCGTGATCATGGAGTTCGCGCGGCCAAGCTTCTGGGCAAAGGCGCCCGCTTTGCGGCATCGCCGCATAGCCTGACTCAGCCCGGCCGAGTCAGGCAACGGCGCGAGGGTGAGGGAGCTGGGATGCTTGCCTACTCTGACGCGCTGGGCCGGCTGCGGGAGCGCGCCGACGTGGACTTACGACAGCTGATTGCCAAGGCCGCGGCACCGCTGGAGGGCTGGGATCTCGCGCTGTATGTCGTCGATTTTGCCCATCGGGTGCTATTTCCGCTCCCTGCGACTTTGCGCCCGTCCGAGGCCGGGACCGACGGCCCCCAGGTCAGCGACAGCTTGACGACCGGGTTTGGCGTCGCAGAGTTCATGGAGGAGGACGTCGCCAGCAGCCTTGCCGGTAGAGCCTTTTCTACGTGTCGGCCCGTCACGGCAGAGCGCGACGACGGGGTGCGTATCTGGGTGCCGATCTTCGAAGGCAGCGAGCGCACGGGCGTGCTTGCCATCACCGTTGCGAAGGAGACCATGGAGCGCGCGGTCATCGAGCTAGAGGTACTAGGAGCTTTTGCCGGGCTGGTCCTTGCGTCGACGGCGAGATACAGCGACCTGCCGCATTTGCACCGGCGTGGCCGGCCGATGTCTCTGGCTGCGAATATTCAATGGGACGCGCTGCCGCCGTTGTGCGCGAGAACGGCTCAGGTCCTGGTTGCCGGCGCCCTTGAGCCTGCGTACGACATTGCCGGAGACGGCTTCGACTATGCGATCAACGGCGATGAGGCCGACTTTGCGTTGTTCGACGGAATGGGCCATGGCGTTTCATCCAGCGTGCTTGCGGGGCTGGCCATCGGCGCCTACCGGTACCGGCGGCGCCAGCACGCCTCGATCAGCGAGATCCACTCCACGATCGATGAAAGCCTCACCAAGGAGTACCTGGGTGAGGCGTTCGCCACCGGGATCGTCGGCCGCATCAACCTTCGGGACGGAACGCTGCACTGGTCCAGCGCCGGTCACCCCCCACCGTTGCTGTTGCGCGGCCGCAAGGTGGTTGCCGAGCTTGCGGCCGAACCGGCACTTCCGTTCGGTCTGGGAGACGCGCCACCGACGGTGGCCCACCAGCAACTTCAGCCGGGCGACGTGGTCGTGCTCTACACCGACGGCGTCACCGAGGCGCGGAGCGCAGCCGGCGACGAATTCGGAGTAGAGCGGCTCATCGATCATCTTGAGCGGGAAGCCGCCGGAGGGAGGCCGTCAGAGGAGATGCTCCGCCGCGTGACCGAAGCCGTGCTGGCTCATCAGCAGGAGAGCCTGCGTGACGACGCAACGCTTCTCATCATTCAATGGTTTGGCCCCACCAACGCTTCGGCAGTGCCAGGACAGCGCATCAGCGACACGCGGGAAGGCGATGCCTCGACCGAGTTCCACGAGGCCGGTCCGACGTGAGTTCTCGCGCCTGATTCAGCAGTCCACTCAACGGGTCGCGCTGGTGCCCCCGGCAGGAATCGAACCTGCGGCCTTCCACTTAGGAGGCGGACGCTCTATCCGACTGAGCTACGAGGGCTTCGCGTCCGAGCTTAGTGGTGAACGCTCAGCCCAGGTCTTCGGCCATCGCGACGAGCTCCTTGCATCGCGGGCACACCGGGAAGCGCGTCGGATCGCGTACCGGCTCGAACTCCCAGCCGCAGAGGGCCTTGATCTTCCCGCCGAGCACGTTTGCCTTCATGATCTCTTCGCGGCGTGCGTAATGCGACAGCTCATCGCCATCGTCGGTGCTGCCGGTCTGAGTGTCCGGCCGGACATCGGGGTCCAGGCGGGTGATGGGCATGACTCGATTGTATGAGCCGACCGAACCGATCGGCCATGCCGTACGTATAGGTAACGTGCCCATCGTGCGTCGCGCGCCCGACGGACTGTCGCCCGTCACCCCGAGCTTGCGCGACACGTTGCTGCTCCGGGAGCGTGCGCTGCAGGCGACGACCGTCAGCGTCGTCATCACTGACCTGCGGTTGAACGACAATCCCATCGTCTGGGTCAACGCAGCATTCACCCAGACCACCGGCTACGCCGCCGGTGACGCGATCGGCCGCAACCCGCGTTTCCTGCAGGGGGCCGACACCGACCCGGGCGCCGCGGCAGAGTTGGGCGGTTCGATCCGCGAGGCCCGCTCGTCCATGGTGACGCTGCTGAACTACCGCGCCGATGGCACCCCGTTCTGGAACTCGGTGTCGACCGCGCCGGTCTTCGATGACGACGGCGTCGCGATCGGCTTCATCGGCGTGCAGGTCGATGTCACCGAGCGGGTGATCGCCCAGCGCGAGCGCGAGGAGAGCCTGCGCGAGGAACACAGCGCCCGGCTCGTCGCCGAGAAAGCGCAGCGCACCCTGAGCCTGCTGTCTGACGTCAACGATCGCCTGGTGGCGACGTTTGACCTGGCCGCCGCGATGGGAGGGCTGGCGGATCTGCTCGTGCCCCGCTTCGCCGACGGCTGCGCCATCGACCTCATCGGCGAGGGTGCTGCCGGCAGCGATCAGCTCGAAAGAGTGGCCGCCGCCAGCGTCAACGGGCATGACGAGGTCAGCGACCCTGCGCTGATCGGGCGAGTGCTGCGCACGTCGCGCCCCGTCTCGGTGCAGGACCTCGCCGACCCGGAGGCCCAGTCGCTGCTCGTGGTGCCGCTGACCGGCCGTCGGGGAGTGCTGGGAGCGCTGTCCCTGGTCAGCGTCGGACATGTGCGCAGTTACGACGAGGAGCACCTCGAGATCGCCCTCGACATCGCCCGGCGGGCTGCCGTATCGATCGAATGGTGCCGCCTGTACGAGCGCGAGCGCCGCGTGGCAGCGCTGCTGCAGCACAGCCTGCTGCCGGAGCTGCCACAGATTCCGGGCCTGGAGATCGCCGCCCACTACCGGATAGGCGGCAACGACCACCAGGTCGGCGGCGACTGGTATGACCTGATCCCGCTGCCCAGCAGGTCCGTCGGGATCGTCGTCGGAAGCGTCGCCACCAACGCGCCGCTGGGCCGCGACCTCGACGCCGCTGCGGCCATGGGACGTATCCGCAGCGTCTTGCGTTCGTACGCCTACGAGATCGCGAGCCCCTCCGAGGTGCTGGACCGGCTCGACCGGCTGGCCCGCGAGCTGCCCGCATCACCATCCATGACGCTCTGGTACGGCGTACTGCATCCGGACGACACCCTGATCCACGCCAGCGCCGGGCACGTGCCACCGCTGCTGCGCGCTCCTTACGGGACCGCGGCGTTCCTGTCCGCCGGATCCAGCGGACGCTCGGCGCTGCTCGGCGGCACCGACTCCGCGCCGCGCGCCAAATTCACCGACACCCTCCCGCCGGGAGCGAGCCTCGTGCTCTACACCTCCGGCTTGCTGGAGGGTCGCGGTCGCAGCTTCGAGGAAGCTTTGGAGCGGCTGAGCGGCGCCGTCGAGGAAGCTCCCGCCGACGCCGATCCCGAGGCGCTGTGCTCGATCCTGCTCTCCGCGGCTGATACGGCAGAAAGCGCCGAGATACCAACGGAACGTGACGATGTAGCCCTCCTCATCCTGAGGTCCAGCCGCCCGGCCGATTAGCGGTCCGCTCAAACCCGCAGAAGCCGGAATTCACTCGCAGGAAACACTTCCGTCACGCGCCTGGAATCACGCCTGCGGATCCTCACACAAGAACGCCGCGCGCCACTGTCGCCGCCGGCCCATGTCCATGTACGGCGACTGGAGGAACCTTGCCGTTCGACCTGAAATCCATCAACCCGGGCGATACCGCCTGGGTCCTGGCAAGCGCCGCTCT
>JBBRSE010000039.1:0-38985 GCA_038245655.1 Mycobacteriales bacterium | reverse complement strand
CATCCAACCGGCACCGTCGAGCGACACGCCCAAAGTCGTGTGCCTACACGGATTAGGCTCCAGCCGAGGCTGACCAGCCCGTGACCTGGACAGACCCTGTCGATCAAACCCCCATGTGCCTGTGATCTTCGGAACTCCGGTCAGAAGGCAGTCAGAGGGCGAAGGAGTAGCCGCCGTTGACGGGAATGGTCTGGCCGGTCACCCAGGAGGCGCGCGGGCTGACCAGGGTCGCGACCATCCACGCCACATCGTCGGGCTCGCCTGGGCGCCGGATCAAATAGCTCGACATGAGAGCCTTCTGCCCGGCGGCATTCGCCGGATCGTCCCAGAACGCGGCGCTCACCGGTGTGCGCATCGTGCCTAGGGCGATGTTGTTGACAGTGATGCCGTGACGGCCCACCTCGTGGGCAATCCCCCGGCTGAAGCCGGCCGCACCCGCCTTTGCCGCGCCGTAGGCGGCCATGTTGGCTTCGCCGCCGCGCGCGGCGTCGGAGACCATGGTGACGATGCGGCCCCACTTCGCGTTGATCATCGCGGGCAGCGCGGCGTGTACGCAGTTCATGACGCCGTAGAGGTTGACGCTGAAGTATTTCGCCCAGTCGGCGGGGGCGGTGTCGACGAAAGACGCCATGCCGGCCCATCCTTCCGCGCCCGCGTTTCCGGCATTGTTAACGAGAATGTCCACCTGTCCGAGGCCGCCGAACGCTTCATGCACCGTGTCGAAGTTCGTGACGTCGAACGCTGCGCTGGACGCCTTGCCGCCGCTCTCGACGACGGCATCGACGACGGCCCGCGCGCGATCCGGGAAGACGTCGTTCACCAGGATCTCGGCCCCCGCGGACGCCAGCATGCGGACGATCCCCTCGCCGACTCCCTGCCCGGCGCCCGTGACGAGAGCCCGCTTGCCTTCGAGGCCGAAATCGATGCTCATGTGCTCCCCAGAGGTGGTGTTGATACGGCGGCGGAGCTGACGATCTCGGCGGCGTGCAGTGCGGCAATCTCCTCGCTCGCAAAGCCCGCAGCCGCCAGGGCAAGGTCAGTGTCGGCGCCCAGTGCCGGAGGCGCGGCGAGGGCGTGGGACGCCGCAGCGCCGCTCGCCCCGCCGAAGCGGATCGGATTCGCCGCTACGCGCACGCCGGAACCGTCCAGCGTCGTGATGCTCTGCCGCTCGCTCACGCCGGCGTCGTCGAGCAGGTCTGACACTTCGTTGACCGGCCCCACCCCGCCCGCCAGTCCTGGGTCGTCGATCCACGCGGCCGCCGGCTTGGCGCGGAAGGCCTCGGTCAGCCGGGCGGTGACCGGTGCGTCGTCATCGATCCCCAACCGGTGACCGGCCAACTCGGGAGTCTCCAACGCAGCGCAGAGCGCAGCCCATGAGCGCGACTCCGTCGCCGACACGGTGACGGCGCGGCCGTCCGAGCAGGTGTAGACGTTTCGCCCGGCGAACGTTCCCCAACCGGGCGCGGGGACGTTGGCTTCGCGGGCGACGTCCTCCGCCAGCGCCCACATCGCGCTGTCCGTCATGTTGGCATCCAGCCGCGATCCCCGCCCCGTTCGGCCGGCCTCGCAGACCGCAGCCAGGATGCCGACGGCTGCCAGGCTCGCGGCCAGCTGGATGGCAATCGTCGTCCCCGGAGGCGACGGCGGCCTGTCGGAAAGTCGTGAAAGCAGCCCGGAGTAACCGAGGTAGGTGAGGTCGTGACCCGCGGACTGGGCGTGGGGGCCGTAGTCGCCGAAACCGGTGACAGAGCACCACACGATGCGCGGGTTTTCGACACTCATCGCTTCGTAGCCGAGCCCGAGCTTGTCCAGCTGTCCGGGACGGTGTGACTCGACGACGACGTCCGCCCACTTCACCAGGCGCCCTAGAACGCCCGCGGCGCCCGGCTTCTTCAGGTCCAGGACGAGGGAACGCTTACCGCGATTCAGCGCGGTGTGCGTGGCGTTGAACGCGCCAGGGGCGACTATCCGGCGCAGCCCGTCGCCGGCGCCCGGACCCTCGACCTTCAACACGTCGGCGCCGAGATCGGCGAGCAGCAGCGTGCAGAACGCTCCCGGAAACATCCGGGACAGGTCGAGCACCTTCACGTGGGCTAGGGGGCCTCCGCGTGGCTGCACCGACGTCACAGTTTTCCCTTTCGACGGCCGTATCTGCTGCTGGAAGGGACATCCTTCACGATGGGCCGGCTGCTAGCGCGGCAGGCCTCGCGGAAGATCTGCTCTTTGGAATCGAAGTAGTGGCAGAAGGAGCCGTGCGAAAGTCCGGCGTGTTAGGCGATATCGGAAATCCGGGCCTCGGCGAGAGCGGGGTCCGCTCGGACGCTCGCCATCGACCGGCGCAACTGTCGACAAGGTTCGCACCCTTCTGGCAAAGATCTCAGCGGGCCCGAGCCTTTGTCAGGCTACCGATCAGCTTCTTCAGACGCCGTCGCGCTGCAGGATGAGGAGGACACCCGATGGGGTACCGCCGCTCGATGTCACGACCGTCGTCTTCGCGTCTTTGACCCTGTCGCTCGCCCGCAGCATGACGCAGTTGCGTGACGGCCTCGTAGATGAATCCGTATCCGTGAGTACGGCCTTCCGACAGTTGGCCGCCGTGGGGATTCACGGGCAGTTCCCCGTCGAGGGCAATCCGGCGTCCCTTGTCGAGCCAGTCCTGCGCCTCGCCGAGCCCGCAGAATCCAAGTGAATCGAGCCAGGAGATGGCGTTGAACGTGTTTGTGCAGCGACGCTGGGCGCGCGGCCAACGGCATCATCATGGTCACCGACTCGGGTTACTTCAGTGCCGGGGCCACGGAGGTCTTCCCGGCGGCGACGCCCATCGTCAATTTCCTGCTCGGCCGGTTCTAGTCTCATCAGCGTGTCGAACGACGGCCAGCCATTGGATTACCAGCGCCACATCGTGGCCGAACTCGGCTTCGAACTCGAGCGGGTCGGCGAGGGTTATCACGGGGGTGCGACCGTCGTTCCCGAGATGTACGTGCCGGGCACCACGATCGTTCGCGCGTCCATTTTCGCCGCCTGGACCGACGTCGCGGCCGGCTACCTGGCGATGGATGCCTTCGCGCCGCGGGTGCCCACCACTCTCGAACTCGATGTGCATCTGCATCAGGCTCACGGTGACGTGCAAGCCGTGCAGGCGGATGCGCGGCTCATCAAGACCGGGCGATCCGTCATCGTCGCTGTGGTCGACTTCGCCGACCAGGCGGGCAACGAGATTGCTTTCGGTACGGCCTCGTTCATGGCCGTAGCCGACCCCGCCATTACGTTTCCGCCGGAACATCTGGCGATGCGCACCACCCGGCGCCGGGCCGGTCGGCTGCGCGTTCCGTTCGCCGAGCGTGCCGGCTGCGTGAGGCAGGAGCCTGGTGTTGCCGTCCTCCCGCGATCCGAGGACGGGCTCAACAGCGCCGGGACGGTCAACGGTGGGCTCATCGCCCTCGCGATCGAAGAAGCCGTCCTGTCAGCCACGCCAGGGGCCACGATGTCGTCGATGGCGCTGCGCTATCTGCGCCCGGTACGCGTTGGCCCCGCGGTGGCAACCGCCGATCTCCTGGAAGGGCTGGGCCGGGTCGAGGTGCGCGATGGCGGCAGCGAAGACCGCCTGGCCGTATACGCGGTGACCCGGACCATGCCGGTGCAGCCGCTGCCCGCGCAGACCCGGCGCGAGGGCGCTGAGGCCTAGGCTCGCTGGGTCTGGGCGCTGCGCGGAACGTCGCGGAACGGAAGGCTCGGATCGCGGTGCGGCCCTCGCCCGCCTTGAGGGGCGGGTGGCGCTCGAAGAGGTTCAGGTGGTGGGCTGCGGCTTGCGCTCGGGTCGCCAGAAGGTCACGAGCAGCCCCAGCGCGCCGCCGATCCCGACCGCGAAGCACAGCCCCATGGCGAGCCAGCCAGGAGGATCGAAGATGCCGATCGCGTGGTCGAGCGACCAGCGGCCACCGCCCGTGCAGGCAAAGAGCAGACCGCAGAACGTCAACGTCATCACGTACTCGTAGCCCTCACCGGGCCTGAAGATGAAGAAGCCGTTCTTCATGTGGTTGGTAATCCAGGCGACCAGCATGACGCCCACGACGCCCGCGCCGCCCAGCGGCGTCAGCAGACCGAGGATGAGCAGCGAGCCTGCGCCCAACTCGGTGATGCTCGCCGTCCAGGCGTGAAGCCAGCCGGGCCGCATCCCAAGGCTCTCGAACCACCGACCGGTCCCGGCGATCTTGCCGCCGCGGAAGATGTGGTTGTAGCCGTGGGCGATGAAGACGATCCCGACGACGACGCGAAGCATGAACAAGCCCAAGTCGGCCGGTGATGACACTGCTGACCTCCAGTTGGTGCAACCGTTCGACGATGGCGACCGGGATGGTTGGCCCGACCGAAGTGACGGGCACCTATCCGTCGCCGCGCATCGCGCCGCCGTACTCATCTCCGATCAAGGCTAGTGGGTATGGACTGGCAAAGAAATTCTGGCCCCCCTTTGACGCGCTCGGCAGAAGGATGCCGAGGCGACCTTGGGCAGCCTGAGGCAGCTCGCTCGAAGAGGGCCGCACGTCCTCCCAGGCGAGCGAATACTTACTCTTTCTGTCGGGCGAGCAGCTTGCGGGGCGTTCCGTCGCGGGCGAGACGAACGAGCAGTTTCCGCGGGCTGACCTCCGGGCGGCGTCGGCCGTCACTCTCAGCGCCGGCGCCGAGTGGGCTGCAGCGCCGGGAAGAATCCCTTGACGGTGCCCGCACTCACCAGGTCGATCGCCTGGTCGCGCTTGAAGCGGGTGTTGTGGCGGCCCTCTAGCGCGAGGATCAGCGCGATACCCATGACGGCGCGCGCCGAAATGTCGGGCGATTCGAACGCGAATCCGTACCTATCCTCGACCTCGCGCCAGGCTTCGGCGAGCCGGTCCATCGCGACGGCGAAATCCTTGCGGTAGAACTTCTTTGCCACCACTGGATCCCCGAAAAGGACCAGGCCCAGCAGCGGCAATATCTCCTCGAAGGTGGAGATCAGCTGGCGGTAGAGGCCCTTCATTGTCTCGAGCTGCCGCTCCGGGGTGAGGGGCTGGTCACGGTCGACGGCGGCGGTCGCGGCGACCAGATCGTCCACGGCTTCCCGCAGCGGCTCGACGACGGCCTCGAGGAAGAGCTGGTCCTTGCTCTCGAAGTGGCGGTAGATCACGCCTTCGCTGATGCCGCCGAATTCGGCGATCGTCTTGATGGTCGTGCCGTTCATGTCACCGGTCTCGGTGAACGCACGCCTCGCGGCCTTCAGGATGGAGCGGCGCCGGGCATCTGCGGTCAGCCGGCGGGCACGGGGGGCGTCGGCTCCGGCCGTGGTGGCCTTGGTGACTGCCCTGGCCATGTGTCCTCCATGTCGTCCGGGTGCGTGGCTTGGTGAGCGAACACCCACCCCGCCAGTGGAACCGTACCGTGTGAGGTATCGCAACGTCATACGTGAGCGTTCGCTTTTTAGCGAGGAAATTTGGGAGGGCCCCCGATGGTGTTCAGCTGGTTCTGAGCGACGGCCTCCTGGTGCCGGTCGAAGCTTCAGCCCATCGTCATTTGGTACCCGACCCGCCGCGACGGCGGTACCGAACGACGAGAGAACGTCCGCAGCAGCCCACCCTCGTCAGTTGCTATGCGACACGCCTTGATAGCGGTACCAAATGACGAAAGGCAAGACTGGGGTCGGCTCGGTCGCCGCGCTCAGCGCCCCGATCACGTTCATGCCTGGTGCGCGCGAAGCGGAGTCGGCGCCCGCCCAGGGCTAGGGAACGACGGTTACCGGGATCCCGCTGCGCAGCAGACGGGAGACCACCCGGCGGGTCCCCATCCACGGCAGGGACCCCATCCGGCCCAGGACGACCAGGTCCGGACGTTCGCGGCGGGCCAGCCGGATCAGGTCACCGGGTGAGTTGCAGCGCCCGGGAGCGAGCCGCACCGCGATGTCGTTGTCAGCGCACATTTCACGAGCCGTGAGGACGATGTCCTGGCGGATCGCTTCCGGGTCCACGCGGGGACACTCGATCGCCATGAGCGCCCCGACCTGGCCCGCATCTGGGACGTGCTGCCAGGGACCGGGGTGTGCAACCAGGTCAAGCGCGTTGATCTGCCTGGATCTGGCGTAGCCGACGGCCCAGGCGAGGGCGCGCCAGGCCCGATCCGAGCCGTCGACGATGACGAGCGCCCGCGGCCCCACAGCGACCGCCGTGGGTGTGACCCACATCTCAGGATCCAGCATTCGGCCAATGTAAACCAGCGCAGGGCAATTGGTGGGCTAATGCTCCCGCGAGCGCGCGCGGCTCTGAAGCGTGATCCTCAGCGGCACTTGTTGACGATGTCCTGCGCGAAACGCTCGATGGGCTCCCTGAAACGCTCCGCTGACTCCATCAATCCGGTGTGGTCACCCGTGCTGACACTTTGCATCCCGGCCCAGGGCATGGTCATGGTCGCCGTCACCCCGAGCTCTTCTTCGGCCCGCCTGTAGAGGTCGACAGCGGGTGGGCTGTAGAAGCCGACGACGATCTCGAACGGATCGTTCTCGCGGCCGTACTCCTTGAGGTAGGCCTTCAGTCGCCCGACGTGGTGCGCCGCCTCGTCCCACGGGTAGGCGTTGCCGATCCAGCCGTCACCGAAGCGCGCGGCCCGCTTGAGAGCCGGGTCGGTGTGACCTCCGCAGAAGATCGGCACCTGTTCGCTGGGGTGCGGCTCCATCATCAGCGGCGGAATGTCGTAGTACTCGCCGTGCCATTCGACCCAACCGCCCTTCCACAGCTCCCGGAGGGCCTGCATCATCTCGTTGAGGCGTGGTCCGCGATTGTCGAAGGACTGCCCCATGAGTTCGAATTCCTCGCGCATCCAGCCCGCGCCCACCCCGAGTGCCACCCGGTCACCGGACAGCACGGCCGCAGTGGCGACCTGCTTCGCGACCTGGAGCAGGGGGCGGGCGCCCGCAATGTAAATGCTGTTGTTGAAATGCAACTGCTTCGTCACTGCGGCCATCGCGCCGATCAGCACCCAGGAGTCGGGCCACGCCGTTTCCGGTTCCCAGATCGGGCGTCCGTCCGGATGCGGTGAGTACGGATACGGCGACTTCAGCTCTTTCGGGTACACCAGGTGGTCGGAGACCAGGGCGCCGTAGTAGCCGGCCTCGTCCAGCATTTGCGCCACCGCAGGCAGGTGAGGTGAATTCATGAACGCGGTGCTGCACCAGAACTTCATGCCCGAATGCTAGGACCGGGCGCTTCGGGAGTCGTCAGCGGCGGGTATGGGCGGCGATCTCTGCGCCGATCAGCCCGGGACTTTCCAGCGGCCCGAAGTGACCGAGATGGCGATGAATGCGTAGCTCGGCGTTCGGTAGGGCTGACGCCAGCGCGGGCACCACCGTCGTCAGCGGGGAGCGCTGCTCGCCGCCCGAAACGCAGAGGGTGGGAACGGCTGCCGCTGCAACGGTTTCCACGGTGATGATCCCGCCGGCTTCGAAAGTGCGGGCCTCGTTTTCCGGACTGCACTTGAGGGCGACCGTGCCGTCGGGCAGGGCCTGGAAGCCGTGGTCGACATAGGCGGCCAGCGATCGGGCGTCCATGGAGTTGAGCGGCGGTCGGCTGGCGTAGCGCCACATTGCGGCGGGCTTGGACGCGAACGTGCCCTGCCGCCGTCGCGCCGCGTCGGCCATCGGATTCGTGCGAGGCCCCGAAGCGTCGACCGGCATCGCAACGATCGGCGGCTCGTAGATGTAGGCCGCCGCGAAAAGCGCGTCATCACCCGCGGCAGCCTGCAGGGCCACGGCGCCTCCCATCGAGTGTCCGACGACGCACGCCAGTGGTCGGTCGGGGCTGATGGCGCGCGTCACGGCAACCAGGTGGCGAACCATGCCGAGCCAGGAGAAGTCCCCGTTCGGTGGGGAGTCGGAGTCTCCGTGACCCGGAAAATCCATGGCCCACACGTGAAACTGCGGTGTCAGTTCCTGCGCCAGCGGCTCGTATGCGCGGCCGCAGAATCCGGTGGCGTGGCAGATCAGAACCGCCGGTCCCTGGCCGCCGAGGTCATGAACCGCGAGGCGTGAGCCATGGTCAGCAGTCAGGATCACCGTCGTCCGCCTGCAGCGGCGGCTGAGCGGGTGAGAGCCACGCGGCAACGTTAGCGTGGCCGATGGGGTCGGCGCCGACGGGTGCGAGCCGGGCGATCGCTTGGTGCGGCTGGCAATGGGACATCATCCGGGGCGCCGGCAGCCTCGGCCTGACGGCTCCGATCGCCGCTGTCCGACGGACATGGAACGAACGGTGCTGGAGGCGTTGACCGGATACAACTCGGCGGTCAACGAGCAGCCCGCGCCGGTTAGACGCCAACCGGAGCTGATTCGCGCGGTTCGTCGCGTTCGGGATGTGGGAACGAAGGCGCCACGCGAAGCACTTTGGCGATCCCGCCCGGCAGCCGCCAGTTCCACGGGCCGAACAGCGACACCAGTGAAGGAACCAGTAGCGCTCTGACGATCGTGGCGTCGATCAGGATGCCGAAGCCGAGGGCCGTCGCCAATGTCTTCAAATCCGTTCCCGGTCCGGACGCGAGCGCGGCGAACGCGAGGAACAGGATCAACGCCGCGCTTGTCACCAAGCGGCCGGTTCGCCCCACTCCCTCGATGACCGCTGCGTTGGTGGAGCGCGCGGCGTCGTACTCCTCACGTATCCGCGAAAGGATGAACACCTCGTAGTCCATCGAGAGCCCGAATAGGAATGCGAACACCATCATCGGGATCCAGAACGTGACGGCTCCGGTCGCGGCGATGCCGAAGATCGCGTTCGAGCCGTGACCGTCCTGCCAGAAAAGCACCATCACCCCGAGGGTTGCGGCCAGCGAGATCACGTTCAGCACTACCGCCTTGAGCGGCAGGAGCAGGGACCGGAACGCTCGCACCAGCAGGATGTACGTGAGCACCGCAATGAGCAGCAGCATCAAGGGGAAATTGCCGTAGACGGCATGCAGGAAGTCGATCTGCGCCGCCCCGACCCCCGCGACCCCGACGACGCCGGGCAGATCGGCGACCGCAGCCTTGACGCGTTTCACGACTCCGACACTGCGTGAATTCACCGTCTCGCTGTCCGGGATGGCGACGAGGACCGACTGGCCCTTGCCATTGCTGCTCGCGTCGGTGGAGATCAGCACCTGCTTGATGCCCTCGACCTTGGCGATCTTTGCCGCGGTGGCACGGGCCTGACCGGAACTGACCAGCACCTCCATCGGGGTGAGCGTCCCGGTCGAGACGCCGCCTTTCTCCAACGTTTGCAACGTTTCGAAGGCCGGTCCGCTCTTGGCCAGCGAGGAAGAGGAGGCCAGCCCGATCTTGATGCCGGAGAAGACCGCGATGAGGGCGAACAGGGCCGCCAGGGCGGCAGCAGCAGCGACCCAGCGCTGACGTACGACGAGTTCGGCCCACTTGCTCCAGAAGCGGCTGGCGCGGTTTTCGTGGCGGAGCTTCGGCCAGTCCACCCGGGGTCCGATCCCGCCCAGGATCGCCGGAGTGAGGGTCAGAGTGGTGAGCACGCTGGCGAGCGGAATCAGCGCACCGCCGTAGCCGAGGCTGCGCATGAAGGGCACCGGCAGCACCACGAGCGCGATCAAACCGATCGCCACCGTGACGCCGCTGAAAACGACGGCTTTCCCGGCGGTCTGCATGGCGATCACCACAGCTTCGTGGTTGTCGCGGCCGTGGTCACGCTCCTCGCGCCAGCGGGTGACCAGCAGCAGCGAGTAGTCGATGGCGACGCCGAGGCCGATCAGGGCGATGAGGAATTCAACGATCACGGAGACATTCGTCAGGTACGTGATCGGCAGCAGCATCAGGAAGGTGGTCAGGATCGAGACCGCCGCGACCAGCAGTGGCAGGAGCGCGAGGAAGGAGGCGAAGACGAACGCGAGCACGATCAGCGCTCCCAGCGCTCCGAAGAGGGTTTCTCCCAGTACCCCGGGGCCGCCGCTGCTGTCCCCGACGGCGAGCGCGTCTTCACCGGTGACGCCGATCCGCGAGCCGGCCGGCGCCGCGCTGGTGGCGGCGTTGTGGAGTTGATCCGTCGGGAGCTTGGCGGAGGGCGAGGAGTTGAAGCGGTAGAAGACCAGCGCGTAAGCGGTCCGCCCGTCGCTGGTGCGAAACGCCTTGTCGCCGGTATTCGCCTCGTCCAGGACCCGAACATTGGGAACGGTCTGCTCGACTGAACGGAACACCTTCGCCACCGCCGGCTGGTTGCCGGTGACCTGCTGGCCGGCCGGCAGCGTCACGGACACCAAGTACGGGCTGGTGTCGCCGCCATTGCCCACTGCGGCCTTGATCGCGTCAGCCGTCTGCGTGCCAGGCTGACCGGGAAGTGAGAAGTCGACCGTCAGCCGGCCGGTGGTCTTGCCCGCGAGACCCACGCCGGCGATGAAGATCACTGCCCAGAACGCGAGCACCCACCTGCGATGGCCCAGGACGAATTCTGCCAGCCGACGCACCATCAACTCCAAATCACCGGCGAACTCGGATACATCGCCATCACACCGAACCGGAAGCGGCAGCGGGCTGTCAATGTCACAACCGGGCAATCACCGGCGTATGGGAGGTGGTTCGCCAGGTGCCCGGCGATTAGCTACCGCGTTCCAGGTGCGACAGCAGATCGGTGTCGACGTGGTGGACCTCGACGCGGTTGGTACGTCCGGGCTTCCCGGGCTGACCCGAGACGACGACCACCACCGCACCGTCGACGGCAAGGCGCGCCGCGCGTACCCGATCGTTGATCAGTGCCAGCCGGGTGGTGTGGTCGGCCACCGTCGGCATCAGCGCGGAGGTCACCCCCGGGTAGAGCGCGCACAGGCGGCGGGCGTGTTCGGAAGCGGTCAAGGCCAAGACGGGCACGCCGGGACGAGACGTGGCTACCAGGCGGGCGGTTGACCCGGTTTCGGTCAGGCAGACGACGGCGACCGCGCCGGTGTCGGCGACCAGCTGGCACGCCGCTCGCGCGATGGCGCCGGCCGGGGTGCCGTCGGGCGCGCGTGGGACGTGCCGGTCGAGCCCTCCGGCCTGCTCTGCTTCGTCACAAATGCGGCGCATGAAGCGCACCGACTCCACCGGGTGGGCGCCCGACGCCGTCTCGGCCGACAGCATGACCGCGTCGGTGCCGTCGAACACGGCGTTGGCAACGTCGGACGCTTCGGCCCGGGTCGGGCGCGAAGCCGACACCATCGATTCGAGCATTTCGGTTGCGGTGATGACCGGTACTCCGGCGGCGTTTGCTGCGGCGATCACCTGCTTCTGGACGGCGGGCACTTTCTCGACACCTAGTTCGACGCCGAGATCGCCGCGGGCCACCATGACGGCCTGGCTGACGGTGAGCAACTCGGCGAGGTTGGTGATGGCCTCGGGGCGTTCGAGTTTCGCGATGATGTGGGCGGAACTGCCCTGCTCGGTCAGCGCCTTTCGGAGCCGGATGACGTCTGCGGCGTCGCGGACGAACGACATCGCGAAGTAGTCGATGTCCGTCGCGTCGAGAAGTCCCAGTTGTTCCAGGTCCTGCTCGGTCGGGGTGGCCGCCGAGACGGCAACGCCTGGCATGTTGATTCCCTTGCGGGAAGACAGGACCCCGCCGACAACGACCTCAGCCGTGACCATCGGACTCTGCACCGTCAGCGTCCGGCACTCGAGCCTGCCGTCGTCGAACAGCACCCGGTCGCCGGGATGCAGGTCCATGGCGAACTCCCGGTAGACGACGGGAATCGTGCCGTCATCCGCGCGCCGGACTCCGGCGTGCAGCCGGATC
Organism: Mycobacteriales bacterium; assembly: GCA_038245655.1. Lineage (GTDB taxonomy): Bacteria > Actinomycetota > Actinomycetes > Frankiales > Frankiaceae > DATAZK01. The sequence goes on along the minus strand of JBBRSE010000039.1, from coordinate 27,217 downwards.
GTGTCACCGGCGGCCAGGGTGCGCGAAGCGTCCAGCTCACCGACCCGGATCTTCGGGCCCTGCAAATCGGCCAGGATGGCGACAGTTCGCCCGACCTGCGCGGCCGCCGCACGAACTCGGGTCACCGTGGCGATGTGGTCGTCGATCGAGCCGTGACTGAGATTGAGCCGAACCACGTCGACGCCGGCACTCAGGAGCTTGGCGAGGACCCCGGGATCGCGCGTCGCCGGCCCCACCGTGGCGACGATCTTCGTGGTGAGCATCGGCCCCTCGGCGGTCGGATGCGTGTCGTGCCGACCCGTCGGGTCCTGTCGTGCGCCTCAGTCTGGCACGCGTCCCGGGGGCCTGGACTAGGGTTCGGCCGTGGAGGCGCTGCGGGTCCTGTTCGCCGACGACAACTACCTCTTGCGGGAGGGCGTCAGCGACCCGAACGCGGCGCCGCTGTTCTCTTCAAGTTCCACCACGTCCTGACCGACCAGGTCGGGCTTATGGCCATCGCGGCCCCGAGATCGGCCTCTGGCTGCCAGGGAGCACGCCGCCCTCGGATCCGACGTCAGACCTGGCTTTCACTGTGCTTTGCGAGGGCGAGTTGCTTGATCGCAAGCTGGCCGCCCTGCGGGCGCACGCGTCTCAGACGACAGAACTGATCAACCATCTCGGGCCGAGAGCGCTACCGGCAGTGGTGGTCGACCGAGTCGTTTGTCGACGCCACCCGGCGTGAGATTCGCAGCGATGCCGCCTGATGCCGACGCCACGTCATCACCGTCGATGGCGGTATGACAGCGCGGCGGCTGATGTTGTTCGTGGATACGAGCGCAACCTCAGCGTGTTCGGTCTTGTCCTGCACTTCGGCGCTCGCCTAGGCGACCTCGGGGTTGCCCTGCAGGAACGCGCGCGGGTCGCCACAGACCGCAAATACGCACTCGCCGCGGGCCGTGACCGTCGCCGGCGCCGCAAGCAGCGCTGCCTACGGGCGTTACGAGGGCTGGTGATCCGCCGCCGCCTTGGTCAGCAGGTCCAGCTCATCCTCGAGGTATCCGGCCAGGTTCTCGATGTCAGGGACCAGTTCGCGACAAGCGAGCAGCCCGAAGTGCAACTGGCCGAGGTAGCCGACCAGGGTGATGTTGAGCCCCTGACCATCAGTCAGGACCGAGATCGGATAGTCCGCCAGCATCTTGGCGCCCCCGAGGTAGACCGGCACGTTAGGCCCGGGGATGTTGGAGATGACCACGTTGAATGGCGGCAGGCGGTGCAGGACCCCGGTTGCGAACATCACCCGGGCTGCCCGGGCGGTCAGCGCCGGCGGCGCGAAGTCGCTGATGTTCTCGACCAGGCCTGGAGGAATGGCGGCTTGCTGCGACTTGGCGGTTTTCGTTGCCTCGTGGACGATGGCGAGCCGTGACGCCGGTTCCATCACGTTGGTCGGTAGCGGGGTCAGCATCGCAGAGACCTTGTTGCCCAAGGCGCCCTTGCTGGCCTCATCACGCACCGAGACCGGAATCATGGCGACGAGCGGCGCGTCCGGCAACGCGTCGTGATCCTCGAGCCAGCGGCGCAGCGCCCCGGCACACATCGCCATCACGACGTCGTTGACCGAAACTCCGTACGTGTTCTTCACCGCTTTGACGGCGGCGAGGTCGACGCTGCAGAACGCGAACCGGCGGTGGGCCGTGATCGCCTTGTTGAACGGCGTCGAGGGAGCGCGGCCCGGCCGGCTCTGGATGACGCCGCCGTCGCCGCGACCGAGTCCCAGGATCCCACCGACGATGGGCCTGATGGCAGGCGCCAGAGTAGGCAGCACTCTCGCCACTCCAGTCGCGATGCGGGCGCTCTGGACAGGACGGTAGGCCAGGCGCGCGAGCGCCCAGGCGGTGATGGACGCGCGGCTCGGCGCGGCCTCGGGGCTGAACGCCTCCGCCTCGGGCAGGTCACGCCCCGCGGGGGACAGGTCGAGCAGCACGGTAAGCAACTCGACCCCGGATGCCCCGTCGATCGCCGAGTGGTGCACTTTCGTGTAGACGACGACGCGGCGTTTCGCCAGCCCGGTGATCAGATACATCTCCCAGAGCGGCCGCCGTCGATCGAGGGGACGCGCGTGCAAGCGTCCGATCTGCTCGGCGAGTTGCGCATCTGAGCCGGGTCGGGGGAGTGCCACCTCCCGGATGTGGTACTCGATGTCGAAGTGCGGATCGTCCACCCAGTACGGCTGATCGAGGCCGAGCGGCACCTCCAGCAGCTTGCGGCGCAGCACTGGAACCAGGGGCAACCGTTGCGCGAGCAGTTCGGTGATCGATGAAAGCGTGAGCGGGTGCGGGGCGTCGCTCGGATCGAGCAGGCACACCCCGCCGACGTGGCCGGTGGAGACGGTCGTTTCCAGGGCAAGGAACGAGGCATCGAGTCCGGATAGCTGGTGCATGAAGGCAACCCCTCCTCGGCGAGCAGTGTGAGACCCGCCCACAATGTGCCGTACTCGCCGCCGTTGGGCCAGGGTTGGCGCGTCAGGCGTGCGCGTGGAAGACCATGCGCCCACTGCGTGGCTTGCGTAGCCGCCGCCTTATCCGGGCCGGCAGCGACGAGCGCCCCGGGCTCGCGATGCCCCACTCCTTGCTGACGGTCCACGGATCGAACGCGACGACGCGGGAGAAGCCGACGTCGCGCAGCATGGCTTCGACCGCCAGCCTGTTCGGGCCGAAGTTGTTGCTGGCGTCGTTGTTCATCGACGGGCCCTGGTAGTACGCGGCGGCCGGGATCGGGACGTCAAGCAGGTCGACGACCGTCTCGATGATGGCGACGTCAGCGGTCACCGCGCGTACTCGCTTCAGGTAGCCCAGCGGATCCGGTGCGTGGTAGAGGACCCCCAGGAAAAGGACCACGTCGAACGTCGCCCCGAGCGCTTCCGGACTGATCTCCTCCACCGAGATGTCCTGCGTCTGCACGCTGCTGCCGAGTGTCCGGTGAACGAGATCAAAATTGCCCCGCGCATCACTGCCGGGCCAGTTCCAGGCCCAATGATCGGCGGCCACGACCCGCTGGGCCCCCCGGCGCTCGGCTTCGAAGGAGTAGAAGCCGTCGTAGGCACCGATATCGAGCACCGTGCGACCGGACAGGTCGGCGGGCAGGTGAAGGTGGGCGACCTCGGCCGGGGTGTCCTTCTGGCCAGGGGTGACGATCCCGCCGCCGAGGTCGATGGTGTGAAACCAGGTGCGCGACATGACGACCTCGCGCAGGTCGCTCGCCGGCTCCTCGCTCACGACCAAATCCAACACGACGGACCGGCGCCGCGCCGCCGATGAAACGCCACCAGGCTCTGTCGATTTGCGGATCGACCGTTCGTCGCAGTGAGGTAGCCAATCAATGACCGCCCGGAGGGCGGGCGGCGAGTGCAGGGGAGCGCGAAATGGCCAAGTACGTCTACGTGTACACCGGTGGGCAGATGAACGAGACGCCGGAGGCGCAGGAGCAGGCGATGCAGGCGTGGGGAGTCTGGTTCGGCACCCTCGGCGCCGCCGTCACCGACATGGGCAACCCTTTCGGCGCCTCAGTTACGGTCAGCTCCGAAGGAGCTGCTGACGGAGGCGCCTCGAAGGTGGGCGGCTACTCGATCGTCGAGGCGGACTCGCTTTCGGTCGCGTCGGCCAAGGCCGAGGGTTGCCCCGTCCTGGCGGGCGGTGGCACGGTCGAGGTTTACGAAGCCATCGCCATGTAGCGGGGCGGTCGGCTACTCCTCGGTCGGCTGCACGAGGACCATCCAGTTACCCGAGTTGTCGCGGCAGACGGCTTCGACGCCGTAGGGGCGGGCCATCGGCGGCTGGACGAACTCGACGCCTTTGGCGGTGAGTTCCTCGTACGTCTGCTGGCAGTCGTCGACGTTGAAGCCGAGCCCGTTGAGCCCGCCGGCGTCTTGAGCGCGCTTCATCGCGTCGACCAGGTCCTGGCTCATCGGCGGCCCCGGAATGGCGAGGTTGATGAACAGTTCCGGCTGATTGGGGTGGATGACGGTGCACCAGCGGTAACCCTCGCCGAGGGTGACGTCGTCCTTCTCCTCGAAGCCGAGGATGTCGATGTAGAACTTCTTGGCTTCGTCCTGATCTTTGACGAAGACGCTGACGATGGAAACGTTCGAAATCATGGGATCGAGCCTATTGAGCGGGCCTTCGGGATGGCTTCTCCTGGATTGCGGAGTCGGCCGGGGCCCGCTCGGCCAAGCCCCACATGAAGACCATGCAGCCGGGAATGCGCGGGACTCCGGATGCTGAGTACCGCGCCTGGAACTGCGACGGGGTCTCGCCGACCAGAGCGCGAAAGCGGCTGCAGAACGACCCCAGCGAGGTGAACCCGACGGCGTGGCACACCTCGGTGACGGTGAGGTTGGTGGCCCGGAGCAGGTCCTGGGCGCGCTCGATACGGCGCTGCGACACGTACTCCCCGGGAGTCAGGCCGTAGGTCGCGTTGAACATCCGCAGGAAGTGGTATTTCGACAGGCCTGCTGCTGCTGCCAGGCGGTCGAGGTCGAGCTCGTTCGCGTACTCGCGATCGGCGACGTCACGGGCCTTGCGCAGGTGGGTCAAGACGTCGTCCGGGGCTCGCGTCGCGGATCCGGCCATACGCCATTATGACCGATCCTGGGCGGCGTTCGGAAGGCGGCCGGCCTCTTGAACGACGCCGGTCGGGCCCGCGACGAAGCTGGCACGGCGTGCGGGCGACTTCATCCAGTACCCGTAGACGCAGCGGGTTCCGAGGCGTGACGGGTCGTGCGTGTCGTGGATGACGCCGTCGATCACGGCGGTCAGATGCTTGGAGCAGGACACCACGAGCCGGCTCGGCGGTAGCTCCTCGGCGCACAGGTGAACGGTCGTGCCGCTCCCGATGGACATGGTGGGAAACCAGTCCCAGCCGAGCTCTTTCATGAACCGACGGATGAGCGGCCGAACCATGCCATTGCGCGCCGAGCTGGGGCGACCACGCGGCTTGTCATCCTTGGCCATCGCGTTCATGGCGTTGTAGACGGTATGGTACGGCAGTTGCGCGGCTATCGCGATCGAGCGGGTGACGCAGTCGCCGGCCTGGCCGCGAAGCCGGCGGCGGCGCGGCCACCGTCGTTGACGACGAGCAAGGGTCGCTGCCGTCAGGGAACGCGGACGACGGTGCGTCCGGTGGTCTGGCGCCGTTTGCTCATGGTCCACTCCCGTTGCCGTCATAGGCGATCCCGGCACGACGATAACGGGCGGCCGGGCCACGCGGTCGGTCAAGCTAACCGCCGGCCATGGCTCCCACCACCAGCAACGGCTCCTTGCCCTGCGCCACCTCGTCCGGCAGCGCGGCATCCGGCGGCTCGTGGGACAGGTCCTGCTCGCACGCGAAGAACCTGACGAACGCGCGGCGCTTCCCACTTGCCGGGTCGCGCATCGTGCCGCGTAGCGCCGGGAAACGCGCTTCCAGGGCATCGAGTACGGCACGTTGGGTGGCCTCGGAATCCACCGACACCTCGCGCTCGCACCGCGCCAGCTCGCGAAGGTGGGCGGGCAGCAGCACCCGGATCACGACAGCGTCTGCACTTCGACCGAGAGAACGGCCGGCAGGTCACGCACGATGGGAGCCCAGCTGTCGCCGGAATCCGCGGAGGCGTACACCTGCCCACCGGTGGTGCCGAAGTAGACGCCGCACTCGGGCAGCGAGTCGACCGCCATTGCGTCGCGCAGGACGTTGACATAGCAGTCCTGCTGCGGCAGGCCGTTGGTGAGCGCCTCCCACTCGTTTCCGCCGCTCCGGCTGCGATAGACCCGCAGCTTTCCGTCCGGTGGGAAGTGCTCGGAGTCGCTCTTGATCGGGACCACGTACACGGTCTCCGGATGGTGGGCGTGGACGCTGATCGGGAACCCGAAGTCGCTCGGCAGGTTGCCGCTGACCTCATCCCAGCTGTCGCCCCCATCGTCGCTGCGCATCACGTCCCAGTGCTTCTGCATGAAAAGCGTCTGCGGACGCGACGGGTGCATCGCCAGGTTGTGGACGCAATGGCCGACCTCGGAGGCCGGCGACGGGATCCCGTCCGACAGCAGGCCTTTGTTGACCGGCTGCCAGGTCTGACCGCCGTCTTCGGTACGGAACACGCCGGCAGCGGAGATCGCCACGAAAATCCGCTGGGCGTCGTGCGGGTCGAGGATGATGGTGTGCAAGCACATACCGCCGGCGCCGGGCTGCCAATGAGACCCCGAGCCGTGCTCGCGTAGCCCCCGGACCTCCTGCCAGCTCGCCCCCGCATCCGTCGAGCGGAACAGCGCGGCGTCCTCGACACCTGCGTACACGGTGTCGCGGTCTGTCAGCGACGGCTCCAGGTGCCAGACGCGGGCGAACTCCCACGGGTGGGGGGTGCCGTCGTACCACTGGTGAGTGCCCGGTACGCCGGCGTAACTGAAGTCGTTTCCGACCGCATCCCAGCTCTGGCCGCCGTCGTCGGAGCGCTGGATCAGCTGCCCGAACCAACCGGTCGATTGTGAGGCGTACAACCGGTCCGGGTCGACCGGCGAGGCGGCGACGTGGTAAACCTCCCAGCCCGCGAACCGTGGGCCGCTGACGTCCCACGTCTGGCGCCGCTCGTCCGAGGTCAGGATGAAGGCGCCCTTGCGCGTGCCTACCAGAACCCGTACTCCACCCATCGCCTGTCCCTTCGAGTTTGCCTTTGGGATTGGGACGCGCCGGCAAGCGCAAACTCATCGGTGCGCCACCACGGGATTCTGCTTCGGTGCGGCGGTATCGGAAAGTTGGCGCACCGATGAACGCCGGCGCGCCTAGGATGGCGGCTGATATGGCGCACAGGGGATCGGTCCGGGGTTGCGTCGCAAGTGCGGCTGCGGGGCTGTTGGTGGCGTGCTCGAGCGGCGCAACGAATTCCGTCGGGGGGCAGGCTTCCGCCAGCGCGTCACCGAAGCCCTCCGGGTCACCGACCGCAGCGCCCGTGAATCTGCAGCCGGTGGCGGCCATGCTCAGCTCGCTGAACCGTGACCGAACCTTCGCCACGATCGCGCTGATTTCGGGGCAAATGCGCAAGGTTCACAGCCTCATCGCCGAGAGTGACCAGCAGCTCGATCTCATCAAGAAGGGGCGCGCGCAGTCGCCACTCAACTGCGAAGAGTTGGCGGGCTACGGCTCGGCGGCAGCCGCGCTCGCAGTGCAGGAGGGACCGTTGCTTTCGCAGATCCCCGGCGAGCTTTCGACGCTCAGCGCCGAGATAGGCCCGGCTGCCGCTCGGGTTGCCGCCTTCCAGAAGCAGGTCAACGCACTTGCCGTCCAGGCGAAAGACTCGACCGACGCGACGGTCTCCGGCCAACTCACGGCTTACCAGACCAATGCCGGACTGCTCGCGCAGAACCTCAAGAACGCGCAGGCATCGTTGACGACGATCCCGGCACAGCTGACCCGGCTGCGCAAGCAGTACGCCGCCGCTGCCGGGGCACCGATCCAGGTCTCGAACCTGTGCCGCTCACGCGCGCGGCGCTGAGCGGCGTCATTGGTCTGCGACCTACACCTGAAGCGATCCGCAGGAGTATCGCCGGGTCGCGTCACACCTGCGCATCAGGAGGCGGCGGCTGGCGGGCCAAGGGCAGCTGGGTCACGTCGTCACACCCCCAGCCCGTGCGCCTGCCCGATCTTGCCCGCTTCGACCCGTCGGCCAACCGAGAGCTTATGGAGCACGTTGGAGACGTGGACACTGACGGTCTTCTTAGGATCTGGCTGTCGATGCCTTCGCCAATTGCGGCGTCGAGGGCCTCGGTGTCCAGCCCGGCGACTGCTTCGAGCAGCCGGTGATCGGCCACCGCATCCGCGGCCGCGACGACGGCGAGCAGGCTCTGCACCTGCTCGGGCAGCTTCTTCACCCGGCCGATGATCACGGCTTGCAACGCGGTGGGAAGAGCCGCCGGGTCGGCTTCCGCGAGCAACTCCTCGGCGAAAAACGGATTGCCTTGCGCGCGCGACCAGACCGATTCGAGCAATGCAGGGGAAGGGCGTTCGCCGAGCCTGTGAGCGATCATCGTCGCCAGCTCGATGCGCGCCTCGCCGCCGATGAGGACGGCCAGCGAGCGTCCGCCCACAACGAGGTCGAAGGCTTCATCGAGGAGCTCGAACTCGCCGACGCGTCCGACGAGTGAGGGGTGACGCTCGGCGCCACGCCTTGTTGCGACGGGCGCAGTTCCTTCGGCGCGGGCGAGGGCTGCCCGGCCTGGTCCGCAAGTCTCACGATCCCGTTCCCTCCCGCCGGTGATCTGCGCTTCCCGGTCCCGCCTTTGTCAGCACCGGGTGTGCAGCCGGCACCCGACCTGCCCGCTGCCGGTGAGCGGACCCGTCGGCTGGATCACGGAATGATCGCTGGTGGGGGTCATCGGACCGGCGCCGCCCATCGTTGCCCGTCCGAGCGTGAACGACACCGCCATGAGCGCGGCGACGACCAGGCCGAGCATCAGGATTCGGGTCCATTTCCGGTCGCGGTAAAAGGCCGTGGCGAAGCGCGCGTAGTCAAGCTGGCTCATGGGATCCTCCTGTTCATCCGACTCGGCTCCGCGAGGCAGATTGCACCGCCCCGGTGACGGCGCGTCCCCCACGATCGCCCGTGGCACCGTCCGGGCGGATCGGGAGTTCGCCTTAGATTTCCGGCCGGGATCCCTAAGTCGGCAGGTAACTGACGTGCCCGTCTTCCGTGGTTGTCAGAGCGACTTCGCTACCCCGAGTGAGCGGCCACCCGCGAGGACGGCCGGAAGGTCCAACACCAAGACGAGCGACTGCTGGCTGGTCTTCAACTGGACGGCGTCCGGCTGGGTGTATTACAAGAGCGTCACGGCACCGACCCAGGGCGTGTACAACTGCGACCTGAAGAACACGCCAAAGCTGCAGGGTTTCACCTGAGCCCGGTGGCCGCCGTCCCCTACGACTCCCCATCGCTGATGTTCTGAGGAGGTTCGTGCATGCAGACCTTGACCGATCAGGTGGCTGTCGTCACCGGAGGCGCAAGCGGAATCGGATTGGCGCTGGCTCGCGCGTTCGCCGCCGAAGGTTCTCGAGTCGTGATCGCCGACATCGAAGAGGCTGCGCTGAAGGAGGCGCTCTCCTCGCTGCCTGACGGTTCGCTGGCAGTGCAGACCGACGTGTCGAAGGTGGCCGACGTCGAGGCCCTCGCGGCAGCGGCGCTCGAACGTTTCGGCCGCGTCGACATCCTCTGCAACAACGCTGGTATCTCGACGTTCAACACGATCGAGCATCAGACCCTCGAGGACTGGCGATGGGTGCTGGACGTCGATCTGTGGGGCGTGATCTACGGCGTCCACACGTTCTTGCCGATTATGAAGCGGCAAGGGACGCCGGCCCACATCGTCAACACGTCGTCGGTCGCCGGACTGCTGAGCGGCGTGCCGTACATCGCCCCTTACGCCGTCGCCAAGGTCGGTGTCGTGTCGGTGTCCGAAACGCTCCAGCAAGAGCTGCAGATGGCCGGCTCGCCGATCCGGGTGAGCGTGCTCTGCCCGAGCGCCACGAACACCTCCGTCATGGAGGCTGAGCGCAACCGCCCGGCCCAGTCCGGCACGGAGCAGCGCACCGAAGATGCCGAAGCGATGCGGCTTTTCATCCGTTCCCAGTTCACCGGTCCGACCGGCAAGGAGCCAGAGGAGGTTGCTCAGATGGTGCTCGACGCCATGAGGAACGAGCGCTTCTGGGTCATCACGCATGACGATCTCGCACCTGTGATCGAGGCCCGCTTGAACGACATCATCGGCGCGGTTCCGAACCGGTAGCACTCGGGTCGGGCCGCGTTGGGTCGCCGCCAGTGTCAGCGGGGGCCATGTGACGCCGAGCGACTGGCGCCAGGCCAGCCGGAGCGGGATATCAACCCAGCGACACTGCGCAACGGGGCCACCGCTCGCGCTGGCACTGTCACTGATACCCGCTGCCCGGCGGGCGAGGGGATGGCTCAACGACCGGCCGATGCCATGCCCATTGTCAGCCGGATCTGGTCGATGACGTGAGTGGCGTGAGCACCCAGCCAGCCCCCGCCCTGACCGGCGTCTCGCCACCAGTCCGGCACCTGCGCCTTGGGATCGTTGAGCGACGGAATCTGCAGCAGGAAGAGGCCGAACGTCGGCTCCCCGATCACGCCCTCGCGAACCGTGCGCGTCAGCAGCGCTTGCCCGGTGGCGTAGCGGAATTCGGTGCCGATCAGGTGGACGACGCCCGCAGCCTCGGCGGCGGCGAGCATCTGCCGGGCTTCCGCGAGGTCGCGGGCGAAGGGCTTCTCGCACATCACGTGCTTGCCGGCGGCAATCGCGTCCAACACGATCGGCCCGTGGGTGTGCGGCGGGGTCGCGACCGCCACGATGTCGACATCAGACCGGCCGAACGCCTCCGCGCGGTCGGTCGTCGCATGCGGGATGTCGAACAGCGCGGCGCGGCGCGCGGTTTTCTCGGGATCGCGCCCCACGAGCGATCGGACCTCGATACCTGCGGCTTGCGGCACTCGGACATGCGTGAGCACGCCGAACCCGGTACCCACCACTGCTGCGCTCAACGTCCGCTCGTGGCTCACGTCGCTAAAGGTACGGAACGGTCCCACTCGAACAAACGTGCGAGGCGAGTTAGGCTGTCTGCATGACCGCTGGCGTCGAGGAGTTCCAGGCTTCGCTGCTCGAAGCCTGTGACGAGGTTGCCCTTCGGCCGCTGGGCGTTGCGGTTGAGCGAGTGCCCCTGACGGAGGGGGCCTGGATCGATTTGCGGTGCGGCTGGGTGGCCGGCGCCGATTCCCTCTTCGACCGCTTGCAGGGTTGCGTGCCCTGGCATGCCGAGCGGCGCGTGATGTACGACCGCACGGTTGACGTGCCGCGACTGCTGTCCTTCTACGACGAGGACGATCCGCTGCCGGATCCGTTTCTCGCCGAAGCACGCGATGCGCTGGGGCGCCATTACGCCCGTGAGCTCGGTGAGCCGTTCCGGACCGCGGGGTTGTGCCTCTACCGCGACGGTCGCGACAGCGTCGCCTGGCATGGCGACCGGATCGGACGCGGCCGTACCGAAGACACGCTCGTCGCGATCCTGTCCCTCGGCGCTCCCCGGGCGCTGCTCCTGCGTCCGCGCCGGGGCGGTCCGTCGCGGCGTTACGAGGTGGGCCACGGCGATCTGCTCGTCATGGGCGGCAGCTGCCAGCGCACCTGGGAGCACGCGGTGCCCAAGACTGCCCGGTGCGCCGGTCCGCGGATCAGCGTCCAGTTTCGGCCGCATGGAGTGCGCTGAACCCGCGCTGGCTGGGTCGGGCTAGCGTCAGCGCGTGAGGGTCTTCGTGACGGGGGCGTCGTCCGGCATCGGCGCGGCTACGGCCATGGCCTTTGCGGCGAGTGGTCACACCGTCGGCATCTGCGCCCGGCGCGAGGACCGGCTCGAGCAGGTCGCGGCCGCCTGCGGCCCGCAGACGCGCTGGTGGGCGGCGGATCTGTCCGACCTCGATGCGCTCGATGGGCTGGCTGCCACCGTCGACGACGCGTTCGGCGGAGTGGATGTCCTGGTGAACAACGCTGGCGTCCCCAAGCGCCGCCGCGCGCTAGCGATGAGCGCGGATGACCTCGAGGGCGTCATGGCGATGAACTACTTCTCGCCGGCCCGCCTCAGTCTCGCGTTCCTGCCGCGGATGGTCGCGCGCGGGTCCGGCGAGATCATCAATGTCTCATCGATGGGGGTGCATTCCGCCGCGTTCGGGGTGGGCGCGTACTCCGCCTCCAAAGCGGCGCTGGAGCTGTTCACCGAGTCGCTCTATCTGGAGCTGAGCAATACCGGGGTCCGGGCGCGACTGTTCGTGCCTGGTACTACCCGTACCGAGTTCAGCAACGACAAGCCCGGCAACGACCCGTCGATGGTGGCGGGCGGACCCGACAGCGCGAGCCCGGAAGAAGTGGCAGCCGCCATCGTCGGCTCGGTCGGCGGCGACGACTTCGTCAGCTACGCCACCGAGCGCGACGCCAAGACGGCTGCGGCGAAGGCGGCGGACCCCAACGTCTTCCTGACCCGGGCCCGGCAGGCACTCAGCGCGTTTCTCTAGCGGGCCGCCCTAGCGCCGCTGGATGAGCTGGCAGTTGGATGCCAGCGCGCAGACGCCGGCGCGGTCGCGAAGCTCTGCGTTGGACACGCCCATTCCGGTCGCGAGGCTCATGCGGCTGTCGCCGACGACCGCGATCCACTCACCTTCGAGGGGGCGCAAGACGTGGAGGTTGAGGTCGGGGTTGATAGCACTGATCCGCTGGGCGTCGAAGGTGGCGCCGATCATGTTGGTGAAGTCCGCCGCGACGCTGAGCCGTTGCAGCGGTGTTGAGGGTTCACCGGCGACCAGGGGCCCGCGCAGGCGTACCCAATACCCGTGGACCCCCTCGGCTGCTCCCGGGCGCGGGAACCGTCGAAGCTCCATGCCCTCGAAAAAGCCGGGCAGCCGCTGCGTCATGCCGAAGGCGTCGCTTGGCAGATCCTCGGGCCACACCGGGTCTTCGCCGCGGTCCACGGTGTCGTGGAAGGTCGCCGTGCCGGTCAGGTCCTCGTCTCGCAGGCGCAGGACGCGGGTGCGGGCGTACTCGATGTCGCCGACCCGCAAAACGGCCTCGAGCAGCTGGATGCGCTTTCCTTCGCGCAGGATCTGCACATCGATCAGCAAGCGCGGGCCGATGGGAACCGGCCGGATGAGATCGTGGGTCAGCCGCGCGACCTGCATCGGGGCGAGGGTGGGTGTGTGCTCGACGGCTCGCGCCAGCAGCGCCTGCACCGGCCCGCCGTGCTGATGGTTCTCATCCCAGCCGCCCTGCGTGCAAAGGGTGGCCACGAACCCGTCGCCGTCCGGCAGGTAGAGCGCGCGGCTCTCCTCGATCGGTGCGTCCATTGGTCCCATCATGCGGGCAGGCCGCGCCTCGTTGGTGGCGAAGGTCTCGAAAGCTAGAATACGATTCCATTTTGGGGTTCAATCAGGGCGTCGCAGCGGTGGATACTCGCTGAAGGCGAGCTTCCCCAGGCCGGTCCGAATCGCCAAGTCTTCGCGAAAGAGGTTTCTGTGCAGTCCGACGACCATTACATCGTGATCTCTGCTGACACCCACGCCGGCGGCAGCCACCAGCAGTACCGCGAGTTCCTTGACCCGAAGTACCGCGACGATTTCGATGCCTGGCGCGAGAAGTACCGCAACCCGTTCAAGGACCAGAAGAACACCGACCTGCGGATTCGCAACTGGGACGATGAGCGTCGTGACGGCGACCAGAACGCCGACGGCGTCGTCGGTGAAGTGATCTTCCCCAACACGGTGCCGCCGTTCTTCCCGAACTTTGTGCTCTTCGCACAGCCACCGTCGCCGGACGAGTACGAACACCGCCACGCCGGCATCCAGGCCCACAACCGCTGGCTCGCCGACTACGTGTCCCGCAAGCCCGAGGCTCGCGCGGGTATCGGCCAGATCTTCCTCAACGACGTCGACGACGCGATTGCTGACGTGCAGTGGTGTCACGACAACGGGCTACGCGGCGGCGTGCTCGTCGGCTCCGTCCCGCCCACCTGCGACTGGATCAAGCCGCTGTACGACCCGTGCTACGACCCGCTGTGGGCGGCCTGCACCGAACTCGGCGTGCCGGTCAACGCGCACTCCGGCACCGGCGGGCCGGTCTACCAGAAGGCGCCGGCCATGCCCCTCGTGCACTTCCTGGAGATCCCGTTCTACTCGCAGCGCCCGCTGGCATACATGATCCTCGGCGGCGTCTTCGAGCGGTTCAAGGACCTGAAGTTCGTCCTCACCGAGGCTGGTTGCGCCTGGGTCCCGGAGATGCTGAACCAGCTGGACGGGCTCATGGCCAACATTCGTAGCAATGCGGTCGGGGAGATGCGCTTCGACGGCGAGCTAGTCCCTCCGCGCTCGGCGACCGAGTATTTCCAGCAGAGCTGCTTCATCGGCATGAGCCAGCCCACCCCCGCTGACGTGAAGGCGGCCCTTGGCCCGGTCGGTATCGACCGCGTCATGTGGGGCAGCGACTATCCCCACGAGGAGGGCACCGGTCCTTTCACGAAGGAGCACCTGCGCCAGGTCATGGGCACGCTGGCGCCGGAGCAGATCCAGCAGATCCTGGCCGGCAATGCGGCGAAGCTCTACAACTTCGACCTCGCGGCCCTGCAGCCGGCCGCCGACGAGTTCGGCCCGACCGTAGCGGAGATCGCGCAGCCGCTGAGCGGCCTGCCGAAGGACGCCAACCAGGCCCTCCTGCGTTCGGCGAAGCAGCTGGCCACTGCCAGCTGACGATCGGCTGCGCTCTCGTAAGGCACCGGATCTTGACGCTTCTGGAGAGCGCCGATGATTGATTCGCGCAGCACCGTTACGCGTGCCTGGCAGGTGGTCAGGTACGGCAGCCCGTCCGAGGCGCTGCAGCTGGAGACGATCCCCGCTCCGGTGCCGGGGCCGCGCGAGATCCTGGTGCGCGTCGCGACCTCCGTCCTCAATTACAACGAGGTCGATGGCTGCCGCGGGCGTTATCTGACGATCAACCCGCCGCTGCCGTACACGCTCGGCATGGAGTTCGTCGGTGGGTTCAGCTCGCATTGGCTGCCGGGGCGCGGGTCATTGCCACCGCCGGCAGCCCCAGCAAGCTCGAATTCGTCCGCGGCCTCGGGGCCGACGTCGTCATTGACTACAGGGGCGGCTTCGCGGACGCCGTGCTCGAAGCGACGGGTGGTCGCGGCGTCGACGTGTGCTTCGACGGTGTCGGCGGCGACGTGATGATGGAATCCCTGCGCTGCCTGACGCGAAACGGCCGCCATCTCGTGGTCGGCTTCGCGAGCGGCATTGAGGCCGAGGAAGTCCCGATGGTCAGCGGCCGCGCGCTCTGCTTCGGCAATTTCTCGCTCGTCGGGGTGATTCTCGCGTACGGCGACGCACCTGCGCCCGGATCCGGCTTCAACCCGACGCCTTACGTGGTGGCCGTGGAGATCCACGACACGCTGGTTGGCATGCTGCGCGCCGGTCAGATCCGCCCACTTGTCAGCAAGTCCGTGCCGTTCGAGCAGCTGCCGCAGGCGCTCGATGAGATGGAGGAGCGCTCCACTATCGGTCGGGTGGTCGTGCAGATCGGCCCCCGCCTGACCGCTGGCCGTGTATCACGGGTGATACGCTTTGGGGCGTGAAGAGGGTAAGCGTGCGCGAGCTGCGCAACCATGGCGGGGAGGTTCTCGATCGAGTCGTCACAGGTGAGGCACTGCTCGTCACCCGCGACGGAGCCGAGGTAGCGGAACTGCGACCGCTTCGGCGCCGAAGCCCCTCCGCCGCCGATCTCATAGCGCGACGACGCCGGCTGCCGGTCCTGGATCCTGAACGACTGCGTGCGGATCTCGACGCCGTGCTCGACCCGGGGTTGTGAGCGTGACGTCCGAGCGCGGCATGCTCGATACGTCGACGGTGATACTCCTCGGTCGCATCGCGAATCCTGATGATCTGCCGGATGATTCCGTGGTGAGCGCTGTGACCCTCGCCGAGCTTTCGGTGGGGCCCCACGTGGCGAAGACGGCCAAGGAACGGGTGGCGCGTCAGGCCCATCTGCAGCAAGCCGAAGCCGACTTCGAGGTCATTGCGTTCGATGCTCCAGCCGCGCGGGCGTTCGGCCGAGTGGCAGCCGGGCTGCGAAAGGCAGGTCGCAAGCCGGCCGCTCGGGCGTACGACGCGCTCGTTGCCGCCACCGCGATCGCGCACGACCTACCGCTGTACACCTGCAATCCCGAGGACTTTGCGGCCATCGACGAGCTCAGGATTCACCCCGTTCCACACCCGGACCATCACTGACCATTTGGCCAACCGGCTCAGCGCAAGACGGCACCGCCGTCAACGCTGATGACCTGGCCGGTGATCCACGAGGCGTCGTCAGAGGCGAGAAACGCCACCATGGCGGCAATGTCTTCGGGGGTGCCGAGGCGAGCGCTGCGCGTCATGCCCAGCGCCATATCTCGGAAGGCCGGATCCAGCGAACCGCGGATGGTCTCGGTGAGCACGAGACCAGGAGCGACGGCATTGGCGCGGATTCCGACCTTGCCCCACTTGCTTGCCACGTGGCGCACGAGACCGCCTAGGCCGCTCTTCGCCATGGCATACGAGGGTCGCTCGGGCTCGCCGGCAAACGCAGCCGCGTAGCTGGTGAAGACGAGCGCGACGCCGCCGCGTTCGAGCAGCCGCGGGATGGCGTGGCGGGCGCAGAGCAGATGGCCGCGCAGGTTCACCGCGATCGTGCGGTCGAAGGCGTCGAGGGGGACCGTTTCGGCGTCGCTGTCCTGACCGATGGTGTCCGGGGACAGGTCGGCGGCGTTGGCATGCAAGACGTCGAGGCCGCCGAAGGCCTCGACCGTCAGCGTCACGGCGGCGACCACCGATGCCTCGTCGCGCAAGTCGATGGTGGTGGCTTCAGCGGTTCCTCCGGTGTCACGGATTCGCGCGGCGACGGCCGCGGCGACCGGGCCGTCAAGGTCGGCCACGACCACGGACGCGCCTTCTTCGCCGAGCCGAACGCAGGTGGCGGTGCCGATTCCTCCATCGCCGCCGGCGACCAGCACCACCCGTCCAGTGAGCCCTCGCATCAGGATCGCTTGTCTTTTCGATTCGTCCTGCCGTTGCTCGAGGAGACGATGTTGACGAGTCCGGCGGCGAAGAGCTCGACCAGCCCGCGGAAGGCGGCGTCCGGGTCGGTGACCCAGTCGATGGTCTGCACCAGCTCCAGGCTGACGAAGCCGTGGACCAGCGCAGCGAGCTGGGCGGTCGCGACGGGTAGCTGCTCGTCGCTGAGCCCGAAGGACGCGAGCACCGCGTAGCCGGCTTCGCCGATACGACGGCTGGCGAGCCGCATCGACTCATCACCCGGAAGCGTGCTCTGGGCGAGGTAACGGACCGGATGTGCCTTCGCGTAGGCGCGATGCGCGTCGGTGAGCGCGTGCAGCCCGTCCGCCAACCGGGTCGGGCCGGAGCTGGCCTCGCTGGTCACCCCGGCGGCGCCTGCGCCGGCCACGTATCCGGAGGTCGATTACGCGCTGGGCAAGGTGAGTGGCATGGAGTCGGGGCGGCGGCTCATGGCGGCGATGCTCGGCGGCTGGCGGCCTCTTCTCTCGAAGAACCACCCGATGGTCGTGCGCACGTGCACGACAGAAACTGCATGCCCTTCCACTAAGTCGACGAGAGGTAGCAGCGCTTTCCGTCTGGGCGCCGCGAACCGTGCCTCGCGACCGTCAGAGGCGCTGACGATGACACTCCGGCGGCCGAATTCCACAGGAGCCAGATCTGCCCAAGAAACCTGCCGCGCACAATCCTGAGAGCTCTGCGCCGCACCTCTTCTGTCGACGCGTACTAACAGCCGTCTTGCGAGAGGCGCTCGGACGTCGATGCCTAGCCCTATCTGGTCAGCGATCACGACTGCCAAAGGCCAAGTGAGTGTCGCGACACCAGGAATCGTGGCCCCGCCAATGACGCGCAGCGACACCTCTGCGGCCTCACCCACGTTGCGAAAACTACCCCTAAGCCGGCCGAGTGGCGCAGCATTGCTCAGCGAAAGCCCGCGCGGCCACCTACCCCGAGGTTGACCACGCGCTCGGCAAGGTGGGCGGCATGGAATCCGGACGGCGGCTCATGGCGGCGATGCTTGGGAGCTAGCCGGACTTGGGTTGCACAGTTCAACCGTGGACCGTAAGGCCGAGGTCAGTGGCCGCCGCAGCGAGCCGGTTGTCGAATGTTGCAACGAAAGCATTTGTGGTCTCGGCCGCGAGCAGCACGCAACAATCGGGTAAGCGCAGTCGCGTCGTCGCCCGCAACGTGGCCAAACGCGCCGGACCTTCTTCGGCGAGCGGAACGCTAGCAATCTCGAGTTCGCGCAGCGCCAACTGTGCGGCTGTCAACTTGCCCACGCGAGCGGGGCCAACAAGCACCTCGGCAAGCGTCAGGGGGCTAGCTGCGAGCGCCTCATCGGCGGCATCGAGAAGCAACTGAGTGGCGCGATCATGATGAGCGTCGGTGGCCTCAAGGTGGGCAATAAGGACGCTAGCGTCGAGGACAATCACGCCGGCCAGTCGTCGCGGAGCTGCTCAAGGTAGTCGGCCTCATAAGTTCCGGTGAGCGCTCCACTCGTCCGACGCACCGCTTCCATCCGGCGCAGTCGTTGATGCGCTGCCTCGTCAAGCAAGACGTGATGGCCTTGCTCGACGAGGCGAAGCAGTAGCTTCGCACGGCTGTCTCGATCTTCCGGCCACCGTCTCGCAGCATCCTCAATCGCCCGGGCTACCTGTTCGGTCTCGGTGATCAGGTGACGCGCCCGAGTGGTCGGCATAGCGAAAGTGTAACACCGTCAAGCCGGGTGATACACCGGCGGGCGGTGTGGCGGGATTTCGCGGCCCATCAGTCCCCGTCAGCGGTTCCGCACCTCACGCTCGGCATCGCGCACCTCCTCCGCGCCGGCGAAGAAACCCCGCCAATGCGAGTTGTCGTGACGGGCGGTGTCGGCGAGATCGTCCAGCTCATCGGAGGTCGCGTACTCGCTGGCCCATACGGTGCCGTCCTCGCGACCCCGCCGGTACTGCTCGTCCTCTCGATCGGCGCGCTCCTGCAGGTGCTGATGGATAGCGGTCGCGGCCCGCCTGCCGGCGCCCATGGCCAGGATCACCGTCGCGGCGCCGGTCGCGATGTCGCCGCCCGCGTAAACGCCTTCGCGGCTCGTTGCACCCGTTTCCGGGTCCGTGACGATGCAGCCGTGGTCATTGACGTCGAGGCCGCCCGTCGTCTTTGGTACCAGCGGATTGGGGTTCGTTCCGAGGGCGATGACGACGAGGTCGGCTTCCTGGACGAACTCCGAGCCGGGCACCGGAATCGGGCGCCGGCGTCCTGACTCGTCGGGCTCGCCGAGCTCGGTGCGGATGCACTCCACACCGCACACCCTCCCGTCCGCGTCACCGAGGAAGCGCTTCGGGAGCGTCAGCCAGTCGAAGATGACGCCTTCGTCGCGCGCCCGTTCGTAGTCCTCTGCCCGAGCGCTCTTCTCCTTTTCCGAGCGGCGATACACGATGTGCGCCTCTTCGGCCCCGAGCCGGATCGAGCAGCGCACCGCGTCCATCGCCGTGTCGCCGGAGCCGATGACCGCCGCGCGCCGCGGCCGCGGAACCGGGGTGTCGTAGGCCGGGAACTCGTAACCGTGCATCAGGTTGACCCGCGTGAGGAATTCGTTCGCCGAGTAGACGCCCTTGAGGTTCTCCCCGGGGATGTTCATGAAGATGGGGGAGCCGGCGCCCGTACCGACGAAGACCGCGGTGTAGCCGTACTCGTCGAGGAGTTGGTCGATCGTGACCGTCTTGCCGATGATCACGTCGCGGACGAACTCGACCCCGAGGGCCTTCAGCTGCTCGATGTCCTCGTCCACGATGCCTTTGGGGAGGCGGTACTCGGGGATCCCGTATCGCAGGACCCCGCCGAAGGCATGCAGCGCCTCGAAAATCGTGACGGGGTAGCCCAGCTGCGCCAGGTCGCTGGCGACCGTCAGCCCGGCGGGGCCGGAGCCGACGATCCCGACCTTCTGATCGCGCCAGGCTCGGGCCGCCGGCAAGTGCTCGCAGCCCTCCTGGTGAGTGCGCTGCCAGTCGGCCACGAACCGCTCCAAACGCCCGATGCCGACGGGATCCTGCCGCGGGCTGATCACGCAGCACGACTCGCACTGGTGCTCCACCGGGCAGACCCGGCCGGAGATTGCGGGCAGCAGGTTGCGGCGCGCGATCGTGTTCGCGGCGCCGTCGAAGTCCCCGCGCGCGACCTGTCGGACGAAGTCGCGAATGGGCACGTTGACCGGGCACCCCTGCTCGCACACGGGGTCCTGGCAGTTGAGGCAGCGCCGGGCCTCGGCGATGGCGCGCGCAGGGGTGTAACCCTCCGCGACCTCATCCCAGGTCTGGCGGCGCTCCTGCGGGTCCCGGCACGGCATCACCGTCTTGTGCGGATACACGATCGGCATGGCGCTTACCCCTCCACTCCAGCACCGAGTCCGGCCAGCTCGCGGGAGACGCTCTCCTGCTCCTGGTAGGTGGTCATGCGGGCCTGCGCTTCATCGAAATCGACCTGGTGGGCATCGAAGAACGGGCCGTCCACGCAGGCGAACAGCGACTTTCCGCCGACGCTCACCCGGCAGCCGCCGCACATGCCTGTCCCATCGACCATCAACGGGTCCAGCGACACCATGGTGGGCACGCCGCGCCGCTGCGTGGTCTGCGCAACGGCACGCATCATCGGCATCGGGCCTACCGCGAAGCAGTGCGTGAACGCGGCGCCGGCGTCCAGCAACTCCTCCAGATGACCCGTGACGAAGCCGTGGAAGCCCAGGGATCCGTCGTTCGTGCAAACGTGCAGTTCGTCGCTTTCCGTCGCCAACAGGTCGGCGAGGATGACCAGCCCTTGGGTACGCGCCCCGACGATGGACGTGACACGCACGCCGCGCCGGCGCAGTTCGCGGGCCAGCGGGAAGACAGCGCCCGTACCGAAGCCGCCGCCGATGAGGACCGCATGACCCTCCTCGGGCAGCGGCGCCCCGATGCCGAGCGGACCCGCGAAGTCGAGGAACACGTCGCCCACCTCGAGCGCGCCCACCAACGCGCTGGTACGGCCCACCTCCTGCACGACGATCGTGATCGTGCCCGCTGCTTGGCTGAAATCGGTGATGCTGATGGGTATCCGCTCGCCGGTCTCGCTCACCCGCAGGATCACGAACTGGCCTGGCGTCGCGTTGCGCGCGACGAGCGGAGCGTGGACCACGAACAGCTTGGTGATGTCCGTCAGGTCGCGCTTCTCGATGATCCGTGCAGTGGTGTCCATCATCGCCTCACAGCAGCGGGTTCTGGTCCTTGGCCTTGAGCCGCATCCAGCGGCGCTCGACCTCGGCCTCGATCGACGCGAGAGTCGCGTCGTTGGCGGGCTTGTTGAGATGCTTCGTCTTGCCCATCATCAGTAGCCAGTCCGCCACCGGCACGCGGCGACCCAACTGGTCCGGGTCGTACGTGATCCGGGTGATCCCGTCCTCGACCTCATACAGCGGGAAGAAACAGGAATCGACGGCGGCCTGGACGATGTCGACACCGACGCGATCCTCCGTCTTCCAGTTCAGCGGGCAGGAGATGAGGACCTTTCCGTACGCCAGGCCTTTGTGTTTGGCGTACCACTGCGCCTTCGCGGCCTTCTCGGCGAGGTCGTCCGGGAATCCCTCAACTCCCGTAAAGACGTACGGGATGTTGGTCGCCGCCATGATCTGCGGGGTGTCCTTGTGGTGAAAGGCTTTTCCGAGCTCGGCGGGTCCGACGTGGCTGGTCGAGGTCAGGTGGCCGAGCGGCGTCGAGTAGCTCAGCTGGCTACCGGTATTCATGTAGCCCTGGTTGTCGTACTCGACGATGATCATCCCGTGGTTGCGAAGTGCCGCCCCGATCGCGGCGCCCATCCCGATGTCCATGCCGCCGTCGCCGGTGATCATGATGAACGTGATGTCTTCGCCCACGGGTAGCTCGCCTCGGCGCACCCGCTCGTGGAACATCTCAACCAGCCCGCTGAGTGTGGCCGCGCCGTTCTGGAAGAGGTTGTGTACGTAGGTGACTCGGTGGGAGGTGTACGGGTAGCCGGTCGTGACGACCATCGCGCAGCCGGTCTGGTACAGCACGACGACGTCGCCCTCGATGCCCCGCAGGAACTGATCGATCGCCGGGAATACGCCGCATCCAGGGCACGCGCCATGGCCCGGCAGGACGCGCTTCGGTTTCGTGGCGAGCTGCCAGAACGGCGGTGCGTCGACATCGATCCCACCGCCCGGCCGCTGATGAATCTGAAACAGCCCGGTCGTCGTTTCCGCGCGAGTGAGCGGCGGTGCGCCGGCGCGTACGGCCGTCGTCGCCGGATCACCCGGATACACGCCGTAGTAGTCGAACGGAACCTGCACTACGCCGCTTTCGACGGCATCGATGGCGAGCTGGAAGAACGCGTGTGCGTCCTCGGCGTAGAAGTCGCGTCCACCGAGCCCGTAGGCGCGGCTGAGGCACAGCGTGTGGTTGTCGGGGTCATCGTGCAGTGCCGACTTCACCTCGTGGGAGAGGTTGGCGCCGTGGGCGCCGAAGGAGCCGGAGCGCTCGCCGAGCACCACGGCGCGTACCCCGCGCAGCGCCTTTCTGATGGCGTCGGCCGGGAACGGGCGGATTGCGTTAAGGCTGAGGACGCCCGCGCGGACCCCGTCGGCGCGGAGCTGGTCCGCGACATCCTTGGCCGTTTCGGCCGCGGAGTTGAGCAGGAAGACGGCGACTTCGGCGTCGTCCATGCGATAGGCGTCGACCGGGTCGTAGCGGCGGCCGCTGAGTGCCTCGTACTCATCGACGATGTCGGGCATCGCGGCCATCGCCGCTGTCATGGCGCGCTCGAGCTGATACTTGTTGTTGATCAGGTCGGGATCGTTCATGTAGGGACCGATGGTTACCGGATGGCGCGGGTCGAGCGCCGTCACCATCGCCGGTACCGGACCGAGCCACTGCTTGACGGTCGCGCCGTCCTCAAAGCTTTCGACGCGGCGCTTCTGGTGGCTTGTGAAGAAGCCGTCGAAGGCGACGATGGCGGGCAGCCGGACGTCAGCACGCTCAGCGATGCGCAGCGCGATCAGGTTCAGGTCATAGACGGCCTGCGGATCGCGTGCCATGAAGATGAGCCAGCCAGTGTTCAAGGCGAAGTAGACGTCGGAGTGATCGCCGCGGATGTTGAGCGGGCCACTGATCGCCCGCGTAGCGAGGTCCAGCAGCATCGGGAAGCGGGTCCCCGACTGCACTGGGAGTTGCTCGAGGGAGTAGAGCAATCCTTGGGAGCTGGTGGCATTGAAGACCCGGCCTCCGCCGGTCGCCGCGCCGTAGCAGATGCCGGCCGCGCCGTGTTCACCGTCGGCGGGCACCATCACGATGTTGTGCTGGCCGGCGGCCTTCATCTCATCGAGCAGTTCGGCGATTTCGGTCGAGGGCGTGATCGGGTAGTAGCCCATCAAGTGGAAGTCGATCTGCTTCGCAGACAGGGCGGCCATCTCGTTGCCCGTCCGGAATCCGACAACCTGCGCGGGGCGGGCGGTTGTACCCTCCCGCGACATCGGCTCAGCAACGGCAGTCACTTTGCGGCGCCCCTCTCAAGCCACGGGAAGAGCGGGACGCGATGTTCCTCGGCCCAACCGTCCTCCTCGCGAAGTTGGGTGAGCGAGCCGGTGGGACAGGCGTCGACGCACTTCAGGCAGCCCTTGCAGTAGTGGTAGTCGATACCGCGCAGCCGCACGGAAGGCTCGTGTCCGTGGTCGCCGTCGGGATCAGGATCGTCGGTCCAGACGAAGCAAAGATCGGGGCAGACGATGTCGCAGATCCCGCAGTTTGCGCAGCTCTCGGCGTCGTAGTCGGGAAGGAAGCCCTGCCGGGAGGTGGTCAGGTTCTTAAGGATGCTGTTGCCCGCCTCGAGAATGATTCCGCCGATGGGGGCATCGAGGTAGCCGAACGAGGGCGCGGCGCGCTGAATCGGTCGATCCGGGTCGCCAGGAGCGGCGGGCCAGGTCATGCTTCGCAGCTCGCGCGAGCCGCGGTCAAAGGTGCGCAGGTTGGCCTCGACGAGATTGGCGTGCGCGACCGACAGCCGCTCGCGAAGGGTGTCCTTCACCGCTTCCGGATCCAGGAACGGGCAGGCGCGTGCGACCGCCCCGAGCATCGCGGTGTTGACCCGCGTCTTCTCCTCAAGCGCAACGCCAAGCGCGTCGAGCACGACGACCGTGCCGGAGCGCAGCCCTAGCGCATCACGGATCTCCTCCGGGGAGGAGCGCGTATTCACGATCAGCGTTCCATCGGCGGGCAGGCCGGCGGCCACGTCGAACGTCCGGGCCAGCGCCTCGTGGAACACTGCGACGACCTGGGGGCTCTCAATCGGGCTGCTGGTGCGCAGCTCACGATCGGCCGGACAGAAGCGGACGAAGGACTTCACGGATGTGCCCTTCTTCTCCGAACCGTAGGAGGAGAAGTGCGCGCCGTTCAGCCCTTGGCGCAGCACGCCGGCCTCGGCGAGGATCTGGCCGGCCAGGTGTGCGCCGAGGCCGCCTATCGACTCGAATCGGATTCCGAAGAAGCCGTCCCTGTCGGCGCCCGGAAGCGCGCCGTGGTGGATTTTTGCTGCACTGGCCGCCGTCGTCATTGACATGGCGCCTCCGTGATCCGAGTGGCAGGGCCATGCTGCGCTTAGGGCGTTGGCGCTGGCCAGGGCCGAAAGTAACCAACCGGAGGGTCGAGGGACCGTCCGCGCGGAGCCGGGAGTTGGACCGTCAGGAGACGCGGCAGGACACGTCGTCCAGGCCGAGCATCGCTGAGAATCGGCCCATCAGGCTCATCGTGCAGAGCAGGGCCAGCTCGACGATCTGCCGGTCATCAAAGTGCGCGCGCAGCGTCGGCGAAAGCTCGTCGGGGTCTTTAGTCGTGACTAGATCAGGTATGGCAGGAGTGTGGGACGCGGCCTGGGCGAGTTCAGCGCGAGGCCGCGCCGCGAAGCGCAAGCCCGGCCGCGGTGTAGATGTCGTCGATCAGGCCCATGGTGACGATGGCATCTTCTGCCGGGGTGAGCGTCGGCTTGCCGCGCAGTACAGCGGCGGCGAAGCGGCGAAGCTGGATCGTGTAGGTGGCCTCTCCGCGTACCCGCTCATGGGCGGTCTTGCCGTCAACGTTGAGCGTCAGTCGGTTGTAGTACTGCGGCGCCACGAAGTTGAACACGTGCAGCTTGCCCCGGTCGCCCGTGACCTTCGCGGACATGCGCAGCACGCGGTTGGACCACATCGAAGCGTCGAGCCGGCCCCGGACGCCGTCCTCGAAACGCAACTCCGCGCTCATCGCACGGTCGATTTTCGGCGAGCGCAGCTTGGCGCTCGCCGAGATCACCTTGGGCTCACCGGTGCCGAGCAGTCGCAGGCAGTGCAGTGCGTAGCAGCCGGCGTCCATCATGGCGCCGCCGCCGAGGTCGTAGTTGTAACGGATGTCGCTGAACTTGGGCAACGGAAAGCACATCGCCGTATGGATCTCGCGAATCGTGCCGAGCTCGCCGCTGTGGGCGATGCTTCGCATCCGTTCGGCCATCGGGTGATAGCGGTAGTGGAACGCCTCGGTGACGACTACTCCGGCCGCCGCGGCCGCATCGGCAACCTTGCGCGCCTCCTCCGCGTTGGCCGTAAAGGGCTTTTCGCACAGGACGTGCTTGCCGGCTTCGATCGCGCGCAATGTCCATTCGGCGTGCAAGCCGTTCGGCAATGGGTTGTAGATGGCATCGAGCTCGGGGTCGGCGATGAGTTCCTCGTACGACCGATGCGTCGTCGCAATGCCGTGCTTGCGGGCGAACTTGTCGGCGCGCGCAGGATCGCGCGCTGCCACGGCTGCCACGTCAACCTCGTCAATCAGGCGACCGGGTTTGACTAACGCCATCGGCGCGATCTTCGCTGCGCCAAGGATCCCGATCCGTACACGGTCCACGGTGTTTCGCCCTTCGCCGCGGCATCGACGTGATGCCTACGCAGGAGGACGCTACCGGGCCGAAATTGGCGGACCCTAGGATCGCGCCCATGGAGCTACGACCCTTCGGCACCCTCACCATTCAGACCGACCCGGACGGGCTGTACATGCTCGGCGAAACGTCAGCGGGCCGGCGGATCATCCAGGAATTTCTCTCCGTGCGCTTCGAGGGTGAACGGCTGCGGGGCGAGATGACCGCCCGGTCAGGCGCCGACTGGCTGGCGCTGGACTCGCAGGGCCACGTGACTCTCGACATCCGCGTCTTGTTGCTGACAGCCGACGGGGCCCATGTGTTCGTTACCCTCGACGGCAAGGCGCACTGGCCGGAGCAACTGGGCAGGGGTGCGATCTACTCGACGGCGCGGTTGGAATCGGGCGCTGAGAAATACCAGTGGGTGAACCACCTTCCGCTGGTGTCCAAGGGCGAAGTGGTCGAGGGTCGCGCCGTCGCGCACGAGCTGTTCGAGCTCGTGTAGGCGACCGATTCGTCTGGAGGTCGCCGTCATGCGAGAACGGCTGACACAGGAGCAACGCCGCGCGTACCTCAGGCGCATCGAGTACGAAGGTCCACTCGCCGCCGACGTGGCGACGCTTCGGACCCTGCAGCGCGCGCATCTGCTGACCGTGCCTTTCGAGAATCTCGACATCCACCTCGGCCGGCCGATCGCGCTTGACGTCGAGGCCATCGTTCGCAAGCTGGTGGACCGTCGTCGGGGTGGCTTTTGTTACGAGCTCAACGGGGCTTTCGCGGCGCTCCTGACCGCGCTCGGTTTCGAGGTCGCGCTGTGCGAGGCGCGCCCTGACAACGGCGCGGCGGTCGGGATCCCGTTTGATCACCTGGCGTTGGTCGTGTCGCTGGCGTCCGAAAGGTTCTTGGTGGATGTCGGGTTCGGCGCCTTCAGCGACGTTCCGCTCAGGATGGACGATCGCCGCGACCAGCCCGACGGGACAGCGACGTTCCGCATAGCCGGACGAGCGGACGGATGGTTGGACGTCTTCGAGGACGACGAGCCTTGCTACCGACTGTCGGCCGCCCCCCGCTCGTTCAGCGACTTCGAGCCCGGCTGCACCTATCACCAGAGCTCGCCCGATTCGCATTTCACGCGTAACACGGTGTGCTCCCTGCGAACGCTCGACGGGCGCGTCACGCTGCGGGGGACGACGCTGATCGAGACCGTGGACGGGTCGAAACGCTCTCGCCCGCTGGCGTTGGAGGAGCTCGGCGAGGTGTTGCGGGATCGCTTCGGGGTGTTGCTCGGCGAGGCGGATCTGCTACGGCTGCGGTCCGTTTGGGGGGCGAAGGCGTAATGCCTTCACGCGCGCGGCCAGCGACCGGTTAGCTCCATACGGACGTAGGCAGCCGCTCCGACCGGGCGAGCCTCGACCAGCGCTAGTAAATCCCCTGGTCGCAGGTGGCTGGTGCGTGCGCCGTATCCGGCACTACCGGAAACTTCCCTGGGCCCGCTTCGGAACACGGGCCGCACCAAGCGTTAGGCTAACGGGAAAATCCCTTGTGCATCGGCAGGCGACAGCTCCCGGCGGAGCGCAGCGGAGCCGGGAACGTTTGGAAAGGCGTCAGGCGGCGGGTTCGAGGGTGACTTTGTAGCCGAGGGCTTCGAGGTGGTGGACGTGGTTG
>JBBRSE010000038.1:0-39045 GCA_038245655.1 Mycobacteriales bacterium | reverse complement strand
GTGCTACGTCTCCGCCGGGATGCTGCTGGGTGGGAGCTTCACCAGCTTCGGCCACGCGACCGCCGTGCTGATCGGCTTCGCGCTGTATCCACTCACGCGGGCCGCCGCGGTACAGGGTCGCCGCGGCGAGCCCATCGTGCTCCTCACACCGAACCGGCCGGCGGAAAAGGCCGGATTGGAATGAGCCGCAGACCCTCCCTGTTATACCCCCATGGGTATCAATCGACAGATCGGAGTAGCCGTGAGCACCGTCGCCCTGACCGGGTCCACGTTCGAGCAGACCATCAAGGACAACGACATCGTCCTCATTGACTTCTGGGCTTCCTGGTGCGGGCCGTGCCGGAAGTTCGCACCCGTCTTCGAGAAGGCAGCCGCCGCACATCCCGACATCGTCTTCGGCAAGGTCGACACCGAAGCCGAGCAGACGCTCGCCGGGGCGGCCGGCATCAGCTCGATCCCGACATTGATGGCGTTCCGCGAGGGCGTCTTGGTGTTCTCCCAGCCAGGGGCGCTTCCGGCACCCGCCTTGGAGCAAGTCATCGACGCCGTCAAGGATCTCGACATGGCGGAGGTGCACGCCAAGGTGGCCGCACGCTCGCACTGAACTTCCGACGCGCAGCCAGCGTCAGCGAGTGTTGGCCGCGACCCAAACCCGCCGCCGCGGACGATGTCGTAGCGCTGACATTGGCTGGCCCAGCTTTCTCGGACTGCTGGTTGCCATGACCGCGCTCGCGTTGGCAGGGGCAGGCCTGGGCGGTTGGGGCGGAGTCGCGATCATCGTCGCGACGCTGATCAGCGTCATCGGATTGGTGTTCGTCTGGAGCGCCGCCCGTCCCCGGACGTCAGATGAGGTGCGGGATGGAGCGGGCCGCGGTGTAGCCGGCGACGATGACGAGCAGGCCGGTGAAGGCGACGGCGAGTCTGCCGGCGTCGACTCTGGACGCCACCCGGTTCCCCACGACTGAGCCGGCAATGGCGGCGGCGGTGAAGACGCCAAGCATTGGCCAGTCGAGATGAACGTGGCTGCCCAGCCGTGCCACGAGGGCCGCGACGCTGTTGACCGAGATGACGAGCAACGAGGTACCGACAGCGACCGGCATGTCGAAACCCACCACCAACACGAGTGCCGGAACGATGACGAATCCTCCGCCGACGCCGAAGAAGCCGGTGAGCAGCCCGACCACGCTGGCGGCGAGAACGAGCTTGATTGCGCGGCAGGCATCGACCCGCGGGCTAGGCGACGGCAGGTTGCAGCGGGGTTGCGTCGTGGAAGGTTCCAGGACGGTGGTACGGGCAGGCGCAGGTGCCGTCATAGCCGGCCCGGGTTGAGTCGCACGCTGCTGCGTGACGGCTTCGTCGTGAGATTGAACCGCGGCACCGGACGCGCTGCGGGAGCGGCGAAACATCGCGGCGGCGGCCACCAGCATGAGAACGGCGAACGCGGTCAGCAGAACGTTCGGGTTCACGTGAACTGAGAGGCCGCTGCCCGCCCAGGAGCCAGCCACGCCGAGCACGCCGAAAGTGAACCCCTGGGCGACACGCACTCGTCCGTTGCGCAGATGGGCCACCGCTCCGGCAACGGCGGTGATCCCGACGATCAGCAGCGAACCGGTCGTCGCCGCATGCGGAGATTGGTTCAGCAAGTAGACCAGGGCAGGAACGGTCAGGATCGAGCCGCCGCCGCCGAGGGCGCCAAGCGAAAGCCCGATCAGCAGCCCGGCCGGGATGGCGATCAGCAGCATGCGGATCGGCGCTCCTTCCAGGGTCGAGCGGCGGGCAAATCCTGAGCGACTCAAGTGCGGTGTTCAGCTGACGCGGCCCGCGTCATCGGCGCGGTGCAGCCGAACCAGCGCGTCGATCGCGACCTTGGGACCGTCGGGTGTCGTCACGGGCCGCGACACCGACTCGGCTTTGTCGACGACGAGTTCGGCGATCCCCTCCAGGTCGTCCAGAATGTGCTGCGGGCTGAACAGCAGCTCAGGGTCCTGCGGGCCTCCGACGCCGTCGGTGAGATTGCGGGCATCGTGTCCGACGACGAGCAGGGTGCCGCCCAGGCTGAGCGCTCCTGCCGCCAGTCGGACGGCGCGCCGCCGCTGGGAGGCCGTTAGCTGCAGGTACGCGATCACCACGGCATCGAACGGGCCGGCCGGAAGCGGTCCCGCCACCACGTCGGCCACGACGAACTCGGTCACGTCTGACACTCCGCCCGCAGCCGCCAGCTGCCTGGCGCGCGCCACGCCTGCGGCGGAGAAGTCCACCCCGGTCGCGTGCCAGCCGTGACGGGCGAGCCAGACCGTGTTGCGCCCTTCGCCGCAGGCCACATCCAAGGCTCGTCCGGGCGCGAGTCCTTCGAGCTCGGCGGCGACGAACCTGTTCGGTTCCAACCCCCACACCAGATCGCTTCCGGAGTAGCGAGCATCCCACCCTGCAGCGTCCACGGCTATGTGTCCCTTCAGTCCCTAGTGCTAAGCTGAAGCATACGCCGGGGGGTATGTCTTCGGAGAGTGGGCGTTCACCGTGACAACCAGGAGTGATCAGCCCGGCGTACTCGTGCAACTGGCAGGCGCCCAGCTCGCGAAGCAGGTCGCGGTGCTGCGCAACGCGCGCAACCTGCGCGCAGATCTCGGTCCGGCCTGCAAGAACTCGATGCGCAGGGCTTTCACGCAATCTTCATCCGGGCTGGGCGCGGCGCATCACACCACCGGCCGAGGCTGGGGGGTGTCGGCAGAAGCCGGCGGAAGCGAAAGAGGTGGATGGACATGAACGGCAAACGGATCCTGATCGTTACCGGAATGGTGGCCGTGCTTGGAGTGCCGGCCGGGATGGCTGTCGCTGCGACCGCAGACTCGGGCCCCGCGAACCGGGGACCGGCGACTACCCGACCGGCCGGTCCGGGCTACGGGCGGATGATGAGCGACGGCAACGGCGACCCGGCGGACTGCCCCTTCTACAACTCCACCCAGGCGCAGCAGTGGCGTGATCAGCAGCCCGACCGGCAGAAGCTGTCGGCTACTGAGCGCCAGAAGCTTGCCGAGCAGCACCGCGCCGCGATGCGCGAGTTGGCCACCTCCACCGCCACCTCATGAGTCGTGACGCGCGATGCTGAGCAATCGGGCTGCGGCGCGAACCACTCGGTTTGCGCCGCAGCCCGGTGACGGCGAAATGAGGCAGCCGCGTCGGGTTCTGATCGTCGATGACGAACCGCATATCCGCACGGTGCTTCGCAGCTACCTGGAAGCCGACGGCTTTTCCGTTCTGGAAGCAGCCGACGGCACCTCGGCGCTGCGCCGGGCCCGTGAAGAGCACCCGGACCTTTTGCTTCTTGACGTCATGCTGCCCGGCGTTGACGGGCTGGATGTGTTGCGCCAGCTCCGCCAGGACAGCGACGTCTACGTCATCCTTGTCACGGCCCGCACCGAGGAAGTCGACAAGCTCGTCGGGCTGGGTGTCGGCGCGGATGACTACATCACCAAACCGTTCAGCCCCAGGGAAGTGGCAGCACGGGTGAAGGCAGTGCTGCGCCGCGGACGGGGCGCCGACGGCACCCCGGCGGGGGACCCTGAACAGCTTCGTTTCGACGGGCTTGTCGTGGACACGGCGCGGCGGGAGATCGACCGCGACGGGGAGCCGGTGACGCTCTCCACCCTCGAGTTCGACCTGCTGGTGGCTCTGGCGTCCAGCCCCGGTCGGGTCTTCTCGCGCCAGCAGTTGCTAGAACGGGTGTGGGGCCACGACTTCTACGGCGACGAGCGCGTCGTCGACGTCCATATCCGTAGCCTGAGAGCTCATTTGGCGGACGACGCGGCTACACCGCATCTCATCGCGACGGTTCGAGGCGTCGGCTACAAGTTCGTGGGACACCCGTCATGAGCACACGTCATCCGATGCGGCTTGCTGCCCGTTTACTGCTGTCATACGCGGTCGTCATCACCGTCGGGGCTGCCGCTGCCTACCTGACGGTGCGGCTCCTGGTTCCGCCGCTGTTCGACGAGCGGATGCGCATGGGTACCGGTGCGGACGCCACTATGGGTCCGAGAGCCGGAGGCAACGGAACCAGCACCCACGCCGCGCTGATTTCCGCGCTCAACACCGTTTTGCTGGTAGCCGTGTTCGTCAGTGTGGTCGCCGGAGGCGTGGTGGCTACTTTCGTGACCCGGCGACTGTTGCGGCCGCTTTCCGACGTGCGGACCGCCACGCGACGTATCGCCGCCGGCGATTACGGGTCGACCGTGGCACTGCCGCGAGAACCTGAACTTGCGGCGCTTGCAGCGGATGTGAACACACTCGCTGAAAGCCTCGGCCAGACCGAAACGCGACGTACCCGGCTGCTCGGCGACGTCGCGCACGAGATGCGTACCCCATTGACCGCACTTGACGGCTACGTCGAGGGCCTCATCGACGGCGTGCTCGCACCAGACCCCGGCCACTTGCAGGCGATGGCCGAGGAGCTGCGCCGCCTACATCGGCTTGCCGACGACTTGGCGGCGCTTTCGCGTACCGAGGAGCAGCGGGTCGAACTGCACCGGACACCAGCGGATCTTGCCGACCTCGCCAGGCGCGCAGCCGGCCGGCTCTGCCCGCAGTTTCACGACGCTGGCGTGACGATCACCGTCCGCGGTGATTCGCCGCTGCCGGTCAGCGTGGACATCGACCGCATCATGCAGGTGCTGACGAACCTGCTCGGTAATGCGTTGATCGCCACCCCGGATGGGGGCTCAGTCTCGGTGGCCAGTAGCGCTACTCCCGGCAGCGCTGTCGTCACCGTTGCCGATACCGGCGTCGGGCTGGCCGCGGCTGATCAGCAGCGAGTGTTCGAACGGTTCTACCGGGCGTCGACGGCGCTGCGGCGCTCGCCCGGCTCGGGTATCGGCCTCACCATCGCCCGCGGGCTGGCGCGGGCGCACGGCGGCGACCTGCACATCCAATCGTCCGGGCCGGGGCAGGGCGCCACGGCCACCGTCACCCTGCCGCTGCGCCGGGCAGCGAACCTCGGCGACGCTGGTGCAGGTGAGCCGGGACTTTTGCCTCTGCTTGCCACAAACCGGCCGGAAGCAGGATCGGTCGTCTAGCCATGGATGGTCGGACATGAACTCAACGAAACACCTGCCGTTCCCGGCATGGGAATCGGTACTGGCGGTCGTCGCCCATCCAGACGACGAGTCCTTCGGCCTCGGCGCCGTCCTGAGCGCCTTCACCAGCAGCGGGGCCCGGGCTTCCGTACTGTGCTTCACGCACGGCGAGGCATCCACGGTTCACGGGCTCCCCGGCGACCTCCATCAACTGCGTGCGCGCGAGCTCGAGCAGGCGGCACGGGTGCTCGGCCTTACGGACACCCGGATCCTTCGCTATCCGGACGGCGAACTCGCGGATGTGTGCCGAAGCCGGCTGGTCGGCGAGATCATGGACACCGCCCGACACGTGAGCGCGGACGGCATCCTGGCCTTCGCTTGTTCCGGCGTCACCGGTCATCCCGATCACGCCGCTGCCACCGCCGCCGCGATCGACGCCGCCGAACTGCTCGATCTGCCGGTGGTCGGATGGACCGTCCCATCGACGGTTTCCGACACGCTGAATGCCGAACACGGCACCGCGTTCGTCGGCGCCGAACCTAACGACGTCGACTACCGGCTCACCGTCGACCGCAGCCGCCAGCGGGAGGCGATGGCCGCGCACGCCAGCCAGGCCGTCGCCTCCAGCATCGTGTGGAGGCGCCTGGAACTGCTCGGTGATCAGGAGTACCTGCAGCAGCTGCGTGCACCTTCGCGGACGGTGGATGCGCCGCGGGACGACCGCCCGGCCGGTCCGAGTTCCGCGTTGCTCGAACACATTCGGGCCAGCGTCATCGGCGACGACGAGGTCGTCGACATGCCGTACGGACCCCGGCGTATCACCTACGCCGACTACACCGCATCAGGAAGGGCTCTCACCTTCATCGAGGACTTCATCAGATCAGAGGTGCTGCCGCTTTATGCAAACACCCACACCGAAAGCTCCGGGACGGGGCGGCAGACAAGCCGACTCCGGGAAGACGCCAGGGACATCATTCGCAAGGCAGTCGGCGGTGACGACGACACGCTCGTCATCTTCACGGGGTCCGGTGCCACCGGTGCAATCGACAAGCTGATCCGGATTCTGAATGTGCGGATCCCGAACGACCTGGACGCCGCGTATCACCTGTCCGACACGATCCCGGAACGAGAACGGCCGGTGATCTTCCTGGGCCCGTTCGAGCACCACTCGAATGAGCTTCCCTGGCGGGAGTCCATCGCCGACGTGGTCGTGATTCCCGAGGACGAGACAGGGCACCTCGACGTCGGACGTCTCGAGCGAGAGCTGCAGCGTTACGCCGACCGGCCGGTACGCATCGGGAGCTTTTCGGCGGCCAGCAACGTCACCGGGATCCTGACCGATACCGAGACGGTCGCCGAGGTGCTGCACCGTAACGGCGCGCTCTCGTTGTGGGACTACGCGGCCGCCGCCCCGTACGTGAAGATCCGGATGACCTCGCCGACCGAACGTCCCCTTGCCTACAAGGACGCCGTCTTCATCTCCCCGCACAAGTTCGTCGGCGGCCCACAGACCCCAGGCGTGCTCGCCGTCCGGCGCCCGCTCGTGGCCAACCGCGTTCCCACCGTCCCCGGCGGAGGCACCGTCGCCTATGTCTCCGCATCCGAGCATCGCTACCTCGACGATCCAGTAGCCCGCGAGGAAGGCGGCACCCCCGCCATCGTCGGCGCCATCCGCGCCGGCCTGGTCTTCCAGCTGAAACAAGCCGTCGGCACCGACCTGATCAAACAACGCGAACAGCGGTTCTGGCGGCGGGCGCTTCGCAGCTGGGGCGCCCATCCGGCGATCGAGATTCTCGGTCGCGGCGACGCCGAGCGGCTCTCGATCGTGTCGTTCGGAGTGCGCTACGGCAGCCGCCGACTGCACCACAATTTTGTCGTCGCCGTGCTCAACGACCTTTTCGGTATCCAGGCGCGGGGCGGCTGCTCATGTGCCGGACCGTACGGTCACCGGCTGCTCGGCATCGACACCACTCGATCGCATGCAATCGAGGAGGAAATCGACGTCGGCTGCGAGGGAATCAAGCCGGGGTGGACACGGGTGAACTTCAACTACTTCATCACCGATGCCGTCTGCGACTACCTGATCGACTCGGTACTCCTGCTCGCCGAGCAAGGATGGAAGCTGCTTCCGGACTACCAGTTCGAACCCGAAACCGGGCTCTGGCGGCATCGCAACGGCCTGTCAAGGCCGCCTCTCTCGTTGCACGACCTCCGCTATGACAGCGCCGGTCGGCTCACCTATCCCTCCGCGCACGCCAGCGCCCCTGAGCAAGTCCTTGCCGTTCAACTCGAACAAGCACGCTCACTGCTCGCAGCCCGGCCCGACGAGCCCGCATGGCCGGCCGACGAGTCGACTGGACTACCAGAGAACTTCGAAGCCCTGCGTTGGTTCGAGCTACCGCGGATCTGTCTGGACTGACGACCGCGCGCGTCAGACACGGCTCGTTACGTCTTTGCCCAAAGTTCGTACGCCGCCGAGGCGAAGGCGGACCTAGCTGACGCCGGACGAGATGAAGTTAAGGATCACGCACGGCTCATCACCGACGACCCAAGCGTCGTGCCCGGCCCCGACGCAGTGGGCGTCGCCCGGTCCGAGGTCGAGTTCCTGCCCGTCGTCCATGCGGAAGTGGTATTGGCCGCTGATAACGACGCCGGTGTGCGGGATCTGGCAGGATTCGTTCTCGGTGGAGGGCTTGAGGTGGGTGGACCAGCGCCAACCGGGCTCATGGGTCGCTCGCATGATGGTTGCGCCGTCCACGGTGACGAACTGCATGCGGGCATGGTCAGGCGTCAGAGTTCGGTCCGGAGCGTCGAGGTTCTTTACGGTCGCCATGAATCCCATGCTGGATCCGCATACCACCGGGGGTAAGGGACGAACGTCCCCGGAGCATGCGGGACGGGCCAGACTTGTGCTCAGCTGACATCCTGCCGGTGACCAGCCCGCGATCGGCTGGTCGAACGAGCCCGGACTCCGCGCCGTAGGCTGGGTAAAGGGGTCGCAGGTCCAAATCCTGTCGTCCCGGCAGCGGGGGATTATTCATGTCAGATCGGCCGTCGCGGCTGGCGCCGGCGTCGCACGTGGCGGCCATCTTGCTGACGCGCGACTCGGGCGGGGCATTCGCCGCTGCCCGTTGCCTGGCAGCCGCAACCATGCCGTTCGATCTGGTGGCCACGGATGCCTGTGCGGCCGTACGCACCCTGCGAGGCTGCGCTGGAACCACCCGGGTGAGCCGGGCGGCCTTCGACGATCCTGCCGGTGTCTTGCGCGACGTGCTGTGTGCGCTTCTCGAGGCGCATCCCAGGGCGGTGATCGTCCCCAGCGGTATGGCGGCGACCGCGCACCTGGCCGGCCTCGCGCCGAGCCTGCCGCCGCGGCAGGTCTTTCCGCTCTCCCCCGTCGGCCTGGTGCGCGAACTCGACGACAAGTGGAGCTTCACCGCGCGTCTGGAGCGACTTGGCGTCAGCTATCCGACGTCACGGCTGATCGCCGCGCCGACTGACGTCGCCAACCTGGACCTGGCGTTTCCTGCGGTCATCAAGCCGCTCGAATCCGAGGGGTCGCGCGGCCTGCAATGGGTCGACACGAGCGCCGGGTTGGGCGATGCCGTGCAGCGGATCGCTGCCGCCGGACTGCTGCCAATCATGGTGCAGCAACACATCGAAGGCAGTGACCTGGCCGTCAGCGGGCTCGCGGAACGCGGAACGATCCGGGCGTTCCTCGCCCATAGCCCACTGGGCGACGGGAGCTTCGACTACGCGCAGGCCCCCGACGCCGTTGAGGTCGCGCGAACGGTGATTTCGGCGACCGGCTTCCACGGCGTTTTCAACATGGACTTCCGGCGCGAAGCCGCCACCGACAAGCTCTTCGTGCTCGAAGTCAACCCGAGGCTCTACGCCTCGGTCCACAAGGACGCCTATGCCGGGGTCAACCTGGTCGAGCTAGGCATTCGACTCGCCCGCGGCGAGGACTTCACCGCCCCTGCCGTCGGCGCGCAGCTCATCCTGGACATGCCCGCCCGCGTCCGCCGGCTCGCCACCGCGAAGGGCCGCGCCGAGCTGTCGCCCGGAAGTCGCGCCGCCATCCGCGCCGACCTGCACGACCCGGTGTCAACCGTGGTGGAAGGTTTTGAGCAGCGCTACCGGCGGGCCAGGGGCGGGCGCCGGCGGCCATGGCAGAAGTTGGACAACGAACGGCGCGGGTGGCGCCGGCAACCGGCCCGCTGAGCCGCACCGACGAAACCGGCTAGCAGCCGGCGCAAGGGGATGGCCATCGTGATGGCGTCGTACTCAGCGAGATGAGGGTGGCGATAGGCGCGAGTGCTCGGCACTTCATCGCCAAAGCCTGATCTCAACGTTCCCCGCCCGGGCCGCACGCGCTAACCTCCTCCCATCCATAGCGAGGGGCTGCGGATGGAGACGCTCAGCATTCGGGATCGGCGCTACGAGGCCGTCTGTTTTCTCTGCCGCGACTCGTTTTCGGGGTCGGAACCGGCCGCCTGGCAATGGCTTTATGCGACGAGCTGCTCGGGCGCCCAGCCTCCCGGCCGGCGCCACAATGGGGTGGCCCTCGCCGTCGGCGAGCTCGCGCCGACCCAGTTGGCGTTCCCGCGGCAGTTACCGTGCGACTGTCCCGTCAGTGCCCGGCTGCTGGACCCGGCAGGACGATTTCACTCCCACTCGCGGCGGCGCTTTTTCTGGCGCGGCCAGGACTGGTCCTGCTGCCTTCCCACGAGCACGTACGCCGCGGGTAAAAGGGCCAACGTTGCACCGTGCGGCCAGCGCGGCACCCGCCACGTGGTCATGCCGAGGGGGCTCGTGCTTCCCTTGAGCGCCGAGGATGGGCGCTGCGGGATCGTCTGCGACCCCCACAGTGCAGAGCTCAAGAGCGACGGTGCGACCGCCACTCGACTGTGACGCTGTTAGCGCGGCGCCAGCTCCGATATCCGGCCGGCGCTCAATCGACTCGGTGCCGCCTGGCGCTTGACGCTCGACGCTTGGTCCAGCTCTCACGGCGGGTCGCGCACCGAACGGCTGTGACGCAGAACAGGAGCCTTAGGTCCCTGGCCGGCAAGCTGCCTTCAGGAAATGCTCTTCATGACCCCACCGGACCCATCGATCCAATCCTGGGCCGAGCGGGGAGAGGCGGTCGCTATGGGTCTCAACTTGGCCTCGATTCTTCGGGAATCGGCAAAATCGAACCCCGACAAGCCCGCAGTCATCTTCGACGGTGGGCGGCTGACGTACGCGCAGCTGGACGCACTGTCCGACCGGTTGGCTCTCGGCCTTCGCCTTGCCGGGCTCCAGACCGGCAACGCAGTCGGTCTGCAGCTGCCCAACATTCCGCAGTTCGTCATCGCGTACTTCGGCATCCTGAAAGCCGGCTGTGTCGCTCTCCCGATGAATGTGCTGCTGAAAGCGCCCGAGACGGCATTTCAGCTCGGGGATTCCCACGCCCGGGCGCTGATCACCTGGGCCGGAATTGCCGAGGACGGCGCGAAGGCAGCCGGTGCCGTCGGCATCGACCTCGTCTACGTGGTGAATACCCCGGGCACCCCCGAAACCGACGTCGGCATCCCGGTCGAGCAGTTGCTGGCAAGCGACCCGTCACTGCCGACCCCCTTCGAGCAGTCCGAGCCGGGCGACACCGCGGTCATCATCTACACCTCAGGGACCACCGGAACTCCCAAGGGCGCCGAACTCACCCACTTCCAACTGCTGATGAACGCCGACACGCCTGGACGGCTGTTCGGCATCCACGACGACGACGTGGTGATGATCGCACTCCCGCTTTTCCACGTCTTCGGCCTGTCAAGTGAGCTCAACATCTGCATTCGCTTCGGGGCGACCATGACTTTGGTGACGCGCTTCGACGCCGCCAAGGTCCTCGAGGTCATCCGCCGCGACCGGGTGACGATCTTCGAGGGCGTACCGACGATGTATCACGCCATGCTCCATCACCCGGGTGTCACCGACGCAGACGTGTCGTCACTGCGGATCGGCATTTCA
The DNA here is from genome assembly GCA_038245655.1 of Mycobacteriales bacterium. Classification (GTDB taxonomy): domain Bacteria; phylum Actinomycetota; class Actinomycetes; order Frankiales; family Frankiaceae; genus DATAZK01. The sequence goes on along the minus strand of JBBRSE010000038.1, from coordinate 27,970 downwards.
GGCGGCGCCGCCATCCCGGCGGAGATCCTCGATGCCTTCGAGCGCAAGTTCGGGATCACGATCCTCGAGGGTTACGGGCTGACGGAGACGGCGTCGACGACGACCTTCAATTTCAGTGCGACTGACCGCAAGATCTACAGCGTCGGCAAACCGATCTGGGGGGTCGACGTCAAGATCTGGGACGAGGACTCACACGTGCTGCCCGCCGGCTCCGATCATGTCGGCGAGGTCATGGTTCGGGGCGTGAACGTCATGCGCGGCTACTACAACAACCCGAAGGCAACCGCCGAGGCGATCACCCACGGCTGGCTGCACACCGGTGACCTCGGCTACCTCGACGACGACGGCTTCCTCTTCATCGTCGACCGCAAGAAAGACCTCATCATTCGCGGCGGCTACAACGTGTATCCGCGTGAGATCGAAGAGGTGCTCTACACCCACCCGGCCGTCTCGGAGGCCGCCGTCATCGGCGTTCCGGACGAGCGACTGGGCGAGGAAGTCAAGGCCTTCGTGACCCTGCGGGCCGGCGCCGAACTGAGCGCGGACGAGCTCATCTCGTTCGTCAGGGAGCGCGTGGCGGCCTACAAGTACCCGCGGCAGGTGGAGTTCCATGCCACGATGCCCCACGGCCCGACCGGGAAGATTCTCAAGACCGAACTGCACTGAGCGCGACAGGAGCTGACGGATCGCGATGAGTGAAGGCGCGGCACAGTCACCACGAGAAAGCGTGCCGCGCGATCCGCAAGCGGACTTCACGCTCGCGCAAGCTGCTCTGCGGCGTGAGTTCGTCACGCGCCGCACCGGCGCACAACTCGATCACATCGGCCAGTTCTCGTTCGACCCTGCCCTTTTGGACGGCAACATCGAGAACTTCATGGGCGTGGCGCAGGTCCCCATCGGCGTCGCCGGACCGTTGCGCATCAACGGGGAGCACGCGCAGGGCGACTTCTACATCCCGCTGGCGACGACCGAAGGCACCCTGGTCGCGAGCTACAACCGGGGAATGCGCCTGCTGACCGAATGCGGCGGGGTACGCACCACGGTCGTCGAATCACACATGCAGCGCGCCCCGGTGTTCAGCTTCGAGGACGCGGTGCAGGCCCGTGAGTTCGGCGCGTGGGTGACCGAGAACGAGGACGGCCTCCGAAAGGCCGCTGAGGCGACGACCCGTTCAGGCAAGGTGACGTACGTCGGCCAGTACCAGGTTGGGCCGCTGCGCTTCCTGCGTATCAACTACGCCACCGGCGACGCGGCGGGGCAGAACATGACGGGTAAGGCGACGCTGGCCGCGTGCGCCTGGATCCGCGACAACCATCCGGACCATCCGCAATTCTTGCTGTCCGGAAATATCGACACCGACAAGAAGCAGTCGCACATCAACACACTGCTCACTCGCGGGAAACGGGTTGTCGCCGAGGCGATCATCAAGAAGAACATCGTGCGTGACCTGATGGGCGTGGATACCGAGACATTGTTCTGGGCGCGTCAGATTTCGTCCGTCGGGTCATTCCTGGCCGGCGGCGCGAATAATGGTGCCCACGCGGCGAATGGCCTCGCCGCACTCTTCATTGCCTGCGGGCAGGATGTGGCCAACGTCGCCGAGTCCCATGCCGGGATTGTCTACACCCAGCTGCTGAAGAACGGCGACTACTACTGGTCGATCACCCTGCCGGCGCTCATCGTGGCCACGTACGGCGGCGGGACGGGCCTCGCGACGCAGCGCGAGGCGCTGCAGATGTTGGGATGCGAAGGCACTGGCAAGGTCAACAAATTCGCCGAGATCTGCGCCGGCGTGGTGCTGGCGGGTGAAACGTCGCTCGGCTCGGCCGTCATTCACGGCGACTGGGTCAGCAGCCACGAGGCGCACGGGCGCAACCGGTTGGATCCTCAGTAGCGCGGGTCGACCGGGCTCACCGGCTCCACATAGCCGACGCCATGACGTCCGTAAACCACGTCGGTCCGGCGCCGCGTCGACATCAGGGCAATTGTCAGGATCAGCCCCGCCAAGCCGACGATCATCATGATCACACCGACAACTCCGATGGACACACCACTGATCTGAGTCGTGACGGCAAACTTGAGGATTGCACCAATAGCGATCAGAGCAAAGCTGGCGCCAAGTCTCATGATTCTCCTTTTCAGGGGCGCTCGCCGGAATTTCGGCTCATTTCGCGCGACCCCGTAAATGCCCGGTCAGGCGCCACCCAATCGTCCGAGGCCGCCACCCGCCCCAATTTCACCCGTTAGTACCAAGAAGCGCTCACCCGAGTGGACCAAGGGCCGGCGCCGGCAACTTTCGTACGATGGGCTCAACTTCGACAACCTGCTCCCGAAGGTTTCGAAACGCATCCGGGAACGAGGCCGCCCGGTCCGGTGCCCTGGAGGGCCGTTGAGCAAGGTATCCATCCTGTACCTGGTGGGTTCAGGACGCTCCGGCTCCACCCTGCTCTCGCGACTGCTCGAACTGCAGGATGGCTACCGGGCCATCGGCGAGACCCGCTACCTGGGTGATGAAGAGACCTGGTCGCTGGAATGCGGCTGCGGCGAGACCCACCAGGACTGCGAGCTGTGGGGTCCGCTCATCGGGTCCTGGTCGCAGCCTGGCCGGCTGCGCGCCTGGGGCGAGGCCAACCGGGCGGCACAGCTGGATCAGCTCGCCGGCTACGCCGTCCCCAGCAAGCCCTGGCCCGGCGTCGAACGCGGGCTCGTCGAGGTCCGGCGCGTCTTCGAGGCCCTCGCGCGGACCGGTGACGTCGTCGTCGATGAGTCCAAGACCCCCTGGCTCGGCTATCTGCTGGCCAACCAGGAATGGGCTGACGTGCGGTTCGTCGAGCTGGTGCGCGACCCCCGCGAGGTCATCGGTTCGTGGCTGCGTGAAAAGGACTACCTGGAGTCAACCCCACCCGAGGTGGCCGCCAAGCATTGGTTACGCACGTGTGTGACCGCGGAGCTCATCCGCAAGCGCACCGGGCTGCCCTGGCTCCGCACGTCCTACAACCGGCTCGCCAACGACCCGCAAGGTGTGTTGGCCGACATCCTCGGACACCCCGCCCAGGGCCTGACACCGGCCGATGGGGTCGTCGCCTTCACCAACGCCACGGTCAACCACATCTACCTGTCGAACCCCGACAAGCGGCGCCGCGGGCCCGATAGCGTGCGCCCGGCCACCAAGAAGACCCTCATCGCGCCCCCCACGGCCGGCCGGTGGCAGCAGCTGGCGACGCGCTACTGGGACAAGTGGCTCGCCGGCCATACGGAGCTGAACCACAACTTCAGCTGAACGCTATCGCCGGCTAGCTGCGCTCCCGCTTGCCCTTGTTCTTCACGCGCACCGAGACTTCGATCGGCGTCCCCACGAACCCGAAGTCCTCGCGCAGCCGCCGCTCCAGGAAGCGCCGGTAGCCCGCTTCCAGGAAGCCGGAGCTGAAGATGACGAATCGCGGCGGCCGAATGTCTGCCTGCGTGGCGAACAGCACCTTTGGCAGCTTGCCGCCGCGCGACGGCGGCGGGGTCCCAGCGACCACCTCGCCGAGCCAGGCGTTCAGCCGACCGGTGGAGATCCGAGTCTCCCAGCTGGCAAGCGAGGTGCGGATAGCGGCGGCGAGTTTCTCGACCGATCGGCCGGTGCGGGCCGAGACGTTCACCCGGGGTGCCCACTGGATACGGCTGAGGTCCCGCTCGACCTCGCGCTCGAGGTCATAGCGCCGGTCCTCGTCGACAAGGTCCCACTTGTTGAACGCGATGACGATGGCGCGGCCCGCCTCGACGGCCATTGTCAGAATGCGCTGATCCTGCTCCGACAGCCGCTCCCCCGCGTCGAGCAACACGAGCGCGACTTCGGCCGAGCGCAGCGCCGTCTCGGTACGCAGCGACGAGTAGTACTCCGCACCCGCAGCCTCACGCACCCGCCGGCGCAGACCGGCCGTATCGACGAAGCGCCAGACTTCGCCGCCCAGCGACACCAGCGAGTCGACCGGGTCACGGGTCGTACCCGCCACCTCATCGACGACCGACCGTTCCTCGCCGAGCAGCTTGTTGAGCAATGAACTCTTGCCGACGTTGGGACGTCCCAGCAGGGCCACCCGACGGGGTCCGCGCTCCTCTAGGTCGAGCACTGGCGGGGCGGGCTTCGGAAGGGCCGCGAGCACCGCGTCGAGCAGATCACCGCTGCCCCGACCGTGCAGGGCGGACACCGGATAGGGCTCGCCGAGCCCCAAGGACCAGAGCCCTGCTGCGTCGGACTCCAGGCGCACGTCGTCGACCTTGTTGACCGCGAGGATGACGGGCCGCCCCGAACGCTGCAGAACGCGAGCCACTGCCTCGTCGGCATCCGTCGCGCCGACGGCCGCGTCCAGCACGAAGAGCACCGCATCGGCTAGCTCCACAGCGATCTGAGCCTGCTCGGCGACGGCAGCCGCCAGCCCGCGGGCTGATGGCTCCCACCCACCGGTGTCGACGACCGTGAAACGGCGCCCGTTCCAGGTGGCGTCGTAGGCCACCCGGTCACGGGTCACGCCGGGAACGTCTTCGACGACCGCTGCTCGGCGGCCGAGGATCCGGTTGACCAGCGTCGACTTTCCCACATTGGGACGCCCGACGACGGCCACGACGGGCGCTGCAACCGACGGGCTGGCGTCGACCGTGACGTCAGCCTCGGCGGAATCGTCCGGATCAACCATGACGGGCGCGCGCCGCCGTGAGGTGCTCGACCAGATGCACGCGGATCTCCTCGCTGACACCTTTGAGCGCGGTTCGCGACCGCGGGTTGTCAGGCATTGTGATCGCGAACGGTTCTCCGAAGACGACGGTCACGGGCGTCCGCTTGGGAAATTTGGCGCCCTTGGGTAGCGCAGCCGCGGTACCGAGACAGGCGACGGGGACCACCTTCGCTCCGGATCGGACGGCGAGCCAGGCGACACCGTCGTGGACCGCGTCGAGCTCACCCGTTCCACGCGTTCCCTCCGGAAACATGCCGATGGCGCCGCCCGCTTCGAGCTCGGCCAGCGACGCGTGCAACGCCGTGCGATCGGGTCGACCGCGGTCGATCGGAATCTGTCCGATCAGATAAAGGAACGAGCCGAGCTTGCCGCTGTAGAGCTCAACCTTCGTCAGGCAACGCACCAGCCGCGGGCACTCGGCGACCACCAGCGGCCCGTCCAGCCAGCTCGCGTGGTTGCCCGCCAGGATCAGCGGGCCACTCTTGGGAACCAGCTCCCGGCCCACCGACCTCACGCGCATGATCACGCCGTGGATCAGGGGGCGGACCACGCCTTTCTTGGCGAAGGTCAGGAAGCGAGGGCTGTAGCTCGGAACCTTTCGGGCGCCGTGGGAGTCGCTCACAGTGCGGTCCGGACCGCGGCAAGACCCACGCGCTCGGACACCTCCGCGACGATCCGGTCGACGACGGAATCCACCGAAAGGTCTGTCGAATCGACGACGAGCGCCCCGGCCGCCTGAGTCAGCGGGCTCGTGGAGCGGCCACTGTCGAGCGCATCACGGCGACCCAGCTCCGCCATGGTCTGGGCGACGGCGTCGTCCCCCGCCTCGCCGATCTCGGCGCTGCGGCGGCGCGCCCGCACGGCCGTGGAGGCCGTCAGGAAGACCTTGACGGACGCCTCGGGCGCCACGACCGTACCGATATCGCGACCTTCGACGACGATGCCGGTCGGATGGGCAGCAATGATCGAACGCTGCTGATCGACGAGGCGCTTGCGCACCGAGTCGACCGCCGAGACGGCACTGACCGCACTCGTGACGGGACGGCTGCGGATCTCGCGGGAGACGTCAGCGCCGTCCACGGCAATCATCGGGACGTCCGGATCTGTACCCACGGACAGCACGGCACGCTCGGCCATCTCGGCCAGCGCCGGCGCATCTTCGATGTCGAGCCGATGCTGCAGGGCAAGCCAGGTCACGGCCCGGTACATGGCACCGGTGTCGAGGTAGCGAATGCCAAGCCGGCGGGCTACGGCCCGGGCGACGGTGCTCTTGCCCGACCCGCCGGGCCCGTCGACCGCGACGACCAATGGGTCACTCACGGCCACTCCTCTTTGTGCTCACATGTCCCCAAAGTCGAGTCTCGCAGCAGCACTCACAGGTGGCGATTGGCGAACTCGACTCACTGACCAGTACCGGCGGATGTGTTCAGGCTATCCGCAGCGCGTCAAAGAGCCACTAGCACGGGGTTCACTGTGTGTCTGGTGTGCCATAGAACTCACTCCCGCTGGTAGGCGCGCCATCCCGCCGCCTGCAGCCGCCCCGTGAGTAACTCGGACATTGCCGCATCCACGGCGAGCTCGGCAACGCCCCGGCGTTCTTCGTGGCTGTGGTCCAGGCGTACGTCCTCGACGTTGATTCCCCAGCCCCCGACCGCGACGAAGAGTCTGGTCAGCTCGCCCGGCTGGTCGGGCACGACCACGCCGACCCAGCTCCAATCGGGCACCTGCTGCCCCATCTTGGCGGGTAATCGGCGCCGGCCCTGCTGCCCTGCGCCCAGCAACGACTCGACGGCCGCCGACACATCGTCGGCAGACCCCGCCCGTAAGGTCCGCGAAAGTTCACCCAGGGCTTCGACCAGCCGATCGATGCCATCGGCGACGGGTGTGCGATTTCCCTCGAGGATCGACGCCCAGAGTCCCGCGTCGCTGTCGGCCAGCCGGGTGGTGTCGCGCAGGCCGCTGCCCGCCAGCAGGAGCTCACCGTCGTGCAGGCCCTGCGCAGCCTCGGCCGCGAGGGCGCTGGCGACAACCTGCGGCAGGTGAGAGAGCTGCGCCATGAGCTCGTCATGGCGGCGCGGTTCGAGAATCACGATCGACGCGCCGCAGATCCTGGCGATCTCGTTGGCGGAAGCCGTCGCGGCTGCGCCGGTTTCGGGAAGTGGGCACAACGCCCACATCCGGTCCCGAAACAGATCAACCTGCGCCGATACGGCGCCCGCGCGCTCACGTCCGGCAATCGGGTGGGCCGGGCAGAAACTCGCCAGATCGCAGCCCAGCTCCACGGCTTCGGCGACCACCTGCGCCTTCACGCTCGCCACGTCACTCGTCGTCTCGGCAGCGCCGTCGCGCTGCAGGCTGCGCAACACCCCGGCGACCGCGTGAGGCGGCACGGCGATGACCGCATGGCGTACGCGCTCACCCTCGGGCCAGGGGCGGCCGGCGCGGCGGGCGGCGGCAAGCTGAACCTGCTCGGGATCGCGATCTTGCAGGAACACATCGATTCCGGCGGCCGTCAGCGCCATACCGATACTGGCACCGATCAGGCCGGCGCCAACGATCCCGACCGGGCCGGCGACCACGGGGTCCGGGGGATGCTCGCTGCTCACGAAACTTCAACCTACCGGTGGCCAGACTCGAACCCGTTGCCCCCGCCAGGCGGGGTAGCTGCCGAACGAGCGATGACGGGGGCGGATGAGACCCGACAGAGCAGGCCGCCTGATCCTGATCACTCTGCTGGCCGTCGCGAGTTGTTCGGTGGCCCCGCGTCCACGGGACACGCCGCAGGCGCCGACGTCCTGCCCGGCTGAGCGCATCACGACCCTGCACGTCGCGGACCACGGGGCCCCTGGCGGCACCCGCTACGCGCAGGTCTTCACCCCGCAGGTCGCTCACCCGGAGCGGCTGCCGGTGCTCTACTTCCTGCACGGCTACCCGGGCGGCGGCGACAACATCGGCCACGGCCCGACCGCCGCGACCCTGCACGCGCAGATCTGCGCCGGCGCGCGGCCGTTCGTCCTCGTAGCCCCGGACGGGAACTCGGCTGATCATTCGGACACCGAGTGGGCCGATGCGGCGGACGGCCGGTTCGACGTCGAAACGTTCGTCACCGGCCCGTTGGTGGCCGCGGTCGAGGGCCGCCATCGCCGTCCAGCGCGGTTGCGGGCCATCGCCGGGTTCTCCATGGGTGGGTACGGTGCCGCTGACCTGGCGCTGCGCCACCCTGGCGAGTACGGGCAGTTCGTCTCGATCACCGGCTACTTCACGATCGACGACCCCAGCGCCACCTTCGGCAGCGGGCCTTCGATCTGGCTCACGCTCAATCGCCGGGCCCACGAGCCGCTGCAGTTGGCCGCCACTCGCGCGAGCGCCGGCCAGCGCGCCCTGCTCATCGGCGGCCTTCACGACAGCGAGCGCCTCGATGCAGGCCAGGATCTGGCGATGGCGCGCCAGCTACGCAGGCATGGCGCGCAGGTTCAGACCCTCGACGTCAACGGCCCACACTCGTACGCATTGGTGGTGGCGGTCGTACCCGCGCTCGTGCGCTTCCTCGAAGTCGGCTGGACCTTGGGCGCCTCCGAAGGCCCTTAGAGCCCCACCAGCTTGTGCAGCGCGCTGACCTCGTGACGCGTCAGGTGACGTACCCGGCCCGCCTTCAGGGTGCCGAGCTGCACCGGCCCGAGTTGGGTGCGTACGAGTCGGTTCACCGGGCGGCTCACGGCGTCCATCAGCCGCCGGATGACGCGGTTGCGGCCTTCGTGGATCACGACTTCCAGCAGCACGCGATTGCCGGCGGCGTCGAGCACGCGTACCTCATCCACCTTGGCCGGGCCGTCGTCGAGGTCCACCCCCTGGCGCAGCTGGCGGATCACGTCGCGCCCCACCGGACCCGGCACCTCGACCAGGTAGGTCTTGGGCACCTTGTACGACGGGTGTGCCAGGCGGTGACCGAGCTCACCGTCGTTCGTCAGCAGGATCAGGCCTTCACTGTCCAGGTCGAGGCGTCCAACATGAAAGAGGCGCTCTCCGCGGTCGAGGCGGTCGATGACAAGATCGGCCAGCGTGGGACGGGTCGGCGGGCCACCCCGGCTCGTGTCGCCCGCGTTGGGGTCGTCACTCATCGCCGACACCATGCCGCGCGGCTTGTGGCAGGCCAGGTAGACCAGATCGACCCGGGTGACGATGCGATCACCGTCGACCGTGATGACCGCCTGGTCCGGATCGACCCGAGTGCCCTGCTCACGGATGCGCTTGCCGTCGACTGTCACGCGGCCCTCGGCAATCAGCTCCTCGCAGTGGCGCCGAGATCCGAGTCCCGCCGCCGCGAGCACTTTCTGCAGCCGAACACCGCCCGGGTCGTGGGGGTCAGCTGAGCTCAATTTCGTAAGCCTCCGGCAGTAATGGCGCGAGTGGCGGCAGCTCGGACAGGTCGCGCAAGCCCAGCCGCTCGAGGAAGTGGGGGGTGGTGTGGTACGTCATGGCGCCGCCCTCAACGTCGACGCCGGCTTCCTCAATGAGGCGCCTACTGAGCAATGTACGGACCACGCCGTCGACGTTGACCCCGCGGACGGCGGCGATTCGACCCCGGCTCACCGGCTGCTGGTACGCGATCACGGCCAGGGTCTCCAGGGCGGCCGGTGAAAGTCGTGCCGTCTGGCCCGCGAGGACGAAGCGCTCTACGTACTCCCCGGCGGCGGAGGCGGTGTAGTAGCGCCACCCTCCGCCGACCTCCCGCAGCTCGAAGCCACGGCCTGCGGCGAGATACTCCGCGGCGAGCGCGCGCAAGGTCTGCTCGACCTCCGGCACCGGAAATTGCAGTCGCTCGGCAAGCGTGAGCACCGCAACCGGGTCCTCTGCGACCAGCAGGACCGCTTCCAGCTGCGTCGAGAGCGCCAGGGCGGGTTCGCCAGACCGAAAGTCCTGCTCGGCAGCCGGCTGGGCCTCGTCGGAAGCCGTCATTCGCCGTCCCCCGCCGAACCAGCATCATCAGCGGACTCGGGCACCCATCGCACCGTCAGCTCGCCCAGCGCCACGGGCTGTTCGAAGCTGACGCGCCCCTCACGGCCGAGCTCGAGCAACGCCAAGAAACGCGCCACGATCTCGATGGTCTCGGTGCAGCCCGTGCACAGCACGGAAAAGCTCGCGCTGCCCAGCATTTGCAAGCGCTCGATCACGACCCGCGTATGGGCTCGAACGTCGACCCGCGGGGCGTGAACGTGGTCGACATCGACGGTTGGGGCCGGCTTGGGCTTTCGCGAAACGGCCGTCGCCGCCAGCGCGGCGAAGGCGCCCGGAGTCACACCGAAAACCACGTCCGGCAACGCCTCGGCGTAGCGCTCCTCCAAAGCGACCTGGCGCGGGATATAGCGCGCCTCCAAGACTTCGAGGCCGAAGAACAGCTCGGCCGCCCGCTTGTACGCGCGGTACTGCATCAGCCGCGCGAACAGCAGGTCACGAGCCTCCAGGAGGGCGAGGTCCTCCTCATCCTCCGGACGCGCTTCGACGGGCAACAGCCGAGCGGCTTTCAGGTCGAGCAGGGTCGCCGCCACGACGAGGAATTCGGTCGCCCGATCCAGATCGAAACCGGACGCGCGCAGGTAGGCGATGAAGTCGTCGGCCACTTCGGCCAGCGCCAGTTCGGTGATGTCGAGTTGCTTGCGGGCGATCAGCGACAGCAGCAGCTCAAACGGTCCCGAAAAGGCTGCCTGGCTGACCTCGAACACGGGGGGCGGCGCGGGAGCGGTCATACCTGCACGGTGAGACCGACGATCGCTCCGAGACCGCGGACGAGCTGCGGAGCCAGCTGCCCGACCCACGACGGAAAGCCGCTGAACGCGACCGGCAGCAGCAGGAGCGCGAGGACGATCACCAGGCCGAAATTGCGCTCCTCGAGCTGGAAGCGCGCCTTTTGCCAGCCCATGGTGTTGCCGCCCAGCGTGAAGATGACCCGGCCCAGGTCGGTCGGCGGCAGCGGGATCAGGCTGATGACGCAGAGTGCGGCGAAAACCAGCGCCATTTGCAGCAGGAGCTCAGCGGGGAAGGAATGCGAAGCGGTCCCGGCCACAGCCTCCGGGATGCGATCGCGTACCACCCCGTAGCCCAGCACATCGACCCCGCGCGCCCCGCCGACCGCTGCCAACGCCAGCAGCGCGTACCCAAGCGGCCGGGCGAGCACGGCAACCGAGACATGGAACCGGCGCGCCCGCCATCGGTCGTTGAGCGGCACCGGCTCGGCCCAGCCATAGCCGCCGAGGACCATGCTGACGGCGCTGTAGATGTGTACGTGTCGCACCGGATTGAGAGTCAGCCGGCCCTGGCGCTGGCCCATCGGGTCACCGAGCAGTTTGGCGGTGAGCACGGTCGCGCCGGTACCGACCACCACCCCGATGTACAGGGCCGCAATGATGCCGAGCAGCAGCGCCGGCTTGTCGAGGACGAAAAGCACGGCTAACGCGCCGGCCAGCGCGCGAGCAGCTCCCGCGCCAGCGCACGATAGGCGCCGGCGCCTGCGGAGGCGCTTGCGTAAGCGGTGATCGGCTCGCCGGCGGCGGTCGTCTCAGGGAATTTCACCGTGCGCGAGATGACGGTGTGGAACACGTGGTCAGGGAAGGCCTCGATGACCCGGTCGAGGACCTGCCGGCCATGCAGAGTCCGGCCATCGTGCATGGTGGCCAGGATCCCGGCGAGCTCCAGCCTGTCGTTGAGCCGGTCGCGCACCTTGTCGATCGTCTCCATCAGGAGCGCGACCCCGCGCAGCGCGAAGTACTCGCATTCGAGGGGGACCAGCACCCCGTCGGCCGCCGACAGCGCGTTGACGGTCAGCAGTCCCAGCGACGGCTGGCAGTCGATCAGAACGACGTCGTAGCTCGGGAGCAAGGGCTTAAGCGCCCGTGCGAGTGCGTGTTCGCGGCCGACCTCGCTGACCAGCCGCACCTCGGCTGCCGAGAGGTCGATATTGCTCGGCAGCAGGTCCAGCCCGTCGACATTGGTCTTGCTGACGGCATCGGCCGGGCTCACGTCGCCGCGCATCAGCAGGTCATACAGCGTCAGCTCGAAGGTCATCGGGTTCAGGCCGAGGCCGACCGAGAGCGCACCCTGGGGGTCGCCGTCGACCAGCAGCACGCGGCGACCGTATTCAGCTAGCGCGGCACCGAGGTTGATCGTCGTCGTGGTCTTGCCAACGCCGCCCTTCTGGTTGCAGACCGCCAGCACCGCCGCCGGTCCGTGACGCTCCAGCGGCGCGGGCACCGCGAACTCCGGGAGCGGGCGGCCGGTAGGGCCGGTGACCTCGGCGGATACCGGCGCCACGGAGGTCGAGCCGGGCAGCATGTCAGGCGGCACGTCCAGGGTCATGGTTGGGGCGGCCTCCGAGCAGGGACAGATATGATGCGAAGCCTAGCGGCCGGCGAGACATTCCGTGGTCAGTCCCGCGCGCGAGGGTGGGATGCGGCGTACACCTCGCGCAGCATGTCGACGGTGACCAGCGTGTACACCTGCGTAGTCGTGACCGAAGCGTGGCCGAGCAATTCCTGAACCACGCGGATATCGGCGCCCCCGTCGAGCAGGTGGGTGGCGTAAGAGTGGCGCATCACGTGCGGCGAGACGCTCGTCTCGATCCCGGCCCGCCGAGCCGCACCGCGCAGCTCTGTCCAGGCCGTTTGGCGGGAAAGCCGGCCACCGCGGGCATTGATGAACAGCGCCGGACTGCGCGGCGAGAGGGCCGCCCGTCCCCCCGTCAACCAGCTGTTGACGGCATGAGCGGCGTACGAGCCGACGGGGACGATTCGCTGCTTTCCGCCCTTGCCCGACAGCCGTACCGAACGTTCCGCGAGGTCCAGATCATCGACGTCGAGGCCCACCGCCTCAGAGATGCGGGCGCCGGTGCCGTACAGCAGCTCGAGCAGCGCGCGGGCCCGTAGCCCAGCAGGCTGCTGCGCCGCTCCCGCTGGAGCCGCAGCGGCGAGCAGCCGCTCGATGTCGGCGACCGGCAGCGCCTTGGGCAGGCGGAGGGGCAGCGCTGGCGGGCGTACGGCCCGCGCGGAGTCTGCCGAAAGCTCGCCTTCCCGATGGGCAAAACGGTGCAGCCCCCGAATCGCGACGAGCGATCGCGCAGCTGAGGAAGCTGCCAGCGGCGGATGATCATCGTCGCCGGTACGCAGGGCAATGAGAAAGTCCGCCACCTGCGATTCACCGACGTCCCCCAGCGCGCCCACCCCTCGCCCGCGCAGGTAAGCCAGATAGCGGCGCAGATCGCGGCGATACGCCATCAGGCTGTTGGCGGCAAAGCCCCGCTCGACGGCCAGGTGATCCAGATAGCGGCGAATCGCATCAACGACCTCACCGGACTCGCCGCTGAGGTCGTCGCCGGAGAACTGAGCGCGGCGCGAGACGACCAACGCGCACCTCCCACGGCCGGCGGACGATCGACGCCGCCGCAGCAGCGGCGCCTGGCAGCCTATGCCGGACGCGCAATCGGCAGGCCGTCCTCGTCGCCCCACGAGCCCCCGCTGATCGGCGCGACCCGGCGGCCGTTCACTCGCAAGAGCTCCCGTTCGTGCTCATCCAGGCCGCCCCACACGCCGTGGGTCTGCTGGGTCGACTGCGCCCATTCCAGGCATTCCATCCGCACCGGGCATCCAGCGCAGACGGACTTCGCCTGCATCGTCTGGCGCAGCGCCGGACCGCTGCTGCCGATCGGAAAAAACAGGTCAGGGTCGTAGTCCGCACAACGGGCCGAAAACCTCCAAACCCCGGCACCGGGGTCCTGGCCGGGCTCAGGAACACCCTGCTGCCAGGAAGCCGCCACTCGCAGAGAACGCACCGAGTTCCTCCTCAGACCGGCGGCGCGTAGGCCCGACCTGAACCAAGTGGCCCCGCCGTCCCCCTCTTTCTGCTCTGCTCAGGGCAGCCTGGAACGATCTTCGTGAGTCAAGTTCATCTAGTGCTTTTGCACTAGATGACGTTTCCCCTGGTGAGAGGCGGTACTACTCGAGCAATCCGGCCCGGGTAGCAATGATCAGAGCCTCCAACTTCGAGTGAGCGCTCAGCTTGGTCAGGACGCTCTGCACGTGGTTGCGGATCGTGTTGGTGCTGACCACGAGCCGCGCGGCCATGTCCACCGTCGACAACCCTTCGGCCACCAGGCGGAGCACTTCTCGCTCGCGGGCAGTGAGGTCCGCGCCCGGTTCCCGGAACGAACGCGAGAGCCGCGGCACCAGGCGGGCCAGCATCTCCTGATCGAGCCGCAGCTGGCCAGAGGCGGCAGCGCGTACGGCGGCCACCAGGTCGTCCAACGAATGCGTCTTCGGTACGACCCCGGCGCAGCCCGCCTCCAAGGCGACCAGCGCCGCGGCCTCGTTCGGACTCGCCGTCAGCATCAAGATGCGGCTGCTCGGGCTCACCTCTCGCGCACGCCTGACGCAACTCGCGACCCCGTCGTCCGACAATCGCTGATCGAGCAGCAGGACGTCAGCCTGGCGGGCCCGGGCGAGCTGCTCCAGGGCCTCCAGCGTGGTCGCCACCCCCGTCACCGTGAGATCAGGCGCCCCGTCCAGCGCGAGCCGCAGGCTTTCGGCCACCATCTCCTGCGGGTCGGCCAGCAGCAGTGTGATCACCGGAGTTCGCCGCTCCGGGGGGCGCCTGCGAGGCGCAACTCAGGCATGGTCGGGTCGGGCGGGCCAGGCAGCGTCCGCGGGCCGCAGCCGGGTGAAGTCGCTGTCGCGGGCGTAGGCGGTGGCCAGAATGCCCGCAACCGCCATGGCATTGGTGATGTCGCCGTGCATCACGCGAAAGAGCGCGTCGTCCAGTTCCACCCAGTCGTGCTCGAGGTCAGCTTCCTCGTCGACCCGGTTATGGCGCTCGGCCAGTTCGCCGATCCCTCGGGCGAGAAAGATGCGGATGGCCTCGTCACTCATCCCGGGCGAGGTGTAGGTGTCGACCAAGGTGTCCCAGCTGTCCGCGCGCAGCCCTGCCTCCTCGGCCAGCTCGCGCTTGGCCGCCGCCAGCGCCCGCTCGCCCGGCTCGTCCAGGAGCCCGGCGGGCAATTCCCAGAGCCGCTGCCGCACGGGGTGGCGGTATTGGAGCAGCAGCATGATCCGGCCCCGATCGTCGTACGCGACGACTCCGACTGCTCCAGGGTGACCGACCACGTCGCGTAGTGCTTCCCCACCGCCCGGCATCGTGACGAGGTCGCGGCGCACCTTGATGATCGCCCCGTCGAAGACCGTCTCGCTGTCACGGACCACGTACTCATGCGCCATGGCCTGAGCTTTTCACGCACTCTGCGCAAATATCCGCAACAACCCGATTCCACACCGAGCAGCCGGTAGGGGCACTGGTGAAAGCGCTGCCGCTCAGCCAGCCGGCCGTCTCCAAGCATCTTCGGGTACTGCGCGACGCAGGACTCGTGCAGGTGCGTGTCGACGCCCAGCGGCGGGTCTACCGCGTACGCACCGAGCCCCTCCAGGAGCTCGACAGCTGGCTCGAGCCCTACCGCAGCATGCGGGCTGACCGGCTCGACGACCTCAGCGCGCGACGAGATCCAGCAGCTTGGACTCGCTGTGGGCCACCGCCGCGGCGATGAACGCCCGAAAGAGCGGGTGGGCCTTCGTCGGCCGTGACGTGAACTCCGGGTGGGCCTGGGTACCGACGTAGAAGGGATGCGTCTCCGGAGGTAGCTCGACGACTTCGACGAGCTTGCCGTCCGGCGAGGTGCCGGAAAAGCGCAGGCCGCCGGCGATGAGCCGCTCGCGGTAGGCGTTGTTCACCTCGTAGCGGTGCCGGTGACGGTCGGAGACCAGCAGCTTGCCGTAGGCGCGCGCGGCAAGGCTGCCGGCTTCGAGCTTGGCCGGATAAGCACCGAGGCGCATCGTGCCGCCCATGTCGGCCTCGCCCGCGACAACCCCGACCTGGTCAGCCATCGTCGCAATCACGGGGTGCGGCGCCGACGGATCGAATTCGGTGCTGTTGGCACCGTTGAGGCCAGCGAGGTGGCGCGCCACATCGATCACCATGCATTGCAGGCCGAGGCACAGCCCCAGCGCCGGAATCTCGTTTTCCCGCGCCCAGCGCAGCGCAGCGACCTTGCCTTCGATTCCGCGAATGCCAAACCCGCCCGGCACCAGGATGCCGTCAACCCCATCGAGAGCCCGCAGGGTCTGCTCGGGGGTGGTGCAATCGTCGGAAGTGACCCACCGGATCTTGACCCGCGCGTCGTTGGCGACTCCCCCGGCGCGCAGCGCCTCGGTCACCGAAAGGTAGGCGTCGGGAAGATCGACGTATTTGCCGACCAGCGCCACCGTCACCGCGGTCGACGGGTTGTGGACACGCTGCAGAAGCAAATCCCATTCGGTCCAATCGACATCGCGGAAGGGCAGACCAAGACGGCGCACCACGTACGCATCAAGGCCCTCGCGGTGCAGCACCTTCGGAATGTCGTAGATGCTCGCCGCATCAGCGGCGGCGGCGACTGCTTCCAGATCGACGTCGCACGAGAGCGCGATCTTCCGCTTGAGGCTCTCCGGCAACGGACGGTCTGACCGGCACACCAGCGCGTCAGGCTGGATACCGACCTGGCGAAGCGCAGCCACCGAGTGTTGCGTCGGCTTGGTCTTCAACTCGCCGGACGGGGCGATGTAAGGGACCAGGCTCACGTGAACGAACAGGCAGTGCTCGCGACCGACCTCGAAACGGACCTGACGGATCGCCTCCAGGAACGGCAACGACTCGATGTCTCCGACCGTGCCGCCCACCTCGGTGATCACGCAGTCGATGTCGTCCGTAGCGAGCGCCCGGATGCGCGCCTTGATCTCGTCGGTGACGTGCGGGACGACCTGGACCGTTTCCCCCAGATACCCGCCGCGGCGCTCGCGGGCGATGACGGCGCTATAGACCTGGCCGGTGGTGACGTTGGACGTCCCCGGCAGATCGTCGGACAGGAAGCGCTCGTAATGGCCGACGTCGAGGTCGGTCTCCGCGCCGTCGTCCGTGACGTAGACCTCACCGTGTTGGAACGGATTCATCGTGCCGGGATCCACGTTGAGATACGGGTCCAGCTTCTGCATCGTCACCCGCAAGCCGCGTGCTTTCAGCAGCATCCCCAGGCTAGAAGCCGTGAGGCCCTTGCCCAGACTGGAGGCGACGCCTCCGGTGACGAAGATGTGGCGCACCACATGCGACTGGACCACTGCGGCCTCCCGTGGATCACGCTCGAAGGCACCCGGTTATCCGGGCTCTCCACGGAATCTCATAGTACGTCCCTCCCGGGCCGCTATCACCGATGCGCCGCGCCGACTCACCCGTTCAGGCGCCACATCCGCGTCCGAAACCGAAATGACGACCCCGGACGGCGTAATCCAGGGTCGCGCGCTTGCGCTCATGACGCCTTCGCCGTGGCGGCCGGGCGGCGACGGGCGGGCGCCGACCGAGAAGGACCGGAGGCCGCCCCCGCGACGCGAACCGGCACCGGACGGCGACCCGCCGCGGGCGACGGCAGGTCGCCTCGAGCCTGCGATCCGGCGCCGGCCGCAACAGACGCCAGCAACTCGGCGGCGTGTCCGCGCGCGAGCTCAGAATCGGCCACTCCTGCGAGCATCCGCGAGAGCTCCCTTATCCGCTGCGGGTGATCCAGCGCCGTCACCCCGCTGTGGACGCTAGCGCCGCGCCCGGACTTGCTCACCAGCAGGTGCCGATCCGCGAAGGCCGCCACTTGCGGAAGATGGGTCACGCAAATGACCTGGCGGCTGCGACCGAGCGCGGCGAGGCGACGACCGACCTCCAACGCTGCCTCACCGCCAATGCCGGCATCGACCTCATCGAAGACCATGCTCGCGGGACCAAGGCCGGCCGCCAGCACCACCTCCAGCGCCAGCACCACGCGCGACAGCTCGCCGCCGGACGCGCTGCGAGCCAGCGGGCGCGGCGCGAGCCCGGCACCCGGGGCAAACAGCAGCTCGACCTCGTCTGCTCCCTCCGCGCCCAGCAGCTCGGCATCCCGGCTGGCCGACCACGCAGGGCCGTCCGACTCACCGCCGACGATGCTCACTTCCACCTCGAGTCGTGCCGACGACATCGAGAGCGCCGCCAGCTCGGCGGTCACCCGGCGCTGCAGCCGCAGGGCCGCAGCGCGGCGGGCGGCGCTCAGCTCACCGGCGAGCGCGAGCATTTGCTCGGCGGCGCCTTGCTCGACCGCTGCGAGCTCGCCGCAGCGCCCTCCCTCCGGGTCAAGAGCGACCAGCCGCCGCTCAGCATCCGCCGCCCAGCGCAGCACCCCATCAACTCCGGTGCCGTGTGGGCGGCAGAGCCGGGTGAGCTCGGCACGACGCTCCTGCGCGGCCGCGAGGCGCCGCGGATCGTCGTCGACGCCGCCGGCATAGGACGCGAGATCCGCGGCGAGCTCGCTCGACAGGACCGAGACTTCATGAACGCGGGCGGCCAAGGCTTCGAGCTCCGGATCACTCCCGGACGCGCTGTCCAGCATGCGCGCGGCCAAAGCCAGGGCCGTCAACGCGCCGCCATCGTCACCGCCAGAATCCGACGCGCCCGCCAAATGTGCACGCGCCGTCTCACTCGCGTACCGCAGCTCGTCAGCAGAGCCGAGCCGGCCCAGCTCCCGATCGAGATCAAGATCTTCACCCGCGAGCGGAGCCACCCGCCCCACGTCTGCCAGCCCCAGCCGTAAAAGCTCCACCTCTCGTGCCCGCTCACCCTCATGGGCAGCAAGGCCCGCGAGCTCCCGGCGGGCAGCAAGCCACCGCTCGCGGGCTTCTCGAAAGGCGCGCAGCGGCAACAGCACGGCGGGGCCGGCAAAGCGATCGAGAGCGGCGCGCTGGGCGCCCGGATGGCGCAACTGGAGCTGGCTGCTCTGCCCGTGCAGCGCAAGCAGGCTGCCCACGAGATCAGCGAGCAAGCCGACCGGAACAGACCGGCCTCCGACGAACGCGCGGGACCGCCCGTCACTCGACATCGTCCGCGCGACAATCAGAGTCTCGCCGTCGAGCTCGCCTCCGGCCTCGCGTGCCAGACCGGCGACTGTGCCCGCCGGATCCACTGTCAGCCGGGCCTCGACGGCGGCACTCTTGCGCCCGGCTCGGATCAGGCCGGCATCCGCCCTCCCGCCGGAAAGCAGCCCGAAGGCGCGGACCACGCTGCTCTTGCCCGCCCCGGTCTCACCGCTGAGGACCGTCAGCCCCGGATGCAAGTCCAGGACGACCTCGTCGATCGAGCCCAGTGCGCAGATGCGTACTTCGTCGAACATGTGTACGAGACTACGACAGCCGTCCGACATTTCGCGAGCTGCCACGCCAACCTTCGACAGGGAGGTCGAACTTGCGCACCAGACGGTCGGTGAACGGCTGCGGATGCACG
Source organism: Mycobacteriales bacterium (assembly GCA_038245655.1). GTDB lineage: Bacteria > Actinomycetota > Actinomycetes > Frankiales > Frankiaceae > DATAZK01. The sequence goes on along the minus strand of JBBRSE010000038.1, from coordinate 8,891 downwards.
CGCGCGAGGCGAACCGGGGTCTGCCCGGCCCTCACCTCCATACGCGAGCCGGCCGGCACATCGACCGTCCGCCGGCCGTCGCATGTGAGGACCGCGTCGCCCGTCCCGGGAACGACCTCAAGGGCCACCGCGGCGTGGATCCCGACGACCAGAGGCCGCGCGAACAGCGCATGTGCACTGATCGGAACGACCAGCAGGGCTTCGACCTCCGGCCACACCACAGGACCTCCGGCACTGAACGCGTATGCGGTCGATCCCGTGGGCGTCGCGCAAACGACGCCGTCACACGCCCAGCGAGACAGCGGTCGCCCCTCAATCTCCAGGACGCACTCGATCATTCGTCCGCGCACCACCTTCTCCAGAGCTGCCTCGTTGAGCGCCCAGCCCGACCAGAAGCGCTCCCCGCCGCTGGACACGGTGACATCCAGGGTCATCCGCTCCTCGACGTCGTAGTCACGCGCGACGACGCGCTCGACAACCGATGGAAGGGCGTCGGGCTCGGCCTCCGCCAGGAAACCGACGTGGCCCATGTTCACCCCCAGCAGGGGCGCTCCATGCGGACGGGCCAACTCGGCCCCGCGTAGCAAGCTGCCGTCACCGCCGAGAACCAGGACGAGTTCGACGCCGTCGGCGGCATGCTCGTCGGCCTCGACGACCCGCGAGCAGGCCAGGTCCAGGGCACCGGCCTCATCGGCGAGCACCCGGGGAAAGATCGACGCAGCACTGAGCATGTCGAGCACTTGCTGGACGCTCTCGTGGGCTGCAACCCGCCGCGGATGCGCGACGACGAGCACGTCACGACTCATGCCGGACCTCCGTGGTGGGGATCGGCTTCTTGCGGCGCCGGCCGGTCGAGGTGCTCCGGGACGGCTGTGGTCGCGACGCGCAACAGGTCCTCGGTCAACGGTTTCGCGTCGCGCGCAAGCCAGAGCACGTACTCAAGATTGCCCGCCGGACCCGGCAGCGAACTCTCCAGCAGCCCGCGCACTCCGAGCCCGAGGTCGGCGGCGGCGCTCGCGACCCCGCGGATCGCGCCGGCACGCAGCAGTGGATCGCGCACGACTCCGCCGCGGCCCACCTGAGCACGACCCACCTCGAACTGCGGCTTCACCAGCACCACCAGGTCGCCGTTCGGCTCGCAGCACGCGACGAGGGCGAGCAGGACGAGGCGCAGCGAGATGAACGAAAGGTCGGCTACGACCAAGTCGACCGGGCCGCCGATCAGCTCGGGCGTGAGGTGTCGCACGTTGGTTCGGTCGAGGACGTGGACGCGGTCGTCGTTCTGCAGCCGCCAGATCAGCTGGCCGTAGCCCACGTCCACGGCAACGACGCTCGCAGCTTGAGCACGCAGTAGAACGTCGGTGAAGCCGCCCGTGGACGCGCCGGCGTCCAGGCAGCGCCTACCACGGACGCGCAGTGGCGGCTCGTACCGGCCATAGACCTCGAGTGCGCCGGCCAGCTTGCGAGCCCCGCGGGAGGCAAAGCCCGGGTCATCCCCGGCACTCACCTCGATGGGTTCCTCGGGCGCGACGCCGCGGGCCGCCTTCAACGCCTGCTGCCCGCCAACGCTCACCCGACCTGCGGCAATGGCGGCCAGCGCCTGCTCGCGGCTGGGCAGCAGACCGCGGCGCACGAGCTCCCGGTCAAGCCGGCTGCGGACCGCCACCGCGCCGCCGCTCAGCCGGAGCTGACGGGCGGGGCGGATTCCAAGGCTTCACGCAGCAGCTCGTCGAACCGGGCGAAGGCCGGCGGATGCTGCTCGAGCGGCAGCCCGGCGACCGACTCGAGAGCCTGCGCGGCTTGCTCCAGCGAATCCTCGTCAACGGCAGCCATCGGCAGGCCGGCGGGGCTGGCGGGGCCGGTCATGACACATCCGGGGTAGCGGAATCACGGCGCGGCGAGGTAGCAGCTGCGCTGCGGGTGCGCTTCGTCGCCTTCTGAGCGGGCGCCGCCTTCTTGGCCGCAACTGCCTTCTTGGCCGCAACTGCCTTCTTCGCCGGAGCTGCTTTCTTCGCCGGAGCTGCTTTCTTGGCCGGCTCGCTCGCCGCCGGCGTAGCGCGCGGTGAGGAACCAGAAGTCGGACTTCCGGCGACCCGCTTTGCCGGAGATCGCTTGGCGGGACTGCGCTTTCCGGGAGCCTTGCGAGCCGCTTTCGTCGCACGCCTCGTCGGGCGACTCGGCGCCCCGGCGGGCGGCTGGGCCGACCCGGACTCGGCTGGAGCGGCCGCTGCCGACTCCCGCACCGTCGATTCCAGCGTTGCGAGCCGCTGCGCCAGCGACGAGATCTCTTCCGAAGTGGCCAAGCCCAGCCGGGTCAGCGCGCGGTCGACCTCGTAGCGCACGAGGGCAAGCACCGTGTCGCGATTGTTGCGGCTGGTGGTCAGCAGGTCGTCGGCAAGGTTGCTGACCTGCTCGGCGGTGGCCTCGCCGGATGACACGAGAGCCTTCGCCGCCGAAAGCGCGCGCTGGCGGGTGACTTCCGTGACCCCGCTGGCCAACGCCAGGTAGTTCTTGACGGCGTCGAACATCAGGCCGGACCCCCTTCGCCGCCGACCGGTTCGGCCGACATGTTGGCCGAACGGTATCGCGACGGGGTACTCCTGCCCCGGTTTGACGACGGATGTCGCGCTTGCATCTTGACGTTCAGGACATGGAGCTATGGCCGCGGGTCGTCGTCGGCGCGACTTCCAACGACCGCTAGGTGTAAGCGTCGCATGCGGTGGCAGACTCGCACGTGATGGCCACCAAGAGAGAGTGCGAGGCGGCATTGCGCGGCCTCGCCAAGCGCCTTGATGGTGTGGACGATTCGCCCCGGAAACGGCACGCACCCGACCGCACCGTCTCGTGCCGTATCCCCGACCTCGACACCGTCTTCTCCGGCCGGCTGACGTGCGGAGTCCTGTGCGACATCACCAACAAACCGATCAACGATGCACAGATCCGGCTGACGGTCTCCAGCGACGACCTGCTTGCGGTCACCGCCGGGGAGCTGCCCTTCTCCAGCGCCTGGGCCACCGGACGGCTCAAGATCGAGGCGAGCGTCATGGACATGATCCGGCTCCGGAGCCTCATATAGCCGTCAATCAACGGTCTGCGGCGGGTCGCGTACCCACCGGCGAGGAGGGTGCAATCAAGCCAGATTTACGCACGCCAACTCATCCAGCTGCTGCGTTCAGCGCGGCTTGAAACGCCCCACAACGTGGCGGTACGTTCCCCTTGACCCCATCGGGAGGGTGCCCTTCGTCGATCAGCCTCCAGTACAGCGCCAGCCCAGCGCGTGCCGCATCGAGGCCGTCGTCATCCACGGCCGGCTCCCCCAGCTCCCAATGCAGCTGCCCGCCGCGTACCCGCGCAGTCCACGCGCCGCAGGTTGCGCGTCCGGCCTCGACGAACACCTGCGGGGCAGGCTGCAGGAGGGAGCGCAGATCGTCTCCGAGGTAGGTCGGCCGGTGTTGCTGGGCTGCGCTGATCAGCTCCGAGATGGTCGCGACCCCGGTCAGGACCAGCAGTGACGGCGTCGCGGCGCGATTAGCGCCCTCGATGTCGGTGTCCAACCGGTCGCCGACGACGAGCGGACGCCGAGCCCGGCTCCGGCTGATGGACTCCTCGTGAAGTGCCCGCTCAGGTTTGCCCGCGACTTGTGGCGTGACCTTGGTAGCCGCAGCAATGAAAGCGACGATCGCCCCCGCGCCCGGCAACAACCCGCGTTCAGACGGCACGGTCGTGTCGGTGTTGCTCGCGACCCAGGTCGCTCCGCCAAGGATGGCGATACACGCCTCGGCAAGGCGGGCATACGTGATTTGCGGGTCATAGCCGGAGACGACGGCCACCGGAGCTTCTGATGCCTCGGCGACCGGGACCAGATCCCGCTCGCTGACCGCTTGTCGCAGCCCGGCTCCCCCGGCGACGAGCACCCTGCTGCCCGCAGCGAACTGTTCCGACAACAGTCGCGCAGCCGCTTGGGCGGACGTGACAACGTCAGCTGCATCAGCGCTGACTCCCGCTGCACGGATGCGCCTGGCCACCTCGTCCGGCGGGCGCAGTGCGTTGTTGGTGACGAACGCAAGCCGCATCCCCAGCAGGCGAGCCCTTTCCAGTGCTGCGGCGGCGTGGACGACCGGATCTTGGCCGCGATAGACGACCCCGTCCAGGTCGAGCAACGCGACATCGAAAGCCTCGGCGAGGGCCTGGCCGGTGCCCTGCAAACCACTCTGTACGGTGCCGCCGCCGGGATCAGCCGGCGGACGGTCGACGGCCGGTGTCATCGGTGGGCCGCCGCCGCCCGGGCCGAGCGCAAGGCCCTCGCGTAGTGACCCAGATCCGGCCGCATCGCTGCCGCGAGCGCCAGATGTTCAACAGCCAGCGGCAGATCGCCGGCCCGGTGAGCTGAGAGTCCCAGGCCGAATTGCGCGTAGGAGTCGGACGGGTCGCGTTCGACAAGATCGGCGAAGTTCACCACCGCGGCGGCGTATTGGTGAGCGTCAAACTGGGCTCGGGCCAGCATCTCCCGAGCGCTGCGCGAGGCGGGTTCTGCCGCGACGGTATGGGCGAGCAACTGCACCGCAGCCGCCGCATCACCGCGGGTCAGCAACTCCCGGCCCCGCACGTACCAGTCGTACACGTCTCCGGCGGGCGCTGCTCCGGCCGGGTCCCGCGACGCCTCCCCGAGAGGATTCTCCTGAGCAGACCGGCAATCTGCAGTGTCGCCCACGCCACGACCTCCCCACGACCACCGGATCGCCACCTACGATCCGGTCATGGCTTCGCAAACCGCTTCGGACATCCCGGTACCGCCAGGATTGATGCTGCGACCGTTTCGCGCGCTGCGCTATGCGGCTGACGGTCCCGCGCTGGCGGCTCTTACCAGCCCACCGTACGACGTCATCGACGACCAGGAGCGCACCGAGCTGCTCGCAACTGACGCGTACAACGTCGTCCGGCTGATCCTGCCGGGCGCGGGTGACGAGAGCGAGAGCGGGTACGCGGCGGCCGCTCGGCAGCTGGCGCAGTGGCAGGCCGAAGGCGTGCTCGTACGCGATCAGGCGCCGGCCCTCTACGTCTACGAGGAAACGGCCGGCAGCCACGTCCAACGGGGGCTCGTGGGCGCTGTCGGCCTGGCGCGCACCGATGCGCAAATCGTGCTGCCCCACGAAGACACCATGGCCGGCCCGGTCAGCGACCGGCTGGCGCTCTCTGAGGCCACGCAGTCCAACCTGGAGCCGATCTTCCTGGTCTACGAGGGCGGCGGGGCTGCTTCCGCGCTGGTGGCGTCAGCCGACGAGCGGACGCCGCTGCTCGACACCACCACCGCAGACAGCATACGGCACCGCATCTGGGCCATCGACGACGAGGGCGAGTTGGACGCCATCGCGGCCGACCTGCTCGGACGGCGGGCCACCATCGCTGACGGGCATCATCGGTATGCCAACTACCTGCGCTACCAGGAGCAGCGGCGAGCGCACGGCGACGGCGCGGGCCCGTGGGATTACGGCCTCACGCTGCTAGTCGACGTCAGCGTCTTCGGTCCCGAGGTGCATCCCATTCACCGGGTGATCGCGTCGCTGCCGGCTCACGAGGCCGCATCTCGCGCCGCCGGAACCTTCCGGGTGACCCAGACGTCCGCACGCGGGGAGGAGCTGCTGGACGCGCTGGCCAAAGCGGGAGCCCAGGGTCCGGCGTTTGGTGTCGCCGACGCCTCGAGCGCCTGGCTGCTGACCGATCCGGATCCGGCCGCCGCAGCCGAAGCCCTGCCTGCAGACCGCTCGCCGGCCTGGCGCTCGCTCGATGTGTCACTCGCCCACCACCTTCTGGTACGCCAGGTCTGGGGGCTCACCGACAACGAGGACGTGGTCGGCTTCCGCCACGATCTGGCTTCGGCCCTTGCCGCCGCCGGAACGACGGGTACCGCGCTGCTGCTGAACCCGACCCCGGTGGAGGCGGTGGCCGCGGTGGCGGCCGCCGGAGATCGGATGCCGCGCAAGTCGACCCTCTTCACTCCGAAGCCACGCACCGGACTCCTGATCCGGTTGCTCGATTCGGACTGAGCACCTCGGGATACGGCCCCGCACAGTCCTAGCGACCCGCCGCCCTAGCCGTCTACCGGCTCGGGCGGCGGCCCGGCGAGCTCGGCCGCCAGGTAAACCTCGACCTCAACCCGGGTGGCGGTACGCCCGCCGCTGCGAAAGAACCGGCGCCTCAGTGCCCCGTCAACGGAAAGCTCGCTGCCCGGAGGCCAGCTGAGGGCGCGGCCCTGCAACACCGGGTCAGGGACGACACAATCGATGAGGTCACTGCCGGTGCGCCCCCCTCCGCGAGCAACCCGCAACGTCCAGCGAACGACATGCACGCCGCCGGCGAGCTCACGCTCCTCCCCCGGCTCGGTGAGGATGCCGCTCAGCGACACCGAATTGTTCTCATCCTCGGTGGGGGGCGGTGTCAGGTAAGGATCGTCGACCGGCTCGATCGGGTCGGCAGATACGGGACCCGCGGTGCGTCGGGTGATGATGCTTTTCAGATGGCTCGGCATAACCGGAGCGTGGCCGAGGAAACCGTGCCGCGGTGATCAGCGGCACGATCTGTGGACAGCGTCAGTCGGTTTCGGCCACGACCAGGTCAGCAGCCGGATCCTCGAGGTCACCCGCGCGCTCCGCGGCATCCGTCTCACCGTCATCGACGGCGGCCACAGCGGCAAACCATTCCTTTGACTCGTCGTCCCTGCCCACCCCGATAAGGGCCTCGGCATAGCCGTACCAGAGCCGAACGGTCCACGGTTTGATCGCCGGGCTGTCGAGCTCGGCCACCTCCAGCGCCGAGAGCGCCTGCTGGGATTCGCCGAGGTCGCGGTGTGCGCCGCTGCGTACCAACAGCAGCTCAGCTCGGGCCGCGGCTGGAAGCTCTGCCAGCGGCGCCTCCTCGAGCAGCGAAAGTGCCTTCTGTGGACGGCCCAGGGCACGCTCGCAGTCGGCCATCACCGGGAGTTGATGCGATAGTCCGGTCATCCTTCGGTGCGCGCGTAACTCAGACAGCGCTTCGGCGTATTCGCCCGCGGCATAACTGGCGAGCCCGGCCGCCTCTCGTACGGACGCCACACGTGACGCCAACCGCCGCGCAGCGCGGGCGTGAGCCAGTGCGGCCGCGGGGTCGGACTCCAACAGCGTGCCGGCAGCTACCAGCTGCCCAGCGACGGTCTCCGCCGTCGCCTTCGCCAGACTCCGCAGCTCCCGCTTGATGGCCGGATCAAGCTGATCGGGACTTACGCAGGGCGGTAGTTCAGGAACCACCGGGCGGGGCAACACCGGACGATCAGGCCGGATCGCGGAAGACGTGCGCGGGCCGGAACTCTCGCGACGGGCACCGTCGCCGCCCGAACGATAAGGACGGGCGCCGGTCGAACGCTCGGTGCGACCACTGGAATACCCACCGCGCCCGCCGCCGCTGCGCTCAGAGGCACGGGCGGGCGCAGCTGAACGGGCTGAACCGTCAGAACGGGCAGGCCGGTCAGAGCTGGGGTTCCGATCCGGACGTCCGGCTCGATCTCGACGGCCATCCCGCTCCTCGCGCCCGGTTCGTTCAGGACGCGAGCCGCGATCAGGTCGGGAATCGCCGACGGGCCGGGATGACGGCGGGTACGTGCGCGAAGCTCGCTCAGAACCGCCAGCTGAACTCGGTCGGGCCGGTCGCTCGGATCGGGCCCACGTGCTCGGCCGGTCAGTGCGCTGCTGACGCTCGCGGTAAGCCCCCGACGCGGCTGTCGTCGAAGCTGGCTTGCGGGCGGGAGCGCCGGAACGATCCTCGCGCCCCTTCCATTCGGGCCGAGCGGCACGTGCATCGCTTCGACCACCACTGCGTCCACGAGAACGATCGCTGTCGCGCTCTGCGCCCCGCTGAGTACTGCCTTCGCTGCCGCGCGCCCCGGACCGTTCGGTGCCACGATCGCTACCCGGCCGAAATGAACGCCCAGCATCCCCGCCGGACGTCCCGCGACCGCCAGCACTCGACTGACCCGCTGGACGCCAGGCTCCGGCGGGCCGGGAGCCCCGGTCGGGACTGCCAGCACGATCTACTCGTGGACGTTCTGCACGTGGACGCTCGCTACGGCTGCCGGACGTACCGGCGCCACCTCCCTCGCGATTACCGCGATAGGGAGTCCGATCTGAGGCGTCGCCAGGGCGACTGCGCTGGTTGTCAGTGCCATAACGACCCCGCTCACCTGACGCTTGACCGCGGGCACTGCCGCCGGCCGGGCGCGAACCGCGATACGGCTTTGCGTCATTCCCGGCGGAGCCGCCTGCGGTTCGATTCCTATTGTTGTTGCTTGTCCTATTGCTGCTGCTCGCATTTCTGGCGGCAGAACGGCCTTCGCCGCCGCCGGCCCCACCAGCAGTCGGCACCCGCGTACCGCGCGCTGGGCGCTCCCGGTCTCGGTCGTCTGCCATATCGCATTCACCCTCAGTCGGCTTTGGCCCGGAACAAACACATCAGCGGGGCCGTCATAGACGACCCCGCTGATGAGAAGATGTCCGGCGGCGCCCTACTCTCCCACCCAGTACCCCGGGCAGTACCATCGGCGCAGAAAGGCTTAGCTTCCGGGTTCGGAATGGTGCCGGGCGTTTCCCTTTCGCCATGGCCGCCGTAACTCTATTGAATTTTTGATCGGATTCCGACCGTAATTCAGGAACCGCACAGTGGACGCGTAGCATATTTGTGGTCAAGCCCTCGGCCTATTAGTACCGGTCAGCTCCATGCATTGCTGCACTTCCACTTCCGGCCTATCAACCCGATGGTCTAGTCGGGGGCCTTACCAGGTTAACCCTGTGGGAGACCTCATCTTGAAGCGAGCTTCCCGCTTAGATGCCTTCAGCGGTTATCCCTTCCGAACGTAGCTAACCAGC
>JBBRSE010000037.1:0-39216 GCA_038245655.1 Mycobacteriales bacterium | reverse complement strand
GGCATAGATCAGCGTCATGCGCAGGGTGCGATGGCCGAGCATGGCGGCGATCGCTTCCAGCCGCATCCCACGGTTGATCGCCTGGGTGGCGAGAGTGTGGCGCAGTTGATGCGGGTGGACGTGACCTAGACCGGCGGCGGCCGCGACGCGGTTCAGGATCCGGGTCACGGTGTGCCGGTTGAGCGGCCGGGAGCGGCGGGTGAGCAGCAGCCCGGTGCCGTGATCGTCATGGCTGCTCTGCCAGGCGGTGAGCAGCTCGATGAGTTGTGGGTGCAGCGGGACGTAGCGATCGTTGTGCAGTTTCCCGAGTGGGACGCGCAGCCAATGACCGCCGTCCATTTCCACGACCGCGTCAGCAGCCAGCGCGCAGAGTTCCCCGGCGCGGATCCCGGTGCGGGCCAAGAGCAGCACGACCAGGCGTCGCAGCGGGTCCGGGTCACTCCAGGCGGCGCGCAGCAGCCGGGCAGCTTGGGCGTCATCGAGGAACCGCGGTAGCGGGTCGTCAACGACGGGCAGGTCGATCGAGAAGATCGGGGTGCGGGCCGGGGCGTCTGCCCAGTCCCACTCGATGATCCGGTCAAAGAACGTGCGCAGGGTCCCGAGCCGTTGGCGGATGGTGTTCGCCGTCAACGGCGCCCCGGCGGCGGTGCGCCGGGCGGTCAGCCAGATCTTGAAGTGCTCAATGTCCTGCCGGCCGACGGCAGCGAACCCGGTCGGAAGCTGCGCTGTTGCTGAGAGCAGATACCGGCAGAACAGGCGCAGCGTGTTGTCCGCGGCGGTGACGCTCGCTGGCCGCAACGCGACTGCGATCTGCTGCAAATACAGGCTTGCGGTGTCTGCCAGCGCCGGTGACCGGCTGGCGATTACGGCCCATTCCGCGGCGGCTACTGCCCCTGGCTCGCTGCCGGTCGCCGCCCCGGCCGGCGACACGGCGACGGCGGTCACGGCGGTCACGGCGCAACCTCGGTCAGGGTGGCTGCAGCGCGGTGGTATTCGTCGGCGAGCCAGCCGTTGGCCAGATGCAGATAAAGCCGGGTCGATTCGATGGACCTGTGCCCGGCTTGGGCTTGCACTGCTTCCAGCGCCATCCCCGCCTCCCGCAGCCGGGTCAGGCAGGTGTGTCGCAGCTCGTGGCATGTCGCGTGGGTCAGCCCGGCGCGGCGGCGGGCACCCAGCACGATCTCGTCCAGACCGTCGGCGCTCAACGGCAGCCCGGTCCGTGGACCTTTCAAGACCACGAACACCGCTTCCGGGTCAGCGTCGGGTGGTCGTTCCGCTTCCAGATAGCGGCTCAGAGTGCGAAAGAACCGGGGTGAGATCGGGATCAGCCGCTGATGGCCACCCTTGCCTTCGGCGATGAACACCCGGCCCTCACTGGCACGCAAGTCTGACAGCCGCAGGCCCAGCACTTCGCAGCGGCGCAGGCCGCCGAGCAGCATTGCCTCGACCATCGCCCGGTCCCGCCACCGCCGCAACGCACCGAGTAACGCGTCGGCCTCCGACGGGGTCAGCACCCGCGGCAGCGTGCGCGGTGCCCGGATCAGCGGCACATTGCTGGAACGTCCACGCGGACGGCGGGTCGCCAACCCGCGCGGCACCGGATTCGCTGGCATCTCCGCCAACATCACCAGCCAGCCGAACAACCCCGACACACTCGACAGCCGCCGCTTGATCGTGCGCGACGAGAGCCCAGCCTGCCCGTCGGCCAACCGCACAACGCGTCCATCACCACGCGGCCGCCGCTGCTCGGCGATGAACGCGAACACATCGCTGACCGTGACCTCACGGGCGTCCTTGTCGACGACCGAGAAGAACACCCGCAGATCCGACACCGTCGCCAGCACCGTGTTCCGCCGCGCCCGCGACGCCACGAATCCCACATACCGATCCAGCAACGGATCACCCAAAAGCGGCCACTCCCACGCACGCTCGGCGGGCGGCAACAGGCACGGATCAACCCTCATCAACGGTGTCCTCTCAGCGGACCGCCCCACCCCCAATGGGCAGAGTCGGAATGCGCTAAAGGATCACCGGCATATCTACACATCTGCGCGCTACCCTCAAGTGCGTCGCCGGACGAGCCGCGACTGCGTGCCAATCCTCCAACGAGGTCGCAATGACTGAGATGCCTCCGAACGACTACCTGCGGTCCCCGATCGGCGTGGCGGTGTCGCCTGACGGAACGCCATGGACGTGCCGCGAGTGCTTGGCTGGTGTCCGCCACGAAAGCGCCGAGGGCTGTCCCGGCACAGAATGCTTGTGCGGTCACAACGACCATGGCAATGCTGTCGTAACCCTGGACGGTGGTGTTCGGCAGATGCCGCAGTTTGCCAGCACCCGTCGCACGGCCACCGGGAGGGTCACTATCGAGATCGACCAGGAGCCGTAGCAGCACGGAGGATCACAGCACGGTCCCCCGAAGCGCCCGAGAATGCCGGCTATCGCGCGGCCGAGGTCGGCGATGGCGGGACGAGCGCCGGGAGACCGGCGTCGCACCTGTCAGTGATGGCTGCCCCGGGGGGTCATGCGGCCGTCGTCGTGTCACTACCCTCAGGCCGCCCGACGGTGCCGCGTGGCGGAAAAGCAACTTGTGCTGCCATCGACCCCACGTGTTGCCGTACTGGTCGTGTAATGCACCGAACGTCAGCGGGATCTGCAGTCGGTACAGCCCGTTCTCGAACGAGCAACCGGCGAATCTCTCCGCGAGTACTGCGTATCCATCGGCCGCCAATAGCCGCGGCTCGCCACATGACACCGGACACCTCCTCCGGGGGCGGGAGCCGCAACTTGTCTAGGAACTGCGCGAACATAGGCAACTCCCATCAACAGATCTTCACGACGAGGACACACGTCCCTGGCTCAACATCTCTCGGTTGCCAACCAATCTGCGAACCCAAGCTCCTGTTCACGGAGAAAGTCCAGCGGGCTCAGCGTGAGGTGACGAACCAGGCGTCGCTGATCACCCGATCGGGTGAACGCGCGGCTAGAAGGTGGCCGGCTCGCCGCTGTCGAGGTCGTAGAACGTCGTGTCCTGGGCCTCGGCGAACCTACGGTAAAGCCCGTAGAACACGTCCGTTCGGGCCAGCAGTGCTTCATGGACGGGGACGACGACCTGCGGGTGCAGTTCGCGGAGAAAACCAATGGTCTCCGCTGCTTTGAGCCACGGCGCGGCGGTCGGGATGGCGACGACCTGCACCGGCTCGGGCGGCGAAAGGTACGCGTCGCCCGCATAGGCGAACCGGCCGTCCACCGCGTAACCGACGTTGGGCGGCACCGGAATGCCGGGCGCGATCTGCGCGTGGTCGCCGCCGTACACCGCAATCGAGACTCCAGCGACGTCGATCGCGTCGCCGCCGACGACCGCCCGGGCTTGGATTCCCGCCTCGGCAAGCTGAGCGGTGCTCGCGGTGTCGGCGATGACCTGCGCTTGCGGGTTGGCTGCCAGCAAGGCGCTGAGGCGCCCCACGTCAAGATGGTCGTGATGCTGGTGAGTGATGAGCACGCCCGCGAGATCTGTCAGGCCCTCGAAACCGGCAGAGAAGATCCCCGGATCCAGCAGCAGGCGGGTCTCCCCCACCTCGATCAGCAGGCAGGAGTGACGAAACTTCGACAAGGTCAGTGAACCGGCCATAGTGCAGGTTCTACCCCGTCGCTGCGCTAACGGCATGGCAGGCTGAAGATGTGGGGCCACTCGGAGCACTGGCCATGGCCGGTGCGGGGTTCGCGGCCGGCACGATCAACACGGTGGTCGGAAGCGGCTCGCTGGTGACGTACCCGGTGCTGGTGGCCCTTGGCTACTCGCCGCTCGTCGCCAATGTCAGCAACACGATCGGCCTGGCGCCGGGCAGCGTCAGCGGCGCGATCGGATACCGGCATGAGCTGAAGGGCCAGCGCGGGCGCATTCTGTGGCTCGGGGCGTACTCGCTGCTGGGTGGCCTGACCGGCGGCCTGCTGCTGCTGGCGGCGCCGAAGGCGTTCAAGGCGATCGTCCCGGTTCTGATCCTGCTCGCCGCGCTGCTCATGGGCGTGCAGCCGCGGCTGTCGGCCTGGCTACGCGTGCGCCAGGCGAACACGGTCGCCCATCCGGCGGCCGCCGTTCATGGGGCCCACGGCCGGATGCTGCTGCCGGTGCTGGTCTTCGCGACCGGCATCTACGGCGGCTATTTCGGCGCCGCGCAGGGAGTGATCCTGCTGGCCCTGCTCGGATTGCTCATCGACGACGGGCTGCAGCGCCTCAATGGCCTGAAGAACGTGTTGACCGTGCTCGTCAACGGGACCGCCGCGATCCTCTTTGCGCTGGCCAGCTCACCCGCGTGGGGGGCCGCCGGGATACTGGCGCTCAGCTCCATAGTCGGTGCCCAGGTCGGGGCCGCGGTTGCGCGCCGGGTCCCGGAGCGCGTGCTGCGCGCCGTCATCGTCGTGGGGGGGCTGACGGTAGGGACCGTTCTCGCCGTGCGCTGAGCTGACCTGGTCCACCATCGGATCTTCCTTCGGCGGGCGGGGTCCTACTGCGGCCGCGAGCAATCCCGCGTTGGGCAGCCGGATGGGACCGTCTTCCGTCTCGAGCGTCGTGTAGAGCAGGTCCATGCCGGTCACGACACCGTCGAACGGGCCGCCGAGAGCGCCGGAACGCACCCGGATCTGCTCACCGATCACGAAGGGGCGCGCCAGCAGGATCACCAGGCCGGCGAAGATGTTTCCGAGCGACTGCTGCGCGGCGATACCGACGACGATACCGGTGATGGCCCCGCCGACCAGCAGGTGTCCCAGCGGCACGGCCAGCATGCCGAGCACCGACAGCAGGATGATCAGGTAGCCGAAGAGCGTGATCAGCAGCCGGACGGTGGTGCCGGCCGACGGTCCGCCGCGAGCGCGTACGACCCGGTTGACCTCACTCCCCGCGCTGCGGACCGCGAGCACGCCCAGGATCACGAACCCGACCGCGAGCCCGATAATCGCCAGCTTGGTGTGCAACGCCCGGCTGTGCAGCCCGTTGCCGATCGTGCTGCCCACCGAGAGCGTGATGATGGCGCCGACGCCGGCCAGCAGCGCCCGCCGAAAGTCCGGGCGGATCGCCGCATCCAGTCGCGCGGCGGCCCCGAGAGCGGCCTGGGTATCGACCGGTAGCGCCTCCAGCAGCTTCTTGCCGCCTCGACGTGTCCAACCCGGTGTCAATGTGTCCCCCTTGCGGTGTTGAGCTCATGCGTTCGGTTCCTGCGGGTGATCCCATTGCACACTCCGCGCGCCGCGTGAGGCAGGATCAGCCAGACAGCCGCTGCCAAAGCCCGCAGGAGAGTCGCTTGAGCATTCTCGGGACGCGCGTGATGCGCTCGGAAGATCCGCTGTTTCTGACTGCCGGCGCCATCTATACCGAGGATCTGGTCGACGACCGGCTCTCCGGCGCCCTGCACGCTACGTTCGTTCGTTCCCCGATCGCGTCGGCGACGATCGTGAGCATTGACACAGCGGCCGCGCTGGAGCTGCCGGGCGTGGTCGCCGTTCTCACGGCCGAAGACCTGACGGACCTGCCCGCCCCAGCCCCACCCTTTCCCATGTACCCGGCGGAGATGGGTCAGCCGCTGCTCGCGCGGGGCGTGGTGCGCTATGTCGGAGAGCCGGTTGCCGTCGTTCTGACCCAAGAGGCGTATCAGGGCGAGGACGCCGCCGAACAGGTCGATGTCGACTACGACCCGCTGACCCCGGTCGTCGATATGCGCGAAGCGGTCACCACCGAGTCGCGGGTCTTCGCCGGGACAGCGAGCAACACCGTGTGGGCCATGGGGCTGGACGCGCCGGCCTTCAGCGCTAAGGGCGAAGCCGAATTCTTCGCCGGCTGCGACGTCGTCGTGACGCAGGTGATCCTCAATCAGCGGGTGGCTCCGGCGCCGATGGAATCGCGCTCAGCGGCGGCGGTCTGGGAGGCCACTGAGGCACACCCGGCCGGGCGCCTGATCGTGTGGCAGGGCAATCAGGGGGCCCAGGGCACGAAACGCACGCTGCTCGGGCTGCTCGGACTCACCGAAGAGCAGTTGCGGGTCATCACCCCGGCGACCGGCGGCGCCTTTGGTGCAAAGTTCGGATCCGACCCGGAGCACGCGGTCGTCGGCTGGATGGCGCGTCAGTACGCGCGTCCGGTGCGCTGGAGCGAGACCCGTTCGGAAAACATGGTCGGGATGACCCACGGGCGGGCGCAGATCCAGACCGTGACCGTGGGCGGCAACCGGGATGGGAAGGTGCTCGCATACCGGATCGAGGTGTTGCAGGATTCCGGCGCCTACCCGCGCTTCGGTGCCCTGCTGCCGATGCTGACGGGCCTGATGGCCCCGGGGGTCTACGACATCCCCAAGGTGGCGTGGGGCTTTCGCAGTGTCGTCACCAACACGACACCGGTAGGGGCCTATCGCGGCGCCGGCCGCCCCGAAGCGACGGCCGCCATCGAGCGCGCGTTCGACGTGTTCGCTGCCGAGGTCGGGATGGATCCAGCGGACCTGCGCCGCCGCAACGTCCTGCCACCGTTCTCCGAGCCGCACACGACTCCCTCCGGCGCCACGTACGACAACGGTGCTTACGGCGCGGCGCTGGACAAGGTGCTGGAGGTCGCCGGGTATGGCGAGCTCCGCAAGGAGCAGGCGGCCCGCCGCGCGTCCGGTGCGCCGCTGCAGCTCGGCATCGGCCTGGCCGCCTACGTCGAGATCACCGGCTCCGGCGAGGAGGCGGGGCCCCCCAACGAGAATGCCACCGTCGAGATCCATCCGGATGGCTCGGCGACGATCCTGACGGGCACCTCACCGCACGGTCAGGGTCATGCCACGTCGTGGGCGATGATTGCCAGCGCCGAACTCGGCATCCCGGTCGAGAAGATCCAGGTGCGTAACGGCGACACCGATCTGATCCCGAAGGGCGGCGGCACCGGCGGCTCCCGGAGCCTGCAGCTGGGCGGCGCGGCCGTGCAGTCCGCCACCCGCGAGCTGGTCGACATCGCGCGCGCCCGGGCGGCGGACGTCCTGGAAGCCAACCCGGACGACCTCGTCGTCGACCTCAGCCGGGCCTCACTCGTCGTCAAAGGCTCGCCGGAGGCGGAGATCTCCTTCGCCGACCTTGCGGCTCGCGAGCCGCTCCTCGTCAACTCGACATTCTCCTCGCCCGGCCCGACCTTTCCGTTCGGCGCACATCTGGCGGTGGTCGAGGTCGACACCGAGACGGGCAAGGCGACGCTGCTACGCGTCATCACCGTCGATGACGCGGGCACGATCCTGAACCCGCTCATCGCCGAAGGGCAACGCCATGGCGGCATCGCCCAAGGCGCGGCGCAGGCGCTCATGGAAGAAGTCGTGTACGACGCCGAGGGCAGCCCGTTGACGTCAACGCTGGCCGACTACCCGTTCCTGTCGATCACCGAAGTGCCGAGCTTCGAACTGATCGAGATGGAGACCCCGACCCCCTATAACCCCCTGGGAGCAAAGGGAATCGGCGAGGCCGGGACGATCGGGTCGACCCCCGCGGTGCAGAACGCGGTCGTCGATGCCGTCGCCCACCTCGGGGTGCGACATATCGATATGCCCACCAGCCCGCAGCGGGTCTGGAATGCGATCCAGAAAGCGAGCGCGTGATGCAGGTCCAGATCGAGGTCAACGGCGAGGGGCATACCGACGACGTCGAAGGGCGCCTGCTGCTCGTGCATTACCTGCGCGAGACGCTCGGGCTCAAGGCGACGAACATCGGCTGCGACACCACGTCGTGCGGCGCCTGCACGGTGCTGCTCGATGGCGAGGCGGTGAAGTCGTGCACCGTCCTGGCCGCGCAGGCTGACGGCCGTTCGGTGACCACCCTCGAGGGGCTGTCCGGCGAGGGCGATGAGCTGCACGCGGTGCCGGCGGCGTTTCGCGCGGAGCATGGGCTGCAGTGCGGCTTCTGCACACCGGGGATGGTGATGGCGGCGGTCAGCCTGCTCGCCGACAATCCGAATCCGACCGAGCGGCAGGTACGCGAGGGGCTGGAAGGCAACTTCTGCCGCTGCACCGGCTACCACAACATCGTGCGGGCCGTGCTCGCCGCTGCCCCGGGAGCGTCCGCGTGATTCCCTCAGCCTTTGAGTACATACGCCCGACGTCCGTCGACGAAGCATTGGCTGCCCTGACCGAACACGGCGATGAGGCGAAGGTGCTCGCGGGTGGGCATTCGCTGCTCCCGATGATGAAGTTGCGCCTCGCGTCGCCGGGTGTGCTCATCGACATCGCCCGGATCCCGGAGCTGTCGTACATCCGGTTTGATGAGGAGGACGGTGACACCATCCGCATCGGGGCGGCCACCCGGCATGCGGATCTGATCAGTTCCACGATGCTCGGCGATCGCGCACCGCTGCTGTCTTATGTCGCATCGCTGGTGGGCGACCGCCAGATCCGCCATCGCGGAACCATCGGCGGCTCGCTCGTTCACGCCGATCCCGCAGCGGATCTGCCCACCGCCGTACTGGGCCTCGGGGTCACGCTGGTGATCGCCGGTCCGTCGGGGCGCCGCGAGGTCGCTGTCGACGACTTCTTCACGGGGTTCTTCGAGTCAGCCGTCGGTCCGGACGAGCTGCTCGTCGAGGTACGCGTCCCGGCGGCCGCCGGGTCGTCCGGATGGGGTTACGAGAAGTTCACCCGCCGCGCGAATGACTGGGCGATCGTCGCAGTGGCTGCCGTGCTGCACCCATCAGGTACGCGGGTCGCGCTGGCCAACATGGGACCGACCCCGCTGCGCGCCCGGGCTACCGAAGCCGCGCTCGCCGCTGGGTCGGATCCGGCCGCGGCCGCGGTCGCGGCTGCCGACGGCACCGAGCCGACGGCCGACATGCACGCGACCCGTGACTACCGGCGTCACCTGGCGCGCGTACTCACCCGGCGGGCGCTGGAGACGGCGGCTTCGCGCTAGCCAATTCGTGCTGGGCGGGGCCGAGGTCCAGCGTCGCCGTTCCGGTCAGGTGGTTGCCGAGGTCGTTGGCGGCCTGAAACTCGACCTCGACCGTCCGCTGCGCACCCGCCTCGGACGTCGCGATGACGCGGCCGGTGAAGGTGAGCGTCGACCCTGGAAAGACCGGCACCCCGAGGCGGATCGCCAGCTTCTTGATCATGGCGTCGGGGCCGGCCCAGTCGGTAAGGTAGCGGCTGCAGTAGCCGGTGCTCGACAGGATGTTCATGAAGATGTCCGGCGCGCCCTGGGCGTTGGCGTACGCGCGATCGTGGTGCACGGGCATGAAGTCCCGGCTGGCGATGGCCCCGGCGACGATGCGCGTCGCGGTCATCTCGAGGACGAGGGTAGGCAGCTCGGTCGATGACGCGGTCGATGACACGGTCATGACACAGCCTGCGGGGGCTTGAACTTCAGAATACGGAAGCGTTGCCGCCCGACGACGTCGCCAGCGCTGTCGCGGTAGGTGGTGACCCAGGTGAGGAAGTACCCGGCGCCGAGGCGGGTCTGCTTCTCCGGCGAGATCGACTCGACGACCGTCGTCCCCGAGATGACGTCGCCCAGGCGAAGGTAACGCTCGAACTCGAACTCCGAGTTGGAGGCGAGCGTGCCGGTGAAGCCGGCCTCGTCGAGGACGGCAAGCGGTCCACCGCCGGGCGTTTCGGTCGGCGCGCCCCCGCGCTCGGCGATGCCGGTGATCGTCGGGGTCGCCATGGTCCAGGTCTGCAACATGAGCGGCGGTGCCACGATCTCGCCGAACCGTGATGCGGCGGCCCGTTGCGGATCGGTGTAGACGGGGTTCGCGTCCTCAAACGCGGCGGCCCAGTGGCGAATCATCGGCTGGTTCACCGGGTCAGGGGCGACGCTCGGGCCGGCAGCGCTCACCGGCTTGCCGACGAGTGCGTCGAGTCGCTCACGGAAGGTGGGGGATGACACGAGAAGGCAGCCAATCACATGGCGATCGCTGAGAATTCACCCCCTCGGCAGCGCCGGAGAACACAGCAGCGTGAGGTTGGTGGGGCCGGTCGACCTCCCGTCCGGTGACACCGTCTCAGGGTGCTATGGGCCCCGGAAACGGTGGCGCCAGTTGGCCGGCAGTGCCAGCGGGCCTATGTGACGTCCAGGCACTGGCGCCGGCGGGGTGGGCCCGCTGCGTGCGCGTGGACTGCCGGCCCGTGGCGTCGTTATAGCGACCGTCGCTTGAGCGGCTCGGTCATGCCCACGGGTCGCTCTACCGCCCCCTGAGGATGACCGAGCCCTGATGCGACGCTAACGAACGGCTCTAGCTCGGCTGCAGCATCGCCGGACTTCAGCCCGGCCAGCTCGGCGAGCAGTTCGAACGAGCGTCGGCGGTCGGCGCTGTCGTACGTCATGGTGGTGACCATCAGCTCGTTGACCTGCGTCGCGGCGAGCAGCTCCGCGATCTGCCGGCCGACAGTCTGCGGGGCGCCCAGGACCTGCGCATCGAGCCGATCGTCGACGAAACGGCGCTCTTGGCGCGTGTACGGATACGCGGCGGCCTCCTGGTTGCTCGGGAAGGGGCCTGGCCGGCCGCTGCGAAGCCGTAGGAATGAGAGGCCGCCCGGTCCGGCGAGATAGCGCGCCTGCTCATCGGTATCGGCGACCAGCACGGACGCCGCGATCATCGAGTACGGCTCGCTGAGGTCGGCGCTGGGCCGGAAGCTGTCGCGGTAGAGCGCGAGGGCAGGGAGCGTGTTCGCGGAGCTGAAGTGGTGGGCGAAGGCGAACGGCATGCCGAGCATCCCGGCGACCTGAGCGCTGTAGCCGCTTGACCCGAGCAGCCAGATGGGCGGGCGGTAGCCGAGGCCCGGCACCGCGGTGATCGCCCGGTACGGGTGCCCCTCGGGCCAGCTGCCGTCGAAGAACGCGAGCAGCTCGCCCAACTGCTGCGGGAAGTCCTCGGCGGAAAGCGGGTCGGCGCTGCGGCGAAGTGCTGCGGCCGTCACCTGGTCGGTGCCGGGGGCGCGGCCGATCCCGAGGTCGATACGCCCCGGGTGCAGCGCCTCGAGCATCCCGAATTGCTCGGCGACGACGAGCGGCGGATGGTTCGGCAGCATGACCCCGCCGGAGCCGACACGAAGGGTCGTCGTGGCGGCGGCGACATGTCCGATGAGCACGGCGGGCGCCGAGCTGGCGATACCCGGCATGTTGTGGTGCTCGGCGAGCCAGAAACGGTGATAGCCCAGGCTCTCGACGTGCTTGGCGAGCTCGATCGTGCCGCGCAGCGCGTCACGCGCCGTGCCCCCGCTGGTGACGGGTGAAAGTTCGAGGACGGAGAGGGGCACGGTCAAGGGAGTGAGGCTCACGAGCCAATACAACCGGCTCGCCGCCCCACTCCATCCCGCTAGGCGGGCTGCGCCGCCTTCTTGGCCCGCGGCTTTGCCGCGCTCTTGGGCGATGCGGCCGCTGTGGGCTTCGCGAAAGGGTCCTCGACGTCTGTCGGCTTGCCCAGCTCGGCTGCCTCGAGCAGCTCGGCGAGTGCGACCTGGATGCCCTGGGCGATGAGCCACGGATCCTGAATCAGGTCCGGGTCGACGGTGATGCCGAAGTCGACCCGCTCGCCGTAGCTCATGAGCGTGATGTTCAGGCCCAGGTTCAGCGCGAGGACGCTCGCCGAGTAGATCCCAGCTACCCGCGCGCCGCAGGTGTACAGGTCGAACGGGGGGCCGGGCACGTTGGAGATGAGCAGGTTGCCGCCGGCGGCAGGCATGTGCGCGCCGATACCAGCAAGGTTGCTGGCCCATAGGAACCGCGAGGCGACGTTCAGCAGCAGCGGCGGGGCGATCTCGCCGACCGACTGGATGGAGCGGGCGCGGATCGCCTTCGTCATCTCCTTAGCCGAGCCGGAGCTCTGGAAGATGGCCATCAGGCGCTGCATCGGGTCGGCGATGTCGGTGCCCAGCTTGACCCACATGTTGGCGACCTCGTTGGCGCCGGCGCCTTCGCTCTGCACCTGGGTCGAGACGGGCACGGCTGCGACAAGCGGATCCTTGGGCAGCTCGCCGCGCGCGTCGAGATAGCTACGCACGGCACCGCCCGCGACGGCTAGGCAGATATCGTTGAACTTGGTGCCGGTCGCGTGCTTGAGCTTGCGTACGTCCTCGGTGGCGATCGATGCGAACGCGAGCCGGCGCCGGGGGCCGACCATGCCGTTGAACGACGTCATCGGACCCTGGCCGGGCGTGCTGAACGAGCCCGTCTTGCGAAGGACGGTGGCGACGCGCTGGGCGCCGCGGAGCGCGTAACGGCTGGCACGCAGCGGAGCGCTGACGGTCGGGAGGACGCTGCGCAACAGCAGTTCGATGTCGGACGGCTGCCGGACGTGAACGGGGGCCAGCGGAGGCTCGTCGACGGGCTTCGGGTACGGCTCGAGATCGAAGAGTTGCTCGGCCAGGCCAGCGCCTGTAAGGCCGTCCATGAGGCAGTGGTGGTATTTGGCGATCAGGGCGACCTTCCCGCCGATGACGCCGTCGACGAACCACATCTCCCACAGCGGGATCCGGCGGTCGAGCTGGTAGCCCATCAGCTGCCCGACGAGCTCACCCAGCTCGCGACCGCCACCCGGCGGCGGAACGACGATGCGACGCACGTGGCGGTCGATGTCGAAATTGCGGTCCTCCACCCACACCGGGCGGTCCAGATGCAACGGAACCTCTTTGAGCTTCCACATGTACTTGGGCACCCGCGGAAGCTTGGCCGCGATGTTGGCGCGGACGGCTTCGAAGCTGAAGTCGGGCGCGTCGGAGGGATCGAGGATCACCAGGCCACCGACGTGTTGATGCCACGCGGGCGTCTCCATCGACAGGAAGAGCGCGTCGGTACCTGACAATCTCTGCATGACGCATCCAACGACGCAACCTTGATCCAGGTACGACCCCTCGGCGTGACACTCGGCGCATTCGCTGCGCTGCCGGACCGTTAGCGGGCGGCCAAATCCTTTCCTTCGGCTGAGTGCAGCTGCCACGGCACGCTCGTCACCATCACCCCGGGCTGGAAGAGCAGCCGCGCCTTCAGGCGCAGCGCGCTCTGGTTGTGCAGCAGGTTCTCCCACCAGCGTCCGACGACGTATTCGGGGATGAACACGGTGATGACGTCACGCTCGCTGGCCCGGCGCATGGCCCGGATGTGCTCGAGCACCGGACGGGTCACCTCGCGGTACGGCGAGTTCAGCACGCGCAGCGGAACCTCAATACCGCGGCGTTCCCACTCGTCCTCGAGCGCGCGGGCATCGTCCGGATTCGCGGCCACCGTCACGGCCTCGATGGTGTGCGGGCGGGTCGCTCTGGCGTACGCGAGAGCGCGCAGCGTCGGGAGGTGAACCTTGGAGACGAGGACCACGGCGTGGTTACGCGAAGGCATCGGCGGGCGTACGTCATCGGCGGCCCTCAGCTCATCGGCGACGAGGTCGTAGTGGCGCCGGATGCCCTTCATCAGGATGAACAGCAGGATCATGGCGAGGATGGCGATCCACGCACCGTGTTCGACCTTGGTGAGCACGACGACGACCAGGACGATCGCGGTGAAGGCGGCACCCAGCAGGTTGACGGCGCGCGATCGCTTGACCCGGGCGCGCGAGAAGGTCTCGTCGCGCTCCTGCGGGCCGGCGCGTAACAACTTTGTCCAATGGCGCACCATGCCGGACTGGCTGAGCGTGAACGACGTGAAGACGCCGATGATGTAGAGCTGGATCAGCCGGTCGAGGTTCGCGTTGAAGCCGAGCACCAGGGCGCAGGACGCGCCGGCCAGCAGCAGCACGCCATTGCTGTAGACGAGCCGGTCGCCGCGGGTCTGCAGCTGGCGGGGCAGGAAGCTGTGTTGCGCGAGGATCGAGGCCAACACGGGGAAGCCGTTGAACGCCGTATTGGCGGCCAGCACCAGGATGCCGGCGGTGACGATCTGGAAGTACACGTAGAGCACCGAATGCCGGCCCCACACCGCCTCGGCGAGCTGCGAGATCACCGACGGGGTGCCCGAGGGATACGCCCGGGCATGGGTCTCGACGGCCAGGATCGTGATGCCGACAAACATGACGACCGCGATCGAGCCCATCCCCACCAAAGTGCGGGCGGCGTTGCGGCTCTTCGGCGGCCGGAACGACGGCACGCCGTTGCTGATCGCCTCGACGCCGGTGAGCGCCGTGCAGCCGGAGGCAAAAGCCCGCAGCGCCAGGAAGAGCGTGAACGCGCCGCCCACCCGGGCCGAGCGTGGAAGCACCTCATGGGCGCTCACCGCGTCGTGCACTCCATGACCGAAGACGGCCGAGAGCGTCGCCATGAGCAGGAGCAGGAGCACGCCGACGATGAAGCCGTATGTGGGCAGCGCAAAGAACCTGCCGCTCTCCTTGACCCCTCGCAGGTTGGCCAACGTGATGAGCACGATGAAGCCGATTGAGATCAGCTCCATATGCGACCGCAGCGATGGCACGGCGGACGTGATGGCGGCGACCCCGGCGACCACCGACACGGCGACCGTCATCACGTAGTCGACGAGTAACGCTGCCGCCGCTGACAGGGCGGCGCGCTGGCCGAGGTTGTCCAGGCTGACGACAAACGCTCCGCCGCCGTTGGGGTAGGCGTAAACGGTCTGGCGGTAGGACGCGACCACCACGATCAGCAGGACGGCGACGGCTGCCGCGATGGGCTTGGACATGCTGAGGTAGGCGATTCCGCCGTAGCCGGCGACGAGCAGGATCTCTTCTGTCGCGTAGGCCACCGAGGAAATGGGGTCGGAACAGAAGATCGGCAGCGCCAGCCACTTGGGAAGCAGGGTGTCGTTCAGCTGGGTGCTGCGCAGAGGTCGTCCGACGAGCAGACGCTTGAGCCCGGCCGTAGCCGGGCGCGACATCGCGGACACATGCTGAACGCTAGAGCCTCGATCAGGGATCTCCCGATCAACGGGGCTCAAGATCCCGTCGTTCGGCGTATGGAAGTCGTCAAGATTGCTGACGAACGACCCTCTTGCGCGGTCTGCTAGAGGGGATGTCTTCCCTGCTCTGGCGCCGGACCGGGCGCCCCACCGCACCGATCGTCCTGCCACTGGCAGCGACGGCGCTGCTGGCCGTCGGGACCTTGGTAGCTCTCACCTCCGGTGGCATCGGCCCCACAACCCTGCTCGTACTTACCTGCCTCGTCGTCGCCGCGACGGCAGCCTTCGGCGACGCCGCCAGCCTCGTGGTCACCGTCGTCATCGCCGAATTCACGGCGGTCGGGTTCACCCGGCGGCCATACGCGCAGCTGCGGGGCGGGCCGCTGGTGTGGCATGCCGGACGCGTGCTGCTGGCGGTCGCGATCGGGGTGTACGCCGTGGCCACCCTCGTCCGCTACGTGAAGGACGGCCCGTCCCGCCGGCAGCGGCGCACACTGGAGGGTGTGACGATGCGCGGTCGGCGGCGAGCGCTGCTCGAGCTCGAGGCCGCCGTCGGCGTGCGCCGCCGCTGGATCGCCACCGCGTTTTCACTCGTCACGCTCCCGCTCCTCACGCTGGGCCTCTCCCACGCCCGCGGGGATCTGTCGCTGGCCGACGACCTGCTGCTCTACCTGCTTGTCGTCGTCGGGGTTTCGGTGGTCGGCGGCTTCTGGCCGGCGATCCTGACCGCCGCCGCATCAGGGCTGCTGCTGAACTGGTTTCTCACGCCGCCGCTGCACACGCTGACCATCCAGGAGCCGGAAAACCTGCTGGCGCTGCTGCTGTTCATCGCCGTCGCCGTGATCGTCAGCAGCGTCGTACACCTTGCTGCACGCCGCGCGGACGACGCGGCCCGCAGCTCGGACGATGCCGCAGCCCTGCTGGAACTCGCCCGTACGGTGCTCGCCGGCGCTGACACCCCCACTTCCGTCCTCGGCCAGCTCACGACCGCCGGAAGCACCCGCGCCGAACTCCTCGAGTGCGCGGCCGGCCGGTGGATCGAAGTGGCGAGCAGCGGCATTAGTGCCGACGCCGTACGCCCCAGCGAGGCTATTACGGTGCTCCCGCTGCGCGACGACCTGCGGCTGCGGCTGACCGGCGAGCCGGTCGACGTGAGCAGGCGCGTCCTGGAAGGGATCGGTGCGCAGGCGGCCGCCGCCCTCGACCGGGACCGATTGCGTACGCAAGCAGCGCAGGCCGAAGCTCTCGGGGAAGCCAATCGCGTACGCACCGCACTGCTCACCGCCGTCAGCCACGACCTGCGCACTCCGCTGGCCTCGGTGAAGGCTGCCATTTCCAGCCTGCGGCAAAGCGACGTGACGTGGTCGCCGGAGGACGAGGCCACGCTGCTCGCGACCATCGAAGAGGGATCCGATCGGCTCGAGGGGTTGATCAACAACCTGCTCGACATGAGCCGCGTCCACACCGGATCCCTGCAACCGTTCTTGCGGCCCACGGCGCTCGATGAGGTGGTTCCGCTGGCACTGCGCGGGTTGGTGGGCGCCGACACGGTCGTCCTCGACCTGCCGGATTCGCTGCCGCTCGTCGCCACGGACGCCGGGCTTCTCGAGCGGGTCCTGGCCAACCTCGTCGCAAATGCGCTGCGCTTTTCGGTCATGTCGCGGCCGGTGCAGATCGCCGGGTGTGTACGAGACGGCGCCGTCGAGCTGTCGATCATCGACCACGGCCCCGGCGTGCCGCCGAGCGACCGGGAGCGGATCTTCGAGCCGTTCCAGCGCCTCGGCGATCGCTCCGCCGGCGCCGGGGTGGGCCTCGGACTCGCCGTGGCACGCGGGCTGACAGAGGCCATGGGCGGGAAGCTGACGGCCACGAGCACGCCGGGCGGCGGCCTCACGATGACGGTGACGCTACGAGCGGACGCGGTCGTCAGTGCCCGGTAAGGCGCCGAGTAACGCCAACGGAAAAACGAAGGTGCTTGTCGTCGATGACGATCCCGCGATCCTGCGGGCGCTCTCGATCAACCTGAGTGCCCGCGAATACCACGTGTTGCAGGCCGCCGACGGCGCCCAGGGACTCGCCGCCGCCGCGCGCGAGCGGCCGGACGCCATCGTCCTCGATCTGGGGCTGCCCGACATGGACGGCAGCGATGTCATACGCGGCCTGCGCGGCTGGACC
Organism: Mycobacteriales bacterium; assembly: GCA_038245655.1. Classification (GTDB taxonomy): domain Bacteria; phylum Actinomycetota; class Actinomycetes; order Frankiales; family Frankiaceae; genus DATAZK01. The sequence continues at coordinate 22,206 of JBBRSE010000037.1, read as the reverse complement.
AGCACCCCGATCATCGTGCTGTCCGCGCGCGAGCAGGAGGCGCAGAAGGTCGCCGCCCTCGACTGCGGCGCTGACGACTACGTCACCAAGCCCTTCGGCATGGACGAGCTTCTCGCGCGGCTGCGCGCCGCCATCCGGCGCGCCGCTCCAGCACCCGACGAGCCCGTCGTCGAGACCGACGACTTCACGGTCGATCTGGCGGCGAAGCGCGTGACGCTCGCCGCCGGGAGCGATGTGCGGCTCACCCCGACCGAGTGGCAGCTGCTGGAGATGCTGGCGCGCCACGCCGGACGGTTGGTGACCGGGCGGCAGTTGCTCGCCGAGGTGTGGGGACCCGCGTACCAAACCGAGACCCACTACCTGCGGGTCTACATGGCACAGCTGCGGCGCAAGCTTGAACCCGATCCCTCCCGGCCGCGCCACCTGCTGACCGAGCCGGGGCTCGGCTACCGCTTCTCGATCTGACCAGCCCAGCCGGATCAGCTCATGGTGAGCACGACGCGGAACCGCGCCTTGCCGGACATCATCCGGTCATAGCCCTTCGCCCCGTCGGCCAGCGGCATCTCCTCGATCATCGGGCGAATGCCGGTCAACGCGGCAAAACGCAGCGTGTCCTCGGAGTCCTTCGACGTTCCAGAGGGGTGACCCGCGACGGATCGCGACGCCATTATCAGTGACCCAGCGTTCACCTCGAGCGGCTCCTGCGGCGCCCCGAGCACCACCAGCTCGCCGTGAGCGCGCAGTCCACTGATCGTGACGGCCATCGCGGGGCCGTTCGTCACGGTCGCCAGCACGACGCTGGCACCGCCGAGCTTGGTCAGCTCGCCGGCGACGTCCTGGCTGGTGCTGTCGATGTAGTGATGCGCGCCCAGCTGGTGGGCGAACTCGGCCTTGTCGGCGCCGCGGGCGATGGCCACCGTCTCAAAACCCATCTTGGCGGCGAACTGGACTCCCAGGTGGCCGAGCCCGCCGATCCCGAGCACCGCCACCAGCTCGCCCGCCCGGGCTGCCGTGCGCCGCAGGCCGTTGAAGGTCGTGACTCCAGCACACATCAGCGGAGCCGCTTCGACGGCGGTGAGCGCGTCGGGAATCGCGGCGAGGGCGTCGGTGGGGAAGGTCGCGTAGGTCGCGTAACCACCGTCGTCGGACAGGCCCGGGATCCGCAGGTTCTGGCAGTCGATGTGGTCACCGCGGCGGCACGGGTCGCAGGTGAAACACGCCCCGCCGTACCAGCCGACGCCGACGCGCTGACCCGGTGACCAGGCCGTCACATCCGCACCGACCGCGTCGACGACGCCCGCGATCTCGTGGCCCGGAATCCTTGGATACGCCGCCGCCATCCCCGATTTCGCCATCACGTCGCTGTGGCAGACCCCGCAGGCTTCGACCCGAATTCGCACGTCTCGGGGGCCAGGATCCGCGACCTCCTGCTCGACCGCGGCGAAGTCTGCATTGGGACCGGGAATCTGGAGTGCAAAGGGTTGAACCATGAAGCGAGCCTAGCCAGCGCGCCCAATTGTCGCTCAGCTCACCGTGTTGCTGTCAGCCCGGTGACAGCCGCCGCACAGCGTCCGGGTCGACGATCCTCCCAGCGAACCGGCCCCGCCACCACCGGGACCCCCACCTCGGGAGACGACGATGAACGAGCAAGACCGCACCGACACCGGCCGCAACGACATCCCGCGCGGGTCCGCCTGGGCGGCGCTCGACGAGACGTTCTTCCGGATCGTCCAGGGCGTCTTCAGCCACGACTTCTGCTTCGGCGCCACCGCGATGCTGGCGACGAACGACAGCGACGTTGACGTCGACGTCGACGTTGACGTTGACGTCGCGGCGGACGCCGTCCGACGCGCGGCCATGCGTCGCCACCCGAGCAACTTCCGCCGCTTCTGAGGCAAACGTGGTGCTCACGGGTGCAGCTCCGTCCCTTGCCGTCAGGTACGCGGTACGCCGAGGCGGGCGCCTCAGCCGGACGAGCCATCCAACTCTGCGGCCAGCCAAGCGACAAACGGCCGCTGGGACCCGAAGAGCTTCCGGTCGGCGGCGCCGAGGGAGAACCAGGCGACGCGGTCGACCTCCGGAAACTCGGCGCGCTTTCCGGAGCGCGGCGGCCATTCCATCTCGAAGAGATTGCTGTTTACTTCGAACGGGCCCGGGTCGGCCTCCAGCGCCCAGATCACGTTGACCTTGCCGCTGCCCTGCTTCGCGTCCCCCAGCGGGATGGGCTTGCCGGGCGGGACAGGTATCCCGAGTTCCTCGCTGAACTCGCGCTGCGCGGCAACCCAATCGTCCTCGCCCGGGTCGCACTCCCCCTTGGGGATCGACCAGTGAGCGTCGTCCTTGCGGGCAAACAGCGGGCCGCCCGGGTGAGCCAGCAGGACCTCGATCCCACTGGCCGCACGGCGAAACAGCAGCAGGCCGGCGCTGCGTTTCACGGCCGAACGACTTCGGAGCGTTCAGCAGACCGGCGGGCGGCGCCCAGGATGCGCAGGGTCGCGATGGCGTCCATCGGGTCGACCGGGACGGGCCCGGCGAGGCGGAGCGCGTCGCGTACGCCCTGGTAGAACGTCGGGTACCCACCCGGTCCGCGCGCGACGGAGCGCTCGGTGTCACCGACGACGAACTTGCCCCAGCGGCTCATCGACTCTCGGCCCCAGCCCGGGTCCGCCGGGTCGGCGCCTGCGCGCAGCGCGTCCTCCTGACAGTCGAGACCGTCGACGACGTAGGCGCCTTTCGATCCGAGCACCCGCATCCGCGGGCCGAGATGCGCCGCTACCGCGCTCATCCACAGCGAGCTTCGTACGCCGCTGGCGTGGGTGAGAGCGACGAACACGTCGTCCTCCACCGCGACACCGGGGCGGCGGCGGTCCAGCGTCGCGTACACCCGGGAAACGGGACCGAAAAGCACCAGCGCCTGATCGACGAGATGGCTGCCGAGATCTGCGAGGATCCCGCCGCCCTGCGTCGGATCGCCCGACTCCCGCCAGCCCGGCTTCGGCTCGGGACGCCAGCGCTCGAAACGGGACTCGAAACGCCACACCGCGCCGAGCTTGCCGGTATCCACCAGCTTGCGTAGCGCGAGGAAATCGCTGTCCCAGCGGCGGTTCTGAAAGACAGTGAGCATCAGCTTGGCGGATTCGGCGGCGTTCACGAGGCGCTGCGCATCGGCGGTAGAGGTGGCCAGCGGCTTGTCGACGACCACCGGTAGTCCCGCCGACAGAGCTCCCAGGGCCAGCGGGACGTGGGAGGAGTTGGGCGTCGCGATGACGGCGAGGTCGTACGAACCCGCTGCGCTCCACAGGTCCTCCGCGGAGGCGAGCACGGCCGCTTCGGGGTAGCGCTCGCCGGCGCGGGCCCCCCGCTCCTCGTTCGAGGTGACGACTGCGGCCAGGTGCAGGCCCGGGGTCGCCTGGATAAGGGGTGCATGGAAATGTTCGCCGGCGGTTCCGTAGCCCAGGAGGGCCACCTTCACATGACTCATAGGTCTCACACCCTAGAAGTTGGCACTTTCGGATGAGCCAACCTAAGAGCGAGCACAGGTTTGGATGCGTACCGTCTCCCGGCAGGCGCCAGCCATGATCGGGTCGCGATCACGGAGACGGAGGGCCGATGGAGCAACAAGGAACGCCGTCCGGCGCGCCGACCAATCCGGCGGCTCGGCCCGTTGTTGCTGGCCCAGGGCCTGCGAGCACGCCATTGGCCCATGCCGCGCCGCCCCCGCCCGCGCCGCCGTTCTGGCATCCGGGCGATGCCCCGCTGCCCCCCGATCTTTCCCCTCGCGGGAAGCAGAAGCCCGGCCGCAAGCGGCGCCGGTTCGGCTGGGGCAAACGCATCACGGCGCTCGTGGCGGTCCTGCTGCTGGTCGCCATCGGGATCTTCTGGTCCTGGGATGCCGGGCTGCGCCGTACCGGCGCACTGCAGAGCTACGCGGGGCGGGTCGGCAACACCAAGGGCACCAACTGGCTGATCGTCGGCTCGGACAGCCGCGCCGACCTCACGGAGGCGCAGCGCAAGAAACTCGCCACCGGGTTCGCCGCCGGCAGCCGTACCGACACGATCATGCTGGTCCACACCGGTTCTGCGAAGACCACTCTCGTCTCGCTGCCCCGCGACACCTACGTCCCGATCGACGGTCACGGGAAGAACAAGCTCAACGCCGCCTTCGCCTTCGGCGGCCCGAGCCTTCTCGTGCGCACGGTGGAGCAGGTGACAGGCGTCCATATCGACCACTACGCCGAGATCGGCTTCGGCGGATTCGCCTCCATGGTTGACGCGGTCGGCGGAGTGCGCATCTGCGTCGAGCAGGCCATCAACGACGGCAACGCCGGGATCAACCTGCAGGCGGGCTGCCAGAAGTTGAACGGCGCGCAGGCCCTCGGCTACGTCCGTAGCCGCAAGTTCGCGACCGGCGACCTGGTGCGGGTCCAACACCAGCGCCAGTTCCTCGCGGCGCTGCTGTCGAAAGTGGCCAGCCCGGGCACCCTTGCCAACCCGTTCAGATCGATCCCGCTCGGATACGACGCGGTGGATGCCATCACGGTCGACAAGGGCAGCCATATCTGGGACGTCGTCTCCCTCGGCTTGGCGCTGCGCGACGCGGGCGGCGGCAATGGAGTCACGCTGACCGTGCCGATTTCCGGCTTCGCCAATGAGGCCGGGGCCGGCAGCGTCGTGCTCTGGGACCACGCGAAAGCCGTGCGACTTTTCGCCGCCCTTGTCAGCGATAGCGCTTTGCCGGCGGATCTCGTCCCAAAGTCCTGACCGGCGGCGGGCGCCCCGTTATCGTCGAATACGCGATGATGTGCGCGGCATGAATGCGGTCGCCCCCCGCTATATCGGAGGAACTCAGGAACATGGTGCAGACCGCACAGCCGGCGACACCCGATGCCAAAGACGTCAGCGCCATCCGCCCGCCGGAAGAGCTGTGGCGGGAGGTCATCCGGGAGCGCGGTGACGTCGTGGCCTCCTGCGACTGCGGCAGCGGACTCGGCAGCCTCACGTTCGCTCAGTTGGACGCCCAGTCCGACATCCTGGCCACCCGCGTACGCGAGGCGCTGGCCTCACCCGTCATTGATGGTGACTCCCCCGTGGCGTCACTGCTGACCCACGACCTGCGGTCTGCGGTCAATGCGATCGCCATCCTGAAAGTCGGCCGCGCCGACCTGACGCTCGACCCGGCAGTGCCGCTCGAGCGGCTGGCGACGATCGTCCGTGCGAGCGGCGCGCAGCTGATCATCACCGTGCCGGAGCATCGCGACCTCGCAGAGCAGCTGGGCGCCGTCGCGGTGGTCAGCTTGGACGGCCTCGACGACCCGCTGAAGGCACCCGCAGCACCGCTGGACTGGGCTACGCCCGGCCTGGACGACATCGCAGGCATCACCTACACGTCTGGATCCACCGGGGTCCCGAAGGGGGTCGCCGTCCGCCACCGCACCAGTGGCCACCATGTGGCGCACCGGCTCGAGTACGACTGGCTACGCTCTGGTGACGCCGTGGGCATGGTCATGCCGCTGTCGTTCGGGGCCGCCCGCGGTGATCTCAATGCCGCGCTGCTGGCCGGCGCGACGGTTCACTTCTTCAACCCGCGCGAGCAGGGCCCCGGCCCGTTGCCCGGCTGGTTGGTGCGCGAGCGGATCACGGTGCTGTCCGGCCCGCCGTCGCTGCTCACCGCAACCGTTCGCACGCTCGCGCCGGACCAGATGCTCTCGGACTCGTTGCGCATGGTCCGCAGTGCCGGCGAGAAAGTGTTGTGCTCGGAGGCGGTCGCGATCCGCCGGGTGCTGACCCCGGAATGCCGACTCATCAACGCATTCGGCTCCAGCGAGGCGACTCTCGTCTCGTGCTACGAGATCACCGACGCGACGCCCGACATCCCCAGGCCCGTGCCCGCAGGGTGGCCGCTTCCCGGCTTCGAGGTGCGCTTCGAGCGAGAGGACGGCACCGCACCCGATCCCGGCGAGGTGGGGGAGCTCATCGTCACCTCCCGGCACCTGCCCGCCGGCTACTGGCGGGATGAGGAGCGCACCCGCCAGAAGTACACGCCGCTGCCCGGCGGCCGTACCTCGCTGGCCACCGGCGATCTCGCCGTCGCGCTGCCCGACGGCAGCTTCCGGCTCGCCGGCCGCAAGGACCTGTCGGTCAAGATTCGCGGCAACCTGGTGGAGCCCGCGGAGGTCGAGGGCGCGCTCCTGCATTGCAAGGGCGTCGCCGAGGCCGTCGTCGTCGGCCGGGCCACGCCGTCGGGACGCGAGCGGCTCATCGGCTACCTGGTGCTGCATCGCGACGCGGAGATCGTGCGTACGGCCGAGCTGCGCCGCGAGCTGCGCCGCACGCTGCCGAGCTACATGCTCCCCGAGTCGGTTGTCTTCCTGCCGGAATTGCCACGTAACGACCGGGGCAAGGTCGATCGCCAGGCGCTGCCCGATCCGCCGGCGCGCATCGCCGCCGACGTCGTCCCGCCGCGTACCCCGTGGGAGAAGCAGGTGGCCGCCATCTGGGCCGAGGTACTGCAACTCGACGAGGTCGGTGCGGAAGACGACTTCTTCGATCTCGGCGGCGACAGCCTGTCGGCCGAAGAGCTTGTCGCCCGGCTGTCCGAGGCGCACCACGTGGAGGTCAGCAGCCGGCTGCTACTGGAGGCCCCGTCGCTGGCCGAATTCGCGGTCGCCGTCATAGCAAAACGCGCCCAAGGGTCAGACCGGCTCGTCGGCGTCCAGCGAACCGGCATGCTCCAGCCGCTGTACTGCATGAGTGGGGCCGGCCGGCTCGGTATGACGTACTTGCCGCTGGCCAAGCGCCTCGGCGCCGACCAGCCGCTCTGGGGCCTGCAGGACGGCAAGCGCGAGGAACTCCGCTTTCCGGAGATGTCCGTCAAGACGATCGCCCGGCGCAACATTGCGGCCATGCGCGCGGTCCACCCGGGGGGACCGTTCCTGCTCGCCGGCCATTCGCTCGGCGGCGTCGTCGCTTTCGAGATGGCTCACCAGCTGCGCGCCGCCGGCGACCAGGTGGCGCTGCTGGTCGCGTTCGACAGCTTCCCGCCGCACCCCAAGGGCCACCCGCCGCTGCGCCGCCGGCCGCTGTCGGAGTGGATGCTCGCGGCCAGGCGCTACGGCGCAATCGCGTCCGGCCGCGCGCTCAAAGGCCGCCCGCTCACGGCGCAGAGCGAGCGTCCGGTCTCCGGCTTCTATACGCGCCAGGCTCGCCTGGTGAGCCTGTTCTACCGGGGGCGTCCGTACGCCGGTCGGACGCTAATCGTCGTCGCTGCGGACGAGGCGAGCCGCTTGGGCGCAGATGTCTACCGGGGTCACGCATGGAAGCCGTATCTACGCGGCCAGTGGCGTATCGAATCCACTCCCGGAACGCACAAGACGATGCTCAACGAGCCTCATGTGGCCGCTCTGGCAGACCTGCTCACCCAAGAGATACAGGAAGCCCTTCCGTCGTCGGACTGAATTCACGGCTGCGGGCGGCGCGAATGCCCGACGGGATCGTCATGAGCAGCCCCACCGTCACGGCGGACGCGATCACCGGACCGGCGACGCCGACCCGGCCGGCGAGCACCCAGGACAGCGCGACGTTGCTGATCATCATCGCCACGACGAAGTAGGCCTGGATCCGCATTTCGTGAGGTCGGTTCAACACCATGGCCGAGACCAGGCCGGTGACCTGCACGACGAGCAATGCGGCGAACGACACCCGCAGGTCGAGCCCGATGTGGACGCGACCCGACGTGATGAGCCGCGCCACCAGCGGTGCCGCCAGGACAAAGACAAGTCCGAGGACGACGCTGGAGGCGCCGAACACGATGGTGAGCCGGCTCCAGAGTCGCAGGTGCGGCAGCCCTTTAGCACGCCGGCGCGTAAACACGGGAAGGAGAGCAAAAGCGGCCGCGCTGAGCACCAGCCAGCTGGGGACGAACAGCTGCGAGCAAAGCGCGTACTCCGACAGCGCCCGCGGCGCAAGCCGGTGGCTGATGACGAACTTGTCGCACTGCAGCCCGATCGGTAGCCCGACCGACAGGACGAACATCGGCAGGGCGATGTTCATGATGCGGGCCGGTGGCTCGGCGACGCCCGCCGGCAGCGGCGCGAGTGCCGCAAGGGGCGAGATGCGCAGACCGGTGAGGCGCCAAGCGAGCCAGGTGGTGGTGCTTGAGCTGACCACCAGCCCGATCGGATAGATGAGAACGAACGCCCCCGTCGGAGCGTGGAATCCCCAGAGCACCGCCGACAGCACCAGCGCGGTCGTCGGTTGGACGATGCCCGCCGCGATCGACAGGTGATTCTTGCCCGCCCCCAGCAGTACCCGCTGGCCCAGCGCCAGCGGCAGCGCCAGGCCGAAGATGGCGATGGTCGCGGTCGCCGCCAGGTTGGCATGCTTCACCTGGCCACCGAGGCCCAGCAGTGGACCCCAGGCCCCGAAGGCCCCGATCAGCACCGCGATCAGGGCGATCGCTCCCCCGGACGCGGACATGACCCGCAGGCAGCGCCGCAGCACGGCGGAGACGTACGGGTCATGCGCCGGATCGTCTGAGGCCGCGACCGCCCTGGTGACGGCGGCAGCGACGCCGAGGTCGGCGAACGGCAGGAGCTGGAAGAGCGTCCCGATGAAGATGACGGCGCCGTATGCGGTCGCCCCCACGCTGCGCACCAGGATGCTGCTGGTGCCCAGCGTGAGGACGGCGCTGACCGGCAGGAGCAGCGCGCGAACGCCGCCGCTGGCGATGACGGGGCGCAGGTCGGACGCATGCTTGAAGCGTCCGACCGCCACCCCCTCGTCCACCGTCATGCGGGTCAGCCCGCGAACTGCGCGGACTGCCCCTCATACGAGATCAGGTCGGGCATCGGGGTGAAGCGGTGGGCAGTGCTGTCCCAGGACTGCAGCCGGAAGCTCTCGACCGGGAAGTCGTCCGACGGGGTATCCGTCTTCCACACGACGCCGGCCTGCAGCAAACCAGGGTTGTCCGGCAGTGTGAGGTGGTTGGCGGTGTTCATCACGTCGACCCGATCGAGCTTCGGCGAGGCCTTCAGGATGTCGTAGAGGATCGCGGCCTCCGTCCAGCCGTAGGAAGTGGTGCTCTGGGTCGCGTCGTCCTTCGGCGCGTACTTCTTCATCTTCGCGAAGTAGAGCTTCATGTTGGGATTCGAGGCGTTGGCCGGGTTCGTCGGGTCCATCAGCGCGCTCTCGCTCAATACGCCCTGCGTGTTCTCCGGCTTGGCGAGGCTGACGATGCCCTTAGCCGTGCAGTTGGCCGACAGGTAGATCACTTTGAACGCGTGGGCCACCGCATCGAGCGACTGCGAGCACTTGAGGGCGGCGGCACCGATGAACAGCGCGGTGGCCTTGCTGCCACGGATCCCGGTGAACTGCGACGTGACGTTGGGGTCCGTCGGCTCGTACGTCTGCTGCGTCGCGATCGTCAGGCCCTTCTTCGCCGCGGCCTTCACCATCGGGACGGTGTAGGACTTGCCGAAGTCGCTGTTCTCCGAGATGGTCGCGATCTTGGCTCCCGGCGCGACCTTCGCAACGTAGTCCACGAACGCGTTGACCTCGGCGGCGTATGTCGCGTTAGCGATCAGCGTGAACGGGTGCTTGATCGGCGACGCCAGTTTCGGTGAGCCGGTCGAGAGCAGCAGGTTAGGTACGCACTGGGCGTCGAGCCGGTCGCGGATCGCGAGGTTGTTCGGGGTCCCCTGATTCAGGACGAAGCCGAACACGTGGTCCTGCTCCAGCATCTGGTTCACGTTCTGCACGGTTCGGGCGGCCTGCGCGCCGTCATCCTTGGTGACCAGTTCGAGCTGGTGGCCCTTGATCCCGCCGAGTTCGGCGTTGGCGTAGTCGAAGTACGCCTTCACTCCGATCGCCGACTTTGCCGTGATGGCCGACGGGCCAGACTCCGGGTGGCTCAGCCCGAATTTGATGGTGCTGCTCGTCACCCCGTCGGTCGTGTTGTGGCAGTACTTGGCGTTGATGATCCCGGTGGTGGGGTCGACCTTGGCCGAGCCCGTCGCCTTTGCCGACGTGCTGGCGCCACTGGATCCGGTGGCCGGATTAGCGTTGCCGCCGGAGCCGGTGGTGCTGCTGCCGCAGCCGGCTGCCGTCGCGACTGCTGCGACAGCGGTGGCGATAGCAATCAGCCGACGATGTGACGGACGGGCGATCATGGTGTCCTCTCGGTTTGACGGGTTTCACGGTCAGGCAGCGGGTTGGAGCTGTTTTGGCGGAGCATTGATGGCGGCTCGGTACCGACGGGCGGGGGCGGCACGGCCCGCAGACTCTTGATGCGTGACCAGGCGCCGGTAGCGAGCCCGACGGCACCGCCGGGCATGACAAACATCAGCAGGATCAGCAGGCCGCCGTAGAAGACGTTGGTTGCGCTGCCGTCGAGATGCGTCACGTTTGTCACGAAGGTAGGAACCCGGTCCAGGAAGACCGCCGCGATCGCGGCTCCGACGACACTGCCCGCGCCGCCCACGACCAGCCCGGTCACCAGGCTGATCGACAGCACGATGGTGAACGAGCGTGGGTCCAGATACGGGTAGGGCTGCACGAGGACCGAGAGCGATCCGGCGATCGCCGCCAGAGCCCCGGAGAGCGCGAAGGCTCCCACCTTGTAGCCGGCGACCGGAATGCCCATCGCCTGCGCGGCGGGCTCGCTGTCCCGCAGCGCCCGAAGCGCTCGGCCCACCCGGCTGCGGCCGAGGTCGTGAACCAGCAGGAACAGCGCCGCTGCGACGACGAGCGCCACGTAGTAGCCCCAGCGCTCGGGGCTGACGCCGGAGAACCACGGACTGAAGGCGGGGACCGCGAGGCCTTGCGTTCCCCCGGTGAACGACGCGAAATGCTGAACGACGGACGGGAAGACCGTCGCCAGCGCCAGACTGACGAGCGCCAGATAGATCCCCGTCACGCGCAGGGCGGGCAGCCCGGCGAGTGCCCCGAGAGCAAGGCCCAGGGCGGCCGCGATCGCGAGCGTAGCCAGGTGGGGCCAGCCGTAGCGGGCCACCAGGATCGCCGTCGTGTAGGCGCCGACGCCGAAGAAGGCGCCGTTGCCGAGCGAGATCTGCCCGGACCACCCCGTCAGCACGACCAGCCCGAGTACGGCGATCGCGATGCAGATGGTCGATGCTAGGCGCTCGACCTCGAAGGGCTCGACCATCAGTGGCAGGCAGCTGAGCAACGCCACGATGGTCGCGGTCAGCAGGCCCGCGCGCACGCGGCGGACGGTCATACGCGCTGCACCTGCGGGGTGCCGAACAACCCGGTCGGACGGATCAGCAGGAAACCGAGGATCACCACGAACGCAACCGGCAGTTTCAGGTCGGTGGTCAGGTAGCCGGCGGCCAGGCTCTCCAGCACTCCAACGACCAGTCCGCCGATCACCGCACCCGGCAGACTGTCGAAGCCGCCGAAAGTCGCCGCCGCGAATGCCAGCACCAGCACGCTTTGCATCAGGCTGCTGTCGAAGGCGGTGACGGTCGGTGCGACGAGGGCGCCGGCCAGCGCGCCGAGCGCCGCGGCGAGTCCCCAACCGGCCATCAGGACGCGGCCGACCCGGATCCCGACCAGCCGGCTGGACTGCTGGCTCGCGGCAACAGCGCGCATCGCGAGCCCTACCTTCGTCCGGTTCAGCAGCAGTCGCAGCGCTGCAGCCACGACGACCAGGACGCCGAGCGCACCGACCGTTGCCGACGTGAACGACAGCGAACCGGCCCGAATCGTGCCGTCGCCGAACAGGCTGGGCAGGACGCGGCCGTCCGGGCCGTACACCCACTGCGCAAAGCTGTTCAACGCCAGCAGCAGGCCGATCGAGGCCACCACGACCGGAAGGTGATTGGCGCTCTTCGCCGCGATAGGACGCATGATCATCCGCTCGATCAGCGCACCACCGACGAACGAGATCGCTATCGAACTGCCGAGCGCGACCACCAACGGCAGGCCCGCATCGAGCAGGGTCCAGGTCAGGTACGTGGAGACCATGGCCATCTCACCCTGCGCGAAGTTGAGCGTGCCCGTCCCGCGAAAGACCAGGACGATCGCCAGCGCGAGCGACGCGTAGATGCAGCCCGATTGCAGCCCGTCGAGGACGTGCTGGGCGAAGAGGGTCACGTCAGTTTCCTCAATATCCCAGGTAGGCCCGGCGCAGGGCCTCATCGCCGCGCAGTTCGGCCGCCGGTCCGCTCAGCGCTACCCGGCCTGTCTCCAAGACGTAGGCCCGGCTGGAAAGCTCCAGCGCAAGGGCGGCGTTCTGTTCCACGAGCAGGATGGCGGTACCGGTCTCGGCAACGAGCTTCGCGAGACGGCTCATCACCTCGCGTACCACGAGCGGTCCGAGCCCGAGCGACGGTTCGTCCAGTAGGAGCACGCGCGGCCGCGAGAGCATCGCCCGGCCCAGCGCGAGCATTTGCTGCTCCCCGCCGGAAAGCTGGCCGGCCGGCTGGCGGCGCACCTTGGCCAACTGCGGGAAGTGCTCGTACGTGCGCTCGATGTCGGCGGCCACCTCACGATCACGGCGGGTGATGGCACCGGCGCGAAGGTTGTCCTCGACCGTCAGGCCAGCGAGCGTGCCCCGGCCTTGCGGCACGTGGGCGAGGCCGCGCCGCACCAGCATTTCCGGGCGCAGGCCGCGAATCGGTTGGCCGTCCAGCACGATCTCTCCGGCGGACGGGATCATCCCGCTGATGGCGCGCAGCACCGTCGTCTTGCCCGCCCCGTTGGCACCCACCAGCACGACGGCCTCACCGGCATGAACGGCCAGATCGACCCCGTGCAACACGCGCAGCGGCCCGTATCCGGCTCGCAGATCGCTGACCTCGAGCAGCGGATGGCCGCCGGTCACGCGGGCATTCCGAGGTATGCCTCGATGACCCTGGGGTCGCTCTGCACCTGCAGCGGGGTGCCGTCAGCGATAACGCGCCCGCGGTCGAGCACGACGACGTGGTCGCTGATCTGCATGACCATCGCCATGTGGTGTTCGATCAGCAGGACGGAAAGGTCGAGCTCGCGTCGCAGCGCGCGGAGCAGGTCCGCGTACTCGGCCACTTCGGCACCGGTGAGGCCGCTCGCCGGCTCGTCGAGCAGCAGCAGGCGCGGCTCGCCGGCGAGCGCGCGCGCCAGCTCCACCCGCTTCTGCAGTCCGTACGCAAGCGTCGACGCCGGGCGTTCGGACAGCGCGCCGAGGCCCAGCAGGTCGAGCAGTTCGTGGCAGCGCCCGCGAGCCCGGCGCTCCTCGCGGCGCGCTTGGGGGGTACGAAGTGCTCCGCGCAGGAACCCCGAGCCGGTGGTCGGGTGCGTACCCAACACGACATTTTCCAGCACGGACATCGACGGGAAGAGCGCCAACTCCTGGAAGGTGCGGGTCAGGCCGAGGCGCGTCACGCGGTGGGCAGGTGCGGCGAGGACGTCGACACCGGCCATGCGGATGCTGCCCGAGTCGGGTTCGTAAAACCGGCTGATGCAGTTGAAGAGCGACGTTTTGCCAGCGCCATTGGGCCCGATGAGCGAGCAGAAGGTGCCGTTACGGACAGTGAACGTGACGCCGTCCAGCACCGCGCTGCCGCCGAAGCGCAGGCACACGCCGCGCACGTCGAGCAACTCGCCGAAAGTCCCCACGTCCATGCGAGAAAGCGTAGTTAGGAGGCACTACGCGTGTGGCCGGTTTAGCCTAAAACGTTCCGCCTGCCGCCACTGTGTGTTATCGGCAGGAGGTCACCAGCGACTACCGCGCGATGCCCTTGAACTGCTTGAGCACGGCACGCGCGATGACGAGCTGCTGAATCTGACTGGTGCCCTCGTAAATACGGAAAAGCCGGACATCGCGGTAGAAACGCTCGGCGGCGACTCCGCGCATGTAGCCGGCGCCTCCGTGCACCTGAACGGCCCGGTCGGCCACCCGGCCCACGGCCTCGCTGGCGAAATACTTCGCACAGGCCGGGCCGAGCTTGGTGTCCTCGCCGCTGTCGTACGACCGCGCCGCCTCCAGCACCAGCGCGCGCCCGGCCATGAGGTCGGTCTGCGAATCGGCGATCATGGCCTGGATCAGCTGATGCTGCGCGATGGGCTTGCCACCCTGCACTCGCTCGGTCGCGAAGGCCACCGTCTCGTCCACCAGTCGCTGCATGAGCCCTACGCAAGCCGCGGCGATGTTCAGCCGGCCGTGAGCGAGGCAGGCCATCGCGGTCGCGTAGCCCACGCCCGCGGCGCCGATCAGCGTGTCGGCGCCGACCCGGACGTCGTCGAGATAGACGTCGGCCGTCCACGCGCCGGCCTGGCCCATCTTGGAGTCCTTGGGTCCGACGATGACACCCGGCGTCATCGCCGGCACCAGGAAGCACGAGATGCCTTTGGTGGCCGGGGCTTCGGGGTCGGTCCGCGCGAAAACCATGAAGACGTCGGCGACCGGCGCGTTGGTGATGTAGCGCTTGGCGCCATTGATCACCCATTCATCACCGGCGCGGACGGCACTCGTCTTCAGGCCCGCCGGATCGGAACCCGCGTCGGATTCCGTGAGCGCAAAGGAGGCGGTCCACTCCCCGGACGCGACCTTCGGCAGATACGCCGCCTTCTGCTCCCGGTCGGCAGAGAGCATCAGGACGTGGCCGGCGATGCCGTTGTTGGTGCCGAACATCGAGCGGAAAGCCGGGGTGGTGTAGCCGAGTTCAAAGACGAGTTGGGCTTCCTGCTCCATCGAAAGACCGAGGCCGCCGTATTCCTCCGGCAACGCGAATCCGAAAAGCCCCATTTCGGCGGCGGCTTTACGAATGCGCTCCGGTATCTCGTCACGCTCCTCGATATCCGACTCGATCGCGACCACCTCATCGCGAACAAAACGCCGTACCGCCAAGCGGATGTCCGCAAACTCGCTCTCGTCCATACGACTGAGCCTGCCATCTGAGGCCGTCACTGGCGAAACGGTGCCAACACGAGGTCGCTATCGCTACCCGCGGGACGCGCCGGAGCAGCGGCCGATCGGGCGTACGGGAGCGCAGGGCCCCCGGCAATCGGCCGCGTCGCAGTGCCGTCCAGCGTGGCCGCCACGACCGGCGCCATCCCGACGTCCAGCAGTCGGCCGCCGCCGGCAGCGAGCGCGCGCAGGGCGCCGACAGCGGCCGCGAGGCCGGTCAGCGGATCGGCGATCGCGTCACCGACGAAGGCCGGCGCGCCGGGCCCCCAACCGACCATCCCCGCGGCGGCGGCGACGTCATCCCCGAAGCCCACCCGGTCCCCTGCAGCACGCCCCCAGGCCGTGATGCTCACCCACACCGCACCCGCGTTCACTGCGTCCGTCGCGCGCAGACCCCAACCGGCAAGGGCGCGCGGCCGGGAGGATTCGATGACGACATCGGCGGCGGCGACGAGTCCCGAAAGCGCAGCACGGTCGCTGGGTAGTCGCGGGTCCACGCAGACCGATTCGTGACCGGCGTGAAGCAGGTCGTAGAACCGCGGCTCCCCCCGCCGGACGCCGTCGAGCCGTTCGACGCTCTCAACCTTCACCACCCGCGCGCCGGCCAGCCCCAGCAGGTTCGCGCAGAGCGGGCCGGCCCAAAGGGAACTGAAATCCACCACGAGCGGCGCTTTCGGAGCCGGTCCCGCAGGGGCCGGGTGCGCAGGGGCCGGGTTCGGGAGTTGCAGCGGGCTTACCGGCTCACCGAGCCGGCCGGCGGCGAGGCCGAGCAGCCGGGTCCGGGCCATGACCTCCGCGGCCGGGCGATGGCGTACCCAATCGGAGACGCCGCGCCAGGGGTCGGGCGAGTCGGCCCCTATCAGCGGCGCGACCAACTCGAGGTCCGACGGGCGCGGCAGGGAGAGTGCGACCCAGCCGTCCACGCAGGCGAGCAGGCGGCAGGCACCACCCGCGGAGATGGTGCCCTGCGGGCGGTCGCCCGTCAGAGCGACGCGCTCGGCGAGCAGGCGAGCGCCGTCGATACGCACTCGTCGCCCGCGCTGAGCGCAAAGCTGCTCCAGCTCAGCTGACCACTCCCGCGCCTGGCTGGCGGCGCGTCCCGGAGGGACGAAACCGCTGAGCGCGACGACCCCGGATTCCAGCCAGTCGGTGACCCTCCCGACCTCAACCACAAACCTCAGCGCCGATGGCATCCACCAGCCCCCACGCCTTCGCCTGCGGCGCGCTCAACCGCTCCCCGCTAAGGGCCAGCCAGGCCGTACGCCAGCGTCCGATCCGGCGCACGATGCTGACTGTCCCACCGGCGCCGGGAACCAACCCCATCGCCACCTCGGGCAGCGCGATCTGCGTATCGGGCGCCGCGATCACCCGCCCGGCAAATGCCGGCAGTTCGATGCCGGCGCCGATGCAGGCGCCGTGAATACGGGCGGTGGTGCGGTCGGCCAGGTCGTACATCGGCTGCGCGGCGCCGTGCCGCAGCCGGACGAGATGGGCGTTGGC
Organism: Mycobacteriales bacterium; assembly: GCA_038245655.1. Taxonomy (GTDB): domain Bacteria; phylum Actinomycetota; class Actinomycetes; order Frankiales; family Frankiaceae; genus DATAZK01. Next base: position 5,801 of record JBBRSE010000037.1, on the reverse strand, counting down.
GGGATCCTGCGCCGTCCCGAACTCAGCCAGGTCGCCGCCGCTGCAGAACGACGGCCCGGCACCGGTCAGTACCACCGACACCGCCTCGTCGATGCGGGCCACCTGCAGCGCCGCGACGAGCGCGTCACGCATGCCGCGGCCGTACGCGTTGCGCCGCTCGGGGCGATTCAGCGTCAGCGTGAGCTCGTCGCCGCACCTGGTCACGAGCACCGCAACATCGTCGTCGGAGGGTGGGGCGATGGCCGGCCGCTGCGAAAGCCAAGCACCGAACTCCGGGCCGGCGAGCAGCGCAGAGTAGGTTGCCGACTCAGCGACGAGTCCCTCCCAGACCGGCAGCAAGGCCGTCTGCTGCAGCAAGACGGCGAGCGCGGCTGCGGCGAGCGGGCGCGCGCGTACGACCTCGGCGAGTTCCGCCGCGTCGGCAAGCGGGTCGCGCACGGCGACGTACGAGGGCTCGGGAGAGGGCGCCTGCTCATAGGAGATCAGCGACACCGTGAGCTCCCGCGCCAGCGCCCGGTTCGGCGCCGGAACGGCGCCGTGGGCCACCCCGATCAGCACCTGCGCGCTGCAGCGGGCCGCCCGCAACGTGCGGCTCACGACCTGCTCGGCCGGCGCCAGCGGGACGCTCAGATCCACCAGGACCGGGTGGGGCGCGGCGCCCTCGTAGGACGCGAACCAGAGCAGGTCGGCGAGCTGATCGGGCTCGACCAGCGCCGGCTCGTATCCAGACGAGTCAGCCGCGGAGCGCGTCACGCACCGGTCCCCAGATGGCGGGATCCACGTCGTAGGTCGCGTAGCAGTTGACCCGCTGGGCGACATCGCCGAGCTTGGCGCGAAGGCCCGCCCCGACCTCTTTGGGCGTGCCGACGACCGAGAAAGTGTGCAGCATGTCGTCGTCGATGAGCTCGCCCATCTGATCCCAGTCGCCCTGCTTGGACATGCGGGTCAGCTCGGGCTGCACCTCACCCCAGCCGTGCACCTCGAGCACCCCTCGGTAGGACGGGGTCGAAGCGTAGAAGGCGATCTGCTTCTTCGTGCCCTTGATCGCCGCCGCCATCTCCCCCTCGGTGCGCCCGACCGTGACGAACGAGGGGCCGCACACCGTGAAATCGCCGAGATCCCAGCCACTTCCGGTGGCCGCGCCGCCCTTGGCCCGCCCGCGTTGCAGTGCGGGAAGCGTGACCTCGTCGAGGTAACGCCGCGTCGTGAACGGGTGGATGAAGAACCCGTCGGCGACCTCGCCCGCCACCGCCGTCATGTGTTCACCAACGCCCGCAAGAAAGACCGGAGGCGGGCCGTACTCGTGGCGCGCCGGGGCGAAAAACGGGGTCATGATCAAGTGCGTGTAGAAGTCACCCTGGAAGCCCAACGGCACGTCGTCGTGCCAGTTAGCCCAAATCGCCCGCATCGCCAGGATGAACTCGCGCATCCGCGGGGCGGGGTGCGACCACGGCATCGAGAACCGCAACACGATGTGAGGCTTGACCTGGGAGCCGATTCCGAGCACGAACCGGCCCTTGGTGTAGCGCGCCAGGTCGTAGCCGATGTTGGCCATCGTCATCGGGGTGCGGGCGAACGCGATCGCGATAGACGTCCCGATCGTGGCGTGTTCCGTCGTCTGGCTGGCCAGTAGGCACTGCATGAACGGGTCGTGCTGCGTTTCGCCGATCCAGAGCCCGTCGTAGCCCTCCGCTTCGAGCGCCCGCGCGTCCGCCGGGATGGCGTCAAAGTCCTTGCCGAGGCTGGTGTCGAGTTTCATTGCGCTGCCGGCCACGGACTCAGTCGCTCGACGGAAGTTGCTTGGCCTCTTTGAGGACGAGCGGGGCGCTCCCGTTGGCCAGCGTGCCGTCGCCGCCCTTGGTCACCAGCACCTCCAGTGACGCGTCACCGTCCAGGCTGAACCGCTTGCCCACCGGGCTACCGGTCGACCGAGCTGGGTCGAGCGTGAGCCCCGCTTCGGGCTCGGCCTTCACGTCGATCATCGGGTGACCGCCGCAGGTCAGTTCGACCGGATCGGCTGGTGCCCGGACCACGATGATCTCGGTGGCGTCCACCTGGCTGCGCAAGCGCGCTCCGGTGCGCAGTGGGACGGGGACGGACATCAGGAGCCTCCATTGGCAGGGGTGTCGGTGGTTGCAGCGATGGGATTGTCAGATTCGGCCGTGAGGCTGCCGATGATGGTGCGCCGGAGCAGCTTGCCGCTGGGGGTGTACGGCAGCTCCTGCCACACCAGCACCGAGCTCGGGGCGCGGCTGGAGCGCAGCCGGCTGGAAGCGTAGGCACGCACGATTTCGGCGCGCTCCTCCGCAGTCGCCTTCGTGTCGCTTGCGGAGAGCACGACGACCGCGCAGATCTGCTGGCCCCACTCCTCGTCCGGCAGCCCGACGACCGCGGCGTCGCGCACCGAAGGATGGGTCAGCAGGACGTCTTCGACCTCAGCGGGAGCAATGTTTTCGCCGCCGCGGATGATCGTGTCGTCGTCGCGGCCCTCGACGAACAGATAACCGTCGGCGTCGATATGCGCCCGGTCGCGGGTGGGGAACCAGCCCTCGGCGTCGAGCCCGGTGCCGAGGCCGACGTATTCACCGGCGACCTGCGCGCCGCGTACCCACAGCTCACCCGTTTGCCCGGGGGGCAGCAGAGCACCGTACGGATCACGGACGGCGAACTCGATACCCGGCACGGCCCGCCCGGCGCTGGCGAGGCGGGCTCGCCACACCGGATCGTCCGACCCCATGGCCATCCGGTGATCGTCGGGGCCGAGGACGGCAATCGTGGAGCTGGTCTCGGTGAGCCCGTACGCGTTGACGAAACCCGCCGCCGGGAATGCCGCCAGAGCCCGCTCGAGGATGGACGGGGAGATGCGCGCGCCGCCGTATGCGATCGAGCGCAGCGCGGGCAGCTTTGGGGCGTCGGTCGCGGCTTCCAGATGTTCCACGACGCGGGCGAGCATGGTGGGCACGACCATGGCGTGGCTGACCGACTCGGTCGCCGCGATGTCCAGCCAGCTCTCGGCGGTGAACGCGGGCAGGTGCACCATGCGGCGGCCCGCGTAGGTGTTGGTGAGCACCGTCGCGACCCCGGCAATGTGGTACGGCGGCACGGCGACCAGCGCGCAGTCCTCGTCGTCGGCCACGAGCAACTCGACCGTCTGCAACACGTATGACGTGAGGTTTCCGTGGCGCAGCACGACCCCCTTCGGCGCCGCGGTCGTACCGCTGGTGAAGAGCACCGCCGCGATCGCGTCGTCATCAGGCGGGGGAAGCGACACCGGCTCCGCGGTCGCCGTCTGCGCGAGCCAGCCAGCGGTCGAGAACAGCCGCTGGCGGCCGGGAAGGCGCGCCCGCATGTCGTCGTCGACCAGCACGACCGGGTCCTCGAGGCGGTCGATGAGTGCGCCGAGATCACCGTCGGGCAGCCGGTAGTTCAGCGGGGTCATCGGCAGGCCCGCCAGCGCCGAGGCGAATACGGCGACGTTGAAGGACGGGCCGTTGACCCCGACGTAGGCAACGGAACGCCCGCCTTCCGCCAGCAGCAACCCGGCGCCCGCCGCCGACCGCTCAGCGAGCTCGGCGAACGTCATGCCGCCGGCATGTGGCCCGAGCGCAACCCGCTCGGGAACCATCGACGCCGCGAGCTCCAGCAGCACGTCGACGCCCACCGTTGGCTCCCCTCAATCACGGCACCCGCCTGCGCCGGGATGCCCGAGACAAAACTAGCCTGCCGCCGACGCGGCACGGTGGTCAGAGTGCGGGTCTGGTACGGGCCCGCACTAGTCCTAGGCCGCGGCGGCCGTCCGGAACGCGCTCACGACGCCCGCGAGCACTTCAGTCGCTGCGTCGACGCCGGCCGGCAAGGGGACGGTAAGCGCGAAGTCGGTGATCCCGGCGGCGACCTGCGCGGGCACGGCCGCCAAGGCCGGCTCGAGCTGGAGGCCTCCGCTGTCGTCAGCGCGGACGACGAGGTTGCCTTGCGTGCGGAAGCCCTCCATGTCGCGACCTGCTTCCGCCATCACCTCGGCGATGCGGGCGAGGCCCGGGGCCGGGTTAGCGATGTCGTCTCCCCACGGGATCCAGGCGCTGCCGAAGCGCGCGAGGCGGCGCAGGGTGCGCGGGTTGATCGTGCCGCTCACCCAGATCGGCACTCCCCCGGCCTGCAGCGGCCTGGGTACGCAATAGATCCGGTTGAAGGTCAGCAGGTCCGAGGCGTGGTCGGCCGGAGTGTTGTTCCAGACGTTCTGCAGCACCGCGAGGCAGTCGTCCAGCAGGGCGCCGCGACCATCGAACGACAGCCCGGCGGCCTCGTACTCCTCGCGCTGCCATCCCACGCCGATACCCAGGTCGAGCCGCCCGCCGGACAGCACGTCGAGCGTCGCAGCGGTCTTCGCGAGGACGATCGGACGCCGCAGCGCCGCCTGCAGTACGCCGGTGCCGAGCCGTACCCGCGACGTCATTCCGGCGACGACGGACAGCACCGTCATCGGCTCCAGCCATTGCCCGTCCGGTCCGGTCGGCTGTTTCGAGCCGCGCATACCGCCGGTCTCCGGATTGCCGTAGGCCTCCAGGTTCTCCCCGAAGACGACGTGGTCGGACACCATGACGCGGTCAATGCCGGCCGCATCAGCGGCCAGCGCCCGGTTGAACATGTGTTGCCACCCACCGGGGTCCTTGGCGGCGAAGTTGACGAGGTGCAAGGAGAGTGCGGGGGTTACGGGAGTCACGCTGCAGTCCTACCAGGGGGGTGGCACCCGTCGGGCAGCGGCCGGGCGCTTGAATCACCGCATGAGCCCGCAGACCCCTGACAGCGTCCCCGACATCTCGGACTGGGGGCGGCTGCTCGAGGGCAAGGTCGCGATCGTCACCGGAGGTGGTGACGGCATCGGCGGCGCCATCTCGACGCTCTTCGCGCAGCACGGCGCGCTGGTGGAGATCGCCGAGATCGACCCGGCGCACGCTGAGCGCAAGCAGGCGGCCATCCGCGACGAAGGGGGGAGCGTCCACACGCACGTCGTCGACATCACGGCGACCGGCGCCGCCGCGGGAGTCGCGGAGGCCGTGATGGCTCGCCACGGGCGTATCGACGTCCTGATCAACAACGTCGGGGACTACCGCCCGCTGGTGCGCTTCCAGGAGTCCACGCCGGAGTCCTGGGAGTCGATGTATTCGATCAACCTGCACCACGTCTTGGCGATGACGCGAGCCGTCATCAACGAGATGATGGCGCAGCGCAGCGGGGCGATCGTCAACGTTCACTCGGTCGAAGGGATGCGCGGTTACCCCGGCGAGCCGGTCTACGCGGCGATGAAGGCGGCGGTCGCGCACTTCTCGACAAGCCTCGCTGTGACCATGGGCCGCTACGGAATCCGGGTCAACGGCATCGGCCCCGACCTCACCCAGACCCCGCAGGTGGATTACGTGACCGGCTCGCAGGAGTACGAGCACCTCTGGCCGTCGTGGGCACCCGTCGGCCGGCTGGGATGGCCCGCGGACCAGGCCCGGGTCGCGCTCTTCCTAGCGTCGGACATGTCGGGCTTCGTCACCGGCCACAACGTCCCGGTCGACGGCGGTACCAAGGCGGGCGGCGGCTGGTTCTACTCGCCGACCGCGCGCCGCTTCGTCAACCGGCCGAACACGCTGTAGCGCGGGCTAACCGGGGCTAACCGCAATACCTATAAGTTTAGCCACGACACGCCGTGCTGATGCTCGACATGGCGTGGCCGTGATGTTGATCTGGGTGGGTGCCACGGGCTGGGTGGGTGAAGCCGCAGAGCGATCAGCGGTTGTCTGATCATGTGGCGTTGG
>JBBRSE010000036.1:0-41083 GCA_038245655.1 Mycobacteriales bacterium | reverse complement strand
GGTCAGCGTCGACTGGTCAACGGCCGCGAGCGCCGTGATGATGTCCGGTCCGGGCGGGGCGATCAGCGCCGCAGCGACCACCCCCGCCGGACCCAAGTACTCGAACATACGTGCGAGTATATCTGCCGCAGAGGGTCCTGAACAGCTATTTCAGCAACCACCGTTGAGCGTGCGCGCGATGCCGATAGCGCGCGCATCGGCGGGTGCACCCTGGGTAGGAACCGGCCATGAAGCGCATCGGCAAGGCCGTCATCACGGTGGCCCGCATACTCGCTGCCGTACTTGTGGGTCTGCTCGGCGGCGGCGACACGCCGTGGCTCCGCAAGAAGGTCGAGGAAGAGGACGAACAGACCGGCAAGCTGGTCTGACCGATGGGCGCATTCGAAGGGGACCGGAGGCACGCGCCCGGCAAACGTGCCAGGGCCGTGACGACGCCACCGCCAGCGCAATGCTCCTATGGGCACCACCCGTGGAACGTCACGTCGGTCAATCTGACTACCAAGACCGGGGAGCCCGTGTACCTGGCCATCGTGAAATGGATGCCGATGACGCAGCGTGCGATGGCCCCCACGCGGCTACGTCTTGCCGAGCAGGACGCCGAGCGACCCCAGAGCCACGGCGATGGTGTCGTCTTGAAGGCAAACCCACGACGCCACATCGCGGACCAGCCGTGGTTGGAGCGGGTGGTCACTAAGCCTCGCGCATAGCGGCCAAGGAGAGACGTCGTCGTATGGCCACTGGTTGTCGATCACCGACTCCTAGGCGGATGCTAGCTCCTGCTGCGCCTGATGCCGGGGCAACCGCGTCGGATCGTCGGGTTCAAAGTTCACGCCGGACGAACCCCAGGACTCGCCTCCGACGGTGATTTCCACTGACCAGCCGAACGGCTCCCCGCCGAACGGGGAGGTCGAAGGAATCATGTGTGCTTCGGCGTCGGGGAACTTCGTGCGCAGGTCGGCGGTCAGACGCGAGACGAGTTCTTCGTAGAGCTCGGCATTCGTCACGTCGCCCCGTCCTCGCAGTCATCCCAATCCCGGCCGCATGAAAACCACCTAGGCCGGCACGCAGTTCGCTCACTGGCGGCGGCGGCCAAACCAATGACGGTCGTTAAAGAGCACGGGCCAGATCGCGCCCAACATCACCTGCCCGAAGCCTGGGACGGCCAGCGCGACGCCGAGAAGCCCATAGGTCCAACGCTGAGCGGGGCGGATGGCTCTCTCTCCGGGCCGCATGTCGTCAAGCTACGCCGGGCCGCTCGTGACAGCCCGGTGCGTTTGAGCGTGGGAGGCGCATTGGGATGGGATCCTGGGCCGAGCCGGGCAGCGGCGACGGCGAGCGTGATCCCCACCCTGATGACCAGGCAGCTTGCGACAAGATCCCTGGCTCACCGCGACCGCGGGGAACGACCGGCCGACTTCGCGCTCATTCGAGACGGAGGGTTGGTCATGTACCGGCGGAAGTCGGTGCTGGATAACGCCGAGCAGGAGCTGACGCGGCGGGGGTACTCCGTCCACCGCCTGAACGCCAGCACCTGGGACGCGGAGAGCCTGCACAACGCTTTCGCGGTCGGGCTTGCCTTCCCGGACTACAACGGCCGCAACCTCGACGCTCTCCACGACGGCCTGCGCGACGTTGCGCACGGCGATTACGGCTGGAGCCGGGACAGTACCGGGCTGGCGGACACCATTGACGCCTTCAGAGCCTTCGCTCAGCGCGAGCCGGACCTGGCGACTGCCGTAGCAGATGCCCTGGCGGGCGCAAGCCGCATCGGGCTCCTGTCGGTCACCGCCTGATCTGGCTGCTTCAATCGCGGGATTGCTCGCCTCTGACGACGCGCCTCCCGACGACGACCCAGAGGACGACGCCGACGTCTTCGCCGAGATCAAAGCTGCTCGCCTGCTCATTGCGATGGACCTTCCGCTGCCCAACGACCTGCGATTGGAGAGCGCATAAGTGCTTCGGGCCGCTCGGGAACCGGCAGCAAGGATGAGCGTGGCGCCCGGTGCTGGTGCCAGGCGCGCCTTCAGCCCCTCGTCGTTAGGTACGCGACGCGCCGCGTGGCTGTACCTGACGACGAGTGAGAACGTCCCGAGCAGCCCACCCTCGTCATTTGGTACGCGGCAGGCCGGTGATAGCGGTACCGAATGGCTGGTCGATAACGGTGACCGGAGCACTCACGGCTTCGCCACGCCCGAGCCGGCTTCTGCACCCAACGTCCAAGCTGACCGCGCAGAAGTGTAGATCTCGTGCGTCAGCCGCGGGAGAGCGCTTGCGCGACCCGCGAGGCGACCGGCCGACCCAGCACCTGCGCCATCCACACCGAGCACTCCACGAGGGCAGCGAGGTCGATCCCGGTCTCGATCCCCAGCCCGTGCAACTGCCACACCAGATCCTCGGTGGCGAGGTTGCCGGTGGCGCTCTTCGCGTAGGGACACCCGCCCAGACCCCCGGCCGAGGCGTCGACCGTAGTGATGCCCGCCTGCAGGGCCGCAAGGGTGTTGGCGAGCGCCTGACCGTAGGTGTCGTGGAAGTGGACGGCGAGCGTATCGACCGCGAGACCGGCCTCGACAAGCGCTGCAACCAAAGCGTTTACGTGCCCCGGCGTGGCCACCCCGATCGTGTCGCCGATGCTGAGCGAACCGCAGCCTAGGTCGACCAGGCGCCGCGCCACGGTCACGACCTGCTCGATGGAAACGTCGCCTTCCCAGGGATCACCGAAACACATCGAGAGGTACGCGCGTACGTCGACCCCGGAGCCGCGAGCCTGCTCGACGACCGGTGCGAACATCGCCAGCGATTCGTCGACGCTGCGATTGAGATTTCGCTTGGCGAAGCTTTCGGTGGCGCTACCGAAGACCGCGATGGTCTTGACGCCGGCTGCCAGCGCGCGCGACAGGCCGCGTTGGTTGGGGACGAGCACCGGGAAGCTCGCGCCAGAGTCCCTCGGCAGGAGCGTGAGCAACTCTTCGGCGTCGGCCAGTTGCGGCACCCACTCCGGGCGTACGAAGCTTGTCGCCTCGACCGTACGCAGGCCAGCCGCGACCAGCCGAGCGATGAACTCGGCCTTCACCGCGGTGGGGACGACAGCGCTCTCGTTCTGCAGCCCGTCACGCGCTCCGACCTCGTACACGTGCACCTGGCTCGGCAGCCCGGGAAGCGCAACCTGCTGCGGCTCTCTCACGCGTCCTCGCTCTCAGCGGCGCTGACAAAGAACAGCTTTTGGCCCAACTGCACCTGGTCGCCTTTGGTGACCGCCACCTCGGTGACGAGCCCGTCGAAGGGCGCCTGCAGGGCGAATTCCATTTTCATGGCCTCCATGACGGCGAGCACCTCGCCGGCCGCAACCTTGCTACCGGACTCCGCCATGACTTCCCGAACGAGCCCGGGCATCGGTGCCTTCACGCTGCCGTCCGACAAGGCATCGGCGGCATGTGCGGCGGTGGTGTCGCGGGGCGTGAAGGTGAGCGGCTGCCCATGGATACCGACCGTAATTCCGGCCGGCGCACCGGCAACCGGACCGGGATGAACCAGGAACGTCACCTCGGAAAGCACGCCGTCGACGTCGAGTCGCAACTGGCGACCTGACGTGGCGATCTCGCGGACACTCCAGCTCTGCTCACCTGTCGCGATCTCGGTGACGGTTCCGCCGGCCCGATCGACGTGAAGCACGACCGGCGTGCCGTGGTGGTCGAGCTCGAGCACGAATGGTGCCGGCGGGCCGCCCAACCTAAAACCGTCACCGAGCCGGTACGGATTGGCGAGCCCCCGCCGCGAGACGTCGCCGGCCAACACCCAACCAGCGGCGACCAGCGCGAGATCCGGTGTCTCGCGCGGGAGCGCGTCCGGCGAACGGTCGAGCCACGCCGTATCGATGGATGCGCTCTCGTAGGCCTTGGAAGCGATGAGCCGGCGCAGGAAGCCGAGGTTGGTCGTCAGCCCGAAAATCGCGGTGTCGTCGAGCGCATCGAGCATCTTGCGTCGTGCCCCGGATCTGGTCGGCGCACTGACGATGATCTTTCCCAGCATCGGGTCGTACGAGGTGCCCACGACCTGCCCGCTCTCGAGAGCCGCATCGACCCGCGCATGCTCCGGCCAGCGAACCAGCTGGGTGCGCCCGGCCTGGGGCAAGAACCCACCGTCGGCGTCTTCGGCGTAGACCCGGACCTCGATCGCGTGGCCAGTAACGGCGATGTCTGCCTGCGAGAACGGCAAGGCCACGCCTTGAGCCACCAGCAATTGCAGGCGTACCAGGTCAATCCCGGTAATCAGCTCGGTCACCGGATGCTCCACCTGCAGCCGGGTGTTCATCTCCAGGAAGTACGCCTCGCCGGCTTCGGCATCCACCAGAAACTCGATGGTGCCCGCATTCACGTAGCCCACGTGACGAGCAAGGCGCACCGCCGCCGACGTCAGCCGCTCCCTAAGGTCGGCGGGCAGCGTCGGAGCCGGAGCTTCCTCGACGACCTTCTGGTGGCGCCGCTGAACCGAGCAGTCGCGCTCGTACAGATGCACCACGTTGCCGTGGGCGTCGGCCATCACCTGCACCTCGATATGCCGCCCGCGTGGCACGTAACGCTCCACCAGCAGCGCGTCGTCACCGAACGCCGCCAGCGACTCGCGGCGCGCCCCCGCTAGCGCAGCTTCCAGGTCAGCCGGCTCGCGTACGACCCGCATCCCCTTGCCGCCGCCGCCCGCAACCGCCTTTACCAGCAAGGGAAAACCGATGTCGCGACGCGCCCGCTCGGCCAGCTCGACGTCGTTGTCACCCTCCACCGCCGGCAAGACGGGGACGTCCGCCTGGGCCGCGATCCGACGGGCGGCATCCTTGCGCCCGAGCAGGTCGATGACATCAGGATCCGGCCCGACGAAGACCAGGCCTTCCGCGCGGCAGGCGCGGGCGAATTCGGCGCGTTCGGACAGGAAGCCGTAGCCCGGGTGGACCGCCTGCGCGCCGCTGCGCCGGGCGGCGTCGAGGACTGCGGGGATCGACAGGTAGGACTCGGAGGCAGGCGCCGGGCCGATGCGCACTGCCGTATCGGCCTCCCGGACGTGAGGGGCATCGCGATCGGCGTCGGAGTAGACGGCGACGGTACGCAAGCCCAGATCGCGCGCCGCCCGGATGACGCGGACGGCGATCTCGCCGCGGTTGGCCACGAGCAACGTGTCGAACGGGGTGCTCATGAGCGCGTCACATCCGAAAGACGCCGTAGGAGGGCGCCGGAATCGGGGCGCCGGACCCCGCCGCCAGCCCGAGCCCGAGGACGCGCCGGGTGTCCGCCGGATCGATGATGCCGTCATCCCAGAGCCGGGCCGTCGAGTAGTAGGGCGACCCCTGCTCGTCGTACTGGCTGCGGATGGGCGCCGTGAACGCTGCCTCCTCGCCCGGCGACCAACTCTCGCCGCGGGCCGCCATCCCGTCACGGCGAACCGTCGCGAGTACGGCCGCGGCCTGCTCCCCGCCCATCACCGAGATCCTGGCGTTGGGCCACATCCAGAGGAAGCGCGGGTCGTACGCCCGCCCGCACATCCCGTAATTCCCGGCTCCGAAGGATCCGCCGATCACCACAGTGAACTTCGGCACGACCGAACAGGCGACGGCGGTGACGAGCTTCGCGCCGTCCTTGGCGATCCCGCGATTCTCGTACTCGCGTCCGACCATGAAGCCGCTGATGTTTTGCAGGAATACCAAGGGAATCCCGCGCTGGTTGCACAGCTCGATGAAGTGGGCGCCCTTCAGCGCCGACTCGCTGAACAGGATCCCGTTGTTGGCGAGGATGCCGACCGGGTAGCCCCAGATGTGGCCGAAGCCGCACACCAGGGTCTCGCCGTAGAGCGGCTTGAACTCGTGCAGCCGCGAGCCGTCCACGATCCGCCGGATCACCTCGCGAACGTCATACGGCGTGCGCAGATCCGCCGGCACGACGTCGTACAGCTCGCCCGGATCCTCCTGCGGTTCCTGCGGATCGACCGACGGCAACGTTGCCGCAGCAGGGCGCGCGATGGTGGCGACGGCGGAGCGCAGGAGTGCGACGGCTTCGGCGTCATCGGCGGCGAGGTGGTCGACCACGCCGGAGACCCTGGCATGCACGTCTCCCCCGCCGAGCTCCTCAGCAGTCACCACCTCACCGGTCGCCGCCTTCACCAGCGGCGGGCCGCCAAGGAAGATCGTCCCGGTCCCTCGCACGATGATGGTCTCGTCCGACATCGCCGGCACGTACGCACCCCCAGCGGTGCAAGAGCCCATCACGGCCGCCAACTGCGGGATACCGACACCGGACAGCTGGGCCTGGTTATAGAAGATGCGCCCGAAGTGTTCGCGGTCGGGGAAGACCTCGTCCTGCATGGGCAGGAAGGCGCCGCCGGAGTCCACCAGATAGATGCACGGAAGCCGGTTGTCCGCCGCGATCTGCTGGGCGCGCAGGTGTTTCTTGACGGTCATCGGGTAGTAGGTGCCGCCCTTGACTGTGGCGTCATTGGCCACCACGACACACTCCCGGCCCGCTACCTGCCCGATCCCGGTCACGATGCCGGCCGCGGGTACCGCCCCGTCATACAAGCCGGTGGCCGCGAGCGGCGAGAGCTCCAGAAAGGCAGAGCCGGGATCGAGTAGCCGGTCGACCCGGTCACGCACCAGCAGCTTCCCGCGATCGACATGACGCTGGCGCGACCGGGCATCTCCGCCCTCACGTACCTGCGCCAAGCGCTCGCGCAGATCGTCGGTCAGCTCACGCAGGGTGCGCGCAGTCGCCTGCGTCATTCGACGGGAAGCCCGAGCCCGCGGGCGATGACCATGCGCTGCACCTCACTCGTACCCTCGCCGATCTCCAGGATCTTGGCGTCGCGGTAGAACCGCGCCACCGGATACCCCTCCATGAAGCCGTAGCCCCCGAAGACCTGGGTGGCAATGCGCGTCGCGGTGACGGCGGCCTCGGTCGCGTAGAGCTTCGCGCTCGCCGCGGCCTGCTTCACCGCCTTGTGCGGTCGCCCGGCGTCGGACATCGCTGCCGCCTTGTACGTGAGCAGGCGCGCCGCTTCGGTCATTACGTGAACGTCGCTCAGCTGGAACGCGAGCCCCTGCTTGGTGCCGATGGGTCGCCCGAACGCCTGACGCTCGCCGGCGTAGGCGACCGACAGCTCAAGGCAAGCCTGGGCACATCCGACAGCAAGGGCGGCGATGGCGATGCGCCCCTCGTCGAGCGTCGCGAGGAACTGCGCGAACCCCCGCCCAGGCTCACCCAGCATCGCGTCGCGGGGCAGCCGCACATCGTTCAGAGTCAGCGGGTGGGTGTCCGAGGCGTGCCAGCCGAGCTTGTCGTATGCGGGCTCGACGGTGAAGCCGGGAGTGCCGCTCGGCACCACGAAGGAGGAGATCTCCTTGGCGCCGCTTTCGGTCACCGCAGTCGTGGCGGTCACCGTCACGCAGGCGGTGATGTCGGTCCCCGAATTGGTGATGAATTGCTTGCTGCCGTTGAGAACCCACTCGCCGGCATCGAGGGTGGCCCGGGTCTTGCTTGCCCGGGCATCCGACCCCGACTCGGCTTCGGTCAGTCCGAAGGCGGCGAGCGTACGGCCGGCGACGAGGTCGGGTAGCCAGCGCTCCTTCTGCTCGGTGGACCCGTAATTGAGGATGGGCGAGATGCCGAGCCCGACCCCCGCCTCCAGCGTGACCCCCATCGACTGGTCGACTCGGCCCAGCTCTTCGATCGCCACGCAGAGCGCGGTCAGCCCGGCGGCAGACCCGCCGTACGCCTCAGGCGCCGTCAAACCGAACAGGCCGAGCTCGCCCATCTGCTGGATGACCTTGACCGGGAAGTGGTGATCGCGGTCCCACTGCGCCGCCTCCGGTGCGATCACCGCCTCGGCGAAATCCCTGACCGTGTCACGGAATTGGTCCAGCTCGTCGGGCAGCTCGAAGCTCATGAAGGCGCGTCCATTCGTAGCTTTACGTTTACGTAAACGTTAGGCTAGCGACCGTGCCGGTGCAAGCCCCCGCGGAGACCTGGACCATCGCGCAGATCGCCGCGGAATTCGACGTCACCCACCGCACCCTGCGTTTCTACGAGGACCAGGGCCTGATCAGCCCCCTACGCCAGGGCACCCAGCGCCTGTTCCGCCCCCGCGACCGGGTCCGGGTCGAGCTGGTGCTGCGCGGCAAGCGGCTCGGCTTCTCGCTGGAGGAGATCCGCCGGATCATCGACATGTACGACGTCGAGCCCGGCGAGGTCGGCCAGCTGCGCTACCTGCTCGAGCAGGTCGATCGCCGGCGCCTCGAGCTCCAGCAACGCCAGCGCGACATCGAGCAGACCCTCGCCGAGCTCGAACAGGTGCAGCGGCGCTGCCTCACCGATCTGCGCCGGCTCGAGCCTCGGGCCGGGCGTCGGGAGCGGCCGCGTCGGTAGCCATCGTCCCATCGTGCGCTACCCGCCGGTGATCGCGCCTGCCTCGCGAATCTCCGCGAACTCGGGCTTGGGCGCGCACTGGGCCGCGGTGAAGTACACGACGGCTCGCGGGCGCTTGACGTCATAGATGAGGTGCACCCAGGTCAGCACCTGGATGAGCCGCCACGTGGCGTCAGGACGCGGAACGGGATCCCGGCGCACCCCGTTTGCGCGCGCTTCGGCATCCGGTGCGAGCCGGCGGCCGTGGCGCGGGCAGGTCGGATCGGCGTGATGCCAGGCGTGGTTGCCTTCGCCGGCGGCGATCAACGCGACGAAGAGATTGTTGCGGCTGTCATCGAAGCGGTAGAGCTGGCCGGAGCTGTCCTGCGCCCGCCCACCAAACCGGTGGCAGACGGAGTTGACCATTCCGGTGGCGGTCATCAGCACCATGACCCGCAGGGCGCCCGCAATGAGGACGAGATTCGCCCCGCCGAACGGGTAGAGCATCAGCAGGACGCCGAACTGGCCGATCGCCAGGTACGGAAAGGCCCGGCCCTCGAGTTGAACGAGCCGATCCTGGCTGATGTCCCGGTGCGGATGAAGCTGCAGCACCACCGGTGGCTGGAACATCAGCCACAGACCCTGGGCCCAGAGCAGCCCCTTCCAGCCGTGCCACCCGGAGTACTCGTACGGGGAGTGGGGGTCAAGGCCCACGATGTCGGCGTAGCGGTGATGGGCGCGGTGGGTGCGTACCCACGATTCGACGCTCCCCTGCAACGACAGGGCGCTGGCGACAGCCATCACCACCCGCAGCGGCGGACGCGCCTTGAACCCTCGATGGGTCCAGTACCGATGGTTTCCAAGCGTCACGCCGAACTGCGTGAAGACGAGCAGGGCTGCGGCCGCGACCCACACGCCTAGCGCGACGTCCGTCGTGAACATCCGGTAGATCGACCACAGCGACGCGAGCGGAAGCAGGAGCCCCAAAGTGATCATGCTGGTGACCGATGGCCGCCGCGGCTCCCCGAACGAATCCGTCCCGAACCCCCCCCAGGAACGAGCGGGGCTTGCATGCGTGAAGCTCGCCATGATGCAGCACATCCTTCGGTCGCGGTGCTGTTACCGCATGGACCGCAAACCGAAACATCTCGCAGTTCGTCGCCGTGTTGAGCGGGACGTGCTCCCGCTGTGGGCAGGCCGAAAGCCCCTGGCGAATCGTCCACAAAGCCCACGGGCCCGCGCGGCTCAGCGCTCAGTCCGCGGCGCAGACCGCAAGCTCGTAGATGTGACGCAGCTTGGCAAACAGTGGTGGGTTGCTTGCGGGGGTGATCTGAGCGTTGATCGAGACCACCACCCCCTGCCGGCCGTCGCGCGTCGCGGCGACGAACTGCGTGTAGCCCGGGGTGTTTCCGGTGTGCCCGTAGACCGTGCCGCAGCTCGTGTCGTACTTGAACAGGGCGAGCCCAGCGGAGTTGGCCCCCGGCCCGGGCGGCTCCGACGAGCCCGGACGGAACGTGAACTGGGCGGCGCGGGTCGCCGGGCCCACCAGCCGGCCGCTGACATAACCACGTACGAAGCGAAGGGCGTCGGCCGGCGTCGACACCACCCCGCCGGCGGCCCACGACCAGCCGGCGGCGAACAGGGACGTGACGTCAAGCGCAGGCGCGACGGACGTGTCGTATCCGCGCAGATTGGGTGCGGTGGACCGGACGGGCTCGGGCAGCGCCGATCCCCTCGGCAGGCTGGTCTGCGTGAGGTGCAGGGGCGCGTAGACGTTGGTCGCCAGCACGCGCTCGTAGCGGCGGTGGGTGGCTGCCTCCACCATGAGGCCAACCACGATGTTGTCGGAATTGGAGTACGCGTAGCTCGAGCCCGGCACGAACGCCAAGGCCGGTGGGTTGACGTAGGACAGCAGGACGCGAGGAGCAGGCGCCGTCTGCAACGACGCCTGCAACGCATCCGAGAAGGCCTTGAATCTGATCAAGTCCGGGATGCCGCTGGTGTGGCCGAGCAGGTTAGCAAGCGTCACGCCAGCCCACGCCTTGGGAAGGTGCGGAAGCCATTTGGCGATCGTGTCGGACAGTCGCAAAGTGCCGCGGGACACCAGCGAAAGTGCCGCAGCGCCGCTGAAGGCTTTCGCGACGCTTGCCATGCGCATGTGACCCTGCGCAGCCGGCCTGGCCCCGGTCACCGTGTCAGCGACGCCCGCCGTCCGCAGGCTGACATGCGGTCCGCGCCCGATGGCCACCAAGATCCCGGGTGGGCCACCTGGCTTGCCCACCAGATCGTTCATGGCTTGCCGGAGCGCAACGTCCGCCGACCCTCCTCCGCCGTGACCTCCGCCGGGAAACGTGATCGGGGTGCAACCTGCGAGGAGCGCCAGCCCAGCGAGGGCAGAAGCGGCGACAGTCGACGGGCGGCGCACGAGCGTGCGTGATGTCATGATCGTGCAGGATCCTCGCCCCGCGCTCAGGCGTCTACTAGGGCCACTGCCTTCTGCCGCCGGCCCTCGAGGTAGCGGCGGGTCATCAGCAACGCGGCGATCCCTTCACCCACCGCGGATCCGAGCTGCTTGGTCGATCCCGAGCGCACGTCACCGGCCGCGAAAACGCCCGGCATCGATGTCTCCATGGTGGGGCTGGTCAGCAGGAACCCGCCGGAGTCACGCTCGACCGCGCTGGCGAGGAATCCATTGTTCGGATCGAGGCCGATGAAGACAAAGACAGCCGCGGCGGGGAAGCGCTGCGTCTTACCACTCGCCCGATTATGGGCCACGACCGCCTTGAACCGTCCTTGCTCGCCCTCGAGTTCGACGATGTCGAGCCCCGTGTGCAGCTCGAACTGAGGATCCGATCGCACTCGTTCCTGCAACACCGTAGAAGCCGAGAGCCCGGACCTGGCCAGCACGCGTACCGAAAGGGCGAACTCGGACAGGTGCAGTCCCTCTTCGAGAGCCGAATTGCCGCCGCCGATCACGAGCACCTCGTCGGCTCCCTTGTAGAAGGGGCCATCGCAGGTGGCGCAGAAATGCACGCCGGCGCCGATCAGCTCATCCTCGCCGGGTACGTCGAGGCGCCGATAGGTCGACCCGGTCGCGACGATGACGGCGTGAGAGATGAGCTGTTGCCCGGATGCCAATGACGTCACCAGATCCTCGCCGTCGGGCTCGATGCTCGTGACCGAAACGGCGGACAAGAGTTCCACCCCGTAGCGGCGGGCCTGCGCCACGAAACGCTCGACCAGCTCTGCCCCGGAGATCCCGTCGGGGAAGCCGGGATAGTTGTCGATGCGGTCGGTGATGCCGGCCTGCCCGCCGAGCGCGCTGGCGTCGACGACGATCGCATCCAGGCCTTCCCGGGCCGCATAGATGGCAGCTGCCAGCCCGGCCGGTCCGCCGCCGACGATGACGAGGTCGTACGCACTCCTATCCGCTTCCATCGTCAACCCGATGCGGGCGGCCAGAGCTTCATCGCTCGGGTTGACCATGTGGGTGGCGTCCCCGTAGACGACCGTCGGGATGATCTGGCCGCCGCCCTGCATCTCCTTCAGTCGCTCGATGGCCTCGGGCTGCTCGTCGATGTCGACGGACGCGTACGGAACCCGGTGTGCCGCGAGAAACTTCTTCACCCGCTTGCAGTGTGGGCACCAGGGAGCGCCATAGACGGTGAGCGCCGGTCCACCCGCGGAAACCATCGCCCGACTCTAGCGAGGCGACGACAGCCCCGCGGCCGTTGCGGCTATCCGACCGGGCTGCCGAGAAGCGTGGCCAGGATGTCGCGGGCGGAGACCACACCGCAGATCCGGCCATTCTCGCGGACCGGCAATTGCCGCACCGCGAACGTCGACATCGTGTCCGCGGCATCAATGATGGTGTCGTCCGCGGCGGCGCACACGATGTCGGCCGGCGCGACATCAGCCGCCCACACCTCGTCCGGATCAGCACCGCGTGCCAGCGAGCGCACCACATCGCGCTCCGAGACGACCCCCACCAGCTCATCAGCCTCGAAGACCAGCAACGCGCCGGCATCCGAATCCGCCAGCCGGGCGGCCACTTCGCGAAGGGTGTCGTTGGCACCGACGCGCAGCGGCGGGGACGTGATGGCCGCGCGGACCGAGCCGCTGAGATGAAGCCGCCTGGGCGCCGCTGCCGGTTCTGGCGTTTGTCCCTGCGGAACGTCGACGACGTGGCCGTCGGGCCCGGGGTAGTAGAACGACTCCTGCCCGTCGCTCCAGCGGACGAGGTAGTGCGCTTCGCTCGTGCCGGCGATCGTTTCCAGAATCCGCCCGGACCGCGGGGCTCGCCCTACCGCCTGGCTCTCGACGTGGATGGTGTCGCCCACTTGCGCGTGCATAGCCGACCCTTCAGTTTGTCTCTGGCAGCTGTCCATCCTGCCGCGGCGGCTGCTGCAGGGGCAGAGGCTTTGGTCCCCAGCCCGGGGACACTTCCTGGTTGAGAAACGCCTGATAGCCCTGGCCGGTCACGATTCGCTCCGACACCACC
Organism: Mycobacteriales bacterium; assembly: GCA_038245655.1. GTDB lineage: Bacteria > Actinomycetota > Actinomycetes > Frankiales > Frankiaceae > DATAZK01. Next base: position 28,204 of record JBBRSE010000036.1, on the reverse strand, counting down.
GGCACAGCCGAGGCGCCACCGGCCGGGAGCACGATCCGGGCACCGGACGCCAGCACTATGTCCTTCTCCACGTCGATTCCGGGCATGACCAGAGTGAGCTCGAGACCTGCCTCCGTCAGCCTGAATACGCCGCGGTGCGTCACGTACCACACCTGCTGTCCACGCAGGAGGGCATGCGGGCCACTGAAGGTGATCTCGCGTACGGCATCGACGAACTTGGGCTCGCCAAGTCGCTCGATTTGGACGCGACCGGCTCTGACGTGAAGCCGTTCCTGAAACGCGAAAGCGCCGACGAAGACGAGGACTCGGGCGTGGTGCGTGATGTCGGGCAGTCCACCCGGCCCGACGCAGTCGGTGATGTGAGCACCGCGCCGGGACACGTTCACATTTCCGGCGCTGTCGACCTGCAGGATCCCGAGGCAGGCGAGGTCGAGACCGTGCTCGTAACGGTGGAACATCGCCGCGGAGCTCTCCAGCGCCAAGGGATTGACCGCTGCTCCGAAGAAGATTCCACTCGCCGGCGTCCCGCCGAGCGCCCCGGCTTCGGTGGTCTGCAGTATGTCCTTGCTGAGCCTCGCCTCGCCCAACAGCCGGCTGGCCTCCTCGGGAAGGCCGACGCCCATGTTCAGTAGGCCTCCCGAATGCAACTGCTCGGCGATGATCGACGCCGTGAGCCGGGCGAGCGCCTCATCGGCGGCACTGCGCCGGGGGGTAATGCGCAGGACGCGGTTGACGAATCGGATGTCGTTGACGACCTGTGCCGGGTCCGGGTCGCCTTCGACGGTGAAACCCGGCCAGTGGCGACGCTGAGGAATCGAGCCGGTCTGCTCGTTGCGTGGATTGACCACGATCGCGTCGACCAACTCCGAGGGCACGTAGACGCGCTTCCGGCCCGGCTCGATGGTGTCGGCCACGCAGGCGATCACCGTGCCGCCGTTCGCGTGGACGGCACGCGCGCTGTCACGGATCTCGGTCAGGCACGCGGCCCCGTTGACGTAGATGTTCCCCTCGCGATCGGCATACGGAGCATTGAAGATCGCGACGTCCAGCCGGGGTAACCGGTAGCGCAGCTTGTCCCCGACAGCCTCGATCAGTGGATTATCGGTGCCCTCGGTGACCCGGGAGCCCGCTCCAACCCGCGGATCGAGGAAGCTGCCGACAGCCACGTCTGATACGTGGGAATCCCTTCCCTCGGCCTGGTCCTCGATGAGGAAGGCGAACTGCCCCTGCGGAAGCGTGTGCAGCTGCAGCCGGCCGGCTTCTGCGAGCGCCAGGAAGGACTTGACTGTCTCCAGATGCCCGAGGATCGCGGTGGTCACCAGTCCCGGGATGCCGAGCTCCTCGAGGGTGCCGGGGACGCGGCCGCGGCCGCCCAGGGCCCCCACGCCGCACCAGGTCAAGCCGCGCGGATGCGCAGTTTCCCGGTAGCGATCCCTGAGCGCCCAGTAGAGAATCGACGGACGGTGGTGGGCAGCGATACCGCAACACACCACGGTCGCGCCGTCGTCGATGAGCGCGGCGGCGCGGCGGGCCGAGACGAACTTCGGTCCGAACCCCGCGGGCAGGTAATCCAGGTCGTACCTCGCCCAGGTCAGCCGCCACTTGGCGACGTGAGCAAGGAGCCGCACCTTGTTGCGGCCAAGCATGGCCACCTCCTAGACGCGAACCTCTAGCTTCTGCCGTCGTAGTAGTCACGGCCAGAGGAGAACGTCCCTGTTCGAATGCCGAATGTCAGGTACGAGCACTCGGCCGTTTTGGGCTCCGACTGTGCGCCGTCGAGGCAGCCCATACGAGCAGGAATCCAATCGCCAGCAGCCAGAGCAGTTCGCGGGTACGCCCGGCGTGCCAAAGCGGAATCATCAGCAGTCCCGAGGCGACGAAGGCCAGGTTGTAGAGGACGTCGTACGCCGCAAAGATGCGACCGCGGAGCGCGTCGGGCGAGGCCCGGCCGACGAGGGCGTCCACCATCACTTTGAGGACCTGGAAGGAGAACGCGGTCACCGCAAGGCTGGCGATGAGCAACGTCATCACCGGCGAGAATCCCGCAATGGCGCAGGCCACGGCCGGAGGCAGGAAGCACAACGGAAGCCAAGTCCGCGGCGGACGACGCCGGGCCAGGGCCGGCGCCGCCAGGGTCCCCCCGAGTGCCGCGACTCCGGCGACCCCGAGCGCGAGACCGTAGCCCGCAATGCGCAGGTGGAACATGGAATCAGCGGACAGCACGACCAGCACGAACCCGGCGCCAAGCAGCATCCGGTGCACCGCGACGGCGACGAGCGGGCCGCGCAAGTCCCGCGTGTCCGCGATGACGCGCAGCGCCGTGCGTATGTCAGTCAGTCCGGCGCGCGGGGGAAGCCCAGGCCCGCCAGGGTTGACGGCGGGCTGTCCACCCAGCCCGTGCACCCGCGCGAATGCCCACGCTGCCAGCGAATACAGCACCGCCGCCGCGACAAAACCGGCCACCACAGAATGGCCGACGAACGTCGAGCCACCCACGGCGCCGAGGAACGCTGCAGCCATCCCCGCCAGCCCGGAGAGCGAGTTCGCCACGACGAGGGCATCGGGCTCTACCGTTCGGGGCAGCGCCGCTCCTTTGGCCGCCAGGACGAAGCGTGACGTCGACAGCAGGAGAAGCACACCCAGCAGTGCGCCGGCGTGGGACCGATACACCACCGTCGAGATGGCGAGCAGCGCAATCGTCGCCCGCACGATCGAGGTGACGATGAGAACCCGGCGCCGACCACGCCGATCGATCACGACGCCGGCGACGGGCCCGGCGACGCAGAAGGGCAGCAGGGTGACGGCCAGCAGCAGCGCAATGTGCGAAGCCGTCGCACCCTTCCCGGCCTCGAACACCACGAGTTGGGCAAAGGCGATCTGCGCCAGTCCGTCGCCGGCCTGCCCCAGAAACTGACCGACAAGCAGCCGCCTGAACGAACCCTGCAGCAACCGGGCAGCCGCCGGCCAACCGGTCCAGGCCTCGCGCAGTGCTGACGTCCGACTCCTCGATACGACCATCAGGCGAAGTCGGACCCGCCGTCGCCCACAACTTCGGGGCAGCCCACCGCGACGAGGGCGGCTGCTCCAGCGATCTTGAGGTCCACAACGGTGAATCATGGTCTACCGCCCAGTGCCCGTCGCAACAGGGCAAACGTCCCGCAGCACACGGTCATCCGGCCCCTGCGGGGCGCCGCGGCCCGACCTAGGGTCACGAGGTGGACTTTGCCGCGAGCGACCAGAGCCGTGACTACCAGGAACGGCTGTCGAGCTTCCTTGACGAATGCGTCTATCCGGCGGAGGCCGTTTACGCCCAGCGGCGCGCGGCCTCGCTGGATCCGCACCACATCCCCGCGATCGTGGAGGAGCTCAAGGTCGAGGCCCGCTCGCGGGGCCTCTGGAACCTTTTCCTGCCATCGGTTTCCGGGCTGAGCAATGTCGACTACGCCCCCCTCGCCGAGCTGATGGGCCATTCCCCCGTACTCGCGCCAGAGGCCTGCAACTGCTCGGCTCCGGACACCGGCAACATGGAGATCCTGCACCTGTTTGGCACCCCCGAGCAGCAGTCCCGCTGGCTCACGCCACTGCTGGAGGGCGAGATCCGCTCATGCTTCGCGATGACGGAGCCGGACGTCGCCAGCTCCGACGCGACCAACATCTCGACGCGGATCGCCCGCGACGGCGACGAATTCGTCATCACCGGGAGCAAGTGGTGGATCACCGGCGCTGCCGACCCACGTTGCAAGATCGCCATCGTCATGGGTGTCACCGACCCCGAGGCGGGTGCGTATGCACGGCACTCGATGGTGCTCGTTCCGCTCGACACCGCCGGAGTCGTGCTCGTACGCGACCTTCCGGTCTTCGGCTTCCACGACCACCAGGGCCACTGCGAGATTCGCTTCGAAGGCGCCCGGGTACCGGTCAGCAACCTGCTCGGCCCCGAGGGCGGCGGTTTCGGGATGGCACAGAGCCGGCTCGGCCCGGGTCGCATTCACCACTGCATGCGCGCCATCGGGATGGGTGAGCGTGCCCTCGAACTCATGGCGCGACGCGCGCTGTCCCGCACCGCCTTCGGCGCGCTGCTGGCCGAGCGCGGGGTGGTACGCCATGGCATCGCCGAGTCGCGGATCACCCTCGAACAACTGCGACTGCTCGTGTTGAAAACGGCCTGGCTACTCGACACCGTCGGCACCAAGGGCGCGCGCATCGAAGTGTCGGCGATCAAGGCTGCGGTCCCGCGCGCCGTCGGCGAGATCGTAGATCGCTCCATGCAGGTCCACGGCGGACTGGGGTTGTCTGATGATGTGCCACTCGCCCACCTCTACGCCGCCTGCCGGGCGCTGCGCATCGCCGACGGCCCGGATGACGTGCATCTGGAATCGGTGGCCCGTCGCGAGTTGCGCAGGCACGAGCTGGCGACCAGTCCCCCGAGATCGGCCGACTAGCTGCGCTAGCGGGCGGGGAGCGCGAGAATCCGAGGATGCGGGTGACCCGGGACGTCTCGTGGCGAGCGGCCCGGCGGATACGTGTCGCGGTCGTCGCTGTCGTGGCGGTCGCGGGGGTCCTGACCATTCACGCGGTGTTCGCGTCACCGGCCACGCATGCCGCGCGCCCGGCGGCCCAGACCGTCCGCACATCCGGCGCACGGGTGCTGCTCGCCGGATCGAGCCTCTACAGCTACGACGTGGGCACGCGCCGGCTGCAGCCGCTCCCGCTGCCGCTCGATACGCCCGCGGCGCTGCTTCGCCTTTTGCCCTTGCGCGGCGGAACCGTCCTCGTGACCCCGGGCGGACGCGTCTTCGGCGCGAACGGCAGCCATCCACTCAAGGCGATCGGCACCTATACCGGCGTCCTGCCTGACCACGACGGCGACGCGCTGTGGCTGCTGACCCCGACCACCGCGCAACTGTCGGGTGTGAACGGGCAGCACTACGGCAAGCCCTACGCCATACCGACCGGACGCCGCGTGGTCACGGCGCTCGACGCGGGCCTGGTGCTGGCGAGCGCGGTACCCGGCGGGCCTGGCCTGATCGACGTGGTGGACCCGCGGACCAACCGCAACGTCCGATCGATCACCCCGCTCGGGGTTGTCCTTTCCGCGGCCGGGGACCACGTCGCGTGGTCCTCCTGCAGCGGATCCGGCTGCGTCACGAAGGTGACCACGGTGAGCACCGGGCAGACCCTCGCGCTCCCACCGCTTCCGAGCGGATACCTGGCCGTGGGGCCGCCGCTGCTGTCGCCGGACAATCGGCACTATGCGGAACCCGCCCGACACCTCACCGCTGGGACCGCCGGGTCAGTCGGCATCGGCGGCTCCGGTGGGATCGACCTCGTCGTAGGCCATCTGGCGACCTCAGCAGGGCCACGTGAGAGCCGGGTCGCGGTGCAGCAGGTGAACGCCCCGGCCGGCGCGTTCCAGTACGCACGTGACGGCACGTTGGTCGTCGACACCGAGCGCGGGCTCACCGTGCAGCGCCCCCGGTCGCGACCGAGCAGTCCGCTCGGCAACCTTCCCGCTTTCACCCACTTCGCCGTCAGCTGAGCAGAGCTGCTGAGGGCCGCGAACGGCTACGGGGAGTTGCTGACGCCCAGCTGACCGAGGGTCGGCCACGGATCCGGCGGCGGAGCAAGTCTGGCCAGCCGGTCAGCCCGGCGCGCGACGGAAGCCCGCCCGGCGGCGTCGTCGGAGAAGATCCAGAACTCTCCGGCGGCGATCGCCTCCATCATGTGCTCCGCCGCGGCCACCGGGTCCATGGCGGTCGACTCGTTGACCGCCTGCATCGTTTCGAATACCCGGTCAGCTGCGGCATTACCGCTCGGAGCAGTCGATTGCGCGGCGGTGAAGATCTGGCTTCTCACCGTGTACGGGAGCACCGCGCTGACCTGGATCGGCGCGCCGACGAAGGCGACCTCCTGATGCAGGCATTCGGTCAACGCCAGAACGGCGTGTTTGCTCACGATGTACGGCGCCTGCAGCGGGGCCGTAGCCACTCCCCCTACCGAGGAGAGATTGGCAATCGTGGCCGGCGTACCGGCCGCGATCATGCGGGGCACGAAGGCGCGGATCCCGAAGTACACGCCGTCGACGTTGACCGACATCAATCGCTTCCAGCGCGCAACCGTGACTTCCCAGAGCAGCCCGCCGGTCTCGAGTCCCGCGTTGTTGATGAGCAACTCGACGCTCCCGAAGCGGGAGTACGCGCTCGCGGCTAGCTCGTCGACAGCGTCCGCGTCCGTCACGTCGACCGCCAGCCCGATGGCCGATCCGCCCTGCGCGGAAAGCTCGTCCGCCAAGCGGGTCGCCCGATCGCCGTCGACGTCGGCGATCACCACTCGCATGCCGATGGCGGACAGGTGGCGCACGAAGCCCTCGCCGATCCCGGCGGCGCCTCCCGTCACGACCGCGGTGCCTCCGGCAAACCTTTCGCGTGCTGTCATGGCGGCACTCTCTCAGAGTGCCGCCGGGCACGGTCCGGGGCTACCCGGCCCAGATCAGTGGCTGTGTTCGTACGCGCTGATGACGGCAACCTTGTCATTGGAGGGCGTCGAAGGATCGAAGCTGTATCCCAGCCAGTCGCTTACCAGGCGGCGGGCCAGGTTGAGGCCGATCACGCGCTGACCCATAGTCAAGACCTGGCAATCGTTGGAGAGGATCGAACGCTCGACGCTGTACGAGTCGTGGGCGACCGTGGCCCGGATCCCCGGGACCTTGTTGGCCGAAATGGCCATGCCGATCCCCGTGCCGCAGATGAGCACGGCGCGATCGGCTTCGCCCGCGGCAACTTTCTGCGCCGCGGCGATGCCGACTTCCGGGTAGCTGTGCTCGGAAAGGGCGTCCGCGAAGACCCCGATGTCGATCACTTCCGCGACCCGCTCGTCCGCCTTGAGATCGTCGATGATGGCCTGCTTGTACTGATGGCCAGCGTCATCGCTGCCGACAACCACGCGGTAAGTCATGACTGAAAAGCTCCTTCTTGGTTCGCCGAATGGCGCGCCGCCAGCGTTTGCGCGGCAGCGGTGAGAACGAGTCCCATCGAGACGGCTCCCGGGTCAGGCGTGCCCAGGCCTCGTTCAGCGAGCGGCCTGGCCCGCCCTATCCGCGCTAGCAACTCAGCCGTCGCGGCGGCGGCCTGCACCGCGACGTTCGCCCCGATGGCCCAGGCCTCGGCCAGAGGTCGGCCTTCTCCCGCCGACTTCTCCAAGGAATCAACGAAGGGGAACAGCGCGTCAAGCATCGTCTTGTCGCCGAGTTCCGCCTTACCGACGTTCTTGACCGTCTGGGCGCCGGCGCGTACGGCAGCCGCGAGTCGCTGCGCTGTGACGGCTTCGGAGTCCGCCAGGGAGGCACCGACGGCCGTCAGCAGGATGCCCCACAAGATGCCGCTGGTGCCGCCGGCGCGGTCGCTGAACGCATCGCCGGCGGCGCGCAGTACCGTCCCTGCCCCGCCGTCCTCGGCGTTTTCCGCCGCGGAAAGCGCCGCCTTCATGCCACGGACCATGCCCATGCCGTGATCACCGTCTCCGGCGACCGCATCGACCCGGCCCAGATACTCCTCGTTTTCGATCACGACGTTCGTCATCGCGGATAGGACCTGACGGATCGCTGCGGCCGCCTGCCGTGACACCTCCGTCGACGCCGCGCCACCCACCGCGGCGTGAACTTCGGCATGGCGATGGCGAACGGGTTCGAAGGACGGGAAGGTGGACGGATCCCCCCGACGGAATGACGCTGTGTCGACCGGCGCCGCCCAGAACTCTTCGAGTTCCGCGTCGAGCCACGTGAGCGAGATGGAGCAGCCTGCCATGTTCAGGCTCGTGACCAGCTCTCCGACTTCCGGGAGAACGGGCGTGACGCCGGCTTCCCGAAGCAGGCGATCCACATGGCCGTAAAGCACCAGCAGTTCCTCGTACTTGGTCGCTCCGAGACCGTTGACGATCAGCGCAACCCTGCCATTGGCCTGCGGCGGGCGCTCCTCGAGCAACGAAGCCACGAGAGTCGCCGCCAGCTCTGCCGCGGGCATCCAAGCAGCCGAATGGATCCCGGGCTCCCCGTGAATCCCCAGCCCGAATTCCATCTGCCCTTCGGCGACCTTGAAGAGCGGCTCACTGTGTCCGGGCAACGTGCATCCACCGAAAGCGACGCCGTAGGAGAACGTCACCTCGTTCGCGGCCCGCATGACCCGCTCGACGGCGTCCAGATCGCGGCCGCTGTCGGCAGCAGCACCGCCGATCTTGTAGACGGCGGCGGTCCCGGCGATACCCCGGCGCTTGCCCTTTTCGCTACGGTCTGCGGACGCAATGTCGTCGGTGACGTAAACGATGCGCGTGTCGATGCCGCCGGCGATCAGCCTCTCTTGCGCGGCGGCAAAGTTGAGCCGGTCGCCCGCGTAGTTGCCGAATGCGAGGACCATTCCGGCGCCGCCGTCGGCCGCGCAGCCGACCCGGTAGATCTGCTCCGCGGAAGGCGACGTGAAGACATCGCCGAGCACGCACCCGTCGGCCAGCCCGCGGCCGACGATCCCCGCGTAGGACGGATAGTGGCCGGAACCTCCCCCGACCACGAGGCTCACCTTGCCCTGTCGCGGGCCACCTTGGCGCACGAAACCTGACGCGTGTACGACCCGGGCGGCATAGCGTCCGTAGGCGGCCGAAAAGCCAGCAATCACATCGTCTTTGAAGCGCGCCGGGTCGTCGTAGATGTATGTCACTGTCGAGTCCGCTCTTTCATCTCGTTCGCATCGAGGTGCTGATTCCTCGAACGACCCGGGCCAGGGGGACGGGCATCGGCGATACGGGGCCATGCCCGTCCCCTGGCGCGGGGTCCTACGGTGTTGCTTGGTTACGCGCTAGCTGGCGGCCTTGGATCAGGACGACAGGACGAATCCGTGCAGCTTCGCTGCATTCGCCTTGGTGATCAGCACGCAGTTGATGGCCTGCTTCTCCGACGAAGCACCGGTCTTGCCGGTACGCAGGTAGGAGTCCGCCTGGTCAACGACCGACTTGCTGCCCTGGACGATCGGCTGGAGCTCTGTCGAGACCATCTCGCCCTTGATGACTGCGGCGACGGCATCATCGTTGCCGTCAAAGCCAAGCACCTTGACCGACGACAGCTTGTTGGCGTCCTTCAGGGCCTGAATCGCACCCAGCGCCATCTCGTCATTGCCGGAGATGACGCCCTTGAGGCCCGGGTGAGCCTGGATCAGGATCTCCATCTTGGCCTTGCCCTGCTGGCGGTCCCAGTTGGCCGTCTCCTTCTGCAGCAGCTTCAGACCCGGGTACTGGCTGATGACCGCGTGGTAGGCGTTGGACCGCACCGCGGCGTTGTTGTCGGTCGGCTGGCCGAACAGCTCGACGTAGTCACCGGTGCTGCCCATGGCCTTGACCCACTCCTGCGCGCCGAGCGTGGCGCCCTGAGCGTTGTTCGAGACGATCTGCGACTTGGCAATCCCCTGCTGGTCGATCTCGGCGTTGACGAGGAAGACCGGGATGCCGGCGTTAGTCGCCTTCTGCACGGCGCCGACGCTCTCCTTCGCCCCTGCCGGGTCCAGAACGATGGCGCTGACCTTGGCACTGATCGCCGCGTCGATGAACTGGCTCTGCTTGGTCTGGTCGTTGAGGTGGGCGTTGACGGTGGTCTTGTAGCCGAGCTTCTTGGCCTCAGCAGACGCCGTGTCGACCTCCGCCTTCCAGTACGGGTTCGAGGGGTCGACGGTAATGATGGCGATCGTCTTGTTTGCTGTCGCCTTGGTAGACGAACCCGTGCCGGGCGACGCCTTTGAACTGGAAGACCCACAGGCCGCAGACGCGAAAACCAGCGCTAGTGCGGCCGCAACAGCGGCCTGCTTTTTGAACATGTTTTCTCCTCCTGGTTATCGCGCAAATCGGTTTGATGCGCGTGGTCAGGCTTTGCTGAGCACCTTGTCGACCCGGGTCGGCTTAGGACCCGTCGCCGGACTCTGACCGCCGGCGTCCTTGATCGTTCGACGCTTCTGCAGCGTCTGCTGGGCCTGGTCCACGGCGACGGCGACGATGATCACAGTCCCCTTGATGACTTCCTGCCAGAAGACAGAGACGCCGACGAGCACCAACCCGTCCACCAGGAAGCCGATGACGAAGGCACCGATGATGGTTCCGCGCACGGTGCCTCGACCTCCGGAGAGGGCCGCGCCGCCGATGACCACCGCCGCAATGGCATTCAATTCGTAGCCGTTGCCGCCCGTGGGCACCGCCGCCGAGAGGTCAGCGGCCAGCAAGAGGCCGACGATGCCGGCGCACAGCCCCGCCAGGACGTAGATCCTGACCTGCACGCGGCGCACCGGTACCCCAGAGAGTTCAGCAGCCCGAGAATTGCTTCCCGACGCGTAGAGCCAACGACCGAACGGGGTGCGGGTCAGGTAAAGGGAGAATGCCATGGTCATGCCAATCATGACCCAGATCGGGAAGGGGATCCCCAAGATCTTGTCGTGCAGGATCGATACGAACCCGGTGTTGCCGAGCGATTTCTGACCGAAGATAGCCGTGAATGTCTGGCCGTTTCCGACCAGCTCTGCCAGGCCTCGCACCACGTACAACATGCCCAGCGTCGCGATGAATGGCGCCACATTCAGCTTGGCGACGAGAATACCGTTGATCAGCCCCACCAGCATGCCGACCAGGCAGCTGACCAGGATGACGACCCAGACCGAGGGGTACGCAACAGTGTGCGTCCCCGGGATCTGCCACCCCTTGAGCAAATACCCCGCGACCATGCCTGACAGGCCCACGGTGGAGCCGACGGACAGGTCGATCCCGCCGTTCAGGACGACCAGCAGCATGCCCAGAGCCAGGATGGCGTTGAAGGCGACGTGTCGCGTCATGATGAGCAGGTTCGTGCTCGCGAGAAAGTGCGAGGACATCAGTGAGAAGACAACGACAATGATGACCAGAGCCATCAATGCGCGGCCTTCTGCAATGATTGCATTTCGGTTGGCCTTTAAACGGGTCAGCACGTTACTCTCCCGATTTCCAATGCGGTGCACGCAGACAGGCACGTGTTAGGGCCGCAGCCTGACTCGCTCATGAGGAATTCTTTTCGTGGTTGGGCCGGTCAGAATGCGCCTCACCGGAGGCCGCCATGACTTCCGCCTGCGTGGTCCGGGCCGGGTCGAACTGGCCGGCCACACGCCCCTTGTTCATGACGATGATCCGATGCGAGGCGGACAGCGCCTCGCTGACCTCTGAGGTCACGAACAGGACTCCAAGACCGCGCTCCGCTGAACGGAACAGCAGCGCGAAAATCTCCGCTTTCGCACCGACGTCGATCCCCCGTGTCGGCTCGTCCAGCAGCAGCACGGAGGGCTGCGTCATGAAGGCCCGCCCCACGACGACTTTCTGCTGGTTGCCGCCGCTGAGCGAGGTGATGGCCGCGCCTCCACTTGGAGTCTTGACGCGCATGTCGCTGACCTGCGCGTCAACCTCCTCGGCTTCGCGCTTTCGCTGGATGAAAGGGCCCCTGACGAGCTTCGTCAGGCTCGACAGCGACAGGTTCTGGCCCACCGACATGAGTGGGACAAGGCCGTCGCGTTGCCGGTCCTCCGGGACGAGGACCATCCCGCTGCGGATCCGGTCGCCGATCGACATGCGCGAGACGTCTTTGCCCTCGAGCAGCACCTGCCCGGCGGCGATTGGTTCGCGTCCGGCCAGCGCCTCCATCAATTCCGTACGCCCGGCACCCATCAACCCGTACAGGCAGACGATTTCGCCCGCCCGCACCTCGAGCGACACGTCGTCGACCGAGAGCCGACCCGAACCGCCGGGTGATACGACCGTGAGTCCTTCGACGGAAAGCCGCACGTTGCCGTAGGAGCGCTCCCGCTCGGAGAAGTCGTAGTCGGCGGCCCGGCCGACCATCGCTTGCACGACCCACGGCAGATCGATGTCTCGAGCCTTGGCTTTCGCTACCAGGCTCCCGTCACGGAAGACGACGGCGTGATCCGCGATCTCCATCGCCTCTTCGAGGTGGTGGGAGATGTAGACGATGGCGACGCCTCGCTCGGCGAGATCCTTGATGGTGCGGAACAGGACCGCCACGTCGGGCGGGCTCAGCGCGGAAGTCGGCTCGTCCATGATCAGGATGCGGGCATCGTCCGCGAGCGCCCGAGCGATCTCTACGATCTGCTGTTGGCCGAGGCGCAGGTCTCCGACGAGGGTCTCGGGGGAGATCTGCTGTTCCAGCCGCGCCAGGACCCCCAGAGCCAGCTCGGACTCGTGCCCGTAGTCGACCGATCCCCGCCAGGTGGTGCGCTCGTGGCCGAGGAAGATGTTGTCCCGAACGCTCAGGTTGGGGCACATGTTGAGCTCTTGATGGATGATCGCGATCCCGACCGCCCGCGCTTCGTTGGGCGAGCCGAGGCTGAGCCGGGTGCCGTCGAGTTCGAGGTAACCCGCGGTCGGCGGTTCGATGCCGGCGAGAATGCGCATGAGCGTCGACTTGCCGGCGCCGTTCTCACCGAACAGAGCCGTGACTTTGCCGCGACGGACCTCGAAGTTGACGCCCTTGAGGGCCTCGGTGGCGCCGTAGGTTTTCACGACATCGACGGCGCGCAGCACGACATCGCCGACAGCCTCCCGAGGCGCCGCCCCGTCATCGACGGAGGTCACGAAGCGACCTCGATCTTCACCGGACTGATCGAATACGCGTTCGGCGGTCCCCCAGACGCGAAGGCGCCGACCACTGTGATCGTCTTGCCCTTCAGCAAGGGGGGCGAGATCTTTCCAACCACGTCTTTCTGGCTCAGCACCCGCAGGGCGTCGGCAACGGTCTGGTAGTCGGTCTGGTCAGTGAAGTCACCGAACTGGATCAGGCCCGTCGCGTCGCGAATGGCGGCACCGTTCAACGCCGGTCCCATGGGGATGCGCACCACGTCGCGCGCCGGCATCTTGGCCACCGTGAGGGTGATGAAGTTGGCGTCGACCGCAGCCACCACTCCCGTCGCCTTGACCGGAAAGGCGTAGCTATCCGCTCCCAGGTTCTGCCCGTACTTCTTGCCCGCCGCGGCGAGATCAGCGTCGACCGCAGCAGCAAGGGTGGCCACGTCCGTCGCCTTGACGTTGATCTGCTCGACCAGCTTCGTCCACTTCTGCTGCGCGTAGGTCGTCGGGTTGAACGCCTTGGGTCCGGAGCTCTCGCCAACACCCTTGAACTTCGTGCCGGCGAGGATTCCGATCACCAGTAGCACGCACACGGTGGCAACGACCAGCTTGTTGCGATGCGGCAGATTCAGAATATTGGGCACGGAAAGGCTCTTCTCGCGACTCGGGACGCAACGATTCCGGTGCTGGCCCTACCTACGTACCGGGCCCGCACCGCTGAAATACACGATCTCCTGCAATTTCCTGAGCAATGTGGTTGGTGATGATTCAAGCGTGTTGCGGGCTAGCAGAAATGAGGACCTAAGGCCCACTTCTTGAGGGCTTTTGGGCCATCCGGTTACCTCAGTCGGCGGGTGAACCCGCCTTGCCCACGGCGCTTGGGACGGCCCCACCTCGCTCGCGCGCGGCGATGGCGATCAGGGCAAGCAGGCCATCCACGTGCCAGGCAGCACGACCGACGAAGAGCCCGTCGACTTGCTGCAGACCGAGCAGCGCGGCCGCGTTGACGGTGTCCACGCCCCCGCCGTAGAGCAGCGCGCGACAACCTGCGCCGTCGGACAGGTCACGCAGCCTGGCGGCCATCGCGGACATCACCGGTCCCACGAGGCCCGGCGTTGCCGGGACGCCGTCGACGCCGATTGCCCAGACAGGTTCGTAGGCGACGAGCATTCCCGAGATCCGAGACCGGGCCACCCCCGCAACGGCGGCGTCGACCTGCGCCAGGACGTACTCCAGGGCAGCGCCTGCGTCGCGCACTGCCCGCGGTTCCCCCACGCACACAAGGGGAGTCAACCCATGCCTGAACGCTGCGGCAACCTTGCGCCCCACTGTCTGGTCCGTCTCCCCGAAGTGCTCCCTGCGCTCAGAATGTCCGATCTCGACCAGCTGGGCCCCGGCGTCGCCAACCATGCTCATGGACACTTCTCCCGTCCACGGGCCACTGTCGGCCCAGTGGGCGTTCTGCGCACCCAGCAGGATCGGGCCGAGCGGGCCGAGCTCATCGCGCGCCGCGGAGAGTGCGGTTAACGGTGGCAACACGAACGGCTGGACGGTCGGCGGCAGGGTCGCCTCACGAAGGCGCCGGCAATACGCTCGCGTCTCGGCGATGCTCTTGTGCATCTTCCAGCTCGTGCCGATCCAGGTAGGCCGGGCAGCGCCGCCCTGGGGGGTCACGGTGGGGCCTGCGCGAACCAGGGATGCGTGGAACAGCCAGGGATTCCCACTGCCCTCTTCCTCCACCACGTAATGGCATCTCACGCCACATTCGCGCCGCCCACGATAGCCATTAGTCCGGGCGCGCGCCAAATTGTCGGGGTGAGAATACGCCACTGCGGGGCAGCCGCGTGATGGTCCAGAGTCGTTGATTCGTGGGACGAAAGCCCCGGGCAAGCCGACCACCGAGCGATTAATCTCTCTGTGCCAGTGAGATTGATACTAAATGGTGCGGCGGTGCAGCGCGGTAAGAATGCGCGGCCGGCCGATCCCGCTTGTCTTGGGCGCGAGCACGGCGACTTAGGCAGTCATTTCGGACTCCCGCCTCACAGGTAGCAATCGCAGTGTCCGCACGTCCCCAACCCGAGGAGCAGACGTGGTCGAGTCCACTGTCCCCAACACAATGCTGGCCGTCGTTTGCCACGGCCCGATGGACTACAAGCTCGAAGAAGTGCCGGTCCCCAAGCCTGGTCCAGGCGAGGCCCTGGTCAGAGTCGAAGCCGTCGGCATCTGTGCGAGCGACCTGAAGGCCTACCACGGGGCGCCCAAGTTCTGGGGTGACGCCAACCGCGCCGCCTGGACCGAGACTGAGGTGATTCCCGGTCACGAGTTCGCCGGGAAGGTCGTCTCGCTCGACGATGCTGCCGCGAAGCGCTGGGGAATCGACGTGGGCGACCGGGTCGTCTCCGAGCAGATCGTCCCCTGCTGGAAGTGCCGGTATTGCATGCGGGGCCAGTACTGGATGTGCGCGCCCTCCCACGACCTCTACGGCTTCAAGCGCAAGACCCCAGGAGCCATGGCGTCATACATGATTTATCCGGCTGGAGCGCTCGTCTACAAGATCTCGCCCGACCTGCCGGCAGCACACGCCGCCTTCACCGAGCCGCTCTCTTGCGCTCTGCACGGCGTGGAACGGGCGGACATCCACTTCGACGACGTGGTCGTCATTGCCGGCTGCGGCCCGATCGGACTCGGCATGATCGCGGGTGCTGCAGCGAAGTTCCCGGCCCACATCGTCGCCCTCGATCTGATCGACTCGAAGTTGGAGTTGGCTCGCCAATGCGGGGCTGACATCACGGTCAACATCGGCCGGGAGGACCCGCAGCCGATCGTCGAGGCGCTCACCGAGGGCTACGGCGCCGATGTCTACCTCGAAGGAACGGGGCATCCGGCGGCGGTGTTGCAGGGCCTGAAAATCCTGCGGAAGTTGGGAACATACGTCGAGTACGGGGTCTTCGGCTCGGAGGTCACGGTCGACTGGAGCATCATCAGTGACGACAAGGAACTGGACGTGAGAGGCGCCCATCTGGGTCCGCATTGCTGGCCGGCCGCCGTGCGCATGCTCGAGTCCAAGCGCCTGCCGATGGACAGCATCTGCACCACCCAACTGCCGCTGGCGGACTTCCAGGAGGGGCTTGACCTGGTCGCCGACGGCACGAAGTCCGTCAAGGTCAGCCTGATACCGGACTGAGGCATCGGAGAGCCTGTGAGCGTCGAGGTCGTGGTGGTCGGCAGCCTCAATGCCGACCGCACGCTCTACGTGCACGAGTGGCCGGGACCCGGCGAGACTGTCATGGCAGCGGACAGCCTCGCCGGGTTCGGCGGCAAGGGCGCGAACCAGGCGGTTGCCGCCGCCAAAGCCGGGGGCTCCGTCGCCATGATCGGGCGGGTCGGCGATGACAGCATTGGCCGGGAGATGCTTGCCGACCTCAGGCAGCAGGGAGTCGACGTCTCGCGCGTCAGGACGCAGGCGGGCAGTCCGTCGGGAAGTGCCACGGTCGTAGTCAGCCTGGCCGGCGGCGACAACTTCATCATCGTGGATCCTGGCGCGAATGCGGCGGTCGAGCCGAAAGACCTCGACCCGTGGCCCGTTGCCGGCGCTGCCGTAGTCCTGCTGCAACTCGAAGTGCCCATCGAGACCGTCGCATCAGCAGCGCAACGGTCGAGCGCTCTGCTGGTCCTCAACCCCGCGCCTGCCCGCCACCTGTCCGCCGACCTGCTGCGACACGTCGACGTCCTCATTCCCAACGCCAGAGAACTCGCTGCGGTCACCGGCGGCCCCCTACCGTCGAGCATCGAGGAGGCGGCCTCGCTCGCCGGCAGCCTCACCGACGTGCCCGTCGTCATCGTCACGATGGGTGCTGCCGGTGTCGTCATTCGATCTCGGGAGCGCGGGCGGTCAACGCATATCGTCGCGCCGCGAGTCGCCACGGTAGATACAACGGGAGCAGGCGACTGCTTCTGCGGCGTGTTCGCCGTGGAGTCCGCCCGGGGTGCCACTGTCGAGGAAGCCACCCGGTTGGCAGTCGCGGCGGCGTCCCTGTCCACCATGGGCCATGGGGCTCGGGGGGCGCTACCCACGAGGGATGCCGCAGCGAAACTCGCGATGCAGCTAGGGCAGTTCCCGCTCTGACCCGGCCGGTTCCGAACGTCCCACAAACCGCGCTGGCGACAACCACCGGGAGCTACCGTCGAGGGGGCGGGACTCGCCGCTTTCCTTTTGGGAGTGACTGATTTTCGAGATTGCCGCGCAGGTACGCGACTGGCTGGGCGAGGGTCGCCGCGTCGCTGTTGCCCGCACCGTCGCCGTCGAAGGAATGAGCTCTCGCTGGTCGGGCGACGGTGCCGCTGCCACTGATTCCGTGGCCGTCGGGGCAGTTCTCGGCGGGGCCGCCGACGAGCAGTTGACCCCGATTCTGCGGGATGCTGGGGCGAACGCGTCGCCGGCCCGGATCCATCACCTCTCCATCGGCGACGCGGCGGCCAAGGCGGCAGGCTTGAGCTGCGGCGGACAAGCCCGCGTGTTGGTGCAGCCCGCCGGTGACGTCGCTGTGGCGGCGTGGACGGCATTGGCGGAACGCCGGCCGGTGTGCTTGGTCACCGACATCGACGACGACCACGTCGGGCATACGCGCTGGTTCGGCCTACCGGATCGCGCCGCCGGTGTCGGCGCCGAGGTGGACGCCGATCTCGAGCAAATCGTGCGCTGGTTCGGACGCGGGACCACATCTACGGCCATCATGTCTCGCAAGCCGGAGGGTCAGGTCTTGGTCAGCGCGCACTGGCCGACCACGCGTTTGCTCATAGTCGGCGACGGCTTGCTTGCCATGGCACTGTTGCGGACAGCTGAGGTGCTCGACTGGCAGCCCGAGGCCACAGATCAGGTCGCCGCGGCCGTGGCAGCGGCGGCCGATCTCGCCAGCGGCGACGCCATCGTGGTCCTCACCCACAGCCGGGAGGTGGACGGTCCGGTCCTTGCCGCTGCGCTGGCTGGCAAGGCCGGCTACGTAGGGGCGCTGGGCTCCCGGCGTACCCAAGCAGCCCGGGCAACGTGGCTTGCGGACCACGGCGTGGCGAGCGATGCCGTGCAACACATCCGGGGACCTGTCGGCTTGGACATCGGCGCGCGCACTCCGGCGGAGATAGCGCTGTCGATCGTGGCGGAGATTCTCAGTGTTCGTAACGGCACCGGCAGCCAGTCGCTGCGCGACCGATCCGGCCCGATTCATGTCGACGGATTGAACACCCCACCCGCGCGCTACGAGACCGCTCGGCCAGAGGCGTAGTCATCGGCGACGACCAGCACGGCTGGGCACGCTTGGTTCTCCCCCACAGAAACAATATTCTCACCCGATGAGCCCGGCCCGCGGTGCCGTTCGCCCTGCGCTTCGACCTCCGCAATCCAGCCATCGCGGGTACGACCATGGCCGAGCGCTACGCGGCGACCCTGGACATCGCGGAATGGGCGAACCGGCTCGGCTGCGCGAGCATCGCCGTCTCCGAGCACCACGGTTTACCAGGTCCTCCGCGAAGCGGCGAATCGTGGCGATGAACGAGCGGGGCCGGCGCGTCACCGAAACCGTCGCCACCCGCCAAGCGTCGAGGGGCGAAAACCGACCTCGGCCAGATCGCCGCGCGGGGTGAGGATTGCGTGCGCTGGAACAACGCACGCTGCCTCATCCAGCTCCCGCACTTAGCCTGCGGTCATCGTCGACCATCAACGTGCCGGATCCGCTTGGCTTTTCGCCGCCATTTGTGCGGTCGGATTTGCGCACACGTGGGTCACGTTGATGCCGTACTTAGCTCGCGGTGAGCGCCGGGGCGCTGGGATGCGGGCTCAGCGGCGGACGCCACAGGCGTAACAGATGTCGCTGCGCAGCGAGCTCGCGGGAGCGCGCCAGGCGCATTTGCGGGCGGGAGCTCATGGAGCGATCGCGCCCCGCAGCGCCGGTTCGGCGCTCGCCTGCCTCATGGACAACCCGCTCTGCACCGCCGCCAGCAGGGCATTGCGGGTGTCACGCGGGTCGAGCAGCTCGTCGAAGCCGAGGTTTTCTGCTGAGCGGTAGGACGCCGCGAGCTCCGTCTTGCGCAGGACCTCGGCCTGGTCGGCGGACGCCCCCATGGCTGAGCTTTGGGCGCCGGCCCCCATCGCCCCCATCGTCGCCCCCGGATACCCGAAGGATGCGGTCACCCCGTCGAAGCCGGCCATGGCCATGACCATGGATCCGAATCCGTACGCCTTGCGCAGCGTCAGGTGCACCTTGAGGGTCGACGCCAGCGACTGCGCGGCAAACATCCGAGCCCCGCTGCGAAGCACCCCAGCGCGTTCGGATCGAGTACCGGGCAGCACCCCCGGGTTGTCCGCCAGGAAAAGCAGCGGGAGGTGGAAGGCATCGGCGACGGAGATGAAGTGCGCCGCCTTGTCTGCAGCATCGGAGTCGATCGCACCCGCCATGACCCGGGGTTGGTTCGCGACGATCCCGACCGGCTCTCCACCCAGATGCGCAAGCGCGCAGATGATGGCTCGCCCGAAGCCGGCCTGTACCTCGAACCAGTCGCCGCGATCGACGATGACGTCGAGGACGCGGCGCATGTCGTACACCTGGCGACCATCTCGCGGAACCCGCTCGAGCAGCTCCGGCGTCAGCCGCGGACCCGTGTCGTCGGTGAGCGGACTGCGGCCCGGGTAGGACCAGGCACTGGACGGGAAGTACGACAGGTATCGCCGAATCTGCGCAATTGCAGCGGAATCGTCGACAGCGACGTTGTGCACGAGCCCGCTAGCGGCGGCCACCGCTGGGCCGCCCAGAGTCTCCTTGGTCACGTCCTCGCCGGTCGACTCGCGGACCACGGGAGGGCCGGCCGTGAAGATCGACGCCCCCTGCGTCATGACGCAGAAGTCGGCCATGGGCGCGATCAGGGCGCCGTGACCGGCCGAGGCGCCCATGACCCCGCAGACGATCGGGACGAAGCTGGAGCACCGAGCCTGCATGATCAGATCCACCGGCGATCGGCCGCGACCGTGATCGCCCGGACGAAACCCGGCCCCCTCCAGCAGCATGATGAGCGGGATCTTCTGCCGTAGCGCCTGCTCCGCGATCCGGTAGCGCTTGGAATTGCTCACCGGGCCGATCGTCCCGGCAACCGAGGTGAAGTCCTCGGCACCCACCATCACCGAGCGTCCGTCAAGGCGGCCGGTGCCGGTGACGATGGCGTCGGCGGCGACCGCGCCACCCGCGAGCGTGCCGATCTCGCGGAAGCTTCCTTCGTCGAGGAGCGCGGCGATTCGGGCACGGGCATCGAGCTTGCCGGCGGCGCGATGGCGGTCGACGCGGTCGGGCCCACCCATCGCGTAGCTGGCCGCCCGGCGCTGATCGAGGTCGTCAAGCGTGGCCTGCCATGCGTTGGGCGGGTCCGTCGGGCTCACGAGGCAGCACCTTTCGCCGTGTCGCGCGGCGGGCGCCGCCAAGGGGGACGTCTGGAGCCTGCGTTGCTCACAGCGACAGCATCGTAATCCCAGCGGTTTCGGGCGGTGGCGGGGACCACGGGCGCCACGCGGCCCCCGGTACGGCAACACGTGGGGGCTTTGGCCGAACATTCCCATGTCGACCCTAGAAAGCAGGCCCAGCTAAGCTCGCAGCGGCGCCCGATACGTCTCGATCAGCGGCGTTTCAGGAAGCCGGTGTCAGGTAGCCGGTCTCGTAACTGAATCGCGGCGAGCAGGCCGTCGTCTTCTTGCCCGATCAAGATCCTTCAAAGACTTCCTCGACAATTTCTTCAACGTAGACACCTACCACGGCACCCGCATCAGCGATCAGGCCTGGCAGGCCGCCTTCAGCATGGCCCTGGCAATGTCCGCCCACGCCGCGTACGTGTGCGTCGACGCGTGGCTCACCGACTTCCGCGACGATCTACCCAAGATCGATGTGCCTGTGCTGCTCATCCATGGTGACGCAGACCGCATCCTGCCCTATGACAACACCGCCACCCGACTGCCGGCACTCGTCAAGGACCTCACCTTCGTCACCGTCGAAGGCGGTCCCCACAACATCGCCTGGACCCATCCCGAAATCGTTAACCCTGCGCTGCTGGATTTCCTGAAAAACTGACGAACCGGGGCGCAGGCACGTCTTCGCCCGACTGGGCGGGTGACGGCGCGGCAGTGTGATGCCTCGGCGAATGCGGTTACGGCAACAGGATCGATCGCGCGGCAAGAAGCAGACCGGCGCGTTCGGCGCGCCTGTTAGGAGCGTTCATGGCCGTGCTCGTGGCGTTTGGGTCGTTCTTAACGACATTGCTCGGCGGCTTTGCGGCCCTGCGCCTCCGAGATCAGCGCAGGTTTGTTCGCCGGGGTGCTGCTGTATTTGGCCACCTCCGACATCCTTCCGGAGGCGCACGCCGAGCATCCTGCCCGGCTCACCATCGTTCTCACGACCCTCGGCGCCGGGTTCATGTGGCTCGTGGTGGGCCTCGCGGGCTAATGAGCAGCCACCCACGGGCCGCCGCGCTCACTCGACGTCGGACGAAGCCGGTCCCGCTTGCGCAACGGTCTGGGAAATCGAGACCAGCAATTCATACAGCCGTTCCAGGACCTCTCGGTGTCGAGCGAGATTGAACTGGTCGGCAAGCGTCCGAGGGTCGCGGAAGACCAACTGGCACCCATCATCGACGGCGCGAACCAGCAAACGAAGAGGTAACTCCAGCCCCACGTCGGGATCGGCTTGCATCAGCCCGGTACCGACGGCCGGATTGCCGAACACCAACAGCACCTCGTCCGCCAACTCGAGCCCCACGGCCCGAGCGCCTCCAGCGTGGTCAATGTGAGCAAAGAGCTCGACGTTGCGCTCTCGCAACATCGTCTCGATCATCCCAACGGCTGACGCCACATCAAGCGTCGTGCGAGCCCTGACGATCGTCACACATCCAGTGTGTGCCCACGCCCGTGCTCGTCAAGACGCGGTCGGCCACGGCAGACATTACTGCGAACCCGCTGGGCGCGACTTCCTATCGTCTGCTGTACTGGCCGTTTCTGTACTGGCCCCCCCCCGCGACCCCGGCTGCGCTCATTGCGCAAGCGGTCGACACCTTCGGCAGGCTGGACGTGCTGGTCAACAGAGCCGGCATCCTGCGCGACCGGATGCTCTTCTCGACGTCCGAGGACGAGTGGGACGCCGTGATCCGGGTCCACCTGAAGGGCACCTTCGCACCGAGCCATCACGCCGCCAGGGCTTCCCACATCTCGGGCGGCTAGCCGCGTGGCGGCAGTGGCGCCAGGCGCGGCTCGCCCTCGGTATCGGCGTCCATGCGCTGCCCGCTCGTCGGCATGCTCGTCAGAAGCCGAGGTGGGCGACAGGCTGGTCGAGCGGGTTCACGTTCACCGAGCGCAGCGCCGGCAACAGCGTTTCGTACGGGAGCCCACCGAGGAACCCGTCGACCATTCGCTCGAAGTTGGAGATGCCACCCTCAGAGCGCTCGGAGAGCCGCATGTACTCAAAACCCTTGGAATGCAGGCCTTTCTGCTGCCGCGGAAGGTTGGAGAAGTCCTGCGCGGGGATCGGTGGCCAGCGGGGGTGTCGGCCTCCCAGGCCTCCGGCGGCGTCAGCGTCGACGGCTCGCTGCCCGCCGGGAAGCGGGTCAGCGACCAGAACTCCGTCAGGGTCTCCTCCGGCCCGAGCGGCCGGAAGCGGTAGGACGAAGCGCTGCTGTACATCGGCAGCACGAAGAAGTGCGGGAAGCAGTAGAACATCGAGTCGCCCATGCCCTGCGCAGCAAGCTCGTTGAGGTCGGGGATATCCGAGCCTCTAGCGCGATGCCAGTCCACGACCGCGTCGTTGAGCGTGTGCTGCCAGGTCGCCGCCGCCTCCATCGGGTCGCTGGGCAGCTGGATGTCGCTCAGGCCTTCGGCGACAAGGACGTCGTTCGCGTGCACCATGCCGGCCATGCCCTCGCTCATGGTGCGCAGGTACTGAATCTCACCGTCCAGCCACACCCGCTGATCGAACGCCTTGCCAGGCTTCGGGAACGTCCGGCCCGGGATCCGCAGCTGCGGATGCGCTTCGAGCACGTGGTACTGCTCCTGGAACGCCTCTTCGGCGATCTTCCAGTTGACCGGCAGCCGGCAGGCGTACCACCACTCGGCGCGCATCGACTCCAGCTGCCACGCATCCATCACGGTGGCGAACGGCTCGATGCACTCGCGCAATGGCGGAGCATCGTCATCGAGGTTGATCCACGCACAACCGCCCCAGGTCTCGGATCGCACGGGCACCAGGTCGAGATCCTCGGGGCGCAGGTTGTGCTCGTTGAACGTCCGTCGCCGGGTGACGGCGGTGTTCTTGCCGTCCGGCCCGTAGCACCAACCGTGGAACGGGCAGGTGAATCCCGCCGGACACGACCCCTGACCCTGCGCGACCTTGACGCCGCGGTGGCGGCACGCGCTTTGAAATGCCTGCACTCCCCCATCCTCGGCGCGCACCACGATGACCGATTGATCCAAGATCTCGTATTCGGTGAAGTCGTACGCGCGCGGGATCTCTTCAAGCCGGCACGCCATCTGCCAGACCCGCGGCCAGAGCTGCTCGGTCTCCAGCTGGTAGAAGCCCGGGTCGTAGTAACGCTGCTTGGGCGCCCGATCCGGATACTCCATCGCAAACGGCACGGCCGAAGCCACCCGTTCGTGGTTCACAATCGCCACGGCATAAGCCTTTCCGCGCCGACGGCGTATGTCAGCGTTCGACGGCACGGTATACCAACCGGTCGGTACAATCGCCATCCCGCACCACTCCCGCCGAGCGGCGCTATGGCAACCGCTGTGACATCCGGTGAACCGAGCGACATCACTGTTGATGTGCTCGTCGTCGGCGCCGGCATCACCGGTATCTACGAGCTCTACCGCACACGCCAAGCGGGCCATTCCGCGCAACTGCTCGAGGCGGGCAGCGGCGCCGGCGGCACCTGGTTCTGGAACCGCTACCCCGGCGCGCGGTTTGACTCGGAGAGTTATCACCTACGGCTACCTGTTTGTTCTCCCAGGCGCTGTGGGACGAGTGGGAGTGGCGGGAGCACTTCGCCGAGCAATCGGAGATCGAGCGCTACCTCACAGCTGGATCCTGCTGCCGTCGACGCCGCCCGTCCACTACTACTCGCGCGAGCTCGATCCGGTCTGGGATGCCGCGCAGGCGAACGGCCTGCAGATCTTCTTCCACGCCCAGACCGGCGGCGTGAAGGTCAACGACTCGGCCTCCACCACGCTCAAAGTCCAGTTTGGTGACGATGCTGTCGCGGTCGAGGAACGTGTCGCCGGAGACGATCTCGGTAAGTCCGTAGGCGTCGGCGAACCAGGCGGAGGAGATCGTCCGCTGGATGATCGTCGTGGCTCCAGCGGCGATGAGCGACGTGGTCGTCAGGTCGAGCGCGCCGACGTGGTACAGCGGGCCGAAAGCGAGTCCCAGATCGGCGCTGGTGAAGCCGGATTCGACGATGTGGGCGAGGTTTTTCCACTCCAGATTCGCGTGAGTGAGCATGACGCCTTTCGGGCGCCCGGTCGTGCCGGAGGTGTACATCAACCAATGAGCGTCGTCGGCGGCCACCGTTGCGCGCGGCGGCACCGAGACGGCGCGTACGTCAGCGAGCGCGGCCCACCCGTCGGACGCCGGACCCGACACACAGACCAGCGCCCGCGCCTCGGAATGCTCAAGGATGTAGCGCACTTCTGGTGCTGCGAGCCGCCAGTTGACCATGCATCGCGATCGCGCCGAGGTAGTTCGCCGCGACGACTGTCTCGAGGAACTCTGGCAGTTGTACGAGAGCAGCTGCCCGTACGAGATCGCCTCGCCCGCAAAGACGCTGAACGCCTTGTCCGGGGTAAGAATCGCGTGGTGCGCCAGCACCGCAAACCAATTCAGATCCGCCTGCATCTGGGCCGCCATTCACGTGCAAGAGTATGTACCGACCAGTCAGTCGAACAGATGCGGACGTGCCGAAGTCGAAGCGTCGGCAGCGGTCAGGAGCGGTCAGGAGCGGTCAGTGGTGGCGTCTCCCTTGCAACGGCCCGAGATGGGCGGTCGTAGCCGCCGCAACCCCAACTGGCATGCGCGGCGCGATGCCATTGTCGACACTTCGGCACGGGTCTTCGCCCGCGGCGGCTATCACGGCACCGGGATCGCCGAGCTCTGCGTCGCCAACGACCTGGGCAAGGGTGCGCTCTACCACTACATCGGCTCGAAGGAGGAACTGCTCGCCGCGATCCACGATCGCGTGATGGACGAGGTGCTCGCGAGCGCTCAGCGGGTGGCCGACGCCGGCGGCTCGCCCACGCAGCAGCTGACGATGCAAGGCGATCAGCTGCTCGACGTCATAGCCCGCTATCCCGACCACGTATGGGTATTTCTGCACGAGTTCCCCGCGCTGACGGGTGAGCGCGCCGAGCAGTTCCGCAAGCGCCGGCGGCAGTTCGAGGGTCGGGTCGAGTCAATCCTGTCGGCAGGGATCAACTCCGGTGAGTTCCGCGACGTCGAGCCCAGGCTGACCGCGCTCGCCTGGCTGGGGATGCACAACTACACGTATCTCTGGCTGAAGCCCGACGGCGAGCTGTCGGCGCACGATGTCGCGAAGCGATTCGCCGACATCTTCATCGGCGGGATCAGCGCCCAGAAATCGAAAAAGAAGCGCAAGTAGTCGCCTCAGGGCGCTGAATAGCCGACGTTGACGACGAGTGCGGTTCCGGTTGTCCAGCGGGAGGCGTCACTCGCCAGATACGAGTACGCGCCCACCAGATCGGCGGCCGCGCCGAGACCGAGCGGGTGCCTGACGGCGATCGCACCGAGGGACTCCGGCGGGAGGTTCGCGTGGATGGCCGACAGGAACGTCCCGGGCACACGCAATTGACCCGGATGCCGTCCGCGCATACTCGACCGCCGCGACCTTCGCCTGCTGTATCACCGCCGCTTTGGTCGCGCCAGTAGGCGCGGCGAGCGACCACGCGGTGAGTCCCGAAACCGACGCGGTCAGCACGATGGACCCGGACTTTCGCGGGCGCATCACCGCAACGGCAGCACGGATGCAGCAGCGTGGCGAGCTCTCCCCGCGCCGTAGGAAGTCCGGCGAGAGTCGCGTCCAGAGCCGCCTGACTGACGTCACTCAGGACGAGGTCCGTGGCCGGCTCGCCGGCGACTGGCGCGACATGGCCGCGCCGAGGGTTCCGTCCGCGCCGATGATCACGACCACGCGTCGTGCCTCGGTCGGTTCGTTCATCGCACCTGCTCAGCTTGTACCGGTCGTTACAGTACCTGGCATGATGCCAGCCCCTGCTGACCTCCTCGAGATGCATCAGCGGATGCTCCTGATCCGCGGGTTCGAGGAGCGGGTGTCGCGGCTCTAACGCGACAGCGAGGTACCCGGGTTCGTGCACCAGCTGATGGGCAAGGATCAGGTCACCAACCGCAGCCGCGGGGGCTCGATGCACATCGCCGTTCCCAAGCTCGGCATCTTCGGCGCTACGCCCGGTCCGTCCCGTGCCGCCGGTACCACGCGACGACGCCTCGGTCTCACGCGGGGCCTGCGAGACCGCTTCGGTGACCGGGTATGCGACACCCCGATCTCCGAGACCGCGATCATGGGCTCGGCGTGGGAGCGGCGATGGCCGGGATGCGGCCAGTGGTCGAGCTGACGTACCTGGATTTCATCGGCGTATGCCTCGACCAGCTGCTGAACCAGGCCGCCAAGATGCCCTTCATGACGGGAGGCGCGGCGCAGATGGCGCTGACCGTGCGTACCCAGTTCGGGGCCGGGCGTTCGTCGGGAAGCCAGCATTCGCAGAGCCTCAGGCCCTGCTGGCCCATATCCCCGGACTGACCGTTCCTCCCATGCACCCAAGGTGGCAACAGTCCCCTATTCCGGGCGTGTCGCCTACCAAGTGACGAGGGTGGGGTGCTGGGGACGTTCTCCCTCGTCGTTCGGTACAGCCGTCTCGGCGGGTCGCGTACCTACCGGCGAGGGCTGAAGCCGCGCCTGGCACCAGCACCGGGCGTCCGCGCATAGTGTCGGTTCCCGCGCGGTCCGACCACGAGTTGCCGGCCATCCACGCTGTCATCACCCAGGCGATCAGCGCCCTGTCCGAAGCCGAACGGGAGGAACTCATCACCTCGTTGGCCACCATTCGGACCCGACTCAACCAGGTCGCGAGCCCAGCTCTTCCGACCACCAAGGCCCACGCCGCAAACGACGCTCGCACGCAACGACCCGCCCCAAGTCAGCCAAGCTGATCTGACCGCGGACACCATTGACCGTCCGGCATTGAGTAACCGACGACCCGCTTGTCTGCGAATGGTCAGGTGGCTGTCTGGCGCGCGACTACGGCATATCAGCGGCGTCGGTAGACATCAGCTCGGTGATCGATGACAGTGATGATGACGCGCCGCGGCTCATCTTCGATCCGGTAGATGACGCGGAAGTCGCCTCTGCGGGCGGCGTGTAGTCCGGTCAACTCCAGATGCAAGACACGACCGACCCGGTGGGGATTGTCAGCGAGCCCGCCGTAGATGAACTCGACCACCGCCGTTGCCACCTTCTCGGGCAGCCTTGCCAGGTCCCGCTTGCCCGACGGTGCCCACTCGACTCGGTAGGCGTCCGACATCAGCCTTGCCGTGTGATGAGCGCCAACGCTTCTTCTCTCGTCAGCTCTTCGGCTTGACCAGACCCGGTCTCAGCCTCGGCCTTGCGGATGCGGCGCATCAGTTTCTGGTCGGACAGGATGTCGAGGGTCTCTTCGAGGCCCTCGAGATCCTCGAGACTGATAACCACCGCAGCAGGGCGGCCGTGTTTAGTGATCACGACCCGCCCGTGCTCGCGCTCGAGTCGGTCAACGACCTCGGAGAGGCGATTCTTTACGTCCGCGAGAGGCATGTGCTCCGCCGCCGATGTCATAGCCACAAGTGTAGCCATTTTTGTCCACTCGGCTAGCGCGCGGACTAGCCGGTTCCCAAGCGAACCGTAGCCCGCGGTAGCGGCACGTACGCTCGCCAACCGTTAATGGCAAATAGTGCAGCAGGCGCTCCCTTATGGTGAAGGGGTGCTCAGCGGCCCTGAGGCTGAACTGCCGGTGGTGGCCCCGGCCGGTCCAGCGCTGGGGGCTGTCCCGCTCCGGTTGACCTTGCACGACCCGCCGACGCAGCTGCTGACTGGCAGCCAGACTCAGATCCTCGCCCTACTTGAGAACACTGCCGTTGTGGGGCTTGTTGTCCACTGCGGTCCGATCACCGGTTTGCTGTTAGAGGGTGGCCAGGACGGGCCGATCGTCGGCGGCGTATACGGATGGGTCGCGCTGAGCGCGAGTGCTGATTTCGAGCTGACGGCTGGCGGACGTCACCTTTGCGAAGGTGCTACGGAGGTGCGCCGAACTACTGACGGCCCGACCGCACCCATGTTGCCGCAGGGTGCGTACGGACTAGTGCAGCGCCGCATTTGTCCTTGACGGGATTGGTCCTGGGCTACGCCGCTGGTGCGAGCGGGACGTTGACTGGTTCGGAGGCGTGCCGCCGGCGGTAGCGGGCGTGATCCGCGGCAGCGTCGTAGGCCCAGGTGAATC
>JBBRSE010000035.1:0-41475 GCA_038245655.1 Mycobacteriales bacterium | reverse complement strand
CTGGCTCCGGCGCATCCGCCGGCGAGTCTGGGGATCACGCTCGGAGCGCAGCAGCCGGTTCCAGTGGCGCACCATCCCGCTCTGGCTGGTGACGAACGAGACGAAGACGCCAATGATGTAGAGCTGGATCAGCCGGGTGACTTCGGCCTGGAAGACGATGATCAGCATGGTGGCGAAGCCAGCCAGCACGATGATCCCGTTGCTGAAGGCCAGCCGGTCGCCGCGGGTGTGGAGCTGGCGCGGCAGGTAGCGATCCTGGGCCAGGATCGAGCCGAGCACCGGGAAGCCGTTGAACGCCGTGTTGGCGGCCAGCACGAGGATCAGCGTGGTCGTGATCGCGATGAGGACGAAGCCGAACGACGACGTGCCTCCGAACACCGCCTCCGCGACCTGGGTGATGACGGTGCGCTGCTGGTAACCGTTCGGTGTGCCGGTCAGCTGGCCGGCGTCGGCCACATGCACCTTCGCCACGAGCGCCAGCACGGTGACACCCACAAACATCGTGATCGATAGCACGCCGAGCAGCAGCAGGGTGGTCGCCGCGTTCTTGCTCTTCGGCTTCTTGAAGGCGGGTACGCCGTTGCTGATCGCCTCGACCCCGGTCAGGGCCGTACATCCCGAGGAGAACGCCCTCAGCACCAGGAAGATCGTGGCCAGGCCGCCGAAGCTGCTCGCGGCCGCAACCCCGAAGTGGGCGCTTTCGGCCCGCAGATGGGTGCCGGTCGCGGCGCGGATGAGTCCATAACCGATCATGAAAAGGACAGTGGCCATGAAGGCGTAGGTGGGAATCGCGAAGGCAGTGCCCGACTCACGGATGCCACGCAGGTTGAGCAGCGTGATGACGAACACAACTACAACGGCGATCAGAACCTTGTACGACGCCAGCGAAGGGACGGCCGACAAGAAGTTGGCCACGCCGGACGACACCGACACGGCGACGGTCAGGACGTAGTCGACCATGAGCGCGCTCGCCACGAGCAGCCCGTAATTGCCACCGAGGTTGGTGGTGGCCACCTCGTAGTCGCCGCCGCCGCTCGGGTACGCATGCACGTTTTGCCGGTAGGACGCGACGACGGTGAGCATCAAAATGCCGACCATCGCTGCAATCCACGGCGTGAAGTGGATGAACGAGAGCCCGCCGAGCGTGAGGACGAGCAGGATCTCCTCGGTCGCGTACGCCACCGAGGACAGCGCGTCGCTCGCGAAGACCGGCAACGCGATCTTTTTGGGCAGCAGTGTGTCGCCGAGGCGGTCGCTCCGGACTGGCCGGCCGACCACGCCGCGCTTCAGCAGGCCCGTGAGCACGCCCACGGCGCGGAATGCTACGCGGCAACTTGGCCCGTAAGCGCGCCCGACCCGGCTAGTGTTCCAGCCCGTGCACGTCGTCATTCTCGGTTGCGGCAGGGTCGGCTCGACTCTGGCGCGCAGCCTGGCCAGGCGCGGCCACTTCGTGGCCGTGATCGATCAGGTCGCCACGGCCTTCGACCGGCTCGGAGAGGACTTTCCCGGGCTCACCGTCACGGGCGTCGGCTTCGACCGCGACACGCTAATGGAAGCGGGCATCGACAAGGCCGACGCCTTCGCCGCCGTTTCCAGCGGCGACAACTCCAACATCCTCTCGGCGAGAGTCGCGCGAGAGACGTTCGGAGTCGAACACGTCGTGGCGCGGATCTACGACCCCAAGCGCGCCGAGGTGTACGAGCGGCTCGGCATCCCGACCGTGGCGACGGTGCGGTGGACGGCCGACCAGATCCTGCGGCGCCTGTTGCCGGAGGGCGCGACGCCCGAATGGACCGACCAGAGCGGAAAGATCATCCTGGCTGAGGTGCCGATCGCCGACAGCTGGATCGGCCACCGGGTCACCGCGCTCGAGGCAGCGGCCGGCGTACGCGTCGCGTGCCTCATCCGCTTCGGCGAAGGCATGCTTCCCGAGGCTGGTACCGCGCTCCAACACGGCGACACCGTCCATCTGCTGCTGGTGCGTAGCGAGCTGCACGAGGTGGAGCGGGCGATCGCCGCCGGACCTGAAGGTGGCTCATGACCGCCGTGTCCCCCGAGAGCAGCTCGGAGAGCCTCGACCCGCGGTCCGCCGTGGAGGACATCAGCCGCGAGACCTCGCTGCAGCAGTCGCGGCCCCGCAAGCGTGTCGCCATCGCAGGTGCCGGAAATGTCGGGCGCTCGATCGCGATGGAGCTCATCGAAAATGGCCATGACGTGCTGCTCATCGAGCGCGAACCTCGGGCGCTGAAGACCAAGACGGTCGAGGGCGCCTCGTGGGTCCACGGTGACGCGTGCGAGGTGGCTGTGCTCGAAGAAGCCCAACTGCAGGACTACGACGTGGTCGTCGCCGCGACCGGCGACGACAAGGTCAACCTCGTCGTCTCGCTGCTGGCCAAGACCGAGTTCGGCGTACGCCGCGTGGTGGCGCGGGTCAACCACCCGAAGAACGAGTGGCTCTACAACGAATCCTGGGGCGTCGACGTCGCCGTCTCCACGCCTCGGATGCTGACCGCCCTCGTCGAAGAAGCCGTGAGCGTCGGCGATCTCGTCCGCCTCATGAGCTTCATGCAGGGCGAGGCTTCCCTCGTGGAAGTCACGCTCGCCGACGATTCGCCGCTGGCCGGCAGGCGCATCGATGAGGTCACCCTCCCGCCGGACACGGCGCTGGTGGCGATCCTGCGTGAAGGCCGCGTGGTCCTGCCGGTGCCGGAGGCAACACTCGAGGACGGCGACGAAATCCTGGCCGTCGCCACCACCCCGCAGGTCGAAGTGGAGCTCGCCCGGGCCCTCGGAGGTGGTCCCATCACCCGCTCCGCCACCGGCGTCGACACCAAAAGCGCGGCTGGTGACATCCCTGGATCGGGCGGCATCCTCTGATCGATCCGGTGGTCGCCCCGCAGGCGGCCTCCCACCGCGAGGCGGCCCGCAGCGCCGGCCCCATCGCGGGCGCGGGCGTCGCGGTCAATCTCGCCGTGGCCATCACGACCTTGGCGGTCGCCCGGCTGCTCAACCCGCGCGAATACGGCACCTTCGTCCAGTTGGTGGCGGTCTTCTACGTCCTGACGATGCCCGGTCTGGCAGTCGGGATAGCGGTCGTCCGCCGGATCAGTGACTGGCTGGCGCGTCCCGGCGAAGAGGGACGCGAGGAATGGATTCACCACATCCGCCAACGCGTCTACGCCGGCTGCGCGATCGCCTTTGTCGTGGGAGCCGCGCTGGCCACGCCGATCGCTCACGCGCTGGTCATCCGCAGTACGGGTGGCCTCATCGAGACTTTCGCCGCCGGGGCACTGTGGACCGCTGTCTGCTTCGAACGCGCGCTGCTGCAGTCGCGTAACGCATATCCCGCGTTCGCAGGGAACCTGCTGCTGGAGGGAATCCTGCGCTGCGGGGCCGTCCTGGTCGCCGTCGGCGCCGGGCTGGGCGTCACCGGCGCGGCAGCAGGATTGCTCGTCAGCCTTCCCGCGGCGGTCGTCCACGCGCGCTGGGCGCAGGCCCGGCTGACGGCACCGGGGGGCGGGGGGCTGACGCCGCTGACCGCTCTGGTGGGGCAGGCCCGGCGCGACGCGGTGACAGCGCTGGTCGCCCTCGGGATGCTGGCGATCCTGCAGAACGTGGACGTGTTGGTGCTGGGGCGGCGCGATCCGGGCAGCAGTGGTGGCTACGGCGCGGTCTCGGTCGCCTGCAAGTCGCTGGTGCTCATCGCGTTCGTCCTCGCCGGCTTCCTGCTACCGGAGGCGGCCACCAGGCGCGCTGCCGGTCATCACGCCCTGAGCCCGCTGGCCGTCTCACTGGGGTTCGTCGCCGTGCCATCTGCCGCGCTGCTGATCGCTTCCACAACCGCCGGACACCCGCTGCTGTCGCTGGCCTTCGGTAAGCGCCTCGCCGGAGCGTCCGCCGCGTTCACCCCGCTTGCGCTGGCCATGGCGCTGCTGGCCGCCTCGGTGATGCTGACCCACTACCTGCTCGCCGCGGGGGTGCGCGCGGCCGTCCTGACGGTGCTGATCGTCGCGGCCATCGCTACGACCACTGCCCTTGCCATCGCCGGGAGCGGGCCGGAGCGTGTAGCGTGGACCGACGCGGCGGCGCAGGGCGCGCTGGCACTCGTCCTGGGTTTGCTCGTGGCGGTCCACCATCACGCCACGGCAGCCAGCCGCAGCCAGTAGCGTCGGCGCGTGTGACGCCCCCGCCCGCCACCCCGCCCCCCGAGCTGTCGCCGGCCCCGGCTTCGAGTTTTCGCCCCACGCTCGCCCGCAGCCGGGCGCTGTTTCGGGCGTTCGGTCTCGAGCAGACCGATCCGGCCCACTTCTACGGGATGGTGGCCGCCGACTCCGCGGACCATGTCGGCCATTACGCGCCGCTGTTCGGCAAGGTGCTCCTCGACGTCGGCGGCGGCCCCGGATACTTCGCGGACGCGTTCCGGCGGGCGGGCGCCACGTACTACGCGCTGGACGCCGACGCGGGCGAGTTGAGCCTGCACGGCCGCTCGCCCGAGCGAGGTACGACTGTGCTGGGCAGCGGGCTGCAACTGCCGTTTCGTACCGGCGCGATCGACGTCTGCTTTTCCTCCAACGTCCTGGAGCACGTACCCGAGCCGTGGACCATGGCCGATGAGATGGTGCGCGTCACGCGTCCCGGCGGCACCGTCTTCCTCAGCTACACGACCTGGCTCTCACCCCACGGGGGTCACGAGACGTCGCCCTGGCATTACCTCGGCGGCCGGCGCGCCCTGGCCCGTTACGAACGCGTCCACGGCAAGCCGCCGAAGAACGTTTTCGGCGAGAGCATGTACGCCGTCTCCGTACGCGAGGCCCTGCACTGGGCCCGCCGCCGGGTCGCCGACGGCTCGGTTGACCTCGCCGAAGCCTTCCCCCGCTACCACCCGCGGTGGGCCTATCCGGTGCTGCGCGTCCCGGGGGTCCGCGAGGTCCTCACCTGGAACCTCGTGCTGGTGCTGCGCAAGCGCTGATCCTTGGCCGGCCTCGTTGGATGGGCGCCTCTGCCAGCGCGGTCAGCTCGCTGCGCTCGTCGGTGCGGGCGGCTAACCGCCGTTGGTGGCGCTCACCTTGATCAGCGGCGGCGCCTGCGGGATCGCGGGCAGGCCGAGGAGCGTGCGAATGCCGCCGAGGAAGACCGGCGCGAGCCACTCACCAGCGTCGGCATCGAAGTGGATCCCATCATGGTCGCGCACCTGGTGGCCGCCGATGCTGAGGTGCCAGCGGCCGTCGGGGCTGAAGTACTGGTACAGGTCGAGCACCATGACGTTGGTGGGATGCGCGGCGGCCACTGCCCAGATGAGCTTGTTGAAGTCCTGCACCCGCCGGCAGTCGTCCTGCGGGAAGCGGGCGCCGTCGGCGCGCTCCGGACGCTGGTAGCAGGGCGCCGTGGCGAGCGCGACCTTGCCACCCTGCGAGCCGAGCACCGAGACGGCCTTCTCCAATTCGGCCCGCAGCAGGTTGTCGTAGACCGGCTGGCCGATGTGCATGACCTTGCCGTTGACGTTGCGGTCAACGACTTCCCAATGGCCGAGGACCATCAGCGACACCGCCGGGCGCTGCACGGCGACCGTTTGCTGCCAGCGCTGCGGCCAGTCCCAGCACTCGCCGTACCTCACCGGAGCCTGGTCACCGGCGCCGGCGCCGGTGCCGGGCGCGATGCCGCAACCGACCCGGCTTGCGTCCTGCAGGTAGATCTTCCAGGCGTAGGCCCGGTCCTGAAGGGCGAGCGCCGCGCTGAAGGCGGTGGAGTCGCCGACGACCACCATGCTGAAAGGATCGGAAGGGACCTGGCCCACCGCTGCGGGAACTCCTCGGGCAACCCCAGGATTGGACGAGAGGGTGACGGGAGCCGGGGTTGGTCGCGGGAGGACGACCCGCTGGCGGCTGAGCGTGGCCGAATGCTCCTCCTGGCGCTTGGCGAGCGAGTCCAGCTTCGACGCGAACGCCGCCCGGCTGCCACCGTCACCGGCGCGCGGGACCGCCGACCAGGGGCCGGCCACGCCGATCAGTCCCACTACCGCGACCAGTCCGACACTGGCCAGTCGCGGGCCCGGCAGGAAGCCGCCGAGAACCGGGCGTTCCATCAGCCAGTACGAGACCTCGGCCAGCCCGAGCGAGACGCCGATACGCGCCCAGAGCAGGGCCGCGCCGGTCAGGCCGGTGCGCTCCCCCGTCATGAACAGGATGACCGGCCAGTGCCACAGGTAGAGCCCATAGGAGATCCGGCCGATGTGGGCCATCGGGCGAAGCCCCAGTAAGCGTGACAGCGGAGCCCGCGGCGCGCGTACGAGGGCCGCCAGCAGCAGCGCGACGAGCACGGCGACGACCAGGAATCCGCCGCGGTAAAGCAGTCGGTCCTGGCCGCCGACCAACGCCACGATGGCGATGAGCGAGCCCAGCGCCAAGGCGCCGATCGCGGTCCAGCGCCGGTTGGCCCGGACGGTGGCCCCTACCGCTGACGGAGAACGCGGGAGCGGGCAGCAGGCGGCCAGCACGGCGCCGGCCAGCAGGGCGAGCGCCCGGGTGTCGGTGCCGTAGTACAGGCGGGAAGCATCGGTGCCGGTGATAGCGCCGTAGATGAGCCAGCCGGTGCTCGCGAGCGCGCCAAGAGCGGCCAGCACGCAAACGGCCACCCGGCCACTGCTCACTCGGCAGGGTTCGAGCGCACGGCGTCGCACGAGCCGCATCACAAAACGGCTGGCCAGCACGACGGCGGCGACGAGCAGCGGCCACAGCAGGTAGAACTGCTCCTCCACCCCGAGCGACCACAGGTGCAGCACCGGTGAGGGAGTCTGTGAGCCGGCGAAGTAGCCCTGGTGGGAGAACGCGAATCGCCAGTTGGCGACATACGAAAGCGACGCGCCCACGTCGAACCGGATGCTGCGAATGTCCTGCGCCGGGTCCAGCGCCGCCCACAGCGAGACGGCGAGCAGCACCAGCAGCAGCGCCGGGAGCAGGCGCCGGGCGCGGCGGGCCCAGAACGCCCCGAGGTTGACCCGGCCTCCCCCGCGCACCTCACGTAACAGCAGGCTGGTGATGAGAAAGCCGGAGAGCACGAAGAAGACGTCGACGCCGAGCAGGCCGCCGGGTACCCACTTCACGCCGGCGTGGTAGAGGATCACCCCGGCTACGGCGAGGGCGCGCACCCCGTCGAGCGCTGCCCAGCGAGACACCTTCGGCGGCCGCGGATACGAGGACGGTTGAGGCCGCGGTCGGGTCGAGCTAGCGGGCTGGGACCGCGTAAGCAGATCTGAAGCCATCACCCGCGAAAGCTCCCGCGACCTGGCGGGAGGGCGGCAAGCCCCTTCTCGACAGACCGTGGCACTCCCGCAGAGTACAAGGAGTGACGATCACGATCAGCCGTACGCGCCCGGCTCACGACGCGCTTTTGGGTGATTTCACCGCGACCAGACGTCGGAACTCGGGCAGCAACACCTTCGCTACGGGTGGGATGGACGCGATCGGAAAATGAATCCCGTCCGCGCTGCGGATCGTGACCCCGTCCAGGGTCGTCACGAACTTCCCACCAGGGCAGATCAGCGCCTTCAGGTCGATGACGCTCGTGGTCGCGGCATGGCGTTTGGCGGCGGCGGCGAGCAGAACGTTGAACCGGTCCAGCCGTTCGGGCACGCTCTCCGGCCAGGGAGCCCCACTCGGGCTCTCGTCGGGCGCCCGGCACGGCGTGGTGAGCAGCGCGACGCGGGCTCCGCGGGCAGAACCGACCTTGATCAGCAGGTCCAACTCGCGCGCCAGGTACGCGTCGTACGCCGGCTGCCCGATGTGTTGCCAGCGACCGTCCTTGAAGCGGTCCATCAACTCCCACTCACCGACCAGCGCCACGACCAGTTGGGGCCGGGCCTTCGCGACCTGCTGTGCCCGCAGTTGCGGCCAGGTCGTACAGAAGCTGGGGTCATTGGACAGCACCCCGCGAAACTTGCGGGGGCTCCCCCGGGCGATGCCGCAGCCCAGCAGGCCACCGTCCGAAATCCTGATGTCGTACGGCTGCTCGTCACGGGCTAAAGCCTCGGCAAGGGCAAGCGCCACGCTGTCGCCGACGACCAGGACCCGGGTGGTCCCCACCGGGGCCACTGGGAGCAGCGAGGTGTCAGCCGGCGGCGTGGCCTGGATCGGGATGGTCGTGGCGGCGGGCGGCGGGGTGGCGGCGATCAGGACCCCCACCAGGGTCGCCACGGCGACCGGTGCCGTCGCGCGCGGATGCGGAAGGCGCAGCCGCCGCTCACGTACCGGCAGTTCGATGAGGTGGTAGCTCAGGACCGACATCGCGAGCGTGACAGCGAACCGCACAGCGAGCAGGCCGGCACCCGCTAGACCGGTGCGCTGGTGGGTGAGCAGCAGGAAGAGCGGCCAGTGCCACAGGTAGACGCCGTAGGAGATCCAGCCGAGGTAGCGCAGCGGCCCCAGCGACAGCACGCGGGCGAGTGGCCCCGCCGGGACCAGTGCGACGCTCGCGATGATCACAACGACGGCGAGCGCGAGCAGCAGGAAACCCCCGCGGTAGAGCGTCGTCGATTGACCACTCACGCCGCCGAACGCCCAGCCCACCGCTGCGGCAGCCACGAGTCCGAAGGCGCCCAGCGCGACGCTCGCGCGCCGTCCGAGCGCAAAGCCGGCCGGCCGGCGCACGTACCAGGCCCCGAAGGCGGCCCCCGCCAGCAGCGGGATCGCCCGCGTGTCGGTGCCGTAATAGAGCCGGTCGGTCCAGATACCGGCGAGGTATTCGACGAAGGTTGCCGCGAACGCAAGTGCGGCCAGCCCGCCGGCCCAGCGGGCGACGCTTCGGCCGCGCGCCATGAGCAGGCCGACGACCAGCGGCCAGAGCAGGTAGAACTGCTCCTCGACGGCGAGCGACCAGGTGTGCAGCAGCGGCGAGGGGGCGCTGAACGAGGCGAAGTAGCCCTGGCCGGAAAGCGCGAAGTGCCAGTTGGCGACGTACGCCATCGTGTAGAGCGCATCGCCGCGCAGGGACGGCGTCTTCTTGGCGAGCAGCAGGCCCCAGACGATTCCGACGAACAGCAGCACCAGCACCAGCGCCGGTAACAGTCGCCGGACGCGGCGCAGGTAGAACCCGCCGAGCCGGATGCGGCCGCCGCGATCGTGCTCCCCGACCAGCAACGCTGTGATCAGGAAACCGGAGAGCACGAAGAAGGCGTCGACGCCCAGGGTGCCGCCGGGCATCCACGACACGCCCGCATGAAACAGCAGCACCGCGATGACGGCGATGGCCCTGATGCCGTCGAGCGCGGGGATCCGGCCGAGGCCGCCGGTGGCTGCTCCAGGCACCGGCGAGCGGTCTCCGGACACGGTGTGGACAGTACAAGCGGCAGCGCACGCGGCCGTTCAGCCATCGCTAAGCAGAGTCACAGGAGCCCAAAACCTGGCATAACTGTCCGGCGTTGCGCGTCGCCGAAGCGGCCTACCGAGGCGTCACCTGCGGTAACGTCCATGGGGCGAGATAGTTGCCGGTGGGGACCTCCGGCGTTCGCGATGTCCGGAACAGCAGCGCACCGCGCCACCGCAGGGAGTCCGGAGGTAACGATCTCCTCGAGCACCTATACGTCGGTGGCGGGCATGCCTGAGCTGACCGTCGAGCCGAGCTTTCAGCGGCCCGCCCCCGGTGCCCATCGCTCCGGGCGTTCGTCGGCCGCCGCGCCGCGCTCCGGCGCGCGCGGGTTCACCCACATCCCGGCCCTTGATGGCCTGCGCGCGTTTGCCGTGCTGTGCGTGATGGGTTACCACGCCGGGGTGAAGTGGCTGCCGGGCGGGCTGCTCGGCGTCGACGTCTTTTTCGTGCTCTCCGGCTTCCTCATCACCAGCCTGCTGCTCACCGAATACACGAGCACCGGGCGGATCAGCCTGATCAGCTTCTGGGGACGGCGCGCCCGGCGGTTGCTGCCTGCGATGACGCTTCTGCTGGGTTCGATCATCGCCTGGGCCGCCTTCGTCTCCCCCGCGACCTCGCGTGCCTCGCTGCGCGGCGACGCCTTCTCCAGCCTTGGCTACGTCGCCAACTGGCGCTTCATCGTCTCCGGCCAGGGCTATTTCGATCACTTCGGACCGCAGTCGCCGCTGTTGCACACGTGGTCCGTGGCGGTGGAGGAGCAGTTCTACCTGCTCTGGCCGCTGCTGCTGCTGCTGGTGTTGCGCTGGCGGCGCAAGGGCGTCTTTGCGCTCTCCATCCTGGGTGCGGCGGCCTCCGCCCTGCTCATGCTCGAGCTGTCGTTGCACGGAACCGGCACCGACAGGCTCTACTACGGCACCGACACCCGGGCCCTCCCCCTCCTGCTCGGCTGCGCGCTCGCGGCCGTGCGTCCCCCGGGCGGCATCGAGCAGTCGCTCTCACGCATGCGCAGCGTGGCGGGCGCCCAGGCGGCGCGGGCCGCCATCCAGACGATCGGCTTGGCCGGCGCCGCGGGGCTGGTCGTGTGTTGGCTGAAGGTGCCCGACCGCAGCGTGTGGCTTTACCGGGGCGGCTTTGCGGTGGTGGCCGTCAGCGCGGCCGCGGTCCTGCTGTCCTGCGCCGACGCCCAGCGCGGACCGCTGGCCCGGCTGCTGTCCTTGCGGCCGCTGCGCTACATCGGGGCGATCTCGTACGGGCTCTACCTCGCCCACTGGCCGATCTTCCTGTTCCTGAACTACTCGCGTACCGGCCTGCGCGGCCCCGAGCTGCTCGGGTTGCGCTTCGGGGTGACCTTCGCCGTCGCCGCCCTGTCGTTCCATTTCTTCGAGCAGCCGATCCGCCGCGGGGCGCTGTCGGCCAAGTCGCTGCGCCGCTTCCTGCCGCGCCGTACGGCGAAGGCCCTCCTGCCCGTGACGAGCGTGCTCGTGGTCGCCGGCCTCATCGCCGGGATGACCCTGACGACTCAGGCCTCGGCGAAGCAGGTGGCCGCCCACGGTCCTCGCGAGGTGCTCCCCTCGGTGCAGCCGCCGCCGCCCAAGCCACCGGCGCTCAACTCAGCGCAGCTAGCGGCCCTGAACCGGCCGCTCCGCATTCTCGTCGAGGGCGATTCGCTCGCGTCCACCCTCGCTGTCGGGCTCGGCGACATGGGCAGCAAGTACAACTACCAGTCGTTCAACCTGGGACTGCTCGGTTGCGGCATCGCTGTGGGTGGCCCCTTCCGCGACGACCGCGGAGTCATCGACCCGAGCCCGGCCTGCGGGAAGTGGCCCGAGAAACGCGCCCAGGACGTCCGCACTTATGACCCCGACGTTGCGATCCTGCTCACCGGGCGCTGGGAGATCCTCGACCGGGTGCACGACGGGCAGTGGATGCACGTCGGCGATCCTGCCTTTGACGCGTACCTCTCGACCGAGCTCGACCAGGCCATCGCGGTCCTCAGCTCGGGCGGCGCCAAAGTCATGCTGATGACGACCCCCTGCTTCGCTCCGCTGGAGCAGCCGGACGGCTCGCGCTACGACTTCTCCGACCCGGCCCGGGTGACGCGCTACAACGAGTTGCTACGCGCCGCCGTCGCCCGCCACCCCGACAAGGCGAGCATCGGCGAGCTCGACGCCGCGATCTGCCCCACCGGCCCTTCCGGGGCCTACACCAGCGTGGTCAACGGGATCATGGTGCGCAACTCCGACGGGGTCCACATCTCGGAGGCCGGTGGCCAGTACGTCGCTGCCAAGCTCGGGCCGCAGCTGGTGGCGCTCGGCTCGGTACGCCGGGCGGCGACGGCGCGCAACATCGACGCGAACCAGGCACAGGCTCCCGCCGGCGGTTAGGCGTCCGGTACGTGGTGCAGGGCGGCAGCCCGCTCGCGCTGGCGTAGCAACCAGCGATGGCCGACCGCGATCCCCGGACGTTCGACCGCGACGTAACTGACTGCGGAGACGGCCAGCGTCACCACGACGGCGGCCGCCAGCAACGGCACGACCGGCGAGTCCAACTCCTGCCATGACGTATGAGCCTGCAACTCCATGATCACCAGCGCATGCCAGAGGTAGATGCCGTAGGAGATCAGCCCGATCAACGAGAGCGCGCGACTGGCAAGCAGGCGTCGTGCCAGACCCGTGCGCGGGGTGCCGAAGACCGCCGGGAGCAGCAGGAAGAGCCCGAACAGCCCGTACAACACCTGGCGGGCGACGTCGGTGCCGGCCCCGCCGACCGAGAGCGGGTCGGTGGTCAGGCCCACCTGCGTGGCCACCAGCCAGAACGCGACGAGGGCGAGGCCCCAGGAGAGCAGGTCGGCTCCGGGCCTGGTGAGCCAGCGCAGCGGGCGCGGCAGGTGGCCGGTCTGGGCGACGTACGAGCCGACGACGGCGAGCCCCATGCCGAGCGCGAAATGATCGCCCCACGAGGGCAGCCAGCTGCGTGCGGTCTGGGTGGGGCCGGTCGGCGACGCGACGACCCAGAGCCGGAAGAGCAGGCTGGCGACGTACAGCACGGCCAGCGCGATCAGCTCGCGGCGAAGCACCGCCTCGGGGCTCGGTGCGGGACCGCCGCGGGCCCGCCGCCGGTCGAGCCATCGAAGCCCGGCCGCCCAGAGCGGCAGAGCGAGGTAGAACGTGACCTCGATGCAGAGCGACCACGCCTGGGTGATGCCATGAAACACCCAGTCGCGCGAGTAGACCTGCAGGAAGAAAGCGTTTTCCAGAAAGCCGCTGACCCCGTGGACGCT
The DNA here is from genome assembly GCA_038245655.1 of Mycobacteriales bacterium. Taxonomy (GTDB): domain Bacteria; phylum Actinomycetota; class Actinomycetes; order Frankiales; family Frankiaceae; genus DATAZK01. Next base: position 28,835 of record JBBRSE010000035.1, on the reverse strand, counting down.
TGCCCATCCGGTGAACAGGTACGTCACGACGAGCGCCACCCAGTAGAGCGGCACGATGCGCAGCGCCCGGCGCACCAGGTAGCTGCGCACGCCAGGTCCGGCGCGCCCAGTCATCGCCGCCGCCACAAAGGGTCGATACAGCAGAAAGCCGGAGATGAGGAAGAAGACGGAGACACCGATCTCGCCGCGGGCGGTGTATTTACCCAGTGACGAGCGATAGGTGAATCCGGAGTCGCCGGCTACATGCACGAGCACGACGAGCAAGGCGGCGATAGCGCGCAGACCATCGAACCCCTGGACAAAGCCGGCCGCCTTTCCGCGGCTGTCCGACGCGGGCGCCGGGGCGGCGCTCGGCGCGGCGCTAGCGGCCGGCGAACCGGCAGGTGCGCTCACACCGGCGCCCGATACGGATCCGCGGCCTCGGGTCCACTAGCGGGCTCCACCGCCGGCAAGGCGGCGTCAGATTCGGGCGCGCGCCGGCGCCGGCGCCGGTTGACGATCTCGGAAAGCCCGACGAAGCCCGCGGTCGCCATCAGCACCAGCGCGATCTCGGCGCTCGCGCGATAGCGGCTCTGCCCGAACGTGATGGCCGTTGAAATGATCACATTGACGATAAGGGCAACCAGCGGGGTCACCGGGATCTTGCGGCGCCGCATGACGAACGCGCCGAAGATCGAAAACGCCTCGAGCACGTAGAGCATGCCCAGCCCGAACCGTCCCCAGTTCAGCGGTTTCGTCTCGATCGTCGAGTCGAGCTGCACGTTTTGCAGCGGCCGGTAAAAGCCCCAGGTACGCCCCTCGCGCTCCACGACCAGCAACGGCAACTCGCGCTTGTGAGCTTTGATGAAGTCCAGCGCGTCCTTGCGGTAGATCGTGGCCTGCAACGACAGGTCGCGATAGACGCGGGGCTTGTAGATCACGCAGATGGCCGCCCAGTAGGCGCGGAATGGCCCGTAGTAAGTCGTCGGGCAGTTCGCCGACAGCAGCGTGACATCGAAACCGCTGCTCACCGTGACCGGCTTCGCGAAACGCGAGAGGTTGTAGCCGACCCACGGGGAGAGCACGACGACGCTGGTCAGCCCGGAGGCCAGGATCAGAGCGATCCGGCGCTTCCAGGCCGTGCCCTTCATCCACAGCACCATCGGGACCATGAGCAGCACCGGCAGCAAGATCGCCTCAGCCCGCGAAAGCGTGGCCAGCGCGATCGCGACGCCGAGCCAGGCGGCCGAGCCGAGCGTTCGGCGCTGCCAGAAGCGGTAGGCGAGCAGGACGGTGAGGGCGGTCGTGGTCTGCGCGGTCCCTTCGGAGAGCACCCCGCCGTCGTTGAACCAGAAATACGGGTAGCTCGCGACGATCACCGCCGCGAAGATCCCGGCGCCTTTGCCGAACAGCTCTTTGGCCGTGTAGCCGACCAGGAAGATCGTGATGGCACCGATGAAGCACGACAGCACCTGGTGGTCGGTGTAGCTCGAAAGTCCCAGCCAGGACTCGGCGCCCAGGATGACGATGTAAAGCGGCGGATGCTCGGCGGCCTGCACCGTCCAGCCGCGCTGGTAGTAGTCGTACGGCTGCAGGAAGCCCTTGCCCTTGGCCAGCAGGTTGGCGCCGTTGTGGTAGTAGAACGAATCGCCGCCGATGTGCACCTGGTACTGGTAAATGAAGACGTAGCCCAGGCGTACGGCGAGGCCGAGCAGGCCGATGGCGATGAGTGCGCCCATCCAGCGGGTCGGACGGTGAAGGCGCAGCGGCACGCCGCGCAGATTATCTGCCCAGCCCCCTCGAGCGGTCGCTGCCACGCCAGCGGTCGGCCCGGTGCGGCAGCCGTCGGCGAGGTAAACGCCTCCCCGGCGGCTGCGCGCCCTAGGCTGGCCACGTGCCCACACCGCCCTCGCAGGAGCGCGCCCCGGACGCTCCCGGCGCGCATGCGAGCCGCGACCTGCTGGTCGTGGTCCCGGCGTGGAACGAGCAGGCCTCGGTGGGTCACGTCATCAAGGAGATCGGCTCGGCGTGCCCGCAGGCGGATGTGCTGGTCGTTGACGACGGCTCCACCGATGCGACGGTCCGGGTCGCGCGCCAGGCCGGGGCCGCGGTGCTCAGCTTGCCGTACAACCTCGGCGTGGGCGGGGCGATGCGCGCCGGCTTCCGTTACGCGCTTCGCAGCGGCTACCGCGTCGTGGTGCAGGTCGACGCCGACGGCCAACACGATCCGGCCGCCATCCAGCAGCTGGTCGACGCCTTGGATACGGCCGATGTCGTCGTGGGTGCCCGGTTCGCGGGCGAAGGTGCGTACAAGGTCGGCGGGCCACGGCGGGCGGCCATGCGCGTACTCGCGCGGCTGCTTTCGCGCATCACCAAGACCCGGTTGACCGACGCAACTTCCGGATTTCGGGCGACCGGCCCGCGTGCGCTGCCGCTTTTTGCCCGCAGCTACCCGACCGAATATCTCGGCGACACCATCGAGTCGCTGGTCATCGCCGCGCGGTCGGGCTGCGTGTGCCGCCAGGTCCCGGTGGTGATGCGACCGCGCTACGCGGGCACCCCCAGCCAGTCGGCCTGGAAGTCGATGGCCTACCTTGGCCGCGCGTTTCTGGTGCTGATGCTGGCCGTTGTACGACGCTGGCCGCAGCTCACCCCCGAGCCGGAGGAGACGGCATGATCCGCACTCACGTCATCGCCGCCGTCTGCGGGCTGGCCGTCCTGGCCGTGATGGTCGAGCTGCTGCGCCGGCGCCAGCTGCGCGAGAAGTACGCGATCCTCTGGCTCGGCGTCAGCGTCGTGGTCGTCGCGCTCGCCGCCTTCCCCGGCCTGCTGGACTGGTCGGCCCACCGGCTCGGCATCTACGAGCCGCCCAACCTGCTGCTCTTCGCGGCCGTACTCGTCCTGCTCCTGGTGTCGGTGCACCTTTCCTGGGAGGCGAGCCGGCTCGAGGAGGAGACGCGCACGCTCGCCGAGGAGATCGGGCTGCTGCGCATGCAGGTCGAAGCGCTTTCGGAGGATTCGGTACGCGACAAGACCCTGGCGCCGTAGCGAACGATGACGTCTGCCGACCTGGCGGCACCAGCGGGTGCCGACGCCGCGCCCTCGCAGTCCCCGCGCGCGGGCACCGTTCATCACGGCCACCTGGCTCCACTCGACGGGCTGCGCGCGCTGGCGGTCGCGGCTGTGCTGGCATTCCACACCGGAGCCGGCTGGGCGATCGGCGGCTTTCTCGGGGTGGACCTGTTCTTCGTTCTGTCCGGCTTTCTCATCACGATGCTGCTGGTCGCCGAATGGCAACGGCGCCAGCAGATCAGCCTGCGACGGTTCTACGCCCGCCGGGCCCTTCGACTGCTGCCTGCGGTGCTGCTGCTGTGCGCTTTTCTGCTCGCCGTCGGTCCGGTCGGCAGCGGGGCACCCGCGCGCAACGCCCTGTGGAAGGGGGTCGCCGGCACGACGTTCTACTTCGCCAACTGGCAACAGGCGTTCGGACTCCTGCCGCTCTTCCAGCTCACGGACCACACCTGGTCGCTCGCGATCGAGGAACAATTTTACCTGGTCTGGCCGCCGCTCCTGGTGCTCACGATCGCGTGGGCGCGCCGGCGCGGGGTCGACCCGATGCGCGCGCTGCTGATCCTCGCGCTCGGCCTAGCCGCCATCTCGGCGCTCTTGCGCATCGCGCTGTGGTCGGGCGTTTCCGGCGAGCCCCGGCTCTACTACGGCACCGACACCCGCGCCGACTCCCTGCTGATCGGAGCGGCGCTCGGGATTGCGTACGCGACCGGCCGGCTGGGGTGGGGCCGGCGGCTGCTGCCCGCATTGGCCCCGGTCGCCCTGCTCGCCATCCTCGCCGCCTTCGGTTTCGTCCACCGCAGCGATGCCGCGCTTTACCTCGGTGGCCTGACCGCGCTCGCGGGTGTGGTCGCCCTGCTGATCGCCGGTCTCGCGCTCGCTCCTGACGGTCCCGTCGGCCGGCTGCTGGCACTGGCCCCGTTGGTGTTCCTGGGGCGAATCTCGTACGGCATTTACCTCTGGCATTGGCCGGTCTTTCGCTACCTGCACGAGGCCGAACTCGGGCTGTCCTGGTGGCCCACCCAGCTGGTACGGATCGCCGTCACGCTCGGCGCCGCGACGCTCTCGTTCTTCCTGCTCGAGCGTCCGCTGCTGCGCCTGCGTCACCGTTTCGACCCCGCGGCGGCTGGCGCCCGGACGTGATCGGCCCTTTAGGCCAAACGGCCTATCGCCGATGGGCCCGCGTGACCACGGCCGCGACAGCCACCAGCCGCCCCCACGCGCTGGCTACCCTGCCCGGCCTGCGCGACCGCCCGACGGCGCCACGCTCCGGGTCCCGCGCCTGGCAACACGTTCCGGCCCTTGATGGGCTCCGTGGGCTCGCGGTGCTCGGAGTCGTACTTTACCACGCGGGGGTCAGCTGGCTGCCGGGCGGCTTACTCGGCGTCGACGCCTTCTTCGTGCTGTCCGGGTTCCTGATCACCGGGCTGCTGCTGAACGAGCGTCGCGGCAGCGGCCATATCGATCTGCGACGCTTCTGGACCCGGCGAGCTCGCCGGCTGCTGCCTGCGCTCCTGCTGCTACTCGTTCTGGTGAGCGTCCAGGTGGCCCTCACCGCCGACCCGGCGAGCCGGACGCGCTACCCGAAGGACGCCCTGGCAGCGCTCGGCTATGTCGCCAACTGGCGGTTCGCCTTCTCCCACCAGGGCTATTTCGGCGCTGCGATCCCCTCGCCGCTGCTTCATCTGTGGTCGCTCGGGGTGGAAGAGCAGTTCTACCTGCTTTGGCCGCTACTCGTGGCCCTCCTGCTGCTGCGCTCGGGTGCCCGCCCGGGCGGGCGGGTTGGCGTTCTGAGCACCCTCGGCGCTCTGGCGTCGGCCGGCTGGATGGCTGCACTCGCGACCGGGCTGGGTCCCGCCGTCACCACGGACCGGCTGTACTACGGGACTGACACCCGCGCCGCCGCCCTGCTGGTGGGGGCCGCTATCGCGGGCTGGCAGGCGCGCCGCGCCGACTCGAAGTCGTTCGCCACGCGGCGCCACGCTAGCCGGTTGATCGCCGCCGGCGGGGTGCTCGGGCTCGCGACGACCCTCACGATCTGGGCCACGACCTCAGGGCAGACAGGCTGGCTCTACCGCGGTGGCTTCCTGCTCGTCGCCTTCGCGGTCGGCGCGATCGTCGCCGCCGTCAGTACCGCGCCGCGCGGGCTGCTTTCCCGGCTGCTCTCCCTCGCTCCACTCGCGGCGCTGGGACGTATCTCGTACGGGGTTTACCTCTACCACTGGCCGCTCTTCCTGCTTGTCGACCACCGGCGCACCGGCCTCGCTGGGACGACGCTGCTGCTGGTGCGCCTGGCCGCCACGCTCGCCGTCGCGACCGTCAGCCACCTGGCTCTGGAACGGCCCGTCCGGCAAGGAACGTGGCGCCTTCCCCTGCCGAGGCTGTCGGTTCCGCTCGTCGCCGGAGCGACCGTGGGCGCCATCCTGCTGGCGGCGACGCTTCCGGCCACCGCCGCGCGCCCCGGCGAGGATCTCAATGCCGACGCGGCCCAACTGCGACAGGAAACCGCCCGCCGGCTCGCTCAGCTGCCGGCGCCGGCCGCCCCGGTTCGAGTTGTCGGCGGCGCGCAATCCGCGGTCGCGCCGGTGCCACCGGTCCACGAGCCGGTACGCACCCTCATCGTCGGCGACAGCATCGCGTTCTCCGCCGCGTGGGCACTCACCTCCGAGCGCACGCCCTACCAGGTCGACCTGCTCAGCGATGCCATCATCGGGTGCGGGATCGTGCCAGATCCGTACGCCGACCCCAACTCAACCTCGCCGATCCCCCTTTCGGAGTGCGCCGGATGGGCCTCCCAGTGGCAGAACCTCGTCACGCGCTTCCAGCCTGCGGTGTCGGCGGTGTTCCTCGGCCGCTGGGAGATCACCGACCGCTTTATCAACGGGCGTACCCAACACATCGGCGAGCCCGACTTCGACGGTCGCCTTTCCGCACTCCTCGATGAGGCGATCCGGATCCTGTCGGCCCGCTCCGGCAAGGTTGCGCTCATCGCGCTGCCCTGCATCACGCTCCCGGAACTGGCCAACGGCGGCACCGCCCCCGCCGACGCGCCGGTCCGCGAAGCGCGCTACAACCAGCTCCTTCGCGAGGCGGCCGTACGCCACCCACACCTCGCGTCCGTCGTCGACATCAACGCCCAGATCTGCCCCGCCGGTCAGGTGGTCAGCAGCTATCACGCCGTCCCGCTGCGACAGGCCGACGGCATGCACTTCGACGTCTCATCCGGGCCCGCGCTCGGTCCGCTGCTGCTCGAGCCCCTGCGCCGCCTCGCGGGCGCGCCCGCCCGGCCGTAGCCCCAAGATCAACGCTTCAATGATCATGACTTCGCAGCTGATTTTGCTTTCAAGTCATGATCATTGAAGCGTTGATCTTGAACGTTGGGCCTGGTCACATCGGAAGGTCATTGCGGGCTACATCGCTACGCGCGTGGCAGGGTAGGTAGATGCCACGCGCGTTGATCACCGGAATTACCGGACAAGACGGTCTGTATCTCGGTGAGCTACTGGTCGACAAGGGCTACGAAGTCTTCGGGCTCGTGCGCGGGCAGAGCAACCCCAAGGTCGCTACGGTCGAGCGGCTGATCCCGGGCGTGGAGTTGCTCGAGGGTGACCTGACCGACCTGCCGTCGCTGATCGGCGCGATGGAGATCGCCCAGCCGGATGAGGTCTACAACCTCGGCGCCATCTCCTTTGTGGGGTTGTCGTGGCGGCAGGCTGAGCTCACCGGTGAGATCACCGGGATGGGTGTGCTGCGAGTGCTCGAGGCGATCCGCATCTCGACGCAGAACGACATGAGCCGGGTGCGCTTCTACCAGGCGTCGTCCTCGGAAATGTTCGGCAAGGTACGCGAGGTTCCGCAGCGTGAGACCACCCCGTTTCACCCGCGCTCGCCGTACGGGGTGGCTAAGGCCTTCGGCCACTACATGACCGTCAACTACCGCGAGTCCTACGGCGCCCATGCCACCTCCGGCATCCTGTTCAACCACGAGAGCGAGCGGCGGGGTCACGAGTTCGTCACCCGCAAGGTGACTCGGGCAGTGGCGCGGATCTCGCTCGGGCTGCAGGACTCGATAGCGCTGGGCAACCTGGAAGCCCGTCGCGACTGGGGCTATGCGGGTGACTACGTGAAAGCCATGTGGGCGATGGTCCAGCAGGACGAGCCCGATGACTTCGTCGTGGCGACCGGCGCGACGCACAGCATCCGCGAACTGCTCGATGTCGCCTTCGCCCGCGTCGGCATCAATGATTGGGGCAAACACGTCACGCAAGACCCGCGCTTCTTCCGTCCCGCCGAAGTCGATCTGCTCGTCGGCGACGCCAGCAAAGCCGCCGACGTCCTGGGCTGGAAGCCCGAAGTCGGCTTCCAGGAGCTCGTCGAGCGGATGGTCGACCACGACGTGAAGGTCGAGCGCACTGCCGAACGAAACCGCGAGTGAGCGTGTATACGCCTCCCGCGCGCCCTCCGGCGGTAATCTGCGTTAACGCCTCTGGTCAGCTCCCAACCACCGGGGAGTCGGCCGCCGCTCCCCCCGTCTCAGCCACCCGGGCGGCAGTACGCGGCGCCAGCCCGATCGCGCTCGCCGGCCTGGTCGCCAACGTGGCCAACATCGGCGTCACCCTGCTCGTCGCCAGGCTGCTCACGACCCGTGGCTACGGGGCGTTGAACCAGCTGGTCGCCGTGTTCTTCGTGCTGTCGATTCCGGGTTCGGCGCTGCTGGTCGGGATCGTGCGCCGGGTCACCCTCTGGCAGCGCACCGGCCACGGGCAGCGGGTGGCCGGGTGGGCCTACCGCACGCGGCGCCGCGCGCTCGTCCTGGTCGTGGTCTTCGCCGCGGTGGCGATCGCGATACGCGGTCCGCTCGCCAGTCAGCTCTCGCTGCCCGGACCCGGAGGGCTGTCGGAGACCCTGATCGCCGGAGCGGTCTGGGGCGTCCTGTGCCTGGAGCGCGGGCTGCTCCAGGCGTCTCATGCCTACCGCGCGCTCGGTGTCAACCTGCTCGTGGAAGGCCTGTCCCGCTGCGTGTTGACGATCGCCCTGGTCGGGGCCGGGTTCGGGGTGACCGGTGCCGCGGTGGCCATCCTGCTGTCGGTGCTGCTCGCCGAGGCTCATGCGCTGACCGCGCAGGGGATCATCGATCGCCGGGCCTTGCGGCGCGCGGCCGCCGCCAAGGCCGGTCCCGAGGGCGCCCCTTCCGCGGTCGCCGAGCCGGTCACCACGGTCGTACTCCCACCCGAGGCGCCCGCCGAAGCGGTGGACGAGCCACCGCAGCCGACCTGGCTGGAGCAGCGCCGCGAGCGCCGCACCCTGGCGACCGACCTGATCAGCGCGCTAACCGCGCTGGCCCTGCTCGCCATCCTGCAGAACTTCGACGTCGTACTGCTGGGCAGCGACCAACCGGCGAATGCGGGCAGTTACGCGCCCATCTCGGTCGCCTGCAAGCCGCTGGTGCTGGCCGCCTTCGTACTCGCCGGATTCTTGCTCCCAGAGACGGCTTCGCGACGCCACGCCGGCCAACACGCGCTTCGCCAGCTCGGGGTCGTGTTGGCGGTCATCGCGGTCCCGGCCGCCCTGATCATCACGCTCAGCGTGGCCGTACCGACCCAGCTCCTGAAGTTCGCCTTCGGGCCGCGGCTGACGGCCGCTGCCCCCGCGTTCTCAATGCTCGCGCTGGCGATGACCCTGCTCGCTGCCACCGTGCTGTTCACCCACTACCTGCTGGCCGCCGGCCGTCCGGTGGCGCTGCTCGTGCTCGCGCTCGGCGCCGGGCTCACCGTCGGCCTGCTCCTGCACGCCCATGGCGGGCTGGTGGCAACCGCGCGGGCCGACCTCATCGGCCAGGCGATCGTCGCCGTCACCACCGGCGCGCTCGTGCTCCACACCGCGCGTCCGCGCGGGCGTGCACGTCCGGTGGGATAGCCTCGGGGCGCCGCGTCGGCGGCCCCCAAGATCACCCCGAGGAGCCCGTGACAGAGCTTGTACCAGCGGCCTTCGAGATGCGTGAGACGCCCGCGGAGACCACGCCGGAGCCGACCCTTTCGACGCTCGTCGAGCAGTCCGGCCTTACCCGCGTACATATGCTCGCGTGGCGCGACCTCGCCGACCCCGAAGCCGGCGGCAGCGAGGTCCACGCCGACAAGATCGCGCAAGCGTGGGCGGGCGCCGGCCTTGACGTGACGATGCGTACGGCGGCCGCAGCCGGACAGCGTGCGTACGGCAAGCGCAATGGCTACTCCGTCGTGCGCAAGGCCGGCCGCTACACGGTTTTCCCGCGCACCGCGCTCTCGGGGGCGATCGGGCGCACCGGACCTCGCGACGGGCTGGTCGAGATCTGGAACGGCATGCCGTTCTTCTCCCCGGTGTGGGCGCGATGCCCCCGGATCGTCTTCCTGCACCACGTCCATGCAGAGATGTGGCGGATGGTGCTGCCGCCGAAGCTCGCGAAGATCGGCGAGACGATCGAGTTCAAGGTCGCCCCGCCGTTCTACCGCTCGACGCAGATCGTCACCCTCTCGGGCTCCAGCCGCGACGAGATTATCGACCTGTTGAAACTGCCGGCCGGCAACGTGACGGTCGTGCCTCCCGGCGTCGACCCGATGTATCAGCCGGGTGGCACCCGTTCACCCCACCCGCTCGTCGTCGCCGTCGGCCGGCTGGTGCCGGTCAAGCGGCCCGACGCGTTGATCGCGGCGCTCATCGAGACGAAGCGGTCGGTCCCCACGCTGGAAGCGGTCCTGGTCGGTGAGGGCTACGAGCGTGAAGCCCTGGAGTCCCAGATCCGGGCGGCCGGAGCGCAGGGTTGGTTACGCCTGCCGGGCCGGGTCAGCGACGCCGAACTGGTCGAGCTCTACCGCCGGGCCTGGGTGCTCACGTCAGCCTCCGCCCGCGAAGGCTGGGGCATGACCCTGACCGAGGCGGCCGCCTGCGGCACCCCGTCGGTCGTCACGGACATCGCCGGCCATCGTGACGCGGCAGAGCCGGGTGTCAGCGGGCTGCTTGTTCCGCAGCCCGCCGACCTTGCTCCGGCGCTGGTCCGGGTGCTGATCGACCCGGTGGAGCGCGCGCGCCTCAGCGCTGGAGCGCTGGCGCACGCTGCGCGCTTCACCTGGGAGAAGACGGCCCGCGACACGTTCGGCGTGTTGGCCGCCGAGGCTGCGCGCACCGAGGCCCGGCGGCGAAAGTTCGCGCTGCCGTCCTCGTCGTCGCGGTGACGCTGACCAAGCGGGCGGTCCCCGAAGCGATGGGCCGCTGGCTGCCGTCCTGGCCGGCGGTGCTGATCGCGGCGATGTCGTACATCCCGCTGCTGCTGACCGCACCGGGCTATGTCGGCGCCGACACGAAGCAGTACCTCTACATCGATCCCAACCGGCTGCTCGCGCGCGCGCCGTACCTGTGGGACAAACACGTCGGGATGGGCGGGGTCACCCATCAAAACATCGGTTACTTGCTCCCCCAGGGCCCGTGGTACTGGATCTTCCAGGAGCTGAAGGCACCCGACTGGGTCGCCCAGCGGCTGTGGACCGCCACCCTGCTGTTCGCGGCAGGCATGGGCGTTCTCGCGCTGACGCGGACGTTCGGCTGGAAGAACCGGCCCGCCTTCCTGGCCGCCTCGGCGTATCTGCTCTCGCCCTACGTCCTGGAATACGTCGCGCGTATCTCCGCGATCCTGCTGCCCTGGGCGGGCCTACCCTGGATGGTCGTCTTCGTCATCCGCGGCCTGCGTTTCCAGGCCTTGCACGTCACTCACGGCCAGCCCGAAAGCGCCGCCGAGCCGCAGGTCGACCCGCCGGCCGCGCTCTCCGAGTCAGCAGCTGACGCACAGGAGTGGGATCTCGACGACCATGAAGAAGGCCACTTCTCCCACTTCCTGCACGGGCTGGCGCGCTGGCGCTACCCGGCGCTGTTCGCGATCGTCGTCGCACTCATCGGCGGGACAAACGCCACCTCGCTGATCTACGCCGGCCTGGCGCCGACCCTGTGGCTGCCCTTTGCGATCGTGCGCCGGGAGGTGACCTTCCGCGACGCCTTGGCCTTCGTCGCGCGACTGCTCCTGCTCACCGTGGCGCTTAGCGCGTGGTGGGTCAGCGGGCTGGCGAATCAGGCCGGATACGGGCTCGACGTGCTCGCGTACTCCGAGACGGTGAAGACGGTCGCCTCGGATTCGCAGGCCTCGGAAGTGCTGCGCGGGCTCGGAAACTGGTACTTCTACGGTCGCGACGGGATCAGCGCCTGGATCCAGCCGTCGCTGTCCTACACCGAGAACCTCGTGCTCATCGCGGTCTCGTTCCTGATCCCGATCCTCTCGCTCGCCGCGGCCGCCTGCCTGCGATGGGTTCACCGGGCGTACTTCGTCACCCTGGTGCTGGTCGGCACCGCGCTGTCGGTGGGTGTCTACCCGTACGACCATCCGTCCCCGGCGGGTTCGCTTTTCAAGGCTTTCGCGGAAGGGTCGACCGCGGGCCTGGCACTGCGCTCCACGCCGCGGGCGGTCCCGCTGGTGGCGCTGGGGTTCGCCGTCCTGCTCGCGGCGGGCGTCGAGGCGCTCTTCCGGCTTCCGTGGCGCAGCACGGCAGCCGGGGCGGCGGCTGGGGCGGCGGGCCGGGTGGGTCGCCTGCACTGGAGTCGCATGGTGCCCGCCGGCGCGTTCCTGGCCGTACTCGCGCTGATCGCAGTCGACATGCTCCCGCTGTGGCGGGGGCAGTTCGTCGATCCGAACCTGCGGCGCAAGGAAAACCTGCCCGCTTACGTCACGCAGACCGCCGCGTCGCTGTCTGCTGCGCCCCGGATCAACGGTTCGGACACCCGCGTGCTGGAGCTGCCTGGAGCCGACTTCTCGCAGTATCGCTGGGGGGCGACCCTCGACCCGCCGCTGCCCGGCCTCATGAACCGGCCGTACGTATCGCGCGAGCTGATACCGGCCGGCACGCCGGCTTCGGCCGCACTCGTACGCGCGATCGACCGGCGGCTGCAGGAGGGTGTGTACGAGCCGGCGTCGCTGCCGGCGCTCGCCCGCCTGATGGGGGTCGGCGAGGTGGTGTTGCGCAGCGATCTGCAGTACGAGCGTTTCCGCACCCCGCAGCCCATCTCGACCTGGGCCGAGTGGAACCGGCTGCGTCCGGAAGGACTGGGCGCGCCGAAGGCCTTCGGTCCGCCGGTCGCCGAGACCCCGGTCGTCCCGTTCATCGACGAGATCACGCTGGCCACCGCGCCGAACGCGGCGGAGCCTCCGGCGATGGCCGACTTCCCCGTGACCAACCCGGTCCCCATCGTGCGGGCCGAGCGCGCGAGCACGCCGCTGCTGGTCGCCGGGGACAGCGAAGGGCTCGTCGATGCGTCGGCGACGGGACTGCTCAACACCTCAGGGCTCGTACGCTTCGCCGCGTCGCAGTCCATGTCTGCGGGCAGCGCGAAGCCCAACACCGCTGCCGTGCCCTCCAACGCCGACCTGCTGCTGAGCGACTCCAACCGCAAGCGCGCGCAGCGTTGGGGCACGGTGCGCGAGAACTACGGTTACGTCGAGACGGCCAACGGCAAACCGCTGGTCAAGGACCCCAACGATGCCCGGTTGCCGGTCTTTCCCGGCGAAAGCACCGCTGATCAGACCGTCGCGATCGACGAGGGCGTCGCTGACATCGAGGCGTCCAACTACGGCAATGCCGTCAGCTACGCCCCCTCGGACCGCCCGTACTACGCGTTCGACGGCGATCAGTCGACCTCGTGGAAGGTCGGGGCGTTCGCCGACGCGCGCGGTGAGCGGCTGCGCGTCGACCTGTTGAAGCCGGTGACCAGCGACCACGTGACGCTCGTGCAGCCGTACACCGTTCCGGCGACCCGTTTCATCACCAAGGCCAAGCTGACCTTCTCCGGACCCGGCGGCACCACGTCGGTTGACGTCGACATGACGGACGCGTCACGCGGCAAGGCCGGGCAGGTCGTCCAGTTCCCGAGCCGTTCGTTCACCCGGGTCGAGTTCGAGATCCTGCAGACCAGCAACGGCACACTGCCGACATACGACGGGGAAAGCGGCGTCGGCCTCGCCGAGCTTGGGATCCCCGGAGTGCAGGCCCACGAGGTGCTGCGGCTGCCGACCGACTTGTTCAAGGCCGCGGGGACCGACGGCAGCCAGCAGCCGCTGACGGTGCTGCTGACCCGCGACCGGGCGAACCCGCAGGAGCCGTTCAAGACCGACACCGAACTGTCGATGGCCCGCGAGTTCACCTTGGCGACCGAGCGCACCTTCAGCGTCGGAGGCACGGCCAGAATCTCGGCTCAGGTCAGCGACAAGATCCTCGACCAGCTGCTCGGTCGCACGCGGAGCGCGACCGGAAAAAGCGGCACCGGGACGACGGCGAGCACCACACCGGTGGCGGCGGCCGCGTCCTCCTCGGCCCTGCCCGGCTCGCTGGATGCCCGCGCTTCGGCTGCCGTCGACAGCGACCCCACGACCGCGTGGACCAACTCCTTCGGCGGCAACCTCGGCTCGTGGGTGCAGGTGCGCTCGAGCAGTCCGGTGACCCTCTCGAAGCTGAACCTGCAGATCGTCGCCGACGGCCGGCACTCGGTGCCCACGTCGCTACGACTCGAGGTCGACGGCAACCCGGTGCGCAACCTGCGGCTGCCGGCCATCACCGACAGCAACGCCAAGGACGCGGTCACCACCGCCCCCGTTTCCTTCGCGCCGGTGACGGGCAGCAATTTCCGGCTCTACGTCACCGGCGAGCGCCGCGAAAACACGATCGACTACTTCAACCACTCGCCGCTCGAACTCCCGGTCGCGATCGCCGAGATCGGCGCCGACGGTCTGCGCGTGGCGCAGCCGGCCGCGAGCCTGCCGAGCGCGTGCCGCAGCGACCTGCTGACGATCGACCGCACGCCGGTCTCCGTTCAGGTCGGGGGCTCGACCTTCGCCGCAGTCGCTCGCGATGGCATGGAAGTGCAGCTGTGTGGCAAGCCGCTCACCCTTGCCGCCGGCGCCCACACCCTTTCGACTGCTCGCGGCAGCGTCACCGGCATCGACCTCGATCGCCTGCTCCTGGCCAGCAACACGGCCGGCAAGGCGGCCGACCCGACCGACCCGTTCCCGGGCGACGTGCGTACCCAATCCACCGCGGGATCCACCGTCCCCCGCGTCACGGTGACGGGTGAGGGACCGGTCGCGTACCGGCTGACGGTCACGGGAGCGACGCCGGGGCAGCCGTTCTGGCTCGTGCTCGGTCAGAGCATGTCGCCGGGATGGGCCGCGAAACTCGCCGGCTCCGGGAGCCTCGGCAAGTCGCAACTCGTCGACGGCTACGCCAACGGCTGGCTGATCAACCCAAAGACGGCCAGCTTCGATGTCTCGCTGGACTGGACCCCGCAGAACCGGGTGTGGATCGGCATCGGCATCTCCGCCGTGGCCGGGCTGATCTGCCTGCTGATGGTGCTGCGGCGCGAACCCAGGGCGTACCGGCGCATCATCCCCAGTGGCGCGGCGCGGGGCAGCGAGGCTGCGCCCGTGATGGTGTCGCCGTTCGCCCGCGACCCCCAGGGCCTGTCCACGAGACGGGCGGTCATCGGGACGGTTGTCGCGTCCGGGCTGGCCTTCGCACTGATCACCCCGCTCGCCGGCGCCATCGTCCTGGTGCTCTCCGCGGTCGCGACGCTCGTCCCGCGCGGCCGAACGCTCCTGCGGTTCGGATCCGTCGCCGCGCTTGCGGTCAGCGCTGGCTACGTTATCGAGGTCCAGGCGCGCTACGACCTGCCCGAGACCGGCCAGTGGGTGCAGGCATTCCATCGCGTCGCCACGATTTCCTGGCTCGCTGCCGCGCTTCTGGTGGCCGACGTGCTGGTGGGGTGGGCGCGCCGGGATGTGGCCGGACTTCTGGCGCAGGCCACGGAAGCGCCCGCCGCCGAAGCTCCAACCGCCGACGACTCACCGGCACCGGCGGTCAATCTGGAGAAGCCCGACCCACCACCGCCGAGCTGATCACGCCAGGGCAGGGTCTGCCAACGTCGGCATTCGCACGTTGGCCGGCGCATCTAAAGTGGTGCCTCTTGGACAACGACCTTTTTTAGGCGAGGCAACCGATGAGGCGCATTTGACACGGATCTGGTGCCTCACCCGGGGAGATCTCCACCCCCACGGGAACCACATTCGGTGCACGCACCCTTTTAGTGCGCGGCCTCGTCCCACGTACGCCCGTAACCGACGCTGACGTCGAGCGGGACGTCCATGCCGTAGGCACCCGCCATCTCGCGCCGCACGATCGCCTCGACTTCGTCGCGCTCGCCGGGCGAGACTTCGAGGACAAGTTCGTCGTGCACCTGCAGCAGGAGCCTGGAGCGAAGCTGCGCATCCCGCAGCGCCCGGTGCACTCCCAACATCGCGATCTTGATGATGTCGGCGGCAGAGCCCTGAATGGGGGCGTTGAGTGCCATGCGTTCCGCCATGGCCCGGCGCTGACCGTTGTCGGAGGTGAGATCGGGCAGGTAGCGACGGCGGCCGAGGATCGTCTCGGTGTAGCCATTTTTGCGTGCCTCGGCGACGACCGTGCGCAGATACTCCCGGACCCCGCCGAACCGCGCGAAATACGCGTCCATCTGCTCGCGTGCCTCATCTCGCGGGATGCCGAGCTGGGTGGCGAGGCCGAAATCGGACAGCCCGTAGGCGAGCCCGTACGACATCGCCTTGATACGTCGGCGCAGCTCCGGGTCGACCTCGTCCGGCTTCAGGTCGTGGACGCGTGAGGCGACCCAGGTGTGCAGGTCCTCCCCCGACGCGAACGCCTCGATGAGCCCGGCATCGCCCGACAGGTGAGCCATGATCCGCATTTCGATCTGGCTGTAGTCGGCGGTCAGCAGGCTCTCGTAGTCGGCCCCGACGATGAACGCCTCGCGGATCTGGCGCCCTTCAGCGGTGCGGACCGGGATGTTCTGCAGGTTGGGGTCGGTCGACGAGAGCCGCCCGGTCGCCGCGATCATCTGGTTGAACGTGGTGTGGATCCGCCCGGCGTCGTCGACCATCGGGATCAGCGAATCAACCACCGTTTTCAAGCGCGCGACATCGCGGTGGCGCAGCAGCGCCGGGATCACCGGGTGCTCGCTCTGAATCGCGAGCCAGGCCAGCGCGTCGGCATCGGTGGTGTAACCGGTCTTGATGCGCTTCGTCTTCGGCAGGCCGAGCTCCTCGAACAGCACGACCTGCAGCTGCTTGGGCGAGCCAAGGTTGAACTCGCGGCCGACCGCGTCGTACGCAGCCTGCGCTGAGCGGCGCACCTCGGACCCGTACTCCTGCGACAGCCGCTCGAGGTGACCGGTGTCGGCCGCGATCCCGACCCGCTCCATGTCGGACAGCACGCCGACCAGCGGCATCTCGATCTCCCGCAGCAGCCGGGTGCCGCCGCGGCGCTCGAGGTCCTGATCCAGCGAGTCAGCCAGATCGCGTACGGCCATGGCCCGCAGGCCGTCCTCGGCGGCCTCCTCGGACTGGCCGGTGTCTTCGGTGTCGAAGCTGAGCTGACCATCGGTCACTGATGACGGTGCTGCCCCAGTCGTCGCCACCGCCTCGGCGCGCAACTCGCGGCGCAGGTAACGCAAGGCGAGATCGGCGAGGTCGAACGAGCGCTGCCCCGGCAGCGCCAGATAGGCCGCGAGTGCGGTGTCGCTGGTAACCCCCTCAAGCGCCAAGCCGTGGGCCGCCAGCGCGAGCAGCGGCCCTTTCACGTCGTGCACCGCTTTGGGTTGATCGGGATCGGCGAACCAGGCTGCCAGCGCGCCCTCGTCCTCGGCCGTCAGCTGGGACGGGTCAAACCAGCCGGTCGCCCCGTCACCGGCGGCGATGGCGACCCCCGACAGGGTGCCGGTGCCACGCCCCCACGTGCCGCGGAACGAGAGCCCGCAGCGCTGGCCGGTCTGCGCGTGCTCGGCCAGCCACTCCGCGACCTCCCCGGCGCCAAGCACCCGCACCTCGACCTCAAAACCCTGGTCGGCCTCGGGCGAGGTTGCCGATAGCGTCGCGTAAAGGCGCTCCCGCAGCACCCGGAACTGCAGGGTGTCGAAGAGCTGATGCACGGCCTCGCGATCCCAAGGCCCCAGCCGCAGCTCATGCGGACCCACGGGCAGCTCGACGTCGCGCAGCAGCTCGGTGAGCCGGCGGTTTTGCATCACCGAGCTCAGATGCTCGCGCAGGGCCGCCCCGGCCTTGCCCGCCACCTCATCGACCCGGTCGACCAGCGCATCCAGCGACCCGAACTGGGTGATCCACTTCGAGGCGGTCTTCTCCCCCACACCGGGAATTGACGGCAGGTTGTCCGACGGATCGCCGCGCAGCGCTGCGAAGTCCGGGTACTGCGCGGGCGAGAGACCGTATTTGGCCTGCACTTCCTCGGGCGTGAACCGGGTCATGTCGCTGATCCCGCGGCGGGTCATCAACACGGTGACCGCGGGATCGACGAGCTGCAGGGCATCACGGTCGCCCGTGACGATCAGCACCTCCATGCCCTCGTGTTCGGCCTGGGTGGCAAGGGTCGCGATCACGTCGTCCGCTTCAAAGCCCGGAGCGCTCACCATGGGAACCGCGAGCGCGTCACACACCTCGCGGATCAGCGAGACCTGGCCACGAAAATCCGAGGGGGTCTCGGCCCTGGTCGCCTTGTAGGCGGGGAAGGCCTCATGCCGGAAGGTCGGCTTGCTCTCATCCCACGCGACGGCGAGGTGCGTCGGGCTCTCATCGCGCAAAACGTTGATCAACATCGCCGTGAAGCCGTACACCGCATTGGTCGGCTGCCCGGTCGTCGTCGAAAAGTTCTCCACGGGAAGCGCGAAAAACGCCCGGTACGCAAGCGAATGACCGTCAAGGAGCAGCAGCCGCTCCCGGCCCGGCTCCGCGCCGGAAGGCTTTTTCGGTGCGTCGGCGGCGGGCTTCTGCGGCGCGCGCCGACGACGCACCGGCGGCGGCGCATCAACCGCAGGATCGGTCAGCGCTTCAGTTTCGGGCACGCGAGCGAGTCTAGGGTCGAGGTATGACGGAAACCGCCGGAGGCGCCCTCGAAGAATCTGCCGACGAGCCTTTTGAGGGCGCGTTCATGGGCGGCTTCAACTCGGCGTTGCGGCTGGTCATCGACAGTTACTCGGGTGACGCGGTGCACTGCCACGTGACGGTGCACGAGGGACTGCTTCAGCCGTACGGAATCGTCCACGGCGGGGTCTACGCCGCGCTGGCCGAGTCCGCCGCAAGCCTCGGCGGCGCCACCTGGAACACGCAACGCGAGCCGGGCGGGCAGACGGTCGGGGTCAGCAATTCCACCCACTTCCTGCGCGCCGTCCGTGAAGGCACGCTGGCGGTCACCGCCACCCCGCAACACCGCGGGCGGACCCTGCAGCTATGGCAGGTCGAAATCACCGACGAGCGTGGCCGCCTCGTCGCCAAGAGCGATGTGCGACTGGCGAATCTGGCGGCGGAACGCCCGCTCTAGTTGCTGCCGCGGCGGCGCGCGTTGGGCGTCGCGCGGCCCCCGGTGATGCCGAGGCGCAGCCGCCTGCGCCGGGCGCTGTCTCCGCTGTCGGCCTCCGCTGCCGGAACCTCCGCGCCGAGGATGCGCCGAAGGCCTGCCACCGGAGCGACACGGTTGACCGAGACCGGGGCGAACCCAAGCCGGGCGAAGAACCGGTTGGCATCGCGCGAGGCGGCGTAGACCGCCACCTTGACGTGGTCGATGCCGCAGTCGGCCGCCCACTGGGTCGCAGCGGCGACGAGGACGCGGCCTACCCCGGCGCGCCGCGAACTGGCCGCAACGGTCAGGTGCGAAAGCACCACCGCGGGCGCCGGATTGATGGAGCTCGCAGTGCCGATCCCGCAGAGCACCATGCCGGCGATCCCGTCGGCATCTTCCGCGACCAGCAGGCGCTGATTCGGGTCGCCGATCGCTGCGGTGAAGCGCGTCCGAGCCGCGTCATGCAACGCAAAGGGGTCAGACGGCAGCGACACCGAACGGCGCGGACCTGCCGCCTTCAGTTGCTCGAACAACTCGAGCAGACCGGCGACATCGCCGGCTATCGCTTCTCGCGCGGTGACCGTCGCACGACGCACGCCGATCTCCCTCTTTTTGGGTCCACAGCTACGCACCGTGACCATGACAGCCTACCGGCATTCCGCCACAATCAGTCCGTTTGCTGGAGCGGACGCTCGTTCAGGGGAGATGTTGCCAGACGAGAGCGAACCTTTCGACCGCGCCTGTGGAGCCCTGCTACTCCTCGCCCAGATAAGCGGCCCGCACTCGCTCATCGGCTAGCAGTTCGGCGGAGCTGCGCGCCAGGACGATCTCACCATTGGCCAGCACGTAGCCGCGCGCGGCGTACTTGAGGGCCTGCGCGGCGTTCTGCTCGACCAGCAGCACGGACGTGCCCTGCTCGTTGATCTGCTGGATGATGCTGAAGATGCGCGCGACGATCAGCGGCGCGAGACCCATCGACGGCTCGTCAAGCAGCAGCAAGCTGGGGCGGCTCATCAGCGCCCGGCCGATGGCCAGCATCTGCTGCTCGCCGCCGGACAGCGTGCCGGCTTGCTGCTTGCGCCGTTCGGCGAGCACCGGAAACAGCGAGAAGACGCGATCGGCGTCGGTCTTGAAATGCCGGTTGTCGAGGTACGCACCGATCTCGAGATTTTCCAGGATCGACATCCGCGGGAAGATCCGGCGCCCTTCAGGCACATGGCCGATCCCGAGGGCGACCACCTTGTGGGCCGGCAGGTTGTCGATACGCTCACCGCGAAATCGCACGGTGCCGCTGACGGGATTGAGCAAGCCGGAGATCGTGCGCAACGAGGTCGTCTTACCGGCGCCGTTGGCCCCGAGCAGGGTGACAATCTCGCCGTCACTCACAGTGAGGGAGATTCCCCTTAAGGCGTTGACCGCGCCGTAGCTCACGCTGATGTCGTCGACCTCGAGCAGGCTCATTCGCCGGCCTCCCCGCTCGGTGCTGGGAGAGGGGTGTCGGCCTCGTCGTCACTGCCCAGGTAGGCCTCGATGACCGCCGGATCCTGCTGCACCTGCTCAGGGGTCCCGCGGGCGATGACCTTGCCGAAATTCAGCACGACGACGTGCTCGGCCAGCCCCATCACCAGCGGCATGTCGTGTTCGATCAGCAGCACGCTGACGCCGAACACGCCGATCCGCCGGATCAACGCGGACAGTTCCCGCTTCTCTGTCGGGTTGGTGCCGGCAGCCGGTTCGTCCAGTAGCAGCAATTGCGGGCGGGTGCCCATCGCGCGGGCGATCTCCAGCCGGCGCTGCTCGCCGTACGGCAGCCCCGCGGCGACGACATTCGCCCGATGCGCGAGGCCCACCCGCTCCAACAGATCGACGGCGGCCGCAACGCTGGCCTTGTCATCCCGGCGGCTACGCGGCAGCCCCAGCATGGCGCTGATCGGACCGGAATGCTGCAAGGTCTCGACCGCCACCTGCACGTTTTCCAAGGCCGTCAGCGCCGGGAAGAGCCGGATGTTTTGGAACGTACGGGAGATCCCGAGCCGCGCGATGCGGTGCGGCTTCATTCCAAGGATCGACGCCGCGCCTTTCTCGCCGTGAAAGGTGACGGAACCCTCCTGCGGCCGATACGTGCCGGTCAGGCAGTTAAAAAGCGAAGTCTTGCCGGCGCCGTTTGGCCCGATGACCGCAAGCACGGTGCCGCGCTCCATCGTCATGGAGACGTTGTCCAGGCTGGTGAGGCCGCCGAAGCGCAGGGTGACGCCGGACACCTCGAGAACGGGGCCTTTCGGGGCAGCCGGCGCCGGATCCGCTTCCGGTTTGGTGAGGCTGGTCACGGCGCGTCCGTCGGCGAGCCCATGCCATCGGCATGGCCAATACCGACTTCGGACAGGGCCAACTCGCGACTTCGCCTTCGCGACGGCAGCAGCCCTTGCGGCCGGAACACCATCATCAGCATGATCACGGCCCCGAAGTAGATGTAGCGGTCGTTGGCAGGCACGGTGTCCTTGAGGTTGTAGAGCAGGCCCTGCAGGACCACCGCACCGAGCACGACCCCAAAGATCGAGCCCATGCCTCCGAAGATGACGACCGTCAGCACCAGGATTGACGCCTGGAAGCTGAAGGACGAGGGGTCAAAGAACTGCTCGGTCGCAAAGATCACGCCCGCGAAGCCGGAGACCGAGGCGCCGATGGCGAACGCCATCAGCTTGTAGCGCAGGGTCGGGACACCCATCGCTTCGGCGGCGACCTCGTCCTCTCGTATGGCTGCCAGTGCGCGGCCGGTGCGGCTGCGGTTGAGCGCGCTGAACGCGATCATCACCAGGATGATGATCCCGAGCAACAGGTAGTAGTACGGCAGCGACGAAAGGCCCCACTTGTACTTGATCGGGCCCAGGTGGATCGAGAGCGGCGGCGTACCGAAGGAGCCGCGGGCGCCGTTGGTGATGCCCTGGGCGTTCTTGGCGAGTAGCTGGACGATTTCCCCGAAACCGAGGGTGACGATCGCCAAGTAGTCGCCGCGCAGGCGAAGGGTCGGACCGCCGAGGATCACGCCCGCGAGCGCGGCGGCGATCAGCGCGATCGGAAAGATGAAGAACGGATTCCAGATGAACGGCGCATGCCACGGGATAGCCGTCTTGCTCGTGAAATAGGAGGTCGTGTAGGCCCCGATGGCATAGAACGCTATGTATCCGAGGTCGAGCAGGCCGGCAAAGCCCACCACGACGTTGAGCCCGAGGCCCAGCAACGCATAGATCGCCACATCGTTGACGAGCGATTGCTGTCCGGCCGTGGAGATGGTGCGCGGATACCAGATCGCGACGCCCAGCAGCACCAGGTAGAGCAGCGGACGGGCCCAGCGCGGTTCGAGTGCTCGGTTGGTCGCGGCGCTCAGCTGCATCCGGGGTGCGCGCATCAGCGGGCCGACGACGCGCCCCAGGACCAGCAGGACCCACAGGGCTATCCCGCCCAGGACGAAGAACAGCGCCCGCTCCAGGTGCAGCGACTCCTTGATGCCCTGCAGCGGCTGGTCGCCGCTGCCGTCCTTGCCGGTGACGATCGCGATGACCAGGGCAAGCAACACGCACGCGATGAAACGTCCGCGATCAGCCTTGGTGGGGCGCCAAACCTCGCGCAGCCGTTGGCCGGCCTGCGGCGGGGACACGCTGGTCGTGCTCATGCCGCCCTCCCGAGCCGCTCTCCCAGCAATCCGGACGGCCGGAACAGCAAGACGAGCACGAGCACGAGGAAGGCGACGACGTCGACGTAGTTACCGCCCAACAGGTCGCCTCCGTAAGCCTCGACCACGCCAAGCACGATTCCGCCGAGCATGGCACCGCGGACGTTGCCGATGCCTCCCAGCACTGCCGCGGTAAATGCCTTGATACCTGGCAGGAAGCCCATCGTGTAGCTCGCGCTGAAGACCTGTGCATAAAGGAAGCCGCCCGCGCCGGCGAGCAGGCCTCCCACGATGAAAGTGAACACGATGACGCGGTTGACGTTGATGCCCATCAACGACGCGGTGTCCGAATCCTGGGCGACGGCCCGGATCGCTTTACCGAGCCTGGTGGCGTTGACCAGGCGGTCGAGCAGCACCAGCATCGCGATGGCTACACCGAAGATGAGCACGGTGCGGATCTGGATCTTGGCGCTGAAGATGTGAAACAGAACCTTGTTGTTGTCGTAGAGCCCCGGCGCGTTGACGTTCTGTCGGCCGAATTCCTTGCCGGCCAGGTTGAACGCGAAGTAGGACGCCCCGATCGCGCTGATCAGATAGGCCAGCTTGGGTGCCCCGCGACGGCGCAGCGGGGCGTAAGCCGTCCGCTCGAGAACGAACGCAGACAGGCCTCCCGCGAGGGCCCCGATGATCAGGCCGAACGCGATGAGCCCCACCGAAGTCCACCCGGTGCCGCCCCCGGGCGCCACGCCCCGGACGGCGAAGAGCCCGGCGAAGCCGCCGAACATGAAGACCTCGCTGTGGGCGAAGTTGATGAGCTGCAAGACGCCATAGACGAGGGTGTAGCCCAGCGCGATGACGGCGTAGAGGCTTCCCGTCGACAGACCGTCAACGGTCAGTTGCCAGAAGTTGTGAAAGAAGCTCATCGGAGGCTGTCGCCCAAGCCGTGGGGCCCCGCGACCGGATACCGGCTGCGGGG
The DNA here is from genome assembly GCA_038245655.1 of Mycobacteriales bacterium. Classification (GTDB taxonomy): domain Bacteria; phylum Actinomycetota; class Actinomycetes; order Frankiales; family Frankiaceae; genus DATAZK01. Next base: position 5,674 of record JBBRSE010000035.1, on the reverse strand, counting down.
CCCCACGGAATGCGCGTTCTACTTGAGGAGGTCCGAGATCAGGCCGAGAACGACGCGCTTGCCGTCCTTAACCTGGTAGAGGTACACGGCGCTGCCCGCGACCTCACCGGCAGACGTGAACTTGATCTGCTTGGTCAGACCGGTGTAGTCCACCTTCTTGTACGCGTCGACGACGGCCGAAGCGGTCGGCTTGTCGCCCAGACCCTTCAGCACCTCGATGAGCGCGTTGGTGGCGTCGTACGCCTCACCGGAGTAGGTGCCCGGGTTGGCCCCGTTGAGCGCTTTGTAGGCCGAGACGAACGCTACGGCCTTCGGGTCGATGTTGGCGTCGCCGCAGGCGCAGGTGAGGTAGGCACCATTGGCATTGGCGGGACCGCCGGCGTCCTTGATGAACTGGTCATCGTTCGAGCCGTCTCCGCTGAGCAGGGCGCCCTTGTAGCCGGCACCCTTCAGCGCCTTCGCCAATGGTCCGAACTGGGCGTAGTACCCCGAGTAGTACACCGCGTCAGGGTTGGTCCCAATGATCTTGGTGGTTTCCGACGTGTAGTCCTTGGTCGGGTCGATCCCGTCATGGGTGACCGAGACGCCCTTGGCCTTGAGCTCAGCCTCCAGGTACTTGGACAAGCCCGTGCCGTAGTCGGTGTTGTCGTCGAGCGAGAAGACCTTCTTCGCCTTCAGCTTCTGGGCGATGTAGTCGGCGGCGAACTTGCCCTGCACGTTGTCAGGAGCAATGACGCGCACGAAGGTCTTGAAGCCGAGCGTCGTCAGCGCCACATTGGTCGCTGAAGGGCTGACCGACAGGATCCCCGCCTGGGAGAAGACCGGCTCGGAGGCCTTCGTGGCGCCGGAGAACATCGGGCCGACGACCGCGATGACCTTGTCATCCACAAGCTTGCGGGCGGCCGTGGGGCCCTGGTCGGCACTGCCCTGGTCGTCGCTCTGGTCGAGCTTCAGCGTGTAGGGCAGCTTCTTGGCGTCATTCGCCTGCTGGATGGCGAGCTTGACGCCGTCGACACCGTTGATGCCGAGCTGCGGGGAGTTGGGGCCGGAGAGCGGACCCTGGAAGCCGATGGTGACCGTTCCGCCACTGGCAGCCGCGCTGCTGCTCCCGCCGGAAGCCGGCGGGCTGGTGGTCTTGCTGCTGCTACCGCAGGCGGCGAGCGCGAGCGGCAGGAGCATTACGCCGACAACACCGGCCGCCGTTTTCGTTGTCCGCTGTCGCAAGGTGGACTCCATTCGTGTTTGTGCTGACAGGAGCCGGGTGCCCCCTGTGTCGGGCGTCAGAGTAGCCCGTGGGAGTGACGCCTGAGTGTCGTTCACGACGTGTCGTTATCCGAACCGTTACCTGCGAGTAGCCGGCGCTCTAAGAAAACCACCTACAGGACCTTCGAGAGGAAGTCGCTACAACGCTCGGTCTGCGGGTCGGAGAGCACCTGGCGCGGGGTGCCGCGCTCGACCACGATCCCGTCGTCCATGAAGACCAGCTCATCGCCGACCTCCCGCGCAAAGCCCATCTCATGCGTGACGACGATCATCGTCAGGCCGTCCTGGGCCAGCCCGCGCATCACATCGAGCACCTCGCCGACCAGCTCCGGGTCCAGCGCGGAGGTGGGCTCGTCGAAGAGCATCAGCTTGGGCTCCATGGCCAGCGCTCGAGCGATGGCGACCCTCTGCTGCTGGCCGCCGGACAGCTGCGCCGGGTAGGCGTTGATCTTGTCGGCGAGACCGACCCGCTCCAGCAGGCGCCGGGCCCGTTGGCGAACGACGTCCTTGCTCTCCCGCTTCACCCCGACCGGCGCCTCGCACACGTTTCCGAGCACAGTCATGTGCGGGAAGAGGTTGAAGCGCTGGAAGACCATGCCGATTTCAGCGCGCTTACGGGAGACTTCGCGCTCGCGGAGCTCGTAGAGCTTGCCGGTGTTCTGCCGGTAGCCCACCAGTTCGCCGTCGACGTAGAGCTTGCCGCCGTCGATCTTCTCGAGGTGATTGATGCAGCGCAGGAACGTCGACTTACCCGAACCGGACGGCCCGATGATGCACATGACCTCGCCGGGCGAAACCTCGAGGTCGATGCCTTTGAGTACTTCGAGGCGACCAAACCGCTTTGAAACGCCCTCAGCGCGTACGACGGGTGTCGCCTTGGAGGTCGCTTCGGTGGTGGTCATGACCGGCTCCCGTCGCGATTCGCTGCTGCGGCCAGGCGGTTGGCCAGGCGCGCCAGGCGCTCGATCGGGGTCGGCGGAAGCTCCCGCGACGAGCCGCGCGCGTAACGGCGCTCGATGTAGTACTGGAACACGCTCAGCACAGACGTCACGACGAGGTACCAGATGCTGACCACGATCAATAGCTGGATCGTCTGATAGGTCCGGTCGTAGATCGTCTGCGCCGATCCGAGCAGCTCACGCAGAGAGATCACGCTGACCAGCGAGGTCGTCTTCAGCATCGAGATGGTCTCGTTGCCGGTCGGCGGAATGATCACCCGCATGGCTTGCGGCAGGACGATCCGCCGCATGATGCGTAACCGATCCATGCCCAGCGCCTGGGCCGCCTCGGTCTGTCCCTGATCGACCGACAGCACTCCCGCGCGCACGATCTCGGACATGTACGCCGCCTCATTCAGACCGAGGCCGAGCAGGGCAGCGGTGAAGGTCGTGATGACCGAGTTCGAATTGCTGCCGAAGAACTCATGGCCGAACGGCACCCCGAAGGACAGTCGCGGAAAGAGCGCCGCCAGGTTGTACCAAAGGATCAGTTGGACGAGCACGGGCGTACCGCGAAACACCCAGATGTAGAGCCAGGACGCGCTCGACACGATCGGGTTCGTCGACAGCCGCATAACGGCGAGGACGATGCCGAGACCGATGCCCACGGCCATCGAGATGAGCGTCAGCCAGAGCGTCAGCAGCAGGCCATCGAGGATGACCGATTCCCACAGGTTGTGCCAAACGACATGCCACTGGAAGCGGGGATTGGTGAAGACGCTGTGAGCGATCAGCCCGATCACGATGAAAACGCCGGCCGCCGCCACCCAACGTCCAGGGTGTCGAAGCGGCACCGTCTTCATCTCATCCGCGGGAGGCAGCAGCGGCGGCCCCTCGATGACGCGGGTCTTCACCAGCCGGTCAGCGAAGGTCTTGCGGTCGGCCTGCCAGAGCGGCAGGAAGAAGCCGACCAGGCTCAGCAGGTCGAGTAGATGAGCCACCAAACGCTGGAAGCAGGTGGCTTCGGTCGGCGACAAGCCGTCGGCGTCGTCGACGAGCGAGATCTTGGCGATCGACTTTCCGAACGTCTGACCGACAGCGGCTTGGCGGACCACCGCCTGCCAGCCGTAGAACAGCGGCGGCACCGCCAGCAGGGCGATCGCCAGCACCAGACCGCCGAAGCCGTGCAGCCCCGCGACGGCGAGGAGGCCGATGACGACCCCCTCGCCGACCGCGAGGATCCCAAGATCGATCAGTTGGGCGTACGCCCGCCGACCCCACGCCGCTAGGGGCAGTGACGCCGGCGCCGCGACGACCGGGGAAGTCATCGTCAGCTGATCGCCCCGTTGATCTTCGGGTCCGTGATGGCCCCGGCCTCAATGCCCCACTTCTTCAGGATCGTCGTGTACGTGCCATCGGCCATGAGCTTCTTGACGGCCGCCAGCACGGGCTGCGCCATCCCCGTCGTCTTCGGAACGGCGATGCCGTACGGCGCGTTGGCGTAGCTGGCGCCGGTGACCTCGAACTGGCCGTTCGACTGCTTGGCCGCGTATTCCGCGACGGGCGTGTCAGCGAGAATGCCATCAGCCCGCCCGCTGGACAACGCGAGGTTGGCGCCGCTCTCAGCGGGGTAACTCAAGATCGTGATGGCCGACTTACCGGCTGTCGTGCAGGCCTTGGACTTCGTGGGCAGGTCCGGATCCTCCTGAACGGTGCCCTTTTCGACCGCGATCTTCTTGCCGCACAGGGTGTCGGGCGTGAGCTTGTCCGGATTGCCCTTCTTGACCAGCAGGGTGGTCCCGGCCGTGAAGTACGTGACCATGTCGACCGACTTCTCGCGGGCCTTGCTGTCGGTGAAGGAGGAGAAGCTGAGGTCGAACTTGCCAGACGCCAGGCCCGGGATGATCCCAGCGAAGTCGGCCTTCACGACGTTGACCTTCAGGCCCAGGGTCTGGCCGATCGCCTTCGCGAGATCGATGTCCATGCCGATGATCGTCTTGTTGTCGGTGTCGAAGAACTCGTTCGGCGCGTACGACGGGTCGGTGGCGACGGTGAGCGTGCCCTTGCTCTTGATGGTCGCCGGCACCGAGATCGAGGAGTCGGCCGAAGCGCTCGGCCCGGTGCTGGCTGCGGGCGACGTGCCCTTGCTGCTGCTGCCGCATCCGGCGACGGCTAGCGCGAGCGTTGCGGCGGCGGCGGCTGATGCGCCGCGAATGGTGCGTGATGCCACGTGAAGGCCCTTCGATGAAGTGGGAACGCGTACAGACTTTCGTTGATACTGCCAACGGAAGATGTCGGTGATGTGACCACGGAAAGCTCGGGCCCACAACGGTAAACGGCGGAATGCTAGGCGCGTCACCAAGAAAACATCGCCTTGGCCCGCTTTGGGATGCTACGAGGAGGGGTGCAACTCGCCCGCGATGACGGCCTCTGCGACGGACCGCATTGAGCTTCGGCGGTTCATGGACGTGCGCTGGATCCAGCGAAACGCGTCAGGCTCGGTCAGGCCATGCTCCGTCTGCAGGACGCCCTTCGCGCGTTCCACGATCTTGCGCGCCTCGAGCCGCTCGCCGAGGGTCGAGACCTCCGACTCCAGGCTCACGAGCTCGGCGTGGCGGCTCACCGCCATCTCGATGGCGGGCAGCAGGTCACGCTTCTGAAAGGGCTTGACCAGATACGCCATCGCCCCGGCGTCGCGGGCCCGCTCCACGAGATCGCGCTGACTGAAGGCGGTCAGCATCACGACGGGGGCGATCCGGGTCTCCGCGATCAGCTCAGCGGCTGTGATCCCGTCCATACCCGGCATCTTGACGTCGAGGATGATCAGGTCAGGGCGCAGCTGCTGCGCCGACTTGACCGCGCTCTCGCCGTCACCGACCTCGCCGACGACCTCGTAGCCCTCTTCCTGGAGCATCTCCTTCAGGTCGAGACGGATGAGCGCCTCGTCCTCGGCGATGAGGACTCGCCGGGGGGCGGGAGGTGTCGTAGGGCTCGGCACGGAAGGCTCCTAGGGCAGCCAGAACGGGGCGAAACAGGGTCTTGGATCGAGCTCAGGGTACCGGGCTGATGATCGGCACCGATTGCCTGCAGCGTCTGATTAAGCTGGCACGGCGCAGTTCCGGCGACAGCCGGGCCCCTGTACTCCAACCGGTAGAGAGGGCGGTCTCAAACACCGCACAGTGTGGGTTCGAATCCCACCGGGGGCACCCCACCACCGACCGAGGAATCGGTGGGATCGAGGCCCACACATGGACACAAACGTTCCCTGATCGAACCGGCGGGTATAGCGTCCGCGCCCATGCGGGACTTCGTGACCGTGCTGGGCGCGTGGACCTTTGACCCGGTGGTGGGAACGGGCCTGCTGTTGCTCGCTGGCGCTTACGTGTGGGCGGTCCGGGTGGTGAACCGTCGCAGTCCGCTCTCGCCCTGGCCTCGTCGCTATACCGCGAGCTTCCTTTCCGGAATGGCCATTT